>NZ_ANMO01000232.1 GCF_000338295.1 Rhodopirellula europaea 6C
CTGCACAACCTACCTGCTTAGGGGATGGCGACGGCATCAGGTACGGTTTCCAGCGAATGGTAGGCGTGTTGTATCTGAGTTTCTTGAACTCGAACGACACGTAGACCGGAAGGGTCTTTTCCGAGTGGTCGACCGACTGCGCCTGTGGTGATCATTTCCATCTCACCGGTTCGTCCGTAAGCGTTGCGGTGGTAGTGTCCGGCGAAGATGGCTCGCACCTTGGCTTGTTTCAGCAGGGCCAACAACGGCGTACGTCGTTCCAAGGGGATGTTGAAGTACTGGTCTGGCTCGTCTTCTCGTTCCAAGAACAACGGGTGATGCAGAAACACGAAGATGTGTTTGGCGTCTTTCACTCTCAGGTGTTGGAGTTGCTGCTTCAGCCAGCTCTGCTGTTGTTGCAGTCGCTCGAGAGCACCGCTGGGATCCTTTAGCAAACTTGAATTGAGCACGACGTTGAAAACACCACCGACCCAAAATGAAAAGTAGTCGTCGCCGAAATGTTCGTTGTAGCGAGCAATGGACTCCGCGGTGGGGCGATTTCCGATGTCATGGTTTCCGCACACGCAAACCAGTGGGATCTCGGGATCGATCTTTGAAAAGTCTTGCTGGTACTGGCTGACCTGAGCTTCGTAGCGGGCTTGGTCGGGGGTGGCATTGGTGAGGTCGCCGCAAACGATCACGAACTTTGGTTGTAGACGATTGATATGTTCGACCGCTTGTTCGACGAGAGCCTTTTCTTGGTCCAGCCCTTCGTTGCCGGTGAACATGCCGTATTGCGGGTCGGCAAGCTGCATGAAAAAGAACGGCTTGTCCCATGTTTGTTCTGTTTGCGGGGCAAACGCTTTGAAAGTCCGCTCGCTGGCCTGTTGAAACCGATTCGAATCGATTTCTGCAGGTTCATCTGCCGACAGAAACGGCGTTCCAAGCAAACACAAAATGCCCAGCAAGACGTTGGTGGATTGATTCATCAGACTTCCGATGGTGAAGGGAGTGCAGTTTTTAAGTGCTGTATTCGTGACGTCTTGCGAACCTCGCCCGTTGGCAACGGGCGAGTCAATTTTGCTGTCGGTTGGCCACTCTTGGCCGACATCCGCAACTTGGACGGGCAAGAGTGGCCATCCTACATGCGTTGAAACCTCGGTGACGACTCAATCGACAAGCCGCAGTGGGAGGCAAGCAGTATCGTTGCCCCCTACCGAGTTGAGAAGTCGTCCACTGAACCGTTGTCGGGGCGGAGACGCGTCTGGAGCATCTGAATCGCTCCGGATTGTTTGCCTCGGAAACGGAGCCTTCACATCGTGCCTCGTGGGGAAGCAGGTAGGAGTCTTCGGCACCGTACCGGTTTGGATCAGTGCCGCCGGCACCCCGGCGCACTCCCGGGTAAAGCCCAAACGGCTCGCATGTTGTCGTCCAATCATTTTTGCCTACCTGCTCAAGCATCCCGGATCCGCTCTAATGCGTGTCTGGATCGGTTCGAAATCGTGGCTTGGAAAGCAGGAGCGTTGACAGATGGCGACGGAAACCAAAACGGCTGGCAAACGAAAGACGAAGACGGAGCGTCGCCCGAATGTTTTTCACCAGCGATTGGGGACGTTGACGTATCACCAAGCGGTCAATCTGTTGGGAGAGGAAGGCTCGCAGTTGATTCGAGCTGGCGGGCAAAACTTTGAGATCCAATCCGACCGAGACGTTTACCTGGGTGGGGATTTGTTTCGAGTTCGGGTGGAGGATGCCGAGATCGAAGGTGGCTTTGCGATCGCGACGATCACGCTGAATTCGGACCGCAAGAAACAGCTCCAATTGAACTGCGATCAATGCGAGGTTCCTTGCGTACACCTGGGCGCCGCGCTGGATTATTTGCTCGATGCGAAATCGGTCTTGGGGTTGGCGATGCCGCCGGATGAATCCGTGCCGCTCGAAAATTTGACCGCCAAAGAACTTCGAGAGCGAGCGATCGCGGAGCGAACCAAGCGTGCAGATGAAGAACGCATGCGAGTTCGATCGATGAAGACAGAAACACCCTGGACGGATTATGTTGTCACCAGTGAACGTTCCGGACGCACTTACCGAGTTGCGATGCGTGGATTTGACGATGGCGAATCGTATTGCACTTGCCCCGACTTTCGCACGAATCGGCTGGGGACGTGCAAGCACATTTTGCACGTTCAGAAGAAACTCAAAACTCGTTTTTCCGATGCAAAGCTTCGTCAGCCCTACCAACGCAAACAGATCTCTCTGGCCGTCCATTATGGATCGTTCGACGGCGGCACCCCAAAAGGGTTGATGTTTCATCTGCCGGCCAAGTTGGACGAATCCGTCGTCGAAATTATCGGCGACGGGGCGACGAAACCGATGCTCGCGGCTGACGAGGTGATGAACCGCTTGAACGCGATCGAAACGGTTGGGCATGACGTGAAAATCTACCCCGATGCGGAAGCGTTTCTGCAACGCGAATTGATGCAGAAACACATTCGGCATGAATGCGATCAGATTCGGGCATCCATCAGTGATCACCCGCTGCGAACGAAGTTGCTGAACGCTGAGTTGTTGCCGTATCAGCTTGATGGGATCGCTTTCGCCGCTGGAGCGGGACGCGCGATTCTTGCCGATGACATGGGATTGGGCAAAACGATCCAGGGCATTGGCGTCGCGGAATTGCTCGCCAACCTTTCCGATATTTCTCGCGTGTTGGTCGTCTGCCCCGCTTCGCTGAAAAGCCAATGGAGAGACGAAATCAATCGGTTCAGCGGCCGTTCTTCGCAGATCATTCTTGGGAAGGGCGACGAACGAATCGAGCAATACCAGGGAGATGCGTTCTTCACGATCTGCAACTACGAACAGGTCCTGCGAGATCTGACCGCGGTCGAAAACGTGCCCTGGGATTTGATCATTCTGGATGAAGGCCAACGGATCAAGAATTGGGAATCCAAAACGAGCAACGTGATTAGGCAGTTGGAGAGTCCGTTTCGGTTGGTTCTGTCCGGCACGCCACTTGAGAATCGTCTGGGGGAGTTGTTCACGGTCACGCGTTTCATCGACGATGATTTGCTGGGGCCCGCGTATCAATTTTTCAACCAGCATCACGTGGTGGATGATCGAGGCAAAACGCTTGGTTATCGACAACTCGATGTGCTGCGTGAAACGATGCGACCCGTGTTGCTTCGCCGAACGCGTGCGGAGGTTGCCAAGCAACTTCCCGATCGCACCGACGAGATCATTCGTTGTGAAGCGACCGCGGAACAGAAGGAAGCTCACGATGCGAACATGAAAATCGTTGCTCAAATTGCTGCGAAGAAATTCATGACCGAAATGGATCGGTTGCGAATTCAGAAGTGCTTGCTGATGGCACGGATGGCTTGCGACAGCACTTACTTGCTGGATCAAGAGGCGGATGAATACAGCAGCAAACTGGATCGATTGGCCGAATTGCTAGAGGGGTTGATTGCTGACCCGACTCGCAAGATCGTGTTGTTCAGCGAATGGCGACGAATGCTCAGCCGCATCGAGAACCGCCTCGACGAGATCGGATGCGACTACGTTCGGCTGGACGGCCAAGTGCCTCAAAAGAAGCGAGCTGCACTGGTTGCACGATTCCAGAATGATCCGGAATGCCGGGTGATCAACATGACCAACGCTGGTTCCACGGGGCTGAACCTGCAGGCCGCCAACACGGTGATCAACGTGGACTTGCCATGGAATCCTGCGGTCTTGGAACAACGCATTGCTCGCGCCTATCGGATGGGGCAGGAAAACCCGGTTCACGTTTACAAGTTGGTCACGACCAGTGAGCCAACACCGACAATCGAAGAAGGTTTGCTCACAACACTGGCGTCCAAGCAAGATCTCGCGGATGCGTCGCTCAACTTTGACAGTGACGCGTCCGAAGTCTCCATGCAAAGCGGGATGGAGGATCTCAAACGGCGGTTGGAAGTCATTTTGCCTCAGCCGATCGCGGCACCGGTCGACGAAAGTCAGCAGCGACGAGTCGAGGCCGAAGCGGAGAAGCTCGCAGCCGAGCGAACCGAAAAGGTTTCTGCTGCGAGCGGGCAGTTGGTGACCGCCGCGCTTTCATTGGCAGGCGAGTTGATGGGAAATGGTTCGTCACCGTCCAGCGAAACCGTCGACAAGTTGACCGAGCGATTGACACAGTGCGTGGATCGTGACGAATCCGGCCGGCCTCAGTTGCGGATCAGCTTGGAGAACGACGAGTCATTGCGTTCCTTGGCGACAACACTCGCCAAACTGCTCGGGTGAGCCCGGGACGAGATGGACGCTCGATCCGTCGGGACGCCCAGTTGGTTTGGGGGCGATGATTTTGGGAATCCGAAGCGTCAGCGAGGCCCGCGCGGCATACCCAACGCCGGCCCTATCCGGGGCGAAGATCGTCGCCGAACGTTCCGCCGATTCGTGCCCCCGTACGATGGCCTTCCAAGGCGTCGACATGAAAACCCATCACACTTCGGTTTCCAAAAGCGAACGCTTGGAACTACTTCCCGAGAATCGCGTCGCGGAGGGTTGGTCGCCACTTGTCTTTCTGGGGATCGTAGATTCCGAACCCTGAGTAGAACTCCCAGTACGCGATTCCGATTCGTCGCTCGATGGCTTCGTCGGCGACAAATCGAGTCCAGTGGTTTCGCGAATCGATGTCGGCTTCTTGGTAGGCACCGAACTCGCCGAGATAGATTGGGATTTTGTTTTCAACGCTCCATCGCAAGGCTCGATCGAGGTCGTTGCGAACTGCCCTTTGTTGTTCGGGCGTTCCGGTCCAGGTCATGCCTTTCCATTGCTTGGATTCATCACCCAACCATCCGGCGCCTTGATGAGTGAATTGAAACGGCGAGTAGTAGTGGAAGGTCGCAACCAAGTTGGAACGATTTTGGGGAAGCTTTAGAAATTGCAACGCATCAATGGAATTGAAATTCGCAGGTCCAACCACGATCGTTCGCTCAGGATGCTTTTCGCGAATGATTGGAAGAGCGTCTGCCAGTAAGCGATTCCATTTTCCTGCGTCCAAGTTGTCGTGAGGTTCGTTGAGAACTTCGAATACCAACTCCGACGGAGCACCCCCGAATTCATCCGCGATTTGTCGCCACAATGCCAGGAAACGATCGAAGTGTTGTTTAGGATTGGCGTACAAACCTTCGTAGTGATGAATGTTGATCATCACTTTCAGATCCCGGCGAAGTGCTTCGTCGACGACCCAGCGAACGCGTTGCATGAAAGTCGGATCGATCGTGTAGGGAGGCTTCGTTTGAGCGTGCGTTGACCAGCGGACTGGCACACGAATGGAGTCGAAGCCGGCTTGCTGGATCAAGTCCAAGTGTTTGGCTTCCAAGAGTGGTCCCCAATCGCCTTCGCGAGGAGCTTCCAAGGTGTTGCCGATGTTGACGCCGCGTCCGAAGAATGGGGTTTGCTTTTGAAAGAAGGCGGTTGTCTTCAGTCGTTCGAGCAACTGAGTTTCGCTCACGGCACGAATTTTTCGGATCACAAGCGAGCTTGCCTCCGACGGTTTCTCGAGCATCACAGTGATCGAGCGAATCTTGCTCGTGTCGAAGGGGATGTCGGTTTGTCCGTGCCAACTACCGAAGGCGACCCGGATCACACCCGATGCGTTTGCTGGCACGGTCGCCGCCGCAGCACTGCTTCCGTCACGTCCTCGCGATCCTGGATTGCGAGTCGACAGAATAACCTTGAGCGGTTTGTCGCCAGGGTTGAACACGTCGGCTTCCAACGTATCAAAGGCGTCCAGACGAAGCGGCGTGCCCATGAATTCGAATTGAACATGCGGGTACCCGTCGCTTGGTGGAGCAGTGAACTTCAGTTCGCCGCTGGACGGATGTTGGATCCGAACGCCTTGGGGTGTGATCTTGTTGCTCGAGGAAACGTTTGGTCCGAACAAGACCTGTTCGCTATCGGAAGACTGGGCCGACGCGGTGGAACAGTTCACGCTCAACACACACGTCGCAGCGAGAATGAGAACGGGAGACCAAGCTGGCAAACGGAAGTCGCGATCGAACATTTCAGACTTGAGGGCAATCGTGGGGGCAAGTGTTGAGATTCAGCAACCTCTGCCGGCAATCATATCCCATCCGATAGCAAAACGAAGATGCACCAAACGCAGCCCAAATGCCGCGTCGTGTTCAGCTACAATGGCTGAGTTCGTCGAAGGACGACTCCCGCCCCACCTGATCCGCCCACTGATCGTCCCCACCATCGGTCATCGGCTCTCGATCCAGCCCCTGGAACCGCAGCCATGTTGAATTTGACTTCGCGTGCCAAGACGCATACTTGCAACGGGACCACCCGGCGCGATTTTCTGCAGGTTGGAACCCTCGGAATGCTTGGTTTTGGCTTGCCACAATTGCTGGCCGCGGAAGCAGCCGGTGCGGCTGGGAAGAACACCGATCGAAAATCGTGCATCATGATTTTCAATTTGGGTGCTCCCAGTCAAATGGACACGTTTGACCCGAAACCGAATGCACCGGCGGAGGTTCGCGGCCCATTCCAAACCATTGCGACTCGCGGCGATTTCGAGTTGACCGAGATCCTGCCCAAGCATGCGGAAATCGCGGACAAGTTTTCGATCGTTCGATCGTGCTATCACACGGCCGCCGCCGTTCACGATGCCGGATGGCAGATGCTGCAGACCGGTCGTAAATTCACTGGTGGAGTGAACTACCCGCATGCCGGTGCCGTCGTCGAATATTTGCACGGACGCCGCACGGACTTGCCCGCTCATGTGGTGTTGCCGCAAACGATGGGACGTGGCGGTGGGAATTTGCCCAATGGACAAGCCGGTGGTTTTCTTGGCAAAGCCTATGACCCATTTGCGTTGATGGCCGACCCGAGCAAGCCAAACTTCAAGGTTCCCGATTTGTTGCCACCAGCATCGCTTCCAGACGTGCGAATCGATCGACGAAGACGAATGCGTGATTCCATCGAAAGCCACATGGCTCGGTTCGAAGCGACCGAATCGGCGAAGCTGTTTGATGCCAACTTCGAGGCCGCTTATCGGATGATGAACAGCCCCGAGGCGCGGATGGCGTTTGACCTTTCCAAAGAACCGACCTCCGTTCGCGAACGCTATGGGATGAATCGCTTCGGCCAGTGTTGTTTGCTGGCCCGTCGGCTGATCGAAGCCGGGGTGCGGTTCGTCACCATCAACACGTTTTTGACGGTCTTCAATGAAGTCACTTGGGACATCCACGGCAGCAAACCGTTCACGACCATCGAAGGCATGAAGAACATCGTGGCTCCCATGTACGACCAAGCGTACTCGGCATTGATCACGGATTTGCATGATCGCGGTTTGCTCGATGACACGATGGTTTGTGGACTGGCTGAATTCGGTCGCACACCCAAAGTCAATCCGGCGGGAGGACGAGATCACTGGCCGCAGTGTTTCTCGTGCACGTTCGCTGGTGGTGGCGTGGTCGGAGGAAGAGCCGTCGGGAAATCGGACCCGGTCGGAGGCGTTCCCGCGGATCGCCCGACCAACCCCGGCGAGATCATTGCAACGATTTTCAAGGCAATGGATTTGGATCTGCACGCGGAATTGCCTGGTCCCGGCGGACGCCCGTTTCCGTTGGTCGACTTCGGTGTTCGCGAAATCAAGGAGCTGTTCGCGTGAGAAGTTCATTCATCCAAACAGGCTTTTGCATGTTGGTGATGTTTGCCGCGTCTCTCGGCACAAAGCCAATCGCGAATGCGGACTCGCCTGAGTCAGTCGTGTTGTTGCCGCAGCAAGTTGAGTTGTCACATGCTGGCGACCTGCAGCGTCTATCGGTTGCAACGTGGCAAGACGGAATCGCTGGATCGACGATCGATGATGTGACGATCGAGACGTCTGACCCGAGCATCGTCAAAGTGGTGGGGCAAACCCTGCACGCGGTTTCTGATGGCGTCGCGACAGTGACGGCCACCACGACCGACGGGCGGACCACCGCGACGGAAGTGACGGTCGGCGGTACGAAGGAGCCTCACCAGTGGAGCTTTCGAAACGATGTGCAAAGCGTGCTGGCAAAACAGGGCTGCAACATGGGTGCGTGCCATGGGGCTTTGGCCGGCAAGGGCGGATTTGTGCTGTCGTTGCGTGGGTACGACAGCAACGCAGATTTTCATTCCATCACTCGGCAAGCACGCGGGCGCCGAATCGAAATGGCCGATCCTGGACGCAGTCTGTTGCTCGCGAAACCAACGGGAGCTTTGCCACACAAAGGCGGCCTGCGTCTGGACACAAATTCGCGAGACTATGAGATTTTGGCCCAGTGGATCGCCAACGGTGCCGCGGTTCCTTCCAAAGACGACGCGTTGATCGAGAAGATCACGGTGACGCCGGAGAACGCCAAGCTGCATCCCGGTGATTATTCCCAAGTACTCGTGACCGCTCACTACGACGATGGCACCTCGCGGGACGTGACTCATTGGTCGCATTTCACCGCCACCGATGAAGCGGTCGCGGGGGTGGATGAAACCGGGCGAGTTCAGATCAATGGAAGTGGCGAAGCAGCGGTGTTGGTTTGGTATGCCAGCAAGGTCGCTCTTGCAAGAATGACGGTGCCCAATCCGAATCACGTTGCGGCGGAGGTTTACGCGTCAGCACCTCGTCGCAATTTTATCGACGACCTGAATCTGCAGCAGCTTCAAACACTTCAGTTGCCACCGTCTGCTCCATGCGATGATGAAACGTTTCTTCGTCGCGCGACGTTGGACACCATCGGGCGGCTACCGACCAAGTCTGAACGCGAGGAGTATTTCTCCGCACCGAAACATCAGCGTCGTGATGCGTTGATCGACCAATTGCTGGCGGCGGAATCGTTCACGGATTATTGGTCTTACAAGTGGTCCGATGTGTTGGTCATCAACGGGAACAAACTTCGTCCGGTCGCGGTCAAGTCCTACTACGATTGGCTGCACGACAGCGTCCGCACGAACAAGCCATGGGACGTTCTGGTTCGCGAGATTCTGACATCCACTGGCAGCAGTGCGACCAACGGTGCCACCAACTTTTTCGCGGTCAACCAAACGCCGGAAGAAATGACCGAAAGTGCGTGTCAATCGTTCTTGGGATTGTCGATCGGATGTGCGAAGTGCCACAACCATCCGCTTGAGAAATGGACAAACGACCAGTACTACGCCATGGCGAACCTGTTTTCACGAGTCCGGGCAAAAGGCTGGGGCGGTGATTCGCGAAACGGTGATGGTGTGCGGCAACTGTATGTTTCGACGTCTGGCGAGTTGGTGCAACCCAATCTCGGAAAAGCACAGCCGCCCGCTCCGCTCGATTCCGAACCGATGGCGTTTGACGATCCCCGAGATCGCCGGGAAGTCTTGGCTGAATGGTTGACCGACCCAGCCAATCCGTACTTTGCACGCTCGATCACCAATCGCATTTGGGCAAACTTCTTTGGTCGAGGGTTGGTTGAACAGGTCGATGATCTTCGGCTGAGCAATCCCGCCAGCAACGAGGACCTGCTCAACGCGGCAGCCCAGCACCTGAGCGATTCCGGTTTCGATCTCAAGACGTTGATGCGAACGATCTTGCAAAGTGAGACCTATCAGCGGAGCAGTTTGACGGTCGAGGGAAACCGCGAAGATCCGAAGTATCTGAGTCACTACGCACCTCGACGTTTGATGGCGGAAGTATTGCTCGATTCGATGGATCAGGTTTTGGGGACATCAACGTCGTTCACCGAGATTGCTTTTGCGGGAGCCGACAAGCAGAAGACGGATTTCTACAGCGCCGGCACACGAGCGATTGAACTCTACGATTCCGCTGTCGATTCATATTTCCTGAAAACCTTTGGCCGCAATCCTCGCGAAATTGTTTGTGAGTGCGAGCGTGATGCCGAGCCGTCGATGGTTCAGGTCCTTCACTTGTCCAATGGTGAAACGTTGAACCCAAAGTTGAACGATACGGCGAGTTTGCCCAGTCTTGCGGCAGCCGAAAAGTGGGATCGTGACGAGTACCTCGACGTCTTGTTTCAAAGGGCGTTGTCTCGAGTCCCGACGGCGGCGGAGCGTCAATCACTTGTTTCGGTGATGGACGAATACGGAGAGGACCAAACCACCGCGATGCGAGACGTCGCTTGGAGCGTTTTGACCAGCGTCGAGTTCACCTACAACCATTGAAGCGATCCCCGATGAGAACTCACTGCATCTTTTTGTTGTTGGCTGTTTGCTATTCTTCGATGAACGCTTTCGCGGTCGACTTTGTCGAAGACGTGGCACCGATTCTGCAAACGTATTGCGTCGGTTGTCATGCCGAGGATGATGCGCAAGGCGGATTGGCGATGGACACGCACGCTGCTTTGATCAGCGGTGGTGACTCGGGGTTGGCACTCACCCCGGGTGTTGTATCGGCCAGCCGAATGTTTCTGATGGCATCGGGCAAGCTCGAACCGGTGATGCCACCCGATGACATGGAAGGCCCAAGCGAAGAAGAACTTGCGATCTTGGCTGATTGGATCGAAGAAGGTGCGGAGGGCCCGGACGGAGACATGCCGATTCGTCGCGAACTGAAAACACCGAAAATTGCGACTTCCTCCGATGCGAATTTGCCAGTCACCGCGATTGCTCGCTCCAGCGATGGTGCATGGCATGCGACTGCGAAGTTTGGGGCGATCACTTTGGTCAACCTCGCCAGCGGCGAGTCGATGGAAGTTGCGAATCCCTGGGGCAAAGTCAATTCACTTCAATTCAATGGTGATGGCACGCAGCTGCTGGCCGCATCGGGGCTGACCGGTGGTTACGGACAAGCGACCTTGTTCAATGTGGCCGATGGTAGCGTGCGTCAAGAGTTGGTTGGTCACAGTGACGTTTTGTACGCGGCTGAGTTTTCGCCTGACGGAAAGCGAATCGCAACGGCGGGCTACGACCGGAAAATTCTAATTTGGGACACGGGCAACGGTAAGGTCGTTCAGGAATTGCTTGGCCACAACGGCGCGATCTTTGATCTCGCGTTTTCTCCGGATGGCGCGTTGCTCATCTCGGCTTGTGCGGACGAAACGGTCAAGGTTTGGGATGTAGCGACCGGACAGCGCTTGGACACTCTCAGCCAACCCGAAGGCGAAGTGAATAGCGTTCTTTTCTCAAAGGACGGACGGTGGATGTTGGCAGGCAGTGCCGACAATCGTCTTCGAGTTTGGAAGTTGGTCTCAAAGTCAGAGCCCGCGATCAACCCGATTGTGCAGACCCGGTTTGTTGATGAGTCACCAATATCGGGGATGACGCTGACTCCCGATGGCCGCGGTTTGGTGATCGTCAGTGAAGCGGGCAATGCCAAGTTGCTCCGAACCGACGATTGGTCTGTGGTTGGAGCGATGGAGCCCTTGGGCCAAACACCCAGTGATCTGTTTGTGTCCGCGGATGGGACCAATGCCACCATCGCGTTGATGGATGGCCGCGTTGTGGACCGAGTCCTGCCTGAGATCATGCGGCGAGGCTCCGGACCGAAACGCACAACATTGGAGCCGGTTTACTTGGATCTCGGGCCGCTGGTTTCTTTGGAGGAGTCGAAGCTCAATTTTATCGATGGTGTCGCCGACGTCGGGCGTGGTTGTGAGGTCACCGGATCGCTGACAACGATGGGCGAAGAAGACTGCTATCGATTTTCCGCCGGCCGTGGTGAAGCGTGGATGATCGAAGCGGATGCGACTTCGGGGGATCTGGATCCAAAAATCGTTTTGTTGGATGAAGCTGGTCATCCGCTGTTGCGAACCAGGTTGCAAGCGATTCGAGACACCTACTTCACTTTTCGAGGCAAGAACAGCGGCCAGGTCAATGACTTTCGATTGTTTGGTTGGCAAGAGATTGGTTTGAATCAATATCTTTATTCCAGTGGTGAAGTTACGAAGACATGGCGACATCCGCGTGGTCCGGACTCCGGGTTTGACGTGTATCCCGGGGCGGGAAATCGGCACACCTATTTTGGCACCACTCACACGACTCATGCGTTGGGGGAACCCGCCTATGTCGTTCGCGAATTGCGACTGGGCGAGGAACCGGAGGCGAATGGATTGCCCGTGTTCGATGTGATCTATGAAAACGATGACGATCCGAGTCGTATGGCGGGTGAGTCCAGCCGGTTGGATTTCGTCGCTCCACGCGATGGGGATTTCACCGTATGTGTTGGCGATACTCGCGGGCATTCCGGCGATGATTTCCGGTATCGACTGCGAATTCGACCGGCGGCACCATCGTATTCGGCGTCGATTGGCAAAATGAACGCCAGCATTCCGGCCGGGGCAGGCCGCAAGATCGACTTGAATGTTCAACGCATCGATGGATTCGACGGACCCGTCACGTTTGAGATTGGGGATTTGCCGTCGGGTTGGCACTCCAATTTTCCCGTGGTTGTCGAAGCCAACCAGCGTTCTGCCGAAGGCGCGATCTTCATTCCAATTGGAACGCAAACTCCTGCGGAGAAGGTCGATTTGCGAGTCACGGCCAAGGCGGAGATTTTGGATCGCCGCGTTGAGCGGCGTGCGGGAACGATCACGGGGCTGACCGTTGGAACGCCACCCAGCGTGATTCCGATGATTCAGCCCGTCGATCGAGACGTTCCGGAAAACAAAGATTGGACGCTCGTGATTCCTCGCGGCACAACCGTATCAGCGCGGATTGTGCTTCGGCGCGGCAAGGATACGAAAGGTAAGGTGAACAACGGCGAGATTCGATTCGGGAAGGAGGGCAGCGGACACAATGCCGCCCATGGTGTCTACGTCGACAACATTGGGCTGAGCGGTTTGCTGGTCTTGCCCAATGAGAACGAACGAGAATTATTTATCACGGCCGATCCGGTTGCGGCCTTGGGAAAACGATCGTTCTTCCTGATCGCAGAGACTGACGGTGGTGTGGCTAGTTTTCCCATCACGATTGATGTTCAAGATGCAGCCGCGCTCAGTGCTTCCGCCGAATGAACTTTTTGGTGTCCAACGTCATCCAACCATTCGGGGAATTGATTCTCAGTCCTTCCCGAAATAGACAGGGTTGTTGTCGTCACTGGAAAGCTGCATTTGGATAAGCAAAGAATGTCTGTTCGCCGTTGGACCGAAATCTGTCTCGTTTCCACTTTGCTGTGGTTCGTGATGGCGGAATTGGCAAGTGCGGCGACTTTTGCGAGTTTCTCCGCTTCCCGCCACAATCGTTTTTTAGGCGACGATTCTCTGAATCCCGATTTCTGGTTGGATCACTCTTTGCTGACCGGCGTGGCAGTCCGGCGTGCCGTGCTGATCACGCCGCTGCACTACGTCACCGCAACTCATACGGGGATGATCAATCCGACGTTTGTGGCCGCTGATGGGACGCGGCACACTTACACGGCGGAGTCATCCACTGTGTTGCAAACAACATTGCAAAATGATTTGGTGCTGTCGGGTGGCACAACACTCATGGCCGGAACGGTTCATAACAGCGATTTGTTGCTGGTGACATTGGATGCACCTGTGCCGGCGAGCGACGGGATCACGCCAATGCCCGTTTTGGGAGGTGGGTACTTTGACATGCTGGGCCGGAGCATGATCGTCCAAGGCCAAAACTCACAGTTCGGTTCCGACACGATCGACTTCACTCAAACGGTGAGGCTCAACACAGGTGCAATCACCGAGTCGGTCATCTATCGGTGGGATCATCCTCTAGGCGGAGGCGGCACGGATGAACTCACCTTGGTTGGTGGTGACTCGGGTGAAGGCTCGTTCGTTGAACATGGTGGCGAGTATCTTTTCACGGGGACGAACATGGGCATCTACACCGATCCCGATACGTCGGAAAAGTTCAGTTTCAACAACTTCGTTTCGCCCTACGTGGATTTGATTGCCTCCGAAGTCGCCGCGGATGGTTTTTCGATCAGGGTCATTGCCGTTCCCGAACCTTCGATGGCGTTGGCGATGCTTACAACGATGGGTTTTGTATGGGGGCGACGACGTACCAAGCGATCCCAACCGCATGGACGAGTGAGGCGAGCAAAACCATCAGATGCCAAACCGCGTGCAAGTAGGGAGCTCGTCGATCGTTCATGAGAAAGACGGTTCCTAAGCTGTAGAGGACACCGCCAATGAACATCGCGTATGCGAGTTCGACCGGAACGTTGCGGATCAACGGAATGGCAGGCAGCCATCCAAGCAGCAAGTAAGACACGACGCTGATGGAATGCAGCCGGTGCATCCTCACAGCTTTGTTGAAAAAGCCTGCCAACGCGGCCACCCACATCGCCGTCAGCAACGGGATTCGCCAGCCGTCGGGTGAGTAGGCATAGGCGATCGGAGTGTAGGTTCCGATGATCATCAAATAGATCGCCGCTTGGTCACACGCACGAAAGCGATCGAGCCAAGGTTGTTCCAAGTACACATGCGATAAGGTCGAGCAAACAAAGGTGGTCACGACCGACGCGGCATAGACACCGCAAGCGATCGCCAATCCAGGTTCGCCCGCCGATGATCGGACCAACGCAGCTCCGACGATACACCATAGCGCCGCCGACAAACCGTGCGTCCATGCATTGGCCCATTCCTGTTCGGGCTGAATCGGTGGTGCATCAAAGGTGTGATCCAACGTCTATTTTCCCTTCAGGAGGTTTTCGTCACGCAGCCAACGCAAACACAGTTCAGGCCAAAGGTCGTCCGCTCGACCGTCCATGCGACCGCCAAAACCATGGCCGCTCCCCGTGAACACATGCAATGCCGATGGCACGCCGGCTTCGTGCAATTTGGTAAACGTCGTCACGCAGTTCATCACCGTCAATCGGTCGTCTTCTGCGTGGGCCAAGAACATGGGTGGTGAATCTTCAGTGATCTCAATTCCATTCAGTTCATCGGGTGAGTCTTCTTTGACTAGCCATGCGGGATAAATGAGACAGGCGAAATCGGGCAAGCGAATCTGTTCATCAGCATCATCGATCGCATCGTACTGACGTTCCGTGATCGTTGCGGTACGACACGCCGCCTGGCCGCCAGCGGAGAAACCCATCACGCCAACTTTGTCTGGAGTTTCGCCGGTGACTTTGCCAGCTCGGATCAGGGCGATCGCCCGCTGGATGTCTTGGACAGGTGGTTTCCATTTCGGTTCCATTGTCCGAGTCGGCACGCGATACTTTAGAACAACGCTGGTCACGCCGCCCGCGACCAACTGCTCGGCGATCTCGGTGCCTTCCAAGTCCCAAGCCAAGATCGAAAACCCACCACCCGGGCAGACGACAATGACGGTCTTGGACGGATTGCCGTCTGCATCTTTGGCGGGAAAAACATGCATTTCTGGCGTGGACACATTGCCCAAACGCATCAAGCGTTTTCCACCAATTTTGTTGTCTGTCGGTTTGGTGAGGTCGGCTTCCGGTTCAGTTGGTGCGTCCCACTTCGGTGGATCTGATGGCCAGACGGGAAGTACGTCGCTTGGGTCGGCTCCATAACAGTCGGTGCAGACACCAGTGGCGGACGCCATCATCGCGATCAGAGCGAAGCTCCAAAGCCAATTTCGTTTGGCCAAGCCAGTCTTTTTCATTGCGAGCAAATCTGTGAGGGGGATTCATTTGGAAGACAGGCCGACATCGTAACCCATGCGTCGATCACGCGCGGCTCCACCAGAATCGGACCAGGTCGGCGACCTGCTCGCCTTCGATTTCGTCGCCGAGCATCAACTCGTCCGCGAGTGCTGCGATCGCCGACCAGCACGGATCTGACGCGACGATTTTCCGTAGACGGACGATGGCTTCTCGCATCAATCGGATTTGTTGAGCCGCTTGAGGTTTGAGGGCCGCCGCGCACAACTGGGCTTGCTGCCAATCGCTCTGCCAAGCCCGTACGTCCAACAACTCCTCGTCACCGCTTTGATACACAAACTCGGCAACGGGTCCCGCTAGGATCGTCAGCAATTCACGTTGGCGTTGCCAGTTGTCACTTGGGTCGACGCGTCCCCAATTGACGATGCAGTCGCCAAATCGACGTGGCAAGTCACCGTCTTCATCATCGAACATGGACGCTTGGGAAAGCGTGACTCGGTCGATTTGGGCTCCCAACGCGCAACCAACGATCGCGTGACCGGCCTCGTGATAGGCAGTCACCAATTCATCGTCATCGTCTGGCCAAGTCCAATCCAAGACAGCTACCCGTACTCGCGGTTCGTATCGCGAGACATCCTAGTGCATCGTCCCGCGATCGTCTCCGGGGGCGGCAGGCGTTCGAGGCGATTGGCGGCTAGGCAGGGCGGCTGATTCGGTAGTTCTTTGTGCGGACAACGGATGTGTGATCGCGCATGAAAAAACCGCCGCAAGTGATCAACACTTGGGCGGTTCAGTTTTGGCTTTTAGTGAAGCTCAGGGCCTGAGCTTCCGACAATTGCTTCTTGGACAGAAACTCGGGGCCCGAGTTTCCGACATGTCTGTCTGGTCAGGAAGCTCGAGGCCCAAGCTTGTAGAAAACTCGGGCCCCGAGTTTTAAAAATCCACTAGTTCAGCATTTGTTTGACTTCGGACATCACAGCAGCGACATCGATCTTGTCAGCATCGAACTCGTGACGTGCGACGACTTGCGAGTCGTTGGCGATCACGACAGTGATTTGTGCGTCGTCGGACAGTTTGTAGTTTGCAGGACCATTCTTATCCTTGGCAACGACGACCGGCACATTCTTGGCGGCCATCTTTTTGCCTTCGCTTTTCATGCTGTCAGCTTTTTCGCCGAACAGAGTGACAAAGCTTTTCAGTTGTGCGTCACTGTTTGAAGCGACGGCGGAGTCAAGTTCCTTGACCAGCTTCGCGACGGGTTCGCTGGTTTGGCGAGCGAAGACCATGACCATCGGACGCGAGCCGTATTTGCAGCGGTAGCACAATGCTTCGCCGGCTTCGACACCATCATCTTCTGCACCAGCGACCTTGGTCACGTAGAACGCGCCGATTGGATCACCTTGGCACAGTCCTTTGTCAGCAGTGGCAGGGTCTGCGGCGAACGCAGCAGGGATTGCCATTGCACAGGCCAGGGCAGCAGTCAAAAACAAACGCGACATCAAGCTTCTCCGTTTGAAGCGGGGATACTTCGCGAGATCAGACGATGTTGTCCGATGCCTCGCAGGAAATAGGTCTATTGCTGAACAATGACGATCAGAACGATTTGTCCGCCATTGCACGCCCAAAAGTCGCCAAGATTCGACGGCTTCGGCGGTTGCTGTTCATTATTCCACCGCCGAATCGCTTCGGCTAGTGACGATCGCGTCAATTGTACCGCGACGACTACCGCGATTGGGTTCAAACTGATGGCAACGTTTACCCCAAACGCACAATTGCGTTGAAGGTTACAGAGTGTATCAACTCTTACCCGAAAGGAATTTCCAATGAATTTCGCTCGTACCATTGCCGCTGTTGCGGTTGCCGTTTGTATCTCGTCCGCTTCGTCCGCCAGTGCTTGTGGCCTTCTCGGCTGTGGCAACGACTGCTGCGACGCGGCTCCTGTTTGCTGCGAAGCTCCAGCACCTGTCTGCTGCGAACCAGCTCCCGTTTGCTGCCCACCAGCACCCGTGAAGGTTTCCTGGTGCGTCAAGAACCCTTTGACTTGCTGTCCCGTTGAAGTCAGCGCCTGCGTTCCTGCTTGCTGCGAAAACGTGATCCCCGAATTGGTTTGCTGCAAAAAAGGTTTCTTGGGTCGCAAAGTCATGACCTTCAGCTTTCCTTGCTGTGACACTTGCGTGGACGTCGTCTTCACGCCATTGGGCCGCGTCATCGTTCGCGACTGAATTTGAGTTTGGTGGCGAGATCACACATCGGCCACAATTGAACCACGTCTCTCAGACGACTACAAAGCCGGTTGATATAATCAGCCGGCTTTTTCTATGCGCAGTGCCATGTCTAACGAACCAGTGTCCAGCGACTCACCATCCACCGTTTGCAAAATCGCGACCCAGCAGCAATGGGAGCAGATGCAAGCCACCGGAAAGCTTCCCCCAGCACCGATCGATGTCGCGGACGGCTTCATTCACTTGTCCCGCGAGGAGCAAGTCCCCGGAACATTGGCGGCTCACTTCGCCGGCCAAAGCGGTTTGGTCGTGCTGCACATTCGAGTGACTGAAATCGACGACAACCTACGCTGGGAAAAATCTCGCGGAGGCGAACTGTTCCCGCACCTCTATGCCGATTTGTCGGTCTCAGCGGTGGAGCGAGCCGAATCGGTCTCTGCATAAGCCACGACGCTTGGCTCGACGCTGGAACCGGCCTCGCCACGAGCAGTGGTTTGGCGTGACGATTGAATGGTCCAGCCGCACCTTCGGATCCAAAACAGCCCGACGCTGACAGATGCCAGCATGAGGGCTGCGTTGAAAACAGATGCCGCTGCCAAGGCAGCCATCTCAACGACTTGGTTCCATCTCAAAGGCCAAAGCACAAATCGAACCTCTATCCAAAGCGCCCACGCGAACGTAGTTGCTGCTGCAACCGTCCCGGCCGCAAGCAAATGCAAGGCGATCCGAAAATTTCGACCCGACCTTGTTGCGGGCTTTCGATTGCCGTCAATCGGAATGGCGTTAAAAGGGATGATGGTTTTGACCATCGTCGAAATGATCACCGCGGTGGCGATTCCGAATCCGATGGCAATGTAGAAATCGGCTCCAACCGAGACCTCGCGAAAGGCAAATCGTGCTATGCCGAAGATCAATGCAGTCGCGAACATCAAACCCATTAGATCTCGAATTGAAACGTGCCGGGGTGCCGACGCGACCTTCATTTGCGGACGCAAGGACTTTGAGGTAATCCACTGCGACGCCGTCGCAAAAACGCTGAGGGTGACGCAGAAACCGAAAAGCAGCGGAGTGATGTCCTTGATGAATCTGGAGCTAGGCACCGCATCGAAAAGACTCAGTGCGATCGCCATCAACAATAGGTTGACAATGACGGTGCCCGCAACGAAAACCGCAGTGAATGCAAGACGCTGAAACAAAAGCAAAGGAACGAATACGGCAAGGCCAAAAGCAGCGATCATCGGAGTGCACATGACGCCGACGATTGCGATGAGTAACGCGTGAGAGGACGGTTGCGGAACGGAATTGCTACTCAGAAAACCGAGAACTGCGGCACCCCAGACGACACAAACGCCCAGCCAAGCCACCATCCCCAGCAAGCCAAACGCCAAGCTTCGCCAGTCCAGGAGGCGAACCCCGAGAAGTGAATCAGGAGCGTGAGGCTTTGGGGTGGCATCTGAGTTATCTGTCATGACAACAGTCCGTTGACCGGGGGTGTCTCCGATGGCGAAATCTTCAGGTCTTTGGAATGAGGCCGCTCAAGCGTCCAGCCACAGCGTCGCAGCCAGTCTAGACCAATGCCGAGCATTGCGATTGCTATCGTTGCGTTGAACATAGACGCCAAAATCCAGGCCAGGAATCCACCGATCGACCATGTCGCAAAGTCGGCTGTCGATGCCATCAGGACCAGGTGGCCGATCGCAGCAGTTGCCCAGGTGATGATCACGGGGCGATGTTTGATTGCCGGATCAATACAAGGAAAACCAACTTGAACGTGATAGCTGGTTGGGATGACGGCGTAGGTCATCGCGGCGGCTGCGAGTCCAGAAATGAAGCCTGCTGCCGATAGGATAATGATCAAGGGGGATGATTTCGTAGGTACTAAAAAAGAGCTTCCAGGCAACACAGTCCAACGCAACGGTGAGAACAAGTTCCAGCGAGGTTCCGATGGATATCGGTCTCGTTCGCTTCACAAACAGCATGTTTGGTCGGAGTGTTTGAGATCTGATCCATTGCAGCGCCGTGGGAATCGAGCTGACCGAGACGCAGAACACGAAGACTGACGGCGCGATGGCAGTCCATGTCTCAGAGCGTCCGAGGGGAGCATTTCCCAATAGCCTCAACGAAAATAGCAGCAATTCGAGATTCAACCCGATTGCGACCGCGACAAAGAGCGATTTTGTGAGGAAGCGTTGTGGCAGTAAGAATGGGAGGAATGCTAACAGCGAGATGGAAGCAAGCACCGGCAAAACAATGATCCCAAAGATCGCGAACTGCAACGCGAATGGTGGCTTAGGAACATCGAAGTAATCGAGCAAAGCCAAGGTAATTGAGAAACAGACAATGCAAATTGCAGGAAAGAGGGATATGCCGGCCATCCCTTGGATAAAACTTTTTGTGTCAAGGCATTCAAAGTCCTCTGTCCATCGAGAAATGACTCTGTTGGCAAAAGATGTCACGAGCTCCGATTCGCTGTCCGAGATATTAGAAACCAATGGAAATGTCCTCAGCGAAGAGCCTTGACCGCGCCATGTCGGAAACAACCGTCCAAATGATCGTTGACCATGCCGGTTGCCTGCATCAGAGCATAACAGGTCGTGGGGCCGACGAATTTCCAACCGGCCTTCTTGAGCACGCGACTCATCTTGGTTGACTCTTCGGTGATTGCCGGGACCTGATCGAGCCTTCGATAAAGCCGACGCTTCTTTGGTGCGAATTGCCACAGCAACTCGGCAAGCGACTCGTCCCTGTCCAACATGACGGTCATCGTCCGAGCGTTCTGAATTGTAGCTTCGATCTTGGCTCGGTTTCGGATGATCCGAGAATCGGTCATCAGTCGCTCGACATCGGATGGCGTGAACTTCGAGAGCCGACGCGGATCAAAGTCGACAAAGCATTCCCGGAACGCTGCTCGGCGTTTCAAGATCGTGATCCAAGACAGGCCGCACTGAAAACCTTCCAAGCAGATCTTTTCAAACAGACCCAGATCGTCCCGGACGGGCACACCCCACTCTAAGTCGTGGTAGCGAACGTAGTCGGCATCGGTACCGCACCATCCGCACCGTGAGATGTCCTGATCGTCGGTGAGGAGATCCTGTGGCAATATTCACCTGTCAATCGTTTTGCGAACAGTATTCGCACAGCGTGCTCTTCGCTCACGCGTTTTAAAGTTGCGTTTTTTCCTCGAATGGCCAACGGCCTCGTTCAACATAGCCAGCGGCATCACCCCTGACGCAGAAAAACACGCCCCTACTTTGGCCAACGGCCAAATTCAATTCAAAACGTTTGGGTTGAAGTTGGCCGTTGGCCAACCAGTTTCCCTTCGTTCTCGATCCCTGGGGCGATGCCCCAGGCTACGATGACGAAGGCCGTTGGCCAACAAAACCGAATGCAAAAGCGCAACTCTAAACTTATGCCGCGAGCTAATTAATCGACGCGTCACGCTCACGTCCAATACCGTCGGCAAAACCGCTTTACAGCAGCGATTCGCCGCGAGCGTAGCGTCCGAGGGTTTGCTGGTATTTCTTCTTGCCCTCTTCGACGCTTTGGCGAATTGCTTTCGTGCTTTCTTCGCTCTCTTTGCGAAGTTCAGCGATCATTTGCAGCGATTCGATTTGGAACCCGCTGATCGCATCGACCAGTTTCTGCACCGATTCGGGATCGATCGTGCTTCCGTAGCCGGCCTTCAATGCAGCACGTTCCAATTCGCGACCCAGACCAGCGATGTCTTCCAGTCCTTTGTTGACGCCGTCCTTCATGGCCTCCGTGGCCTGGGTGACTTCGTGCAAACCATGTTGGCTGGTGTAAACCGTTCCCAGAATCGTGAAGACGTGTTCGTTGGTCGTGAAAAACGTCACGGCGCGGCGGAACACACGTTCTTTGACGTCGTGGGTTTGCTTCAGTTTTGTGATCAGCGTTTCTCCGACGTCGTAGCCGATCTCGAGGTTTTCGGCGATGTCTTTGAGCAACTGATACGTCTTGTCTTCTTCTTCGAATTTATGGCGAGCTTCGTCACGTTGAAGTTCCAATTGGCTCTTGCCGGCTTGATCTTCACCGGTGTAGTTGTCGAGAGCTTCTTGTGCGGTCGCCAGCCCATCTTTGGCGGCTTCCAAGATCGGAGCGTGGGTGTCCAGCAATTCGCGAGCGAGCACCTCGGCTTCTTTCAATGCGAATCGGAAGTCGATGTACGCGTCCATGATTTGTTCTTCGACCTGCAAAGCGTCTTTGGTGTCCTTGGCGACTTCGCCGTAGACTTCCGCGATTTTCTCGAAACGATCGCTCGGCGTACCGCGGCGGATTTTCATCCACCAGTTCGACACTTTTTCGGTGCCGCTGATCTTTCCGTCGTCAAGTTGCGAGATGAGACGTTTGCTGTCCTCGCGTACTGAATCGAACATCTGCGTGATGTCCATGTAGCGGTTGCCGATTTGGACTGATTCGATGTTGTCTCGGACGAGTGCGTTGAACGCGCTCATGTGCTTGATCACGTCTGCGATCGCGAGCACCTTGGCTTCGTCGAGGTGCCGGACACCTTCGAGCAAACTGATCAATTCTTGCGGAGCAGTGTTCTCGGACGTCCCAAATTTCTTCAGCGTTTCGAGAGCACTGTCCAGATATTGCCGCATGGACTGAGTGTCACGCTGCGTCGCCGGAGCGACCGGCGTGGTTTGTTGGGCGGACTCTGCCGGAGCGGAGGCTTTGGCTTGCTGGCTCATGACCAAGAACTCGTGCGTAAAATTAGTAACGTGAAAAGGAAACTCTGCCGCGGACGAACGATCCGTTTCAGGAGCGTCCGCCGAACGATTGTACCACTGCCGTGATTGGCGAATTTTGCCACCAATCGGGGCGCATCAAACTGATCTCAACGTTGAAACGTGATATCGAAATAAAATGGCCCTCGATCTCGAAAGTCGTCGGCCGGCGAAGTTGTTTCATGGGCATCGGTTCTTAGATTACGTTGCGGTGCAACCAGGGGCAATCATACGAAAGCTGAACAGACCACTCCCGCGATGACGCAGCCGGGCGATACAATCCAATCATTGTCGAAAGTCGCGTCCTCGGTTCGGCATCCGGAATTAGCGCCCCGAAGTTGGCAACGAAAAGCCTTCTTCATTCAACGCCAACCACTCTTCACAGTTCTTTTCGTCATGGCCAACGCTCAAGCACAAGCGACCGCACCGTCGACCATGGAACAGCTGCGCGAACGCCGCGCCGCGACCAAATTACCTGGCGAAGACCTGACGATTGCGGAAACACTGCGGGTTATGGATGTCGCTCGTGAATTGCGAGATCGCCGCACCACCGCGGAGGAGATGTTTCGTTCCGACGACGTCCGTATTCAATTGCGTGAAAAGTTGATGCGAACCGCAGCGATGTCGGGAGATCACGTCAGCGAAGCGGAGATCGATGCCGCGATCGATCAATACCTTTCGAATCTTCACACTTACGAAGAACCCAAGCCTGGACTGAAAAAGTTTGTCGCCTATTGCTGGATCTGGCGGACACGGATTGCCATGGCAGCCACCGCGGCCGCCGCTGCGGGAGCTTGGTATTTTTTTACGTAAACGTTCCACGCGGTCGGTTCCGATCCGATCGTCGCGCCACAACATTTGCAAACGTTCCTTTCGCCCCCTCGTCTCGCCATGCCGCTGACCGGACCCACCGTCCATCAACAATTGCTGGCGGCTTACAACCAAGCCGCAGTGAAACTGGAGCAGCTTCGTTCTCAATTGGGGCAATTCCAGTCGGAGCAGGACTCGCTGCAGAACCAGCGTGACGAGACGTTGCGCAGTTTGGCTCAGCACTACTTGCCCGAATTGACTCCCGAAGCGATTCAGGAAACGTGGTCCGAGGTGCGGGCATCGATGTCCGAGATCTTGCTTCGCAAACAAGATCACGAGCGGCGATTGCACGAGGATCTCGAGGCCGACACACATGGGCGCGAAATGCAGGAAGCCGCACTTTCGCAATTGAATGAATCCATCGCAGCGGCGGAGACCAAGCAGGAAGAATTGATCGCGGCGGTAGAGCAAACGCTTCGAGACAACCCAAACTTTGTCGCTCTATCGGACCGGGCCGCGATGGCCGAGGCTGCGCTCGAACGAGCGGAAGCGAACTTGGACGAGATCAGCCAGGACGCCGCTCGCAAGTTGCCGGCCTACGAAGAGTGCAACCTGTTCTGCTATCTGAGGGATCGGAAGTTTGGGACGCCGGAGTATGCCCACCGCGGATTCACTCGGCGGATGGATCGCTGGATCGCAAAGCTCAACAACTATCACGAATCCAAACGCAACTACGATTACCTCACGACGACCCCTGAAACGATGCGGACGATCATCGCGGAAGACCGTGAGGCTCTCGAAACCGTGATGGAGGAATTGGAGCGGCATCGTGATGAAGCGGCCGCGGAGCACGGTCTGGATCAACATCTTCGTGAGGTGCGTGCTCTGAATCGACAGCGTGATGCAACGCTGAAGGAACTTGACGAGTGGACGCAGCGTTGCGAGCAAACGGAAGCCAAATTGACCGAGCTTGAGACACCGCAGTGTTCTTACTACCAAGAAGCAATCGAGTTGTTTCGTGAAATGCTCGATCGGACTGACACGCACGAATTGCGGCAGCAAGCCCGGCGGACTCCTGAGATCACCGACGATCAAATTGTGGCGTCGTTGCGTGGGATCGAGACCCGGATGGACCAGACGGAATTGTCGAGCAATCGTCATCAAGAGGAGATGATGGAGCAGCAACAAATCCATCAAGCGATTGGTCGGTTGATCCAGCGATTTCGTGCATCGGGTTACGAGCAGGCTCGTTGCCAATTCTCCGACATGCTCGACGTGTTGACTCCCCTGGATCGAGCCCGTTCAGCACACGATGTGGATGATCTTTGGAATTCGATCCGCCGGATGCAAAGCTGGGGGCCGACCGCGATGGATCGGGTTACGAATGTCGCGACGCATCCGATGACGCAAGTTCTGGTCAATGCGATGGCTCACGCCGCGGCTGGTGCGATGAGCGAACACGCTCGCCGGGCTGGTCGTCGCACCCGTCGGCGTCGATAGCCGGCAGGAACCAATTGGGACGGAACGGTTGCCTCGTCCGTGACGTTTTGATCCATTCGTCGCTTTCTTTCAGGTCAACGTCATGAAATTTTTGTCGGCGGTTTGGTGTGACCTGTTGCTAGCGAACTACGAGGTCGATCCCCGTGTGCTTCAGCCGTTTGTGCCCGCTCGCACTTCGCTGGACGATTTTGAAGGGCGGCACTATGTCAGTCTCGTTGCATTCCGGTTTGAGAAGACATCCGTCGTTGGGGTTCCAGCTCTTTTTCACCGGCGGTTCGAAGAAGTCAATCTTCGGTTCTACGTCAAACCAGACCGAGATCCGTCGCTTCGGGCGGTGACGTTTATCAAAGAGATTGTCCCGAGCCGAATCATTCCGTTGGTAGCCAACAACCTCTTCGACGAGAACTACGTTCGGCTTCCGATGAGCCACGGTGTGGATGAACAGTCCTGTTGGTATGCATGGGGAGACCAGCAGTCACAGCGATTTTCGGCGACCATTGGCAGTGAACGCAGTTTGCCAGCTCCCGGTTCATTTTCTGAATTCATCACGGAACACTACTGGGGCTATGCGAAAGGTACAAAGCGAACGCTTGAGTACGAAGTCACTCATCCACAGTGGCCGTGCAGCGAAGTCTTGGACCACCGCATCGAAATTGACTTTGGCCGAGCATACGGCGAGGAATTCGCTTTCCTCGATCATGCGACCCCCGCCAACGTTCTTTACACGCCCGGTTCCGAGGTCACTGTTTCGTTCCCGCGTCGAGTTTGATTGTTTCACTCTTGGTCGTCGGTGATGTCTCGATTCAGAAAACGTTTGGTTCGTTTCGCTGCCGTATCGAGCAGCGCATCTGTTTTGTCTGTCGCGGTCTTGGATAGCTTCTCGGCATCCATTTGCTTGACAGTTTCGATCGCTTTGTCGGCGGTTGCTCCGAGCACGGGCCGGACTTCATCTGAAATTGAGCCCTGTTGCATTCTTTCGAGAGTCCTCTATTTCTTGATCGCCTGCTTGTATGATTCGACGTACGCGTCGACCGTGATGTCTCGGAGGTGATCGGCGATCAGGTCCAGCGCCAAATCGTTCAGCTTTTTGAATCGTATGCAAGACTTTCCCATGTTCAGCTTTTTGCCGGTGGCTTTCCAAGCCGTTTGAAAAGCCGCCAGAGACTCGGCGTCACCGTAAAGAGACATGGCATAGAGCGAACAGTAATTTTTCTGCGATGCGAGTGACAGAAATGGAAGCGGTTCGGATGGCTTGCAGTGATACCCGTCTGGAAAAATACTGTGCGGCACGTAGTAGCCGATCATGCCGTACTGCATTCCTTCCTCAAATCCGTCATTGATGTTGTTGAGGATCATCTCTCGAACCGCCTCGAGCATGACACGGCGATCCGCGGGTAGTTCGGCGAGGTATTGCTTGACGGTTTTCGCGTCACTTTGCATCGGTTTGTCCTTCCGTGCGATTGCCGAGTTGATGGTGGGCATCGGATGTTCCGTCGCCGTCTTCATCCTTCACGCCCGAGTACGGATGCTCCGTGACGGCTTGCCAAGCGATCTTGCGAAACATCTGATCCAGCTCAGGACTTGGGAACGACGCATCTCCACCGAAAGCGATTGGGTTCTTGATCTGTTCGGGAGACTCGCCGTAGAGCGTGGCATAGAACACGTAACCTTCCAATCGTTCGAAACCGGGACCGAGGTGCCCGAGTTGATCCTTCCAAAGTGACCGTTGCTTTCCGCCGATCACTCGGTGGACGCCTTCGATTCCCGGCAGGTCGCCGCGTAGGTAGGCTTGGGCGGCAAGCACCATCGCGTCGGAGGTCGGAAGCACGAAGACTTTGTCCGGGTATTTCCTTCGAAGGACGTCGACGACTTCGTTTGACATCGTTCGGCGTTCCGTCCCCAGTCGTTCAAAGACTTCTTCGGTGAAGAATGATTCCGACGTTGGGTTTTCACCCAGCTGATAAAGCTGAGGCCAAGCATCCGAGAGATAGAACTTCATGTCAGGATTGAATTTCAAACAGAAGTCGATCCAGCATGAATAGTATTCTGGTTTGTCATTGAAGTAGGGTCCGAACATCATCGCATCCCAATCACCGTTGGAGATCGATGCGAGCAACTTTGGAACCGGAGATCCCTCAAACTGAAAAATCCCATTCTCTTGTTCCCACTTGTACCGCGCACTTCCGGTGATGCCTCCACCGGTGTGTGTGTAAAGCATCGGTTGAATCCCCGCTGCTTTGCAAATTTTGGGAAGCGTGTTGAATCCCGGCGCCATGAAGCTGTGACCGGTGGCGACGATCCGTCGCTCACGACCGGTTGGTTCAGGGAATGAAACCACTGTGTTTTGATTGGCTGGTTTGACGTCTTCGTAGATCGCTTTGATCTCCGCCGGTGTTTTGTAGCACACCGCTTCGTCGGGGAATCGAGGTTGGTCCCATCCTGCATCTACTTTGAATTGTCTCGGTGCACCTTGTGTCGCACGATTGGTATTTGATTGTTTACCGCGTCTTCCGAGCAACTTCTTTCGGTAAGCGGTTGCTTCCTCGGGCGACAACGTTCCATCGCGGTTGGTGTCCGCTGCGGGGAACTGTTTGTGCCATTTCTCAAGTTGCTGTTTCGTCGGTGCGGACTGGCTCCAGCCATGAGTGGTGAACAGGCAGCTGGCTACCAAGGCAACCAGAGTGATCGTTGCTGGCTTCATGAAAACGCTCGAGGTGGAATGATGGATGCTTTTTAGATACCGAATGACACTTGTGGGTGAGAACAATCTAGCATTCTATTTGGGTAGGATTAAATGTGATGAGTGTCTACTGCGATTGCATGCGCCGTGTTGGCGATCGCCACATGTCCTTCCCTGAAACCGGGACAAACTCGCAGGCGGCCAATTCAAACCGACGCTGTCGAGGTAAACTGCCGGTCGAACTGACTGATCGGCTCAATGAAGTCGATGCCGCGACGAACTATCCAAGACGGGAACCAAACGCGATGAAACATGTACAGCTGGTCGATCGTAGGCAGTCCATTGGGCGAGCGATGCGATACTTCGGAGGCATGTTGTGCCTGTTGCTCGTGTCCGGTTCCGCGTTTGGCGAGCAGTGCGTTCGCGTGGCCGTTTTTGAAGGAAGTGGCGTTGGACCGAGTTCGGAGAAGTTGATCAAGGCGTTGAAAGAGGACTCCGGTGATCGATATGAAATTGATCGCATCACGGTGGATGACATCGCCGAAGGAAAGCTGGCGGAGTTTGACGTGTTGGTTCATCCCGGCGGAAGCGGCGGCAAGCAAGGACGTGCACTCGGTGAAGAGGGGCGTTCGACGGTTCGTGATTTCGTTCGCGAAGGTGGTGGTTTCCTGGGCGTTTGTGCGGGTGCTTATTTGGCGACCAATGATTACTCGTGGTCGCTGGGGTTGATCGATGCGAAGGTGGTCGATCGCAAGCATTGGGCACGCGGAAACGGTGCGGTAGATCTCGAACTCTCAAAACCAGGCGTCGCGTTCTTTGCCTTGGACGAGCCCGCTGCAGAGATTCACTATGCCCAAGGACCTTTGTTGGGTCGTCGGGAATGGGATGATCCAGAAGTGCCGGACTATGAAAGTTTGGCCATCTACGCATCCGAGATTGCTAAGAAGGGAGCACCCGAAGGCGTGATGAAAGGAACCTCCGCGGCAGTTCGTTGTGCCTACGGCGACGGTCGTGTGTTCTGCTTTGGCCCGCACCCGGAACTGACCGATGGCTTGGAACACTGGATCCCGATCGTCGTTGAGTGGTTGGCGGATGAACGGCACGCAACAAATACCACGGCGACGAGATAGTCCAACCTGGACCGACGCCATTGGTGACGAGTTGGATGTGCTGGCATTGATTGCAGTCGTTGCGAAACCCTTTGAGCCAAAAAAAGCCACGCTCGGATGATGGGCATCCAGGCGTGGCTTTCGATTTTCAATTGAGAGTTCGTCAAGCGAACGTGTCGATCAGCGAGTTCCGCTGGCGACCCGTGGGATCTCTTTGGAGGCGACGAAGAAGTTGTCGATCTCAGCGGTTTGTTTGAGTTCGTCGTACT
The DNA here is from genome assembly GCF_000338295.1 of Rhodopirellula europaea 6C. Lineage (GTDB taxonomy): Bacteria > Planctomycetota > Planctomycetia > Pirellulales > Pirellulaceae > Rhodopirellula > Rhodopirellula europaea. The sequence continues at coordinate 28,832 of NZ_ANMO01000232.1, forward strand.
TCAAGCTCATTGCAACGTTCATCTTCTTTTCGATCAAAACGCTACTGAGTTCCTCTTGCACGGCTTCGAAGTCGGAAACGATGGGCTCGGTGAATCCTTGGCAACGCAGGATGATGTATTTGTCACCTGTTGCGATGATCCCGCTGAGGTCACCCGGTTTCATTTGGAAGACTTCCTTCTCTACGGAAGGCTGACCACCGTGTTGTTTAATCGGCGGGACCTTGCCGAAGTTGCTGGAGGAAACCGGTTCGATGCTGTACTGGTTTGCCAACTGGCCGAAGAATTGATCGGTTGGGTTGTCGCGAGCCATCTCCCAAACCTTTTGGGCACTGCGTTGGTCGGACAGGACGCAAGCCAAGACTTCCGCACGAGGTCCGTAGTGGGACTCGAAACCAATTTGCAAGTCTTCTTGCGTGAGGGTTGTTTCGTCTTCCACCAACTTCTTCAGTGCAACGCTCGGCCACACAACGTCTTCGATGTAGACTTCGCGAGTTCCTGGGCCACCTTCGAGAACGGCATCGAACCAACCTTGAACGTCAGCGGATCCGTTGTCGGTCATGTAGCCAAAGCTGATGGCAGCTCGTTCGATTTCAGCTTTCAAATCTTCGTTGGTGACTTTCTTTCCAGCTTTGGCAAGAGCTTGCGTGAGCAGCTTGCGATTGATCTCGCCTTCCAAAACGCTCTCGCCGTGACGCTTGATGCATTCGGCTGCAACGCTGGAGATCGAAACCTGTTGACCGTTGATGATTGCGGCAACGCCGGGGTGTTTGGCGGATGCTTGTGGATCCCCCAAAATCTTCACGACTTGAGCTTGTTCTTGAAGTTGTGCGAAGAGCTGGCTAGCGGCAGTCTTCATTTTTTCGTCGCGGATTCGATCGTTGATTTGTTCTTTGATCGCTGGCATGGCTTGTGGCGACGGCTGGCTGGCTGGCATCCGGCGAACGGCTTGCAAGAACATCCAGTGGTCGCCGACTGGCAGCAACTCGGAGACTTCATCCACCTTCAAACCGAACGCGGCTTCTTCGATTGTTTCGTCACCCATGTATCGGCGAATGGGTGGAATCAATCCGCCGACGCTGGCGCTGGTGGGGTCTTCGCTGAACTCTTTTGCGAGGCGAGCAAAGCTGCTCGGTTCAGCAACTGCTTGAGCACGCAGTTGGGTTGCTTGTGATTTGTCTTGCACCATCACCATGCGGCACTTGATGGCCTCGCCGTATTGCGACACGAACGCACGATTGAATTCGTCTTGTGAAACGACAACTTCGTCGGCGACCAATTTTCGCAATGCGAGCATGGGCCAAATGATTTCACGACTGTATTGGTCAGGCGTGATGTCGCGTTCTTCGTTCAGGAGTTGCAGATAGCTCTCAACGTTCAGGCCGAACTTCTTTGCAACTCGGTTGATCTCGGTGCGAACTTCTTCGGTCGTGACACCCAAGCCGCGACGTTTGCATTCCTGCATGATCAAGTGTCGGTTGATCAAGTTGTCCAGCACGTCCGTTCCGTAACGCTGAACGCTGGCGGTGGCCAACGAATCTCGCGAAATTGGATCGGCGTTGACCACGGCGACGACCGAGTTTTCGGCCGCTTCGACTCGCATGGTCGAGAAACCACTCAGGATCGCCACGAAGGCTGCGGCGAGCAAGAGGTGCCGGCGAGTGAGGTTCTGCAGGGGCGATTGTCGCAACGCCATGCGTGATTGATTCGTCATCTTCGGACATTCCTTTATCCGGGTGATTTTCGGTCCTGAAGCCGCGACTTTAGGAAAATCGCATTTTTGGCTCAAGTTCAATCAAATGACGGATTTGATAAACCAGCATCAAATTGAAGACGTCGGTTTGGCAGAATAGGTGGTCCGCGTGGTTCAGCGAGACCTGGCGTCGCGTTCTTGGCCGTTCCTCAGGCGGTTGCGTTGTCTTGCTGGAAGTAACAGATGCGAGCGTGATTCGGCAGCAGTCCGCCTGTCAGGCGTTCGCCAAATGCTTCCATTGAATCGGCAAGCAATCGCCACGATTCGGGCAAAACACCTTCGGGGCCGGAGGGCAATGGATCGATCGCGGTAGGTTCGTCGACCGAGTCGTCCTCTTTGAGCGGTGACAAACGAACCATTACCTGCAATGCCTCATCTTGAGTTTGATAGCTGAGTGAATACAGGTTGGCTTCGCAATTGACGTCGACGCTGAAATTCTCAGGAGACAGCAATCCGGAACCGACGAACTGCTTTCGGATCGAGATCAATGTCTTGTACCAATTCCGCATCGTCTCGCTGCCCGATTCAACGCTGCCGATCACCGAAGACCGCATTGCCTCTTCATCCGTCGGTAGCACACCATCGCTCCAGTCGTGTTGTGGGTATTCGCGTTTGCGACCTCGGACGACGGCACGTTGCAATCGAGGATCGCCAAAGTCGACGAAGAAACGAAACGGATTGGGCGATGCAAATTCTTCGCCCATGAACAGCATCGGAATCGATGGCAGCAACATCGCCAATGTCACGGCGGCGGCCTGCGTTTCCTGTGAAGTCAATTGATGCAGACGCATCCCCGTCGGATGGTTGCCGATGAAATCATGGTTTTGGATGCACACGATGGACGATCGTGTGTCGATGCGTTGCAGCATTCCATCGGTATCAAGCGTCGGCTCACTCTCACGGCCTCGGTCGCCACGAACGTCACCTGCGAAGACGAAGCCTCGACGAAGTGTTTGTTCCAGATCACTTCCGGGCGAGTAGATTCGTTGGGTCAATTGTTCACCGGGTCGGACGGTGGCGAACATGCTGTGGACAAAGTCATCGCTCCACTGAGCGTCGAATCCGGTGCCGCCTTCGTTCAATGGTTTGACCATCGCGGCATCGTAGACGTTGGTTTCCGCAATCAGCCAAACGCGACGACCGGCTTGGTCTGACCATCGCCGAATCTCTTCGCTCATCTGAGTTGTGATGTGTTTGGCCGAGTCATCCTTCATGCAGTGGATCGCGTCAACGCGAAGTCCATCCAGGTTGTATTCATTGAGCCACATGATCGCGTTGTCGATCACAAATCGGCGAACCAGATCACCGCGTTTGGGATCATCAAAGTTCGGTGCCGCTCCCCAGACCGTGTTGTGTTTGCGGGATGTGTACGGACCAAACTCGGACCAATAGTTGCCCTCCGGGCCAAAGTGGTTGTAGACGACGTCGACCATCACCAGCAGTCCGCGAGCGTGTGCTGCATCGACGAATTGTCGGAACTCATCGGGGCTTCCGAATGCGGTCATGGGGGCAAACCAGTGCGTCCCGTCATACCCCCAATTCCAGCGACCGGCACACGCGGCGATCGGCATCAACTCGATTGCCGTGATTCCCAGATCGACCAATTCATCCAATCGTTCGATCGCTGACAGATAGGTTCCTTGTTCGGTAAAGGTCCCCAAATGCATCTCGTAAATGATCAGTTCGTCCAGCTCGTCGACGGCTGATTCAGCTGTCGCTTGAAAAGGAAATTGAGTGTCAACGATGGAGGACGGACCATGGACGCCTTCGGGTTGATACCGAGATGCCGGATCCGGCAAAGCGTGCAATAGCATGTCAACATTCAGTTCGATATTCGGATCAGCGAATGCGGCGACATGCTCATCGCGAACAAATCGATACTGGTAGCGGGAGCCGTCGACCACGCCGTCGACAACGCAGCGATGAAAGCCTCTGTCTTCACGCTGCATGCGAACCAGTCGGTCCGGCATCAGTTCCAGGACCACCTGTTTTTGCTTAGGAGCCCACAAGGTGAACTCGGCACGATTCGCACCGATCAGTCGTGCTCCCCACGGAATCGATTCGGGCAGGCTGGTTCCTTTGCCGATTGCCGTTTCGTTTTCAGCCGGTGTTTCAAACAAGCCAAACCAGCGAGCGCCTTCGAGGACGCCGGATGTGCTGGTGCCGCGAGCGAGTTTCAACCGATCGATCCAACCCGCAGTGTGATGCGCTTCGGCAACGTTGCGAGCAATCTTGCGATCCGCGTTGCCAACGACCACCGATCGATATCCCGCGATCAATGCAGCGGTGTCGTTGCCGGAGTCGCCGCAGAACACAATTTGCTCTGGCTGCAGTTCATGTTGGTCGCACCACCAATGCAGTGCGAACGCTTTCGATGCTCCGTGCGGAAGGACGTCGACCAAACCATCGTTGTTGAATGGGTCGATGCTGCTGACGATGCTGCAGGGAAGGTCGTGAAGTTTGAGATAGGACTCGACCGCTCTGTGACAATCTTCCAATTGTTCGGCGGGAACATAGTAACTCCACTTGTGTCGGCTTTGTTTGAACGACTCTTGCAAAGTGAAGTCTTCAAGTTCACCAATAGCGAGACGATGTTTCTCAATATCGATATCGCCGAGCACATCGTCGAGGATTTGCTCATAGGCGGATTCGCGAATGTAGCCACCTTCACCGTCGGCTTTGTAGATGCTGACACCGACATCGCACAGGATCCACTGCGGCTTTGGTAAATCAAATTCGCCAATCGCATCGCGGACCGAATCGAAGTGGCGACCGGTGACGAAGACCAGTGGCACATCGATTGCTTCGAGTTGCTCACGAATTTGTTGCATTGACGCTACGGCGGCATCATCCCCGTCGAGCGGCAAGAACGTTCCGTCCAAATCCGTTGCCAAGACTTTTGGTGGCAAGGACGTGATGGAAACAATGCGCGAGGACGTTGGGTTGGATGCGATCGTGGAATTCATCGTGTAAGATCAGCGTTGTCGCGTGAGGATGATGTTTGGATTTTCAATCAGTTTGCTGCTCAAGGATTACAACGCACGATGACCGATTCGTCGATTGCCCGCAGTCAAGTTCCTCAGGCAGGCGTCGCGATCATTGTGGGAGAAGTGTTGTGGGATTGTTTCCCCGACCGTCAAGTCCTCGGCGGTGCCCCGCTCAACGTCGCCTGGAATTTGGCAGGTTTCGGGTTGCAGCCATTGTTCGTCAGTGCTGTCGGCGATGACGATCTCGGCAACGAAATTCTTCGACGAATGCGCGAATGGGGACTGTCCACTGACGCGGTCGCGGTGTTGCCGGGCGTCGCGACGGGGACGGTTGCGGTGACTCTGGTCGACGGCGAACCAAAATACGAAATCGTTCGTGGTGTCGCGTACGATCAGATTCCGGTGCCGAGTGATTCTGTCCTGGAATCCATCCAAGATCGAATTCGCGAAGCCACCGCCGCAGGGTTCCCCTCGTTGCTTTATCACGGAACGCTAGCGTACCGAAGCCAACGCAATCGCGAGACCATTCACGCTCTTCGCGATCGATTTCTGGGTGACGAAGAGACTGACCTCGATGTGTTCTTCGATATCAACGTCCGCAAACCGCATTACGATGTGGCTTGGTTGGACGATTTGATGCCAGGTGCTGGACTGGTGAAGCTGAACGAAGACGAAATGAGCGATTTGGCTAGTCGCGAATTGTCCAGTCCGGACGATCGTCGAGCGGCGGCACGTGAATTGCTTCGTAGCTACAGCAGCCTCAAATGCCTGCTTGTGACGCTCGGCGCGGATGGTGCTGAGTGTCATTTGAGCGAATCCAGTCAAGCTAACGTCGGCGGTGGTCTAGAACCGATCACCGTGGCCGCTCCGGAACCAGATCCATTGATCGATCCCGTCGGAGCCGGGGACGCGTTTGCGTCGGTGATGATCGCCGGGCATTTGAGAAAGCTGTCGGTGGCAGAAACCCTGAAGACCGCGACTCGTTTCGCGTCTCAGGTGTGCGGCCTGCCGGGAGCCACCAGCGACCAAAAAGAGTTTTATCGGATTGATTTCACCGAAGATCCGCATTGCGTTCCAGATGACTGAACGCGTTGTGCGGACTCGGACCTTCTATCGACAGGATTACCATGAGCATGCCCGCCAGCGGGACACTTCGCGTCACTTTGCTTAGCTTGCACGGATTGATTCGTGCTCGAGATTGCGAACTTGGACGAGACGCGGATACGGGAGGACAGGTCAAATACGTTCTCGAACTAGCGGAAGAACTTTCGCGACGCGAAGAAGTTGAATCCGTCGAATTGGTCACGCGGCAAATCTTTGACGAACGAGTCGGGCCGGACTACGCCCAAGTAGAAGAAGTCATCAATCCAAAAGCGAAAATCGTTCGCGTGCCATTTGGGCCAAAACGATATCTCCGCAAAGAAGGCTTGTGGCCTTACCTGGAGACCTTCATCGATCAAATGCTGGGGCACTACCGAAGAGTCGGTTTGCCAGATCTGATCCACGGTCACTACGCCGACGCCGGCTACGCGGGCGCTCAATTGGCTCGGTTGCTTCACGTGCCCTATGTCTTCACCGGCCACTCGCTCGGACGCGTCAAACGTCAGCGGCTGATCGCGGCATCGCAAGATTCCAAGGCCCCGAAGCCGCCTCGCGAGTTGGACAAGAAGTTCAAGTTCACGGTCCGCGAAGAAGCGGAAGAGTTTGCACTCGAAACCGCATCGATGGTGATCACCAGCACTGGGCAAGAAGTCGAAGAACAATACGCCGTTTACGATCACTATCAGCCCGATCGCATGGAAGTGATTCCTCCGGGTGTCGATTTGGATCAGTTTTATCCAGTCGACGAATCGGAGCCTCTTCCGCGAATTCACGATCTGCTGACGCCGTTTCTGAAAGATTCGGAGAAGCCAATGGTCGTAGCGATGGCTCGGCCGGATGAACGAAAAAACATTGAGATGCTCGTTCGCGTCTTTGGCGAAAATCCAAAGTTCCGCGAAATGGCGAACTTGGTTCTCGTTCTTGGTTCGCGAGACGATCTTCGCGAAATGCCAGCCGGGCAACGCCGCGTTTTAACGAACATCTTGCACCTGATCGACGTGTACGATTTATATGGTCACGTCGCGTATCCAAAAGCACACCGCCCCAGTGACGTGCCCGAGCTGTATCGTCTGACCGCGCGGCGAAAGGGGGTCTTCGTTAATCCAGCGCTGACTGAACCATTTGGTTTGACACTTTTGGAAGCCGCGGCCAGCGGCGTGCCGATCGTTGCGACCAATGATGGCGGACCACGCGACATCATCGCGAATTGTCAGAATGGTTTGCTGATCGATCCGCTATCGGCGGAGGACATTGACCACGCGTTGATGCGCTGTCTGACTGAGCCCGAACAATGGCAAACTTGGTCTGAAAACGGGATCGAAGGGTCTCGGACGCATTACAGTTGGGCCAACCACGTCGATCGCTATCTGCGTGATGTCACTGAGATCATTGAGCAGTCCGCGACTCCTGCTTTGGCGCAATCGATGGGACGAACGACGCGGCGATTGCCGGAGTTCGATCGCATCATCATGACGGATCTCGACAACACATTGACGGGCGACGATGAAGCACTCGCTGATTTCGTTGACCTGTTGAATACGGCTGGACGTGATGTCGGCTTTGGTATCGATACCGGGCGTTCGCTCGATGAAGCGATGTCGCTGATCACGAAACTCAATTTGCCACGACCCGATGTTTTGTCGGCGGCGGTTGGAACCGAACTGTACTACGGCGAAGGACTCACCCCTGACCTATCGTGGCGGAAACAGATCAAACATCACTGGCAGCCAAAGCTAGTGCACGAAGTGCTCGATTCTGTTCCTGGTTTGTTCTTGCAGACCGAGAAGGATCAAACGGAATTCAAAATCAGCTACCGAATCGACCCTGAAGATTCACCTTCGGTTGCTCAAATTCGCAAAATGCTCCGCGCTGCGGGTCTCCGCGTCAAAGTCGTGTTGTCGTTGGGATCATTTTTAGACATCATCCCGCTGCGTGGCGGCAGTGAATTGTCGCTGCGGCACCTGGCTTATCGTTGGGGGTTTGAACCCGAGCGATTGTTGGTCGCGGGCGACTGCGGCAACGACGAAGGCATGCTGAAGGGTGGCACGTTGGGCGTCGTGGTGGGCAACTACAGCCCCGAGCTTGAAAAGCTGCGGCGTCTGCCACGGATTTACTTTGCCGAGGGCAACCACGCTCGAGGGATCATGGAGGGAATCGAATACTACGATTTCCTGAATCATATCCGGATTCCGAACGATAAGATCGAACACGAGCCCGGGAAGCATCGAACAAGCGAAAAGGCGGGTGAGGAATCGAACGAACAACAAGACGACCAACCCGCAGGCGAAACGAATGACGACCGCAACCAAAGTCAATCTTCCGAAGCCGCCGCTGCATCCTGAACAAGAATCCGCACCAGCAGAAACCATGAACGCAATGCTCACCAACACGCTGATGCACGCGGTTCGCAACGGCGTGAAGGATTCGCGGGCACAGAGTGCGCTGAGTCGTTTGCTGCCGAAGTTGGAATCGTTTTGGGAAGTGGAGAATGTTTCCCAGCAGGAGGCCGATGAAATCCAATTGCGGATCGTCCAGCACTGGGACGATCTGTTCGGTTACCTGCTGCACTTGTACGGCGACCAATGGGATTTCTTTTACCACCTCGAACAGATCTTGTTGACGATCATTCGTGGGTGGCGGATGCGCCCGGATCAGTTGAAGGAAGACGACGAGCATCGCATCAACAACCCCGAGTGGTACCAGTCTGAAAAACTGGTCGGCGGTGCTCTCTATGTCGACTTGTTCAGCGAGAACCTCGGCGAGTTGCGGAAGCAGATTCCGTACTTTCAAGATCTCGGGTTGAGCTATCTGCACCTGATGCCGCTGTTCGCCGTCCGCCCCGGCAACAATGACGGTGGATACGCAATCAGCAACTATCGCAGCGTCGATCCTCGCGTGGGTACCATCGACGACTTGCGTTTGCTGGCCGACGATCTTCGCGAAGCCGGCATCTTGTTGGTGCTGGATTTCGTCTTCAATCACACCGCGGACGATCACTACTGGGCGCAACAGGCCCAATCAGGAAACGAGGAGTACCAAAAGTACTACTTCATCTTTCCGGATCGCACCGTGCCGGACCAATACGAGCGGACGCTGCGTGAAATATTCCCGACCGTTCGACGTGGGAACTTCACGTGGCACGATGGAATGCAGCAGTGGGTTTGGACGACGTTCAATAGCTTTCAGTGGGATTTGAATTATCGAAACCCTGAAGTCTTCCGAGCGATGCTGTCCGAAATGCTGTTCATCGCCAACACGGGAGTCGACTTGTTGAGACTCGACGCGGTGGCGTTCATTTGGAAGCAAATGGGAACGAACTGTGAGAATCTTCCCGAGGCACACACGCTGATTCGTGCTTTCAATTCCTGTGTTCGAATCGCAGCACCAGGGTTGGTGTTCAAAAGTGAGGCGATTGTTCACCCGGACGATGTCGTTCGGTATATCAGCCATAAAGAATGCCAGACCTCGTACAATCCGACGTTGATGGCATTGATGTGGGAGTCGCTGGCGACGCGAGATACTAAGCTACTTCGACGTTCGCTCGCTCGACGCCATAAGTTGCCTGAGCGGACCACGTGGGTGAACTACCTGCGTTGTCACGACGACATTGGATGGACGTTCGATGATGCGGACGCGGCAGCGGTTGGCATTGATGCGTTTGGGCATCGCCAATTTTTGAACGCGTTTTATACCGGCCAGTTTGAAGGGTCGTTCGCTCGTGGTGTGCCGTTTCAGCACAACCCTGACAACGGTGACATGCGAATCAGCGGAACGTTGGCTTCGCTCGCGGGACTGGAGCAGGCGATCGAGTCCGACCGGGATGATTGGAAGGAACTCGCCATTCGCCGAATTCTCTTGCTCAATGCAATGATGCTCAGCGTCGGAGGGATTCCGCTGGTTTATCTGGGTGAAGAATGGGGCGCGCTGAATGACTACGACTTCGTCAAAGACCCCGCAAAGGCCGGTGACACTCGTTGGGTGCACCGTCCCAAGATGCAGTGGGAATTTCTGGAAGAACTCGGTGACGACGGTTCCATCCGTGGACGCATCTATCGGTCCATTCGCAAGCTGATCGCAATTCGTAAGATGACGCCGGCATTTGGTGGTTTGGACATGGAGTTGTTGGTGCTCGAGTCACCCAACTTGCTCGGCTATGTCCGCCAACACGAAGGCAACCGAGTGATCGTCGTCGCGAACTTCTGCGAGCATGCTCAGCAAATCGATAGCAATCGATTGAGAACGGCTGGGATGGGGCGGTTCTTCGAAGACTTGTACTCCGGTCAGACCATCACGACATCGCATCCACTGACACTCGGCCCGTACGAATTCATGTGGCTGCACCGCGTCTGATTAAAACGCTCGGGCTAACCGGCTCAGTAGTCCTGGCCGGTGAGGCTTTCTAGCACCGATTGTTGCCAGGTCTGCAATTGATCGGTCAGGCTTTTCGCAATCTCAGATTGGTCGGCGAGCACATTCTCGGTCTCGTTCGGATCGGTCTGCATCTCGTAGAGTTGTTTGGAACCATCCGCGGAAACAACCAGCTTGTAGCGATCGTCCATGATCACGCGTTTGCCACCGAAGTCTCCGGGCTCAATTTTCGGGTGATGGAAATTGACAAAATTTCGCGTCGCAGTGCCCCGCATTAATTTCACCAGCGGCGTGGTGCCCTGTTGGGCTTCCTCGGCCAGGTAAGGATCTTGCTGGGAGTCGCGGCGGTGGTCGAAGCTCCAGAAACAAATCGGTTGATTGCGTTGCTTCATATTGCCATTCAGTAGTGGAACCAGACTCACGCCGTCGAGTGGCCTTTGCGGCACTGCGACGTCCGCGAGTTCACAAAGCGTTGGCAGGATGTCCGTTGTGACGGAGGGAACCTGCGAAGTGGTCGGCTGGCTGATTTTCGCGGGCCATTCAATCAATCCCGGGACCCGGATTCCGCCGTCATACAGGTCCGACTTTTGACCACGCAGTGGTGAGGTGACGATCCCATCACCGGATGTGCCGTTGTCGCCGCAGTACCACAGCAAGGTGTTGTCGCGAAGTTCATTCGCGGTCAGCCACTGACGTAGCGTTCCAATCGAACGGTCCATCGCAGTGATTTCCGCATAACGTTCGCGGAGCACCTCGCCGAGCGGTCGCCGCACTGGTAGCCCGGTTTCGTTGGAGGTCAAACGTGTCGTCTGGTTGGCATATTGGCTGGGAAGGTCGTCGTACAACGCCAGGTCTTCTGGCAAGCCGCTGTAGGGTTCATGCGGCGATCCATACCAGATCACGAGAAAGAACGGTTCGTCACTTGGGACCGTTTGAAGGTATTTGATCGCTTGATCGACCAACAATTCTGAGCTCTCGCCTTGGAACTGCTCTGGTGGGCCTCCCTTGTGTGACAGCCACGGGTTGAGTTCGAAAAAGTTGTCATGTGACAACCACTCGTCGAAGCCGAACGCTCCAGGGTTGGTTGGTGAAGATGCTTTGACCGGGCCAAGGTGCCATTTGCCGAAGTGGGCAGTGTGGTAGTTCGCTTGTTTCAACAAGCTGGCAATACCGATCTCTTCGGGGCGAATCGAATAGTTTGGCGTGAACGTTCCATATCGGTTTGGATGCCGTCCCGTGATGACGCTGCCCCTCGTCGGCGAGCATGTCGGATGTGCGGCGTAAAAGCGATCCAGTCGCAGTCCGGTCGCTGCCATTTGGTCCAGGATCGGTGTCTTTAAGTGTGGGTGGCCGTTGTATCCGGTTTCGTCCCAACCATGATCGTCTCCCATCAACAGGATGACATTGGGACGATCTGCTGCGGAAACGTTTCCACTCCAGACGCCGAGCAGCATCGCGCTCACGGTGGCAACAAGCAGTGAGAAGTGGACGGCTTTTATTCGGCAGATCGAGAGGGAGGGCATTGAGGAGGGACTCCAGGGTGAGACAAACGAAGGAGAGGTTACGAATGTAACCGTTTCCTCGAGCGTATGCCCGCGTTCCCCTGACAAGCATGTCAGCCTCCTGTGATCACACGATCAGCATCGCGTCGCCGTAGCTGAAGAAGCGGTATTCGTTTGCGATTGCTTCTTTGTAGGCACGACGAATCAAATCGTGGCCGGCGAAGGCACTGACCAGTACGAGCAGCGAGCTCTTGGGCAAATGAAAGTTCGTCATCAATGCATCGACCACGCCAAAGCGATATGGCGGCTTGATGAAGATGTCCGTTGCGCCGGTCCAGGTTGCTGCAACGCCTCGGCCATTGGTTTCGTTTCGATTGGTAACACAGCTTTCTAGCACGCGAACACTGGTCGTTCCGACTGCGACGCATCGACCGCCACCGCTGCGACGATCATTGATTGTTTCTACCGCGTCTTCTTCGATGCGGCCCCATTCTTCGTGCATTTGGTGTTGGTCGATGTCGTCGACTTCGATTGGCCGGAACGTGCCAATGCCGACGTGCAAAGTGACTTCGGCGGATGCTGTTTGACCCTTCGCGATTTCATCGAGCAGTTGTTTGGTGAAGTGCAAACCTGCGGTGGGGGCGGCAACACTGCCGGCGTCTTCTGGGTTAATGCTGGCGAAAACCGTTTGGTAGTTCGTCACATCCGCGTCGACCATGTGTCCGTCGCGAATGTACGGTGGGATTGGAACGCGGCCATACTTGTCCAACCATTTGCCGGGCTCAATGGCTTGTGGTGGTCCGTCGAAAAATTCATTGGGCACGGGCTGGACGAGCAAGTGTCCTTGGTCGTCTCGCCCGATGACCATTAATTCGCCGCCCGCGCGAGCGTCGCGGTCGTCCAGTGTGATCGTTTCACCGGTTTGAAGGGTACCGCGAGTCTTGGTCAGCAATTCCCAAACGCCCGTCGCCCGATCAGACCGCAAAAACAAACCCTGCCAGCGTCCACCAGTTTTTGTTCGTCTGCCAAACAACCGTGCCGGAACGACTCGTGAGTTGTTTTTGACCATCACGTCTTCGGCCCGAAGCAACTGAGGCAGATCGCGAACGTGGTGATGTTCGATCTCGCCGGATGCTCGGTCGATCACCATCAGCCTCGCGTCAACGCGGTTCTGCAGAGGCTCCTGTGCGATCAATTCGCGAGGCAGTTCGTAGTCGTAGAGATCCAGGGATGGCATGCGGAAAGACGCGTACGGACGGAGGAAATGGGTCGGAAACAATCGATCGACCAGCATAGGGACGATCGGCGATTGTCGCGAGCACAGCTTCCGGGATCACAGCATCGCTTCGCGGTTTCAACCCAGGTGAGATGGAGGATTCACCCGGGATCGGGGGCCAGGCAATGCGGCGCCATTGCAGGCGACATCCGCGACGGACGCGACAGTGGAAGCTGATTTGCCAAATGAAAAGTGAATGGAGCGTCCCGTTTTGTCCGCTGTGCACCGGTCAGCTCGCCATGGCGGGCGACGAAAGTGGTTGGCAAAGCGATCCGCAGTCGTCGAGAGTCTTTGCATCCTTCCGCGTCGTCTCGACGAATCGGCTTGGAATCGCCATAACAGTGGCCGTTGCGAAAACCGCTGGATCACGGCGGCCCGTCTACCACTTTCTTTCCCCCATTCTTTCAGGCAACTCGATGGAAGCCGGAATCGTCGGCTTGCCCAATGTCGGCAAAAGTACCCTGTTCAACGCTCTGACGTCCAGCGTCGCGGCTCAAAGTGCCAACTATCCGTTCTGCACGATCGAGCCCAACGAAGGGATCGTCAGTGTGCCTGATGCGCGTTTGCATCGGATCACCGATTTCATCAAGCCTCAAAAGGTCATTCCTTCCGCGTTGAAGCTGGTTGATATCGCTGGCATCGTGAAAGGTGCGGCCGAAGGCGAAGGTTTGGGCAACAAGTTTCTCAGTCACATCCGACAAGTCGACGCGATCATGCAGGTCGTGCGTTGCTTTGAAGATCCCGACGTGATTCACGTTAGCGGCCAAGTCAATCCGATCGCGGACATCGACACGATCGAAACCGAGCTGGTTTTGGCTGACATGCAGACCCTGGAAAACGCATTGGGCAAGGCCCAGCGGACCGCTCGCAGTGGCGACAAGGAAGCCAAACTTCGCGTCGCGGCGATCGAAAAATGCAACGCTCACTTGGAAAGCGAGCAGCCGTTGCGGACGCTGGAATTGCCCGAGGCCGAACAGGTCGCGATCAGCAGCTATGGATTGATGACCGCGAAACCGATTCTGTACATCGCCAACGTCGACGAAAACGACCTCAACGGCGAACATGAATTGGTCGGCAAGGTTCGTGAGCATGCGGCAAAGACCGGAGCCTCGGTGGCCTGCGTTTGTGCAAAGCTCGAGTCCGAGATCGCTGAACTGGACGAAGAAGATCGTGCAGAAATGTTGGCGGACGTGGGTCTGGAAGAACCATCGCTGAACATCATCGCTCGCGAAGCCTACCGAACACTTGGTTTGCAAAGCTTCTTCACTGCCGGCGAAACCGAGGTCCGTGCGTGGCCGGTTCGGATCGGAGCCACTGCTCCCCAAGCCGCGGGGGTGATTCACAGCGATTTCGAGCGTGGATTCATTCGCGCCGAAATCTACCAGTTGCCAGAGCTGGAAGAATACAAAACAGAGAAAGACATTCGACAAGCCGGTAAACTTCGAGTGGAAGGAAAATCGTACGTGATGCAGGACGGTGACATTTGCCACTTCTTGTTCAACGTTTGATCGTCATTCCGGCACGCATTTGATACATGGGCACGGATTGGTTTCGGTGCCCAGTCGCTGATAGCCCATGCTCCCACCGCCATCCCTCCTACTGACGGTTCTATGAACAAAATGTTGATTCCAATTCTCTTCGCTATCGGCACAGCGTTGTTTTGGGGCTGCTATGGCCCGACCATCGGCAACGCTCAGGCACCCCGTGTCAACGGTGCCCCACTGTGGTCGCCGTTCAAACCTTACGTCTTCATTGGGATTGCTTACCTGGTGATCGCGATTCTAGGTGGTTTGGCCATGATGGGCGTCAAAGGAGACTCTTTCAGTTTTTCGGGCGAGCACTTCGCGACCGTTAAATGGGGTTTCTTGGCTGGTTGTTTGGGGGCCTTTGGGGCGCTCTGTCTGACAACCGCGATGATGACCAGCAAAGGCAACGCGTTGTTGGTCATGCCGATTGTCTTTGGCGGTGCGGTGTCGGTGACGGCCCTGGTTTCAGTCATCCGGCTAGGGGGGCACGTTCAAGTCAGCCCGGTGCTTTGGGTCGGCATGGCATTGACTGTCGTTGGCGTTGTAATCGTCGCGATGAATACGCCTCATGGACACGCACCGACCAAGCCCGCGACCGATGCTACTGAAACAGCCGAACCGCATGCCGCGGTACCGGTTGAAGGCGAAGAAACGCAAGCGTCCTGATAGATAGAACGAAAAAACAGAGCGAAATGACTTCCCCCAGAGATCCACTCGCGGTTGTTCGAGCCATTGATGCGGAGCTGACTCATGTCTGGATGGTCCGCACGTTTCTCAAACATGCCGATGAATCGGAAGAGGATGAGGATCTGCGGGAAGTTGTTCGAGACCTGTACGATTTCATTTTGGCCGTCGGGCCAGTGACGGATGAGACCGACACGGCTGTCTACATAAAAATGGCCAAGAAGAAACTGCGTCGCCTCCGCGGTGCCACGGAACTGTACGAGGCGATCCAGCCCGAGGTCAGCGGGCACACCAATTTCGCGATGGCGGCGAAGTCGTTGCGTCTTGCGGTCGATCGGATTATTGCTTTGATACAAACGCCGCAATAGTTCGCCCGTCTTTCCCAAAGTCATGGGCAGGGGAACCGGTCAGGTCGTCCTTCCGCACTTCCCATCATCATCCCGCCAAAAATTCGACGCTGCCGAAGACTGGTCAGATCCGTCAGAGCCGCGAAGAAACCCCGGCAAATCGGCGGGAAAGGAGGCGGACGCACACTCGGGGGACTGGAAGAAAATGGATTCGACAGCGATAACAGGGCACCACGTCGAAGGTCTCCCATTTTTTCCGCGACTCCCATTGTGCATTGATGAGCTCACCTGCCAAAACTGCCAAACTCGCTCTCGAAGACGGCACCGTCTACACCGGAACCAGCCTCGGTGCAGAAGGCGAAACGACCGGCGAAGTCGTCTTCAACACCTCGATGACTGGGTACCAGGAAATCCTGACTGACCCTAGCTACCGCGGTCAGTTGGTGACGATGACGTATCCCGAAATGGGCAATTACGGGATCAACTCAGTTGACCTGGAAAATCGCGGCACGTCGCTGGCTGGATTCATCATCCGCAACGAGAGTCGTATGCACAGCAACTACCGATCGGAAGGTTCGCTGAGCGACTACCTCAAATCACAAGGTGTTGTCGGAATCGCCGGAATCGACACGCGTGCCCTCGTGCGACGAATCCGCAGCGAAGGTGCGATGCGAGGCGTCTTGTCGACGACCGATTTGGACGACGTATCTTTGGTCGCCAAAGCCAAAGCTTCACCCGGTTTGGTCGGGCGGGATTTGGTTCAAGAAGTCATGCCGACTCAATTGGAAAAATGGACCAACGAACTGGATGATTGGACCATCCGCGAAATCCGCGAAGCAGCCAAGGATTCATCGATCGGTGATGACAGCCGTCCGCATGTTGTTTGCATGGACTTCGGCATGAAGTGGAACATCCCACGGCACCTGCGTTCGCGCGGCAATCGAGTCACGATCGTACCGGGCAACACGTCCGCCGATGACATCATGAGGATGGATCCTGACGGTGTGTTCTTGTCCAATGGGCCCGGCGACCCCGAACCTTTGACATACGCTCACAAAACAATTGGCGAATTGCTGGGCCAAGTGCCTGTGTTCGGAATTTGCCTTGGCCACCAATTGCTGTCGGTTGCCTGCGGTGCCAAGACATTCAAACTGAAATTTGGTCACCGTGGTGCCAATCAACCCGTTCTCGATTTGGAAACGGGCAAGGTTGAAATCACCAGCCAGAATCACGGCTTCGCGGTTGATGATCAAGGCTTACCGGATTGCTTGGAGGTTACCCACCGCAATTTGAACGACGACACGATCGCAGGCGTTCGCCACAAAGCCACCGGTGCGTTTGCCGTTCAGTATCACCCCGAAGCGGCGGCCGGTCCTCACGATAGCCACTATTTATTCTCGCGATTCCAGGAACAGCTGAACGAGAAATGCGGGGTGACCGCATGAGCAAAGCCCCCAGGACAGCCATCAGCCCAACTCGCGAAGAGAATTATCCCGAGTGGTATCAACAAGTCATTCGGGCAGCCGACCTCGCTGAGAATTCGCCAGTTCGCGGTTGCATGGTGATCAAACCGTGGGGCTACCAACTTTGGGAAAACGTCCAGCGTGCTTTGGATGACATGTTCAAAGCAACCGGCCACCAAAACGCTTACTTCCCATTGTTCATTCCGATGAGCTACCTGGAAAAGGAAGCGGAACACGTCGATGGATTCGCGAAAGAGTGCGCGGTTGTCACTCACCACCGTCTCGAACCCGATCCCGACGGCGGGCTGCGTCCTGCGGGCAAGCTCGAAGAACCATTGATCGTTCGTCCGACCAGCGAAACGATTATCGGTGCGACCTACGCGAAGTGGGTTCAGAGTTACCGTGATTTGCCAATTCTGATCAACCAATGGGCCAACGTTGTCCGTTGGGAAATGCGGACGCGAATGTTTTTGCGCACCGCGGAATTTCTTTGGCAGGAAGGCCACACCGTCCACGCGACTTCGGAAGAAGCGGTCGAAGAAACCGAGAAGATGGTCGAGGTTTACCGCGACTTTGCTGAGAACTGGATGGCAATGCCGGTCATCGTCGGCAGCAAGACTCCGCTGGAGCGTTTCCCAGGCGCGGTCGAGACGCTGTCGATCGAAGCCATGATGCAAGATCGCAAGGCCTTGCAGGCGGGAACGAGCCACTTCCTGGGGCAGAATTTTTCGAAGGCTCAGGAAATCAAATTCCAAAGCGAATCCGGCGACATTGAGTTTGCTTGGACGACCTCTTGGGGCGTCAGCACTCGATTGATCGGTGCCTTGATCATGACGCACAGCGACGATGACGGGTTGGTTCTGCCACCTCGTTTGGCACCAACGCATGTCGTCATTCAACCAATCTACAAAGACGATTCGCGTGCGGAGGTGATGGAGTACGTTCAATCGCTTCGCGACGAATTAGCCGCTCAAACCTACGCAAATGCTCCTGTTCGCGTGACGATCGACGATCGCGATATTCGTGGCGGAGAAAAGAAGTGGTATCACGTCAAACGTGGCGTTCCCATTCGATTGGAAGTCGGGCCGAAGGACATGGCCGCGGGCACCGTCTTCTGCGGCATCCGTAATCAACCTAAAAGTGTCGGTATCGACCGAGCGGAGTTGGTGGCAACGATCGGCGAAAAGCTGGCGACGTTGCAGCAAGAGTTGTTCGACGCCGCGTTGAAGATGCGGGAAGACAACACGGTCGAACTCAAATCAGAAGCTGAGTTCCGTGACTTCTTCGCTGACAAAGGTGACACCGCAATCACTGGCGGATTCGCTTGGTGTCACTACAGCGATGAAGACTCTTTGCAGCCACTGCTGAAGGAGTTGAAGGTGACGATTCGTTGCGTTCCGCGAACGGACAACGCGACCGAAGGCACCTGTTTCTTGACCGGCAAACCCGCTGCTCAACGAGCCATTTTCGCGAAAGCGTATTGATGCTTTCGCGGTGACGTGTTGATCATCAATTTGGTTGAGTGGCTTCGGCGCTTGCGTTTCGTTTCCGCCGACGCGTCAACCATTCAAACGTCATCCATGCCAGTCCGCAAAGTGTGGCCGCGCCCATCAGGCCGGCCGGCCAAGACCCCATGCGTACATACAGGCTGATTCGCGAATCTCGCCTTGGTTGGGCATAGATGACATCGCTTTGTCCCTTCTCCAATCGCTCGACGACTCGACCGGCCGAATCAATCCAAACGGTCGGGCCCCCGTTGGCTGCGGACAAAACCGGACGCCGGCATCCGACAGCAACCAGTTGTGCGCATCGCAAATGGTGATCCACGACCGCTGTGTCGTGGAACCAAACGTCATTGGTCAACGTCACGATGGCGTCCGGCAACTTTGGGTTGGCTCGCGAATTCAGTTGGTGCATGTGGTTGACAGGAATCCGCTCCACCGCAGTCTCGATGCACAAGTTCGGCATCAGCGAAATCCCGTCCAAGTCAAAGCGTTCAGGCTCCGTCCCGCGATCCAATCCTAGTCCTGGAGGGACGATGTCGCTGATCCATGGCAAGCTGTGCACCAACGGAATGGTTTCTCCGAACAGGACGAGGTGATTCTTCGAGTACGTGCCGGACATCTTTCCGGTCGCATCTACCCAAATGACGCCGCTGTATTGACTGGGACGATCCGCGTACTGGACCAATCCACACCCGCCAATGATCGCCGGAGTTGCGTCGATCGGAACGGTGGAACTGGCCCTCATCGCTCGCTGAATGCTGGTCGCGCGATTCAGGAAATCGATTTGGTTGTTTTCGACGGCGAATCGAAGTTGTTCAGGCTGCAGCGGCGCTGCAGCTGGGTTCTGCATGAAGTCAGGAACAACCAGATCGGCGCCGGTGGTCATCCAAGGTAATCCGCCTGAGAACATCGACTCGGGCCAAACGACTGCATCGACCGGCGTCTTCGATTTGGCAACCGCATCGATTGCCATCTGACCGTACGCGGCAAAGATCTCTTGTTCTCGCACGATGTCTTGTTCGTAGACCGTCAGCTCATTGCCACCCAGAAGCGCGATCGTTTTGCCGGTTGGTTCCGTCGCAACGTTCATCGTCATCGACCCGTAGACCAGCGTGGCGATCAGCAAACCGCCAGCAATCACGATCGACTTCGTTGGAGAGTCAAACGCACTTGATGTTCGTGGAACGGCCCATCGATTGTGTGCATCGAACATCGCTACGTTGACGCAGACGATCACGAAGCTAACCGTATAGGTTCCACCCAGTTCGGCGATTTGAATGAGCATCGGCATGTCGGCGAGCGCGTGGCCGAGCATCAACACCGAGATTCCGGTGAAGAAGTAGTTGCGGATCCATTCCAAGCCAACCCAAAGGACCGCGGCAACAAGGCAAACGGGAACGCGATGACGCCATGATTGCGTGTTCCCATCGTTATCAGGTAATCGCCAGCGTCGAAGCAATGCGACGAAGAGAAGCGGATAGATTGCCAAGTAGCTTGACAGTGCCATCCAAGGCAGAAACATCAGTGGGTGGGCGTAGCGAAGCCCTTGAAGGCTGATCAACCAATACGCGAGCGATGCAGCGTACAGCGGACGTTTCCAGGAAGAACCCGGAGCCACTTCCGCGATTGCCAGCAGCGGAACCAGTGCGATGAACACCAAGGGACCGATCGCAAACGGAGGTCCTGAGAGCCAAAGCACCATCGCGAATGCGGACGAAGCCGCGAAAAGCCATCCGATGGAGGCTGATTCGGGCGCTGGTGGCTTGGTAGCGACTTCCGACGCGGGAGTGTCGGAGGCAGATATGTTTTCGCTCAACGGATGGGCTCGCGTTCGCGGGAGGGTTGATATCCCCGTGAAATACCAGCCCAACCGCGGGCGGGCAACCCGTTTCGCGTATGCCCGAGCGTGCTATGCCTTCGCGGCACCCGGCCAAAATCGTTTCCAGCGGCTCTCATTGCTGCTGTGGTCGTCCGCTGAGGAACTTTCCTCCGCAGCTGCCCCCGCTTCTCGGTGTGTCAATCGATACGCAACGTCCCGGAAAGCCTGGGTCAAGGCTGCCTTCGGGGCCTGTGTGATCAACGGCACACCGTTATTGCGGACTTCGACCATCGTGCGATAGTCGTTAGGCAGTAGAGCAAAAATCTCTCGTCCGAGTGTTTCCTTCGCCTTCTTCAGGCTGATTTGACCAGCATCCAAACCAGCACGGTTGACGATGATTTCAACGCGTTCGGCAAGGCCTTCGGTTTCATCGAAGCTCATCATCAGGCGAACCACGTTGCGAAGACACGGCAGGTCCAACTGAGTAACCAGCAATACCCTCGATGCGGATTCGATCGCGATCATGTCCAGCGCGTTGTAGGTCTTCGACAGGTCGACGATCAAGTGGGTGAAGGAGGCCTTCAACAAACCGACGACCTTGCGAAGGCTTTCGGTATCGATGGCTTCGAGATCATGCAGTTCCACTGGTCGCGGCAGCAGGTACAGACCGCTGGAGTGTTTCGTCAGCGACTTCTTCAGCAGTTGAATGTCCAATCTTCCAATGTTTTGAACGACGTCGGCGAGCGTGTAGTCCGGGATGGCATCCAAGAAAACATCGGCGTCACCGAGAGCCAAATCGAGGTCCAACAACGCGACGCTGTTGCGGCTTTCTTCGGCCAGCACGCAGCCTAAGTTGACAGCGGTGCTGGTCGTACCCACACCACCGGTTGCTCCAGCAATCGCGATGACTTCGCAAGAGCGATTGCGCGCATCGCCACCACCGAATTTGGTTTGACTGATCCGGCCAAGGGCCGAAGACAGTTCTTCTTCCACCAGTGGTAACGTTAGGAATTCTCGCGCCCCCGCGCGAATCGCCTGAAGGATCAACTGCCCATCACTAACGGCACTGGTCGCAAGCAACGCCGTGTCGGGCGTTTCGCGAGTGATCCGCTCAATCAGTTTGATCGCGGCGGTGGAATCAGTGTCCAACGAAATGACTCCGACATCGGGAGTCGTTTGGTCGACGATGTCTGGAAAGAATTCATAGCGTGAGCAGTCCGCTTCCAGCCAAACGGTGTCCATCCCCAAAAGCATCGCTTTCAGTGTTTCGCGGGACGAGTCGTTTGGATCGACCAAGGCCAATCGGAGGACGTTACTCATAGCAGACAACTTCGATAGACGGAGAAAGGTTTCATGGGAGACAGCCCGCTTGTCAGGCGGGCGACATGGTGGGGCGTTTTGATTTCGCTCATGCGATCATCTGTAGTCCGGTTGGCTGACAATCACACCCTCAGCGACCTTCGTTGGTTGTGGACCAGGAATGATTGCATTCGGTGGAAGCAGCTCGCCCGCACCGAAGCGATTGTTCGCTGGTGAAGCGGTGTTTCGTGCAGTCTGTTGCGGGTAGTAGCCAGATGGGTTTGGCATTCCACGTGGCGGCATGTTCCGCGAGGCCTGAGGAGTCGAAATGGTTGGATCGACTATCTCGCCTTGCGGATAGATTTGCTCTGGAACACCGTTCAGCGAATCTTGGTAGATCGGTGCCTGATGCATCATCGGACCGGATTCGATTTGTCCGCCACGGAAGCCACCGCTAATTCCAGGTTGCAGGTTTTCGTTGTCGCAATCATTGGCTTTCAAGTTCGGCACTTCGATGTGACCGTACAGGTAGAATTCCTTGTCGTCAGGCGAATGTGAATTCATGCCCGGGCCACCGCGTGGTACTTCGTGTGGATCCATGGCTTCCACTAATTCCGGAGTGACCAGAATTAGAAGCTCGATCTCGTTGCGGCGTTCTTGCATCTTTCGGAATAGTGTCCCGACATAGGGCAAGCTTCCGAAGAATGGTGTGCGAGATGTGGTCGATTCGGTTCGGCTTTGCAACAAACCGGCCAGGGCGAACGTTTGGCCCGCTTGCATCTCAACCGCTGTTTCGACATACCGAGTCGTGAAAGCGGTCACGTTGGTACCGTTGACAGTAACGGCTCGTGACGGGTCAGGTTCGCTGACCTCCGGTCGCACTTCCAATCGAATGCGGCCTGGGCCGACGACAAAAGGCAGGAAGTCGATGCTTGTACCGTAGTCTTCGTAGGTGATTTGGACTTGCCCGTTTTGTCCCGGGACAATCGTTGGGATTCGACCACCAACGGTGAATCGTGCTGGACGACCGTGGGTCGCAACGACGGTGGGTTCCGCCAACAGCTTGGTCAAGCGTTGTTCGTGCAATGCATTGATGAGGGTCTCGAAATTTCCGTTGACGTTGAATCGCAGATTCGTGTCACCAAGCGGAATAGGGCCGAAGCCAGCGTCACCTTCGACGATACCGGCACCGACATCGAGGACTCCACTGGGGCCGTTTAGCAAGGTGAAGTTGTCGTCAAGGATCGCCAGGTCGACGCCAAGTTCACGGAGCTTCGTACGACTGACTTCCATGATCTTGGTGTGCAACAAGACTTGCTGGATACCGACCACTTGAATGTTGTTGATGACCGTCGTGTAGAACTGTTCGGTGATCGCAACCGCTTTGTCCACATCGTCGACGCTGGTGACATACCCTGAGATAATGGCCGACTCCCCGATGGGTGTGACTCGAAGCGACGCCAGCGGCAACTGCGAGTTCAGAATGCCCTCGACTTCTCGAGCGTCCGCGACGACGGTAACGTCAATCGTGTAGAGTTTATCTTCGGTGTCCCAAAGGTTGATTTGGGTGGTACCAGGAATCTTGCCAAAGACCTGAATTTGATTTTCAGAAACCGGGGTCGCACCCAGGACTTCTTCGTTGTGAACTTGGAACCGCGGAATGCGTTCGCCGAGTGAGAGGATGCGACTGCTCTTCACGATCAAATCCATCCGCTCAACGGTTTGGTTGATCTGGTGGTCGCCCGCTGCAGAAGCTAGCGTCGTCGCGGACTGCGCCATCATCGGTTCAGAAACCGAGAGCATCGCCAACCCAAAAACGGTGGCGAGCAGACAGCGGACCGATAGGTCGCGACGGATAAGAAAAGTGCACACTCGCATCTGAGGCATCCTTGCCGGGGCGGGTCGAGTTATTCATTCATCTCCGCGAGAATTCATCCATGAACTCTCGGCGATCAGTCCGTCGGTTGAACGGCGGGCTGGGCGGCGACTCGCTGGGAGGCGAAGTTGCCTTGGCATCAGTGGTGAATCTTGTTTTCGTCCGCGCCGTTAGCGGCTGGTCGGACCAAACTCTTCGGACCCTGAACTGTCCGCTTGGGAACGGTTCGTTGGTCCGCTGTTGTAAAACGGACTTTGTGATCCGTTCAGGTAGCTGTAATCGGTCGGTGCGCTGGGTTCATCCAGTTCGTTCTCGCTAGGGAGGGGATAATCTGCCCCCGGGCGAGTTCGCAGGTCGTTGCTCGAGTCTTCCAGTTCTTCACGACCTGATTCTGCCAGTACCTTAGGCACGCTGGATCCTTCTTCGATCCAGTATTCAGTCAGCACGCCACCGGACATTTTCAACATCTTGAAGCCCCGCTTCTTCTCTTTCTTGGGTGCTTGGATGGATGGCTTCACGACAGGAGTTTCGACGCGATTATTATCTTCTTCGCGTTGAGCTTGAGCGATCTGATAATCGGAGAGCCATCGCAAGAATTCTTGCCCGGCACCGCCGTCGGTCTCGCCGTCTTTTGTTTCGTTGATGTCACTTGGGTTACCGAGCGTCAGGCGAATCTTTCCGAGTTCGCTAGCGTAGGTCCAAGCGGGAGTGTCTTTTTTATGAATCAGCAGCGAGATTGAACGAGCCGGTTTGGCTTCGGCTTCCGAATCGACTTCGCGTTCGGTGCGGCCATCAACGGCGAAGACTCGCACGCCCGTCAAAACGGTTTTCGCGGTCGTTTCGGGAATCAATTCGCTTTTGACGAAGTAAGCCATCACGTCCACTCGATCGCCGGGGCGGACCAGGGTCGCAACGCTACTTTCGGGGTCAGCTCGCATCGACACGACGCTGAAACCGACTGGAATGGTTTGGGATGAACCGTTCGCATCAGCCATCAGTTTGATCGGCATCACGGGTTCGCCTTCGTAGAAACGCTGGCGCGCAAATTTGCCTTCGACGTCTTCGAGTTTGCCACTCGCACCGGTCGGAACACGATCGGCGGGCCATTGTTCGAGACGGATTTTGTCAGCGGTGATTTCTTCGGCAATGTCAATGGTTTTCGCGGTGACGAAGATCTCGACGGTTGCCACCGAACTCTGACCCGTCGATTGAGCTTGCATCCATTGGCTAACGCCAATTGCGGCGATCGTGCCGCAAACGCAGGCCAAGATGAGGAAGACTGATTTGTTTCGCATGGCAATCGAGTGGGTAACCAGAGGTGACAGACTGCTCGCGTTGAATTCGATCGATGACCGACCGCCCGCAATGGAAGCGTCACTCTCGGTATCGGGTGTGAGTCTTCAAGAGCTAAACACACTTGGGGCAACCGAGTCCCTTTGCGCAATCGCTACAGATTGCCAATTGGATGTTTCGCTTCGAATTTCCAACGCATTATGGAAAAGGCCCCGCAATCGGGGCACAAATGATGCTGGGCCGCATGGGGGTGCCATGCGGCCCTCGATCTTCAATTTGAATCAGACCAATTGGCCCGTGGCGGCGAAGTAGATGATTGTGCCGATGGCCATTGGAATTCCGTATGGCAATAGGTACATGGTCGGTTTCCGCTCCCGAGCGATTGCGGCGAGTTGCTCAGGTTTACGAATTGTTCGCCACTCTTCCATGATTTTTAAGAATTGAGCGTAGTGTTTCATCCATGCACCGCTTTTCCAGATCATGAAAACTGCCATGATTCCGCCGACGATGGCCGTCGCGGCAAAAGCCTTCAAAGTGATCGTGGTTCCGCACCAGGCTCCGATGCCAGCGAGCAGTTTCACGTCGCCTGCACCCATGCCGCCAACGTTGCGAAGTGGCAACAGCAACATCATGCCGACGAATGTGCCGAGCAAGCTGTATCCCAGTTCGGGAAAGCCGCCCTGGATGAAGCAGTGTGCCCAGCCGCAGATGATGAACGGGAAAGTCAACCAGTTTGGGACTTTCAGAATCATGCCGTCGATGACAGCAGCAACGATAAGGACAACCGTCACGAACCAAATGGTCCAGTTTTCGGTGATGCCGTGAAGGAGAGTGTCCATGATGATTTCCCCGTGTTTTTTCGGTCGATTCGTCCGTGAAACGAGTCGTCCGTTAATGGTTTCAAATTGGAAGGTGTGTGAGTTGGCGGTGAACGTTTTGTTCTTTTCCGATCGAAACGGATGATTCAGCGAGGACCGATCATCCAGCTCAACATTGCGAACAGCAAAGTCACGCCACAGCAGGCCAATTGCCAGACATGGGCGGCAGCGTCAGCGGGAATTAGTGGGTAGTTCATTCGCTCGATGCCCGGGGGCAAACCTAAAAGGTGTGAAATGAGTGGTCGCTAAGACTTCCTTTGAACATTCAATGGCGGATCGTTTCATTTCGATCCAATAAGTCGTCGCGTCAGGGCTCCCCCCACAGGCGATGCCGAAAGGCGGCGAGACACGTCTCACCGCCATTCGGTATGTCGCCAAATTGACGGGACAGACCCGCCGGATCAGCACTTAGTTGGCTGCAATTGCATCGCCAGCTTCGCCGAACTTCGCGTTGGCGTTGTTACCGATTGTGGTAACAGCACCGATGCAAACGACGATGATCAGGGCCAACAAAACGGCGTATTCAACAGCAGTTGGTCCGTCTTCTTCTTTCAGGAAAGCAACTACGTTTTCAGCAAACTTCTTCATATCTAACTCCAGACAAAAACGGGGGCCACGATGATGTCTCGTTAACCCGGCGACAAAGTGTCAGTCGATTCGATGTGAACCGACCCAGGTGACAACAGCCTTCGTCAATGGAAATTAAACTGACAAGCCTCGGTTCAAACTCGATCGTGTTTCCGATTGAAACGACGACGAGTTTTTTCCACGGCAACTCGGCTTTCCTGAAGTCAAGCCGAACGCAAACAATGCGATCGACCGACTCACGGACCCGTGGTTTTGCGTGCCGTCCTCTCGAACGGTTTGCCTTTGTCAGGGAACTTCGGCTGACCCAGTCGAGCAGTCCAAGGCAACACACCTTCGAATGTTCGACGTGGCAGCGAACCGCCGCATTTGGGCAATTCACTTTCTCACTACCGAACACTACGCCAGAAAACGAAGGTGTCAAAAAAGATCGGTTGGCCGAACCTTAACGGCGAGGCAAGTTGCCGGATTGCTCCGGTCGTATCGATTGAGTGGCCGGACGTGATTGAAAAAATGACAATTGGACGCACTTATCTATATGAAAACCGTTTGCCATCTGTATGTGATCTGGAAAACGCAATTTGGCACTGTTGCTATTGTGGCCAGTCCGGCAGCGAGAACTTCTTTTGCGTATTGATTGTATGTTCGCTGTAATGCCGATCCATTTGCTTCAACAAGGCCCCTAAAGTCGGCCAACGACTACCCGGCACCTTGCTGTCGACAGAATATTCATCGAGTAGATAAGCAAACCGGCGTGAGAATTTGCTGACACGCTGCATTTGACGAGCTTCTTCGGCTCCACTCCATTCCGCGTTGGCGAATTTATAGTCGGGCGGCATTTGGGCGGGATTCAGATCCATCACAGGAATCGACGCGTCAGCCTCGTGATACATCTGAGAGAAGAACAGCAACTGACGCCCCATCATGTGCTCCACATTCCAGCGAGGCGTGTGAGTTCCATTGGCGGGTTTGAAGTTCATTTGAGCCGTTGTTAGCTCCGCAAAGACCGCCTGAGACTCGGCACAAGACTTTTCCATCGCGGCGAAGAGTTTTTCCATCTCCTCGGGCATTTGCCACGGTTTCGTCGAGACGTTCCACCAAACAACAGCCGGTTCCGTTTCGGAATCAGCCGATTTGGATGAGATGGCAACCGTGTTGTGATCCTGCGTTTTGACCTGGACCGATTCGGGCGATGCCGATGACACTGAGATCCAGTTCCGAACGCTCGAGGGCTTTGGTTGACCTTCGACAACAAAACGTTGAAGGTCCGATCCGATGACCGCATCAATGTTCTGTATTGATGCCAGCGATTCGGAAGTGCAACCGGGGCCTGCAACAACGAGGTCAACACCGTCCAGCTGAACATGAACGGCTGTTCCGCCCAGATGGCTCACTTGGATGTCGTTTGGTGTCTTGCTGGCTGAATCTGCTTCCGATTCATGCTGGGGTACTGGTTGCCAAGTGACTTCGGCTTCGTTGGCTGGTCGACTGAGCATGTAAGTGCCGGACTCACCCACCGTCACCGTCGCGTCAGTCTTTGGAACCGCGGCCGCATCGCCTTGCGATAAATCTCCGGTGTTCTTCGGTTCAGCTTCGATCGCAACACTCAAACCCCAGTGCGATTCAATCGTTACAGTTCCTCCAGGCCAAACGTGAACTGCAACAGGATCACCCTCGGCGGCTTGGGCAGGAGCACTGATCAATGACATCAAGAGTGCTGCACTAAAGAGTGACGCGGCAACTCCCTTGCAGTGAGAGATCGAATTCATCGCGATGGCCTATCGGTTTGCCACGCACCGTGAGGCGGCGTGGTCGAATCGTGGAATGGTCGTGAGAGGCTACTCTAACACGATCCCTTGCACACGTTTCCACTCTGTGATCGCCAAGGAAACATCCAGTTGCCGCGCGAGTTGATCGCCACGCAACTTCGCGAGTTCCAAGCGAATCAGGTCATCCGAGCCAACGGGTTGTTGGTCCAGTTCGATTGCGGCCGTCGTTTCAGCCAACCGTTCCTCGGCCCATTGCAATTGTCGATCGATCAGTCCAAGACGAGCGTTCGCCAGGCGAACGTCGAGGACCGATTGCAATGTTTCGTTGCGGATCACATCCGACAACGATTCGCGAAGAAGCGAACATTGTTGACGGCGGCAATTTAGATCGCTTGTGTTCGAATCTGGTGAGAAACACGAAAACAGCTTTTTTCCGGTGGCCGATGCGATGGCCAACCCGGCGCCCGGGCTGAGTGCACCCATCAGTTGCCGTGCCGAGGACAAGTTGCAGGTTCGCATTCCTGCACACAGTTGCTTGACTGCTTTCAAGTCATTTCGATTTTCCAGGGCGATTGCAACGCTGCTGCCCGCGTCGACGGATTCGGTGGATTGCAATGAATCGATCGTCACCGCGATTGCAACTTCGGATTCGGGGCGGCCGGTGCGTCGGGCCAGTTCTTGTCTCAGCTTTTGCGCTGCGAACGTTTGTTGGACTTCCATGTCCTGCCAAACCAGTTTTGCTTGTTGTAGTTGCAGGACGTTTCCATCGGGCACGCCCAATCGATCGGCTTCGTTTGCCAAGTCGATCAATCGGTTTTGCACCTCGATCCCTTGTCGGGCGATTTGCTTGCCGAGCTGTGCTGCCAGCAATCGGTCGTAGGCTTTCGCCGCATCTGCCGCGTCGTCCGAACGGCGACCCAGAGCGATCTCGGCCAAGACTGACCGGACCAAGCGAAGTTGGCAGACGGCATCGTCGTCATCACAATCGACTCCGCAAGCGACCGCCCGGGATTCTTGGTCGATCATGTTGGCTTCGGGGGAGTTCTGATACGCCCACTGCATGACCTGGTGCCGCGTGTAGCTGATCGACGATTCCGCACCGACCGGTTCAGTGAGGCTCTCGACGACAACCGTTTCGATCGGCTCTGGACTTTCAAGCTCGAGCGAAGAAACCTCCTTGGAGGTCAACGTCATTCCCGCGGTCGGAACTGCATCGCTGGGGGAAGCGATTGTCGGAGAATCTACCGACGGCCAATCCACGACGGGATCGCCGGGTGATTGAGCGGAGAGGACCGCCATCATCGCCACGCCGAGAATCAACGGAAGGATCCAGCGGTGGGCCGGGGACCGAGCGGCTTGGATCGCGGGTTTCACGGCAGAAATCATCCCTGGAATGAACAGAGGCTCCCTTTCGTCCGTGAAAGAGTTTTGCAGTTTCCTCTATTCAGGTGTGTTCGGTCGGATTCTGCGCCCAAAACCAGCCGAGGTTCCCACCACTGCATTGGCGGGATTGCACCGGTTTGGACGAAAAAAACCGATGGTCCGGTCGAGACGATCTTTCGCTAGACTGCGTCCTTCGCAAAATACCCCGATTTTCCAACATCATGAAATCATCGACCGAATCGAAGTCCGGTAAGGACGGTCCCGTGTCGGAGGCCCAGGCGGCTTTCGATGCATTGACGATTCCGCAGCAACGAGCCGCCGTCTTCCGATTGCAGGGCGGACGCGAAACCGTGGAGGCCTTTGCGGTGGCGTTCATCTTGGCTTTGCTATTCCGTGCTTTCATCGCAGAAGCCTTCGTCATTCCCACCGGATCGATGGCCCCGGCCCTGATGGGGGCTCACAAAGACGTTTTTTGCGACCAATGTGGGCAACAGTTCCCAATCGGAGCGAGTTTAGAAAATCGCACGCCCGCTCTTGAGAAAGCCGTTGTCGGCGGCATTTGTCCCAATTGTCGGCACGTTAACCCGTTGGATCTGGTGAACGATCCCGATCACCAAACGTTTAGCGGTGATCGGATTTTGGTCAGCAAATTTGCCTACACGCTGAAAGAACCCAAACGCTGGGACGTGATCGTTTTCAAGGTTCCGGTCAATCCAAAGCAAAACTACATCAAGCGTCTCGTTGGCCTGCCCGGCGAAACCATTTCGATTCGATACGGCGATGTCTACGCGAGCCAAAACGCGGAAGAGGCGTCGACCGGGATTGGCGAGATCCAACGCAAGTCACCTGAGAAATTGATGGCGATGAGCCATTTGGTTTACGACAGCGAGCATCAGGCACAGGCGTTGATCGAGGCTGGATACCCCTCACGGTTGCAGCCTTGGACACCGGGCGGCGATTCGGTTCCGAAGGATTCTTGGTCGGTCAACCAGTCCGCCGAAGGTCTCACCGCAACGGTGAAGGCCGCAGACGGACAAACCAAGTGGCTTCGTTACTTCCACCATTTCCCAGACCAAGAACAATGGGCTGCAGCGATCGCGGGACAGTCGTTGGCAGACGTGGATCCACACAGCGGCCGCCTCGTGACCGACTTCTACGCCTACGACGCGTATCTGCATGTCGATTCCGATCGTGTCTATGACCAGAAGCCCAGTCCGGTCAACGTCTCTCGTTTCAGACGCCTCATTGGTCAAACTCGATCCGATGGCGTTTTCCGAATGGATTATGAATCCGGCGGTGATCTGGCTCAATTTCGCGGCATGGTGGATTTCGGCGGTTCCTATCATGGTGCCGATGGAATGCACTGGGTTGGTGATCTGATCGTTTCCCAAACTATCGAAACTTCAGCCGACGCGAAGCAATTGACGTTTGAGATCGTCGAAGCTGGCGTGCGGCATCTTTGTGAAATCGATCTGAAAACCGGCGAAGCCAAGCTGACGCTCGATAACGGAGAGATCCGCCCTTTTGATGGCGATAAAAATCAGCACCCAGTCGCGACAACTTCCGTTCGTGCTGGCCAACAACATGATTTTCGGTTCAGCAATGCGGACAACGAACTCACGCTTTGGATTGATGACGAAGTTGTTGCTTTCCAAACACCGACCACTTTCGACTTCGACTCGATCGTCCCGGTCACCGAGAACCAGCCACGTTACGGTGGCCCTGGCAATCCGCTGGACGCCGCACCGGTCGCCGTTGGTGTGACCGGCGGATCCGCCACGCTGAATCAAATGGTGATTCATCGGGACAAGTACTACATCGCGGTCGACAGCAGCGACGATGGCATGCTCGATTACGACATGGGTGCCCTGCGACGCTTCGTCGGTGCCGGATCGCAAACGAACGAGATCGTTCGAGACATACAATTGCTGATGGCAGAGCCGACTATCTGGTCGGACTTCCCCGGTTGGCAGAATCGCCGCACGGTTTCGTTCAGTATGGAAGAAGACCAGTTCTTTCCAATGGGCGACAACAGTCCCGAAAGTTTGGACGCGCGTTGCTGGGCCGGCAACAAGACTCGGTTGGGCAATTACCACAGTCCCGATGAAGACGCCTACAAATTCGCAGATGTTTCGTACGTCCCGCGAGACTTGTTGGTGGGCAAGGCTTTGCTGGTGTTCTGGCCGCACCCGTGGAAGTCGCCGTTGCCGTTTTGGCCCAACTTGGACCGGATGCAACGAATCAAGTGATTCACTGAAAGGAATCGAATCATGAGTGACGAATTTACACCGACATCCTTCCCCACCGAATCGACGATGGGAAATGGCGTCATGCCACAATCGTCCGAACCGGTGCTCGAAGCGGTTGGTTTGCAAAAGACCTATGGTCGTCGCCGCGTCGTCGATGGCGTGAATTTGCATGTGGGCGAAGCCGAGATCGTTGGCTTGCTCGGACCAAACGGTGCCGGGAAATCGACCAGCTTTCGAATGATATGCGGACTCGTTCAGCCTGACCAAGGTCGTGTGTACTTGGGCGGACAAGACGTCACTGATTGGCCGATGTTCCGACGTGCACGTGACGGGCAGATGGGATACCTGCCCCAGGAGCCCAGCGTTTTCAAAAAGCTGACGGTGGAACAAAACATCTCGGCATTGTTTGAGTTGCTGGGCGTCGATCGCAAGCAACGCAAGCAGCGAACCAACGAGTTGCTCGAAGAGTTCAACATCACGCACATTCGAAAGAGTCGTGCGGCGGGACTTTCCGGCGGTGAACGCCGCCGGCTCGAAATCGCTCGCTGCCTCGTGTCCAATCCACGGATCGTGATGCTTGATGAGCCGTTCGCTGGGATCGACCCGGTGACCGTGCAGTCCATCCAGGGCGTCATTCAACAACTTCGTGATTCTGGGATCAGTGTGTTAATCACCGACCACGCGGCTCGCGAAATTTTGACCACCGTCGATCGCTGTTATGTGATCTATCAGGGGCAAGTGTTGATCGACGGCACACCGGATGAAGTCAAACGTCACCCCAAGGTTCGTGAGGAATACTTGGGTGACCTCGATGCCGCCGCCGGGACATCGGTCGATAATGCTACTCCTAACTCGAGTTCACCTTCCACGAATCAATTTCGAGTTGATCCGGCTCACCCACAACCACCACCTGCGTCACCTGCCACCGGAACACCGCGACGGCAAGTTCCTCGGCGTCGCGTGACCGACGTTTGACACCTACCTGATTAGCACCATGTCCCCTTTGATCGCCGCCGACAAAATAGAAGCGGCTCGCAAGCGAATCGCCAATGTGGTTCGCCACACACCGTTGATGCGAAACGCTCGACTCTCCGCACTCTATGACGCGGAGATTCTGCTCAAACGGGAGGACTTGCAAGAAGTTCGCAGCTACAAGATCCGTGGTGCCTACAACCGGATGTCGCAACTCAGCGACGAGCAGCGTGCTGCCGGAGTGGTTTGTGCCAGTGCCGGCAACCACGCGCAAGGATTCGCGTACGCTTGCCATGCGATGGAGATCCATGGTCGAGTCTTCATGCCCGCGGTCACGCCGAAACAAAAGGTCGAGAAGGTCAAACTGTTCGGACAAGAACATGTGGAAATCATTCTCACCGGAGACACGTTCGATGATGCGGCGGCGGAAGCCCACCGCGCTGCCGATGAAGGACAGACCTACATTCCTCCCTTTGATGATCCCGCCATCATCGAAGGCCAAGGCACCGTCGGCGCCGAGATCTTGGAAGACCATCCGGAACCAATTGACATGGTGCTGGTCGCGGTCGGAGGCGGCGGATTGATCTCTGGCTTGGGAAGCATCTTCAAACAGCTTTCGCCCGAAACCAAAATCATTGGAATTGAACCGATGGGCGCGCCGGCCATGCATGACAGCCTTCGTGAAGGCAAGGTCGTGACGCTGGACAAGATCGACAACTTCGTCGACGGAGCCGCGGTAAGACGTGTTGGGGATCTGAATTTCAAGATCGCTCAACATGTGATTGATGAGATGATCCTTGTGCCCGAGGGCAAAGTCTGCAGCGTGATGTTGCAGCTCTACAACGACGAAGGTTTGGTGGTGGAGCCTGCTGGCGCGCTTTCCATCGCGGCTCTGGAGCAATTGTCAGAAGAAATTCGCGGCAAGACCGTCGTGTGTGTCGTCGGCGGCAGCAACAACGACATCACTCGCACCGAAGAAATTCGCGATCGAGCGATGTTGTATGAAGGGTTGCAGCACTACTTCATCATCAAGTTCCCGCAGCGAGCGGGAGCCTTGCGAGAATTCCTTAACAATGTGCTCGGCCCAACCGACGACATCACGCACTTCGAGTACACGCGAAAACACAATCGCGAAACGGGACCGGCGCTCGTCGGTTTGCAGGTCGCCAAAAGAGACGACTACCAAGGCTTGCTGGACCGCATGACGGCCAGCAACATCGAATACCAAGTCGTCAACGAACAACGAATGTTGTTCGAACTGTTGGTGTAGGGAGTTCGGTTCACTCGACGATGGATTTGAGCAAGGCTTGCATCTCTTTTCGTTTTTCAGCTTCTTGTTCGTAGAGGTTGTTTGTTTCCATCGGGTCTTGCTTCAAGTTGTAAAGCTGACCGGGGAAGTTTGGCTCGGGTTCCTTTTTGGCATAGGGCTGAAGCGTTCGGTCGTTGTAGTTGTTGCCGCCTGAGCCTGCGTGGTCGAGGTACTTCCAGTCGCCAACCCGAAGTTGGAATTCTCCGCGAAAACTTTGCGTGATCATGTGAGGACGAATGGACTCGCCCTCGGGGATTTGTCCCAGCAGTTCCGGAAGCATGTTGAAACTGTCCAGGGCAACGTCTTCGGGCAAGTCCACATTTGCGACGGCCGCGAGCGTTTTGAAGATGTCGGTCGTGTTGATCAGTTGGTCCGACACGCGACCGGGCGAAATGCGGCCGGACCACTTCATCATCATGGGGACGCGGTGACCGCCTTCCCATGCGTCGCGTTTCATCCCTCGCCATCCTCCGGCAGCGTCATGCTGGTGATCTTCGCGCATCCAAACCGTGTGCATGGTTTCGGGGCCGTTGTCGGAATTGAAGATGACGAGCGTGTTGTCATCCACTCCCAGTTCTTTCAGGTGATTGAGCAAATCACCGGTGAGTGAATCGAGTTCGCAAACAAAGTCACCGCGAGCGCCGGCCTGAGTTGATCCCGAGTACTGGTCGGCGGGGAGCACGGGGGCATGAGCGATTTGGGTGGAGACCACTGCGAAGAAGGGTTGGTCCGGAGCCTCCTCGACGTGGCGGTCAAGAAATTCGCGGGTCTTGTCAAAGAACAGAATGTCGGCGTCGACAAATTTGTAGCCGGGAGCTTTCCAGCCTTCGTCGTTGTCCCATCGCCACTTGCCACCTGGATTGGGAAGCGTGTCGCGTTTGTGACGTTGGTTCGCTGGCACAGGAACCATCCCGTTTTCGATGTACAGATACAAAGGATCTGTGGTGGGGCAGTTGGGAGTCACAAACGATTCATCAAAGCCTTGATTGTTGGGGCCATCGATCAACGGCGTGCTGAGTTCGTAGTCGATTTCGGTGACGTCCTTGAATCCACCTCGCAGTTGTTTGCCGTCGCTGCCATACCAAGTCAAACCAAGGTGCCATTTGCCAAAAATGGCTGTTTTGTAGCCGGCCTGCTGAAGCATTTCGGCGATCGTCAAGTCATCTGGTCGGAGGTAGCTGGGGCCGCTGGCTCCTTCAAACGCAGTCAATCGGCGTCCCGTGCGAAAGACGCACTGGCCGCTCATCAGTCCGTAGCGTGATGGAGAGCAAATGGTCGAAGGGCTGTGAGCATCAGTGAAACGGATGCCTTCGGCCGCCAGTTGATCCAGATGAGGTGTTTCGTAGGCGCAGTTCTCGTTGTAGGCCGACAGGTCGCCGTAGCCGAGGTCATCGGCGTAGATGATCAGGATGTTGGGCAGTTTGTCCGCGGCGATGGCCCAGTCGGCGAGCACGGAAGTCAGGCCAACCACTATCGCAAAGAGGACGGTGATGCGGGCTCGCATGATGGCGGGAAAGCTCTGGCGACGTGTTGAGAGCATGTTTCAAAATCTCGAGTGGTTTGTCGTGGTGGTTGGATGGACCGGCAGAGCTTTTGCCGGTTGGCTGCGTTCCTTGTTCAATGTTCCTTGTTCAATCCTAGCGAGCACCGGTGCATCGCCGAAGCAGTGGCTGGTCGGGGCGCACAAAAAAACGGCGGCCAAAGGCCGCCGTGTCGCAAATCGTTTTTGAATTCAGGCGGGTTCCGCCACGAGTGATTGCCAGCGCCGCGAGGGCCGGCCTGCGGAATCATTCGTTGGACGCGTCGCTGACCATTTGACGCAATTTCACCGCCTCTGTGATTGGCTTTCCTTTCGCGGCGTCCTCTTCCCGAAAGCTGGCGAAGAGAATGTGCCGGTCTTTGGTGCGATTGTAGTCGTAGATGATATGAATGACGCCGTCCGCGTTTTGTTGACCGTCGGGGTAGGAGACGCCCGTTCGCTCATCGAGCCTCAAGGCTCCGTTCTCTTGTCGATGGGGCTGTGTTTCACCAGCGGCACGCTGAGCGAGTAAGCAGACCGCAAGCGTGATGAGGCGGGGTATCGGTGGGGGAGTGGCTGATCGAGCAGCCTGTTGATCTAGCCATATACCGAATGACAACAATTAGCCGATGGGCGTTCGCTCCGGTTGGCGTTTGACTAACCGCTGCTATCGCGGTATGGCTCTTTGAATCAACAGCACGCTAGGGCGGGGTACATAAAAAAACACGGCGGCCAAATGGCCGCCGTGTCGTTTGTCATTTTGAGAGTCCTGCGAACTATGCCACAGGTTTCTTCATGAACTTCGTTTCCGCTGCGATGTCGCTGTCGTCTGGAGTCGCATCGTTGTCGATGTCGAACCATTCTTCTTTGAACTGCAGGTATCCGCTTTCGCCCTTGGCCGATCGCTTCAAGGCCACGTTGGTTCCGAGCGCGATGACTGCGTCGCCCATGGCGACCTCGGGGTAGCAGCGAGGTTTGTTTTCGCCGTCCGGGTTGCGGATGCAGTAGGCCCAGTGCTCGATCTCTTCACGATAGCCGCGGCTGACTGGGCCAGACGAAGCGGCTTGGGCAACCGGAGCGGCGTAATCGCCACTGGCGGATGTGTCCAACGCGAAGCCGGCGTCCTTCTTCACAACGCCAGCTTTGCTGCTGGTGTCGCTGTTGCGGTACAGGTAAACGTCGGTTTCCTTGTCCAGAATTAGCGTTCCCTTGGTGCCCATCACGACTTCGCCCCAGCCACCAAAGCCATTGCCGTTGATGGACGAGTAGGTCACAACGACCTTCTTGTTCGGATCGGTTTCGTAGCCAGCAACAGGTCCGTTTCCGGGGCTTTCCGGGTTGGGATAACGCTCGACACGGTCGTAGTAACCGACGTCGAATGTGCTGCTGTATTCTGGTCCAGGGAATTCGAACATGCAGTAGACGTGGTCGCCGACTTCACGATCCAGTGGCATGATGTGACGCCCGCCAACGGCATGGACGCTCAGTGGGTGAACCTTTTTCTTGTCGTCACGCAACGAACTGAGGAAGATGCTGACGGCATCTAGTTGGTGACTGCCAAGCTCAGCCATCAGGCCGGCACCAGTGCGATCGAACAATCGCCAACGGTGAAGTTCTTCCATTGCACTGAACGTTTTGTCGGCGACCGAGAAGTTCTCGTAGCCAAATTCCTTTGGATCGACATTCTTATCAGCGTCCCAGGCTGTCCACTGCTCGATTTCCATCTGCAGGCGGATCATCTCGTCTGGATCAGTCGTTTCCGCCAGTTTCTTTTTGCGGTACTCGATGTCCTTCGCGATCTTGTCGAAGTTCTTCCCGTTGACCATCTCGCCACCGGGGATCGGCATCGACCAGCTATCAGCACCCGGCACGTTGCTGCGGTGCCACTGAGCACGAATGTGGTGCAGTTGGCCCAGCAAACCCCAGCGGATCAGGTTGATCGCGTCCTGGTACTTCACGTTGTAGTGACGTTGGTGACCGGTCGCCAAGTGAAGCGGGTTGCCGTTCTTGTCTTCCATGCTGCCGGCCATTCGCGACATGACTTTGCACTGAGCCACGTTGTGGGCCATCAGTTTTTCGGTCAGCACGTGCAGCCCACGTTCCATCGCTTGAGCGGCAACGGGAGCGTGCAACCAAAGTGGCAACGCAATGATCACCGCTTCGATATCGGGATCGTCTAGGCAAGCCATGATGCCGCCGTTGGATCCGTCGTAAACCTTGACGTTCTTGCGAGCTTCCGCTTCGTCTTTGTAGCCAGCAACGCTAATCAAACCCGGCCGACGTTTCAGAGCCGATGAGGAGGACCAGTCACCGTGGAAAGCACGAAATTGGCTAAAGGGACGAATGTCGCAAATCGCTTTGACGTCCACGTACTCGGGGTTGCAGCCACCGATCAGCACGTTTCCTTCGTCGCCGGTTCCGATGACCGCAACGCGGACCGGGTCGGTGACTTTGCTGTAGCCAAAGTACGCCGCACCCAGGCCGGCGCCGCTGACGGCTCCGGTGGCGACGATGCCACGCAGGAAGTCACGACGGTTGACGTCGTAGTAACTGCCGACGGCGGAATAGTAATTGTGTGAGCCGACTTCTTTTTGATCGGCGTTGAGCTTATCTACCATTTGCTAGGACTCCCGGTCACGCAGTTGTGGCGTCGCCGCCGTTGAATTTTCGAATAATGAGATGCAAAAAGAAATCGAGGCCGGCGAAACGACCAGCGCCCGTGGCGGCAAGCACCAGGCAAGCCATGCACTCGATCAGCTGATAATTGCTGGATGTCGGCCCGGTCACAGGTGGGTACTGACTCAAGAACACAGAACCGAGAAAACCGGCTGCTGCTAACGCGGCAACGGGTGTGAACAGTCCAAGCAACAGGCACCACCCCACCAGCATGTCGAAGTACGGCACGATCGAGTCAATCACGCTGGTGTCCATCATTTTCAAGCGCGGCCGCACCAATGGATACGCAAGATGACGGGCCTGTTGTTCCGCCGTTGCGACTTTGTTTTGAGCGGTTTCGTAATTTTCCCAGATCGCATCGATTTGGTCGAACACGGGGGCGATCTTCTGAGACAGCTCTTTTCGGACGCTTTCTCGTTGTCCGCTCAGTGAGCTGACTCCCGAAGCGACCGCATCACCATCCAATTCCTCAATCCGGCCGAGGCCAAGCTGGAATTCCTGGATTTCGTTCGCTTTGAGCTCGAGAACCTGCTCGTATTGCTTCGCAGCCATGCTGTAGTTGTTGTGCGCTTCTGCCTTTTGCTTTTCATCAAATCCGTAGTGATCGGAGATTTGATCGCGGTAGTAAGCCCAGTTGAGTTCGGTTTGGTCGACGTCCAGACGCATCGTGCCGTCGTAATCCCACACCAGTTGGCGGAAATGACCAGCGAACGGACCGCTCGCATTGGCGAAGAATGGCTTGGCGGACCAGTTTCCAGCCTGGTATTTGTCGATACCTTCGCTGATGAAGTGCCAGCCGATAGTGAGACGAAGGAGGGTCAGCATGACCACCGCGATCGTTCCAAGCAGCCGGGGTGAGATTCCCCATCCGACAGCCAAACGCAAAGGGGAAAGCAAATACTTGGCCACCGAGAATGGGCTCCGTCATGGGCAGGAAGGATGGAACTTCATGGCGACAATGCGACCACCGACGCGTGACAAGATTGACACGCTCAAGGTTGGTTCAGCTCACGCCAAGGGACGTCCAGTGAAGGGGGAACGCTCATTATGGCAGCCAAGTGACCATTCGCCAACCGAGTGTATACAGAATCGCCCGAATCGGTCGTTGGTTGGAATCGCATTCCTCTCCTCGATCTGATTGTGGGGGTCGACAAAGTCGTTTGGATCAGAAACCCTTTGCCGACGGTGGGAAACCACGACTCCGACGGCACTCTGATACGTGACCGGCTGTGCAAGCGAGGCGTTTCGCGAGAGATTGACCAACGCAGAAAATATCGCGTGCAGAGCCTGCCGGTGTGGCGTGGCTCCAATGCAGGTCGGCCGGCGGGATGTTTGGCGGCGAAAATGCGATTTTCCCGCCAGCGACCTGTCGACTCGCGCGGTTTGCTGAGGCGTCGCAGCGACCGGCAATCGATGATCGCCCCGCGATTCGTATATCTGACAACTTCTCAACTCAGGAAATGTTCCCTTGTCCATTCGAATTATGCGTCGCTTCACGTTCTGCGCTGGGCACCGATTGGTCGGCCACGAGGGGAAGTGCCAAAACCTGCACGGGCACAACTACGTGTTGGAGGTTTACGTAACCGGTGCGGAGCAGGATGCGGTCGGGCGGATCCTTGATTTCAAACAACTCAAAACCCGCTGCAAGAACTGGATCGATGAGAACTGGGACCACACGTTTGTGTTGTGGGAAAAGGACCAGAACGGATTGGACGCGATTCGCAGCTCAGAGCCTCACCGGATCTACGAACTCGATAGCAATCCCACCGCAGAGAACATGGCCAAGCACTTCTTGGAGCAGATTTGCCCTGCGATTTTGGGCGATTCCGGAGCGACCGCGTACAAGGTTCGCCTTTGGGAAAGCGAAGAGACTTACGCGGAAGTCGAATTGGACTGAACCAAACGCAGCAACTTCGGAATGAAGAGACGCAGTGCTCGGGATCGATGACTAAGAGCACGCTTTACGGTCAGGTTCAGTTCCCCGAACGTTTTGTGATATTCGGGGATCACAAACAGCGGGTCGTATCCAAATCCCGCGCCGCCGCTTCGTTCCGTCGCGATTCGGCCTCGGCAAATGCCTGACTCGGCAAGCCGGACGTTTCCATCGGGATCAGACAGGCACAGGTGGCAATTGAACTGAGCCCCACGGCGATCCATTGGCACG
Organism: Rhodopirellula europaea 6C; assembly: GCF_000338295.1. GTDB lineage: Bacteria > Planctomycetota > Planctomycetia > Pirellulales > Pirellulaceae > Rhodopirellula > Rhodopirellula europaea. Next base: position 69,132 of record NZ_ANMO01000232.1, read on the forward strand.
TCAGCCAATTCGTTGAGGAGTTTTTCGTTGTTGGCTTCGTCGTCGCCATGTGTTCCGGCGTACCGAGCGGAGTAAACGCCCGGTGCACCCTTCAACGCATCGACGGACAATCCGCTGTCTTCGGCCAACACCCAGCGTCCAAGATGCTTGGCTTGTTCGGTCGCTTTCTTCGCAGCGTTCGCGGAAAACGTTTCGCCGTCTTCGACCACGTCGATCGCGTTTTCAATTTCTGACAACGCGGTCAGGTCGATGGTTTCTTCTGGCAACATCATCCGAAGCTCAACGAGCTTCTTTGCGTTGCCGGTTCCGAGAACGAGATCAAACATTCGATTCAGCGTCCAACTGCTGCACTGTAGAAGCTGCGTTTGCTAGCCTTTGGAATACGAATCGGTGTTGGCTGAACATCGAAGGGAATGTTTTCGATGTGCTTGGCCGCCAATCCATCGCTGGTCTTGGTCTTGACCTGATTCGCGATGCTCGGGTCGACGTTGAATGCTCGGTAGTTTGACATGATCGCCTTGATTTCGGGGGCGTATTCAAATCCGCCATCGGGCAATTCGTAACCCAACGTTTCGAAGCTGCCGATTGTCACGATCGATCGAGTGCGGTCGTGATACTGGTAGGCTTCTTGGCCTTCTTTTCGTAAGGCGACCACCATTTTATTGGCGTCCATTGCCATGCGGTCCAAGCGATTGATGTTGGGTTGGAAGTTCTTTTCCTTCTTGCCATCGACGATAGTTTTGTAGCCTTCGAAGGTGCGAACGACGACGGTGAATTTGCCATCGCATTCCAACAAATTGAATTGTTTGTCTTCGTTCAATTTGCGAACAAAGGAATCGACTTCGGGTGCGTGCGAGAAGTCCTCGGGCAGCATTGGATTGCGGGTCAGGAACGCACTGCCCATTTCGCCACGATCTTTGTCGCCGCTGCGACTAACGAATTGACGGTGTAAAGCTTTGACCGCTGTGACTGGATTTCGAAAGTCCGTTTCGGCTTCCATTTCTTTCTTGTCACCAAAGACAGGCAACTTTGCTGACTTGATGCGTTTCAAGTCTTCCGCGATTTGCGGGTGTTCCGCGTGATCGTACTCACCGACCAAAACCGCGTGAGCGTCATACTGAATGCTGTTCGCGTATCGCATTCGGCGATGGTTGGAACGAGTGGTTCCACCAGCGACTTGAATCGTTGACGTTGGAGTCTCGACTTCGCCTGAGAAGTCGAAGTTCTCTTCGTAGACATACGAGGGCAGGTTGAGTTCTTGGCGAATCTCGAGTGCCAATCGTTCGGCTCGTTCTTTGGATCCTGCACCGACAAACGTGTGGGCCAGAATCAACCAGGGCCCGTCCTCTTGAGTCAGTTCGTAAGTCTTGGTCGTATCGACTTCGACTTTGTTCCCGCGTTTGAACATCCGCAAGAACGGCGAATTCTGTGCGGCTGCGGGCGAAGGTGAAACGAGGCCGGAGGCGGCCACGGCGAGGATTGCGATCAATCCGAGGCGAAGCGAACTGTTCATCGGAACCAAATCCTGAATCGAAACGATACGAGCGAGTTGTTTGACTCGTCATTAGCAGATTCATTGGATTCGCAGCAAGAGTGTCAAAGCGTTTTGAGGTATTCCAAAACCGCTCGCTTCTCTGCTTCGTTCAGTTCGTTGGGATAATCGTGGCCGGCGGCACTTTTCCCAAACCGACGGGTGTCAAAGTAGCTGCGTCGAATTTGAACATCGGGCTGGAACAACGGGACTTTCTCAGCCAGTTCAATCTGAAAGCCGACGCGGTCGCGATCGATCGCTTCTTCGGATCGTCGCCAAACGGTGGGACGTTCCTCGGGATGCAGCACGTGCCACAGAGTCGGAACGCTGCCGTTGTGAAAGTACGGTGGGCTGGCCCAAACGCCATCCAGGGGCGGCGCGACGTAGCCCTCGGGACTGACCAGCGTTTCTTGCGATTTTCCCGGTTCGAGTTCAGCGAACCAAGAATCGGCGTACTTCTGACGACCTTCGCTGGAAAGAGCTTCGAAGCGGACGGGATCGGTACCGATTTCATCGATCACCACCATCTGATTTGGATAGCTTCCGCCGTCTTTCCCGTAGGTTCCGTGGCAGCGCGAGCAGGTTTGTTCGAACAAATGACGCCCGGTTTCGGCAAGGTCTTCATTGATCGGACCGTCATACTTCGGGGCCCGCAACGAGGACAAAAACGCGAAAACGTTTCGGAAGTCGTCTTCGTGGTCGCGATAGAAATCGGGGCCGTTTTCAGGGACCAGCGTGAACTGCATCAACCCGCGATGACCCTTTTGCGCGAACCCATCGATGTAAAGGTAAGGTCGTTTGTAGAAGTGCCACCACGGTGGGGCGTCCATGTCGTGATGAACGAAGGTCTGAGGCGTATTGGGGACAACGTTCAGTTGCGAATCCCGATACTGCATCAGCCCCATGCCGAAGACCACGGCGTTGGTGGTTCCGTTCGTCGTACCCAGGGGAATGACCAGCGAACCCAACTCCATTCGTCCCAGCGGTTTGCCCAGTCGAAACTTGGTGCTGCGGACTTCTTCGGTGAGCGTTTGAAGGGCGTAACGATTGTTCGGGGCTCCCGGCGTCGGTACTCCGTAGACGGAGCCACCGTGGCAGGAAAGGCAGTTCATCGTCCAGTTGCCGTCTTCATCGACGACGTACTGCATCGGCGGGCCGACTGAACCTGTTTCTTCATGAGACTCGAACGTTGCGACGCCGTCGTTTCGCACAATCAATTCGGGACGTTGAGACAATCCGTAGCGGTGATAGATCGCTCGCAGTCGGTCTTCCGGTGAAGCATTCTCAACCTTTGCACGAGCTTCTTCGGGCCAGCTTCGCCAGATGTCATCGATCACATCCTGAGAAAAGTCGCTGGGCAGCAACGCCTTTTGAGTCAGCACTTCCCAGCCGAGCTCGATCGCCCGAGCTTCTGACTGGGAAACGTTGCTGCCAGAATCCGCCGAAGTTTTCCCGAGCTCGGTGGCGAAAACACCCGGGCAAGTGGCAGGCAACGCCAACAGCAGAACGCAACCGGCGATCAGTCGAAGCAGCGTTGCGAAGTGGCGGCGATCGGAGGGAAAACAACAACGAATCATCGATTCAAATCGCTGGAAGGATGGATGCGACCGGGAATTCAACGTGCGGGAACCAAATTGCAAGCAATCCGCACGGCGGAAAGGGACCGTCGTCCCCATGTCAGTTTAACAGTGCGTCCACCGTCGCAGTCCAACTCATTGTGCGATTCCCAAGATGCGGAACGGTTCGATCGCGTTGAACTCCAGTGTCGGTCTGCTCTTGTGTCGGGTTCTCTGGATTGGCTACTTCCTGAAGTGATCGTGGCCAACCAACTTACGTCGAACGCATTCGTACGCTCATGAACGCAACTACCGCTCTCCAACGCTGCCGATTCGGTTTGGTGTGGATCACGCTGTCGCTGACCGCCGCTGGCGGATGCACTTCGTTTTGGAAACGGGATCAGGATGACCCGTCGAACAATCCAAAGCTGGCCAAATTGCTGAAGGTTCCTGATCCGCCAGATTTGGTTCGAGAGGCGGCCATTCCTCACGGTATGCAAAGCGTTCGCGTCAACGGTGTCGCAATCGTCAACGGGTTGCCAGATACCGGCGGCCCGGCGTTGCCTTCGGGTTTTCGCGACATGTTGCTGGAGGAAATGAAACGCAAAGAGATTCCAAATCCAAACGATTTTTTGGAACTCAACACCACTGCGCTTGTTCAAGTGCTTGGTACGATCCCACCAGGTTCACGTCGTGGCGACACGATCGATTTGGAAATTTTGACTCCCACCAAAACCGAAGCGACCGACCTGCACGGCGGTTGGCTGCTCGACACGCGACTACGCCACCAAAAGGTTCTCGACAGTGCCGTCCGCAGCAGTGATGTGCTGGCCGTTGGTACCGGACCCGTGCTCACGCGAGGCGATCACGAAGGCGAAGCCGACGGCGCGTTGCGAGTCCAAGGTGCGGTTTTGTCCGGCGGAGTCGTGCAGAACGATCGCAAGTTGGGATTGGTTTTGCGGCCTGATTTTCAACACGTCAAAATGTCAGCGGCGATCGCGCAAGCCATCAACCATCGCTTTTACTTCTTCGACGGATCAACTCGTCGCGGCATCGCCGAGCCGATCGAAGACGACTTCATTCAATTGGATGTCCATCCACGGTATCGTAACAGCGTCGCCCGTCTGATGGCGGTTGTTCGAGCGATCGGAGTGGCACCCGAATCTTCCAATACCCAGGTTCGTCTTACTGAACTTGGCGAACGCATGAAGCAACCTGCGAAGGCAGCCGACGCGGCATTGCAATTGGAAGGGCTGGGCGAACCAGCCATCCCAACGTTGCTGGAAGCGGTTCAGTCATCCAACCCCGAATTGCGATTCTATGCCGCAGAAGCATTGGCGTACTTGGATCGCGAAGAAGCGTTGGATCCTTTGATCGCCGCAATTCGTTCTGAGCCAGCGTTCCGTGCTCCGGCGCTCAAAGCACTCGAAGACATGCAGCATCACAACGTTGTCGAGGGACTGCAGCGTTTGATGGATTCGCCCAGCTTGGAGACTCGTTATGGCGGATTCAGCGCACTGCGAAATCGAGAAGATGGCCGACAAAAACTCGCGGGACAAAACCTTCGCGGAACCTACCGGCTCTATCAAGTTCCATCGACTGCGAAACCCGCCGTTGTGGTTTCGCTGCGTCGAAAGCCAGAAATCGTTTTGTTTGGCGATGTCCAACCATTGCAGATCGAAACGTTCTTCATCGGCCCATCTGGGATCATGATTCGTTCGGTTCCTGAAACGGGACAGCTTCGGATCAGTCGTTTCCAAGCGGGCAAAGACGATGCTTTTGCAGAAGTCGACAACACACTGCCCGGTGTGTTGGAAGGTTTGACGGAAGTCGGCGGAGGCTATGGCGATGCGGTTTCCATGTTGCGAATGGCCAAAACGCAAGGCATCCTGCCCGATCAGTTGGCCTTTGATCCGCTGCCAAAGAACTTGCGAACCTATTATCGCAACGAAGGGTCTGAGGAAGGCGACTCGGACGAGGAAAGCAATGGATTCGTCAGCGACTCTGAGGAAGAATCCGACGGAGTCTGATCGTCCCCGCTCTGTTTCCGAAGTTGTCTGCTTTGGCGTGTTCGCCCCGTCAGTCTCACGATGGGGTAGACGCACAGTGCCAGCACCATCAACAGAATGTTGAGCAGAACGCCTTGGATGAGCGTGGTAAAGACGGTTGAAATGAATCCCAAACCCGTGCCGTCATCGAGTCGTGCGACGGAGGTGACGGTCACGACCGCGATCATTCCGGTGAACATGTCGACGATCATGCCGGCGGGAAGAATGATCGAAACAATCAGGCGGAGTACGTAGACGGTCCGCAAGGTGATTCTGATGTTCCGGTACCGTCGCCACGGCCGATTTCGTGTGACCAGATCGGCCCAAACGTAGCCGGCGACGAAGATCGCAATCCCGGTGACCATCCCCAGGAACTGTCCTTCGGTGACGTTTAGCCCGATGACGAAGCTGGGGACCGCTGCGATGCTGCAGACCAATGCCCACCGCAGAACGGTGAGAGGCAGCGTCGGAAAAGGCTTTTCCTCGAGCGGAATGTCTCGCAACAGCTCTTGATCGTCCTCCCCACCCTCTTTTAGAGGGCCCGTCGCGTAGGGGTTGGGTTGGTCAGCAAGTTCGGGCCGGGCGGCATTGTCAGCGTCGGGATTCATGCAACCAGCATAACCGGTTCGGCTGCTTTACACGGAACAGCTCGCCGATTCTCTGGCGTCGCGGCAAGCGTTTCATTCGTCCTGATCAGGGCTCGCGGATAGAATGGAATCCTTGTTCCCTTCTTATCGCTTTGCTGGCATGACTGTGCACCCATCACCCAAACCACAAAGAACCTGGCCGCTTCTCGCGTTTGCCGCGTTGTTGACCCTTGGTGCAGCGAGTTGCATTGAGGCTCAAGTCGTTGGTGGAGGAAACACCGGTAACCAATCTCCGCCCCAAACCTATTACACGGCCCTGGAGATCTATCGCGACGGCGACATGAAGAACGCCATCAATGCGTTTGAATCGGCGCTTCGCAGTTCACGAACGGACATCAATGGCAAGTGGATCGATGCGATTCCGATGCATGCGATGTTGGCCGAGTGTTACTGGCATCTTGGTCATTTACCACTTTGCCGCACGCACCTGGACGCCGGAATGCAGATCACAATCCGCAACCGAGGCTGGTTGGGTGCGATTGATTGGACCGGTCTGAATCAAGGCGCCGCGATCAGAGCCGGAGCGACCAACCTGTGGCCGGAAGCCAACTCGGTGCGACTGGCTCCGGTTCCAAGTGGACTGATGCTTCACAGCGGCGAAATTTTGACCGAACAACGGTTGCAACAAGGCGGCCGCATTGAAAGTCAAAACTTGAAACGCGTCGACGCGATTGAGATCATGCGATCGATTGCTTTGATGATGTATCGACGCCGAGTTGTGATGGGCGAATTGTCCGCGCAAGAACCTTTGGCTGCGGAACTGATGGAGTCGACCAAATATCCGAGCGGATTGAACTCGCCCGGCGGTCGGTCGCTGATCGGTGCAATGCGAGGTGTCGGGCAGCTCGCCGTTGCAGAAGACTCAACAGTAGTCGATCGTGTTGGCAAATACGCGACGCTCGGTGGAGCCGTGCATCCGATCACTCCGTTGATGTTGTTGGCAGGAATGACGGTCGGCGTTTCTGGCGACGCAACTGGAAAGCTGGATCCAAACGTTGCAGCGGGCTTGGTCGCGACCAGCCAACAAGCGGTCAATTCCGCGGCGGCGCTGGAGCAATACGAATTCATCGGTGAAGCTCTGCAGTTGGCGGTTGGTGCGGCCGGACCACAACAATACGGCAAGGTGGAGCAGACCGCGTTGCTCGCCGGACGCACATTGATTCGCGAATCTCGGCTAGCTTCGCTGCATTGCTATCTGGTTGCGGCGGACGCTGCGATCAATGCCGGACGAGTCGATGCGGCCGCGGAATCGATGACGCTGGCCATCGAAATCGCATCCCGACGCGATGTGGATTTCCCACGTTTGGAAGCCTACGGTGCCTATGTCGCGGCTCGGATTGCGGCGGCGCGTGGCGAATCGCTCGGCGGCCCGGAAGGCAAGCTTTCCAACGCGATGGGATCGTTGAATGAGTTCGTCAACAATCGACGAGACCGCAACCGGCCGGTCATCTCGATGCCATCGCATTACCAATTGAGTTTGGTGCAGTCGATGATGGGGCGATCGATCGGCAATCAGTCGACTAAGAGTCTGTTGGACTACTTCACCTCACCTGTTTCGATGACGACATGGCGACGAGATCCAGTGGACGCGATCGCATTGATCGGTCTCGATTCGACGCCATTGCATCGTGGTCGGTTGGAATTGGCCGTGGCGGAAAACAACGGACTGGACGTGCTGAAGTCCACCGACCGAATTCACGCGGCGCGTTTGGCTTCCGCTTTGCCGCTGCGAGGTCGTTTGATGGACGTTCGGTCTTTGGTGACTGACCCGGTTGAATCGTTTTGGCCCTCAACCAAAGACATGGTCGTGCAACCGCCGCCGATGGTCGCTGATTTGCGTCAAAGAGTCCAAGCGTCTCTTCGTGAAGGAGCGGACAATACCGAGCCACGAGACGCCGCCGTCGCGAGCATGCAAGAATCGCTTGTCACGCAGATCGCACTTCAGCGGTTGCGGATTCCTTCGATCTGTCCACCGCCAGTCGCATCGGAGGATGCGGCGGCGTTGCCACGGGGGACTGGTCTGCTGACCTTTGTGGTGGATGGAAATCGCTTGGTCGCCACGCTTTCAAGAGATGGTGAAACGACCGGTTGGATTTCACCCGCCGGGCGACGCATCCCGACAATGATCTCGAAATTGTTGGCCGACATTGGTGCCAACCGGAGTCGCGGTAAGCGATTGCCTGATGATGAGTCGTGGCGAGAAACGGCTGCGAAACTGAAAGAGATTTTGTTTCCGCCCAACTCGGGTTGGAGCGAAACTGGGCTGGAGAACTTGGTGATTGTTCCCGATGGGCCTCTTTGGTATTTGCCGTTTGAATTGCTGCCGGCCAGCGATGGTCCCGATGTGACGGCCGATGAGAATGATGACGCTTTGGATGAAGGCGACGCTGATCTCGATCCGGTTTCGCCCGGGCAACTTTGGGCGGACACGATCAAACTCAGTTACGCGCCCACGCCGGGGTTAGCGCTTCGAGAAGTCGGTGCGGCTAGCGAAGCGAATCGTGTGGCGGTGATGGCAGGAACGTTCTTCGCGCCTCGGCAAAAGGAACTGAACGATCAAATGATCGAGGAGATGCTGGCTGCGGCGGATGATCCTTTGCGATGGACCATCGGATCGGCACCACCGACTGACCGAGTCGGGTTGGGGGTGGCACACTTAGTTGTCGCATCGCCACTGACACCAAACGTCGCGTCGCCGATGGCAACGACAACCATCCCCAGCACGTCCTCCACGCCGCGGGCGGATGCGAGCGGTCAATGGGATCAATTGTTCGGTTGGGTTCGGCTTCCGGCCAGTGGTCCGCGTACGGTGGCACTTCCCGGGTACCGTACGGCAGCGGGAGCAGCAAAGCTTGGCGATGGATCGGAACTTTTCTTTCCTCTGGCCGCCCTTCGTTGCGGTGGTGTGAAAGAGATCACGCTGAGCCGGTGGGTCACCGGCGGTCATTCGGCCGCGACGGTGATTGGCGAGCTGATCAATGAAACGCCTCACACATCGCTCGCATCCGCGACACGCCGTGGTGTGTCGTTGCTTCGGCAAGCGGACCTGGCGGTCGCTGGCGAACCGTTGCTCGGAAAAGCGGATGAGGATTCTCAGAACATCACGGGCAATCAGCCGCTGTTCTGGTCCACGTATCTGACGTCAGGTTCACTCGGATTGCCGGCTCCCAAGAGCGACGAATGAGGTTGAGGCTTCGCGGCGAGATAGAGCAGTTCATCTTGCTATGATTGCCGAGCACCATCCGTGTTCAGTTCGCTTGCTTCGCCATGATCAACCCTTACCAACCACCTGAATCGGCACCCGCCAATCAAACACACAATTGTCCGGTTTGTACGGGGCCGGTTGGCTTTTGGCGTTTTGCATTCCCATTGGGTTATTGCCCGCACTGCCGCAACTATCTCACGATCCGTCACTGGGATCGCCGCACTTGGGCGTGGACGCTTGGCCTGCTTGGGATCATCGTGGTCCCGATCAGTCTTCGGGCATATCGGTTCATCACGTTCACACCAACGATTGGTGACGTCATTCCGATTTGGTTGATCGCGATGATTGTCCACAGCAAGATTTACGGACGGCTTGTTCCGGCATATTGCTGGGGCTTCTTTGCGGTGCAGGACGATGACCGGATCAACACGGACGACGGCTGAGATTCGATGGGTGAGAATCTCAGGAAGGGCTCCACCGTCTACCGAACGAATACAGCACCGGCACAACGATCAAGGTAAGTAGGGTTGCAAAGCTGAGCCCCGAAACCAGCAACCACGCCATGCCTTCCCAAAGCGGTCCGCCGTCGAGGGCGAGCGGCACCAAGCCTCCAACCGTGGTTGCCGTGGTGAGAAAAATGGCGGTCAGACGCTGCTGCCCGGCCGACACAATCGCGTTTTGAAAATCCTCGGTCGCATTGGAACTGATTGATTCCTTTGAATTGCTTTCAGCTACCGACATGTCCGCGAATTCGACAAACAGAATGGCGGCATTGAGCACGATGCCAAACAAAGCCAAGACGCCCAGTTGAGGCATGAAGCCGAAGGCACTGTTGGTGAGCCACACGCCTAGCAAAGCACCGGCGAGAGCGAGCGGCAACGTCGCGATGATGATGGACGTTCGGAAGAGACTGTTGAATTGCACGATCAACAAAATGATGATCGCGACAAAAGACATGCCGAACGATTTCAGCATTTTGATCTGGGCCTTTTGAGATTCTTCGAGTGCCCCGCCCACTTCGACTTTGTATCCGTCGGGCAGTTCAGCTTGCAGGGCCTTCATTTCGGGCGAATTGAAAACGCCCATTGTGATGTCGTTGCCTGAGGCACCCACTTTGACTTGCGATCGAACTTCGATGGTTCGGTTGCCGTCGCGGCGATCGATCAAGGCGGGACGCCACTGCGGCACGATGCTCGCGATCGACGCGAGCGGCAACTTGCCCTGGCTGGTTTCGACATGGGCGTTTGAAATCGCCGACAGAGATCGACTCTCCGGCTCGAGTCGGAAATAGACCGGGATCTGATGTTCTCCTTCGCGATAGTAGGTCAGCAAACGCCCAGAGAAATAGGTGTCCAACGTCGTCGCAACTTCCGCGTTGCTCACTCGTGCCAAATTGGCGAGATCAGATTCAACGTCAACATACAATTCTTGGCTGCTGACACCCCATGAATCGCTGAGTGAGATTGTGTCCGGATCCGCGTTCACCATCTTTTTGATGCGGTCGGCGGCGTCTCGCAGCGTTTTCATGTTTGCGAAACCGTTGCCGACAACCCGCAACACGACGGGATCGGCGGGCGGTCCCAGCAGCAATTCGATCGGCACGACTCGGGCTCCGACGATTGGCTGCAATCCTAAATCGGGATCTCCGTGGTCAATGACGTGACGCAGTTTTTCTGCAAACTCGTGAGTCAACTTCCCATCGGTGGTCTGAATCAGGATCTCGGCGAAGTTTGGTTTCAAGGCCTCGGGTTCCCAGGACAAATACCACCTTGCCCCGCCGCCACCAACCATCGTGCGCATGTTCAAGAGACGTTCTTCTTCGTTCCCGTCCTCGTCAATGAAGGCACTGCAGCGGCGAATCATCTCTTCGACTTCACGAGCTAGCTCGTCGGTTTGAGCGATCGAAGACGATTCGGGGAGCCAGACTTCAACGGCGAATTGATTCCTTTGAGTCAACGGAAAAAACTCTGCCGAGATCGGTAGTTGAGTCGTTGCGAGCAATGCACCAAACGCGGCAGCGATCGTGATGAAGCGATGCCTCAATGCCCATCGCAGTGAAGAACCGTACAAACGAAAGAAGATTCCATCGGTTGCCGCGGTTTGAGGAGCGAGATGGGATGGTCCCTCGGTCATCTCAGGCGAAGATGTGGTTGCCCGACGGCTTCCGAACCGGCGAACCCATTTGGATGAACCCAATTTGCCCATCAGCCATGGCAGAGGCGCAGTTGGTTTGCTCGGGTCTTTTGGCGGACGAATGAACCAGGCTGCCAAGATCACACAAAACGTCATCGCCAGCACCCAGCTGACGGCCAACATCACGGACAGTGTTGTCGGCAAACTGTAGATGAATTCTCGGTTGACTCCGTCCATCGCGATCAGCATCGGTACAAACGCGGCGATGGTTGTCAGCGTCCCGTTCAGCATCGATTTGCCGAGCGTTTGGGCTCCTTGGACCGCCGCTTCTTTTGGTGGCATGCCTGCGATTTGATTCGTTCTTGCTTGGTCGCAAATCTGAACCGCATTGTCGACTAGCAAGCCGAGCGAAATGATCATCGAGGCCAGCGACATTTGTTCCAATTGAACACCAAACAGCGTCACAATCGCGAGGGATGTGAGAACGACAAAAGGAATGTTTGCCGCCATGACCGCCGCGGTGCGAAAGCCAACCACGAGGTAAACCACGACGACCACAATCACGATTGCCGAGATGATGTTCATCACGACTTCGCGAAGCCTTTGATTCACGCTGTCGGATTGGTCGGAGATGATTGGGACGGCCAAGTCCGGCGGCAGTTCACCGCTGTTGCGAAGCTCGACGATCCGCTGTTTTGCACTGCTGCAAATGTCGACAATATTGGCGCCCGATTTCATTTGAACGGCAACCACGTTTGCGATCGCTTCCAAATTGACGTCGCCATAACGGCAAATTCGCGTGGGCGGGTCCACGTAGCCTCGTCGGACGCGAAGCCCCAAATCTTCCAAGTGAATGGGATTGACTCCACCGCGTGACGGCACGCCGCTGACGACCAATCGATTGATTTCCGCGAGCGCATTGACCTCCCCGGCTGGTTTGACGTAGAACCGTCCATCACCGGCATCAATTCGGCCGCCTGGTTCAACGATGTTTTGAGCCTGCGCCAAATCGGCAATTTGATCGATCGTCAGTTCCAGCTGAGACCAATTGCGTTCGTCGGTCTCGACATAGATCGCTTCCTCACGGACTCCATGACGTTCAACCTTGGCAACGCCCGGCAACAGTCGCAGGGCATCGCGAATTCGTTCGGAATAGACATCCAATTCGCGATCAGAGTAAGCAAATCGCGGGTCGATCGTATCGCTGCCGTCGGCGGGTTGCTGATGGACGGCAAACAAGATGACGCTCGTGTCCGCGAATTCATCGTTCACGAACGGAACCACAGCAGGGTCAGGCATCGGGACGTTCTCGACCCTTGCTCGAACGCGATCCCACGCGTCGTCAATCTTCGCTCCGGGCAACCACTCTTCGAGCTCGACAAAGATGACCGTTTGTTCGCTGCTGGAGGTGGACCGGATCAGACGCACTTCCTCCATTCCATCGATGGCTTCTTCGAGAGGATCCGCGACCAGCTCTTCCATCTTTTCCGCCGACGCACCCGGCCAGCGTGCTGAGACGACACAGATTTTTAACGTGAATTCGGGGTCTTCACGTCGAGGCATCGTCAGCGCGGCGATGATGCCCCAACAGACGAACATCATCACAAAGGCGATCACAACCGTCGGACGTGCCACGGCAAAAGCTGGTAGACGATTCATTGAACGCTCACCGATGCTGATTGCGTTGGAACAACCCGAACCCGATCGCCGTCGTCGAGGTAGTGCGTGCCGCGGACGACGACATGGGCACCATCGACCAAGTCATCCGAATCGACCGGTTCGATGCAGAGAATCAATGAGTCTTCGTCTAACGAGTCTTCTTTTTTCACGTTGATTCGAACACGTCTCGCCGTTGGCTCTGACTGCATGTCGTCCACGACATGCACGAACGTTTCGCCGTTCTCTCGACGGACGGCCTTCATGGGAACATAAAGGCCGATGTTGGAATTGTCGGGGATCAATGCAACTCGAACGGTATCGCCGGCACGGAGCATCCAACGCGTTTGCTCCAGATACACGCGTTCATTTTGCTTGCGAAGCAGAGCTTCAGGTTCCAGTGGCGAACCATCGAGGGCGAGCAATTGGCCCGTGATCAAGTCGTTTTCAATATTGATTGACGAAGGATCCGCGAACTCGATGGCGACGAAGTTCCATGTGCCCAGGAACGGAATCACATCACTGGCGAGGTTCACTTTCAATCGCTGGACCGTCAATCCTCGATCGCTTGTGTTTGAAAGTTGGTTCCAGGAACGATTGGTGACCTTCCACACAAACGTCTCTTCACCAATCCGATGGATGCAGCGTTGCTCCACCAGCAGACGCTGATCGCCCGTGACGATTGGTCCGATGTTGAGAGGGAAGATGTCCTTGGTTTTCAGTTGAGCCCCCGAGGACTCGTGCAAGTCAACGCTGCTTTCTTGTTGATTGCGAACGTGCAGCGATACTGTGAACGTTCGAGTGTTGGCATCTGCGATGGAGTCGACCGTGTAGACCATTCCTGTCGCACGATGTTGACTCCCGTCATGATCGGTGACTGTCACACCAAGAGTGTCGCCGCGTTGGTAGCGACGAGAATTCGCTGCGGTGACTTCAAACTCGACCAGCATTGGGTCGACCATTTGCACGGTCACGATCGGATCGCCTTCTTTGACATAGGTCCCAGGTACCGCGTGGATCTCCGTGACTTGGCCGGGGAAGGAGCTGAAAAGCGTTGTGTTTCGCAAATTGCGTTCAGCTTCGGCCAACCTCTGGCTGGCCTGTTGCACTTGGGCGTCCAATGCCAGTTGTTCCGCATTGGCTTGAGCCAGTTCAGCGGTCGCACTGTCGACCTGAAGTTGTGCGGTCGATGCTCGCGTACGAGTGGTGTCCAGCTCCGATCCTGACATTGCATTGGAGCGTGACAATTTCTGCGCCCGTTCCAGTTCTCGCTGGGCCAATTGCAGTTCGGCCTCTGCGGTACGGATTCGACTTGGTAATCGTTGTTCGATCGAGATCAAGTTCGCTTCTCGCCGGCGTTCGGCAACCGCCAGGTCGGCACGCGCGGCATCAACGGCGATTCGAAACTGTTCTTCGTTCAACCGAGCGAGTGGAATACCGATGCGACCGTTCCCAATGCCAGTCACCATTTCGTTGGGCTCAATCACCTGCACCACACGTCCGGCCTGTTCAAACGCAATTCGTTCCGCTTTCCAAGGTGCGACGGACGCGGTGGTGTGATGTTGGTAAGACGGGCTGCTCGGATGCAGCGTCATGACGGTCACGGTTTTGGGCGGCTTGTCGACCTCATTGATGTCGGGTGCGGATTCGCTGGAACATCCAAGCATTCCGATCAAACAACAAGACGTGCTGAAGGCCACGAAAAACCGAAACGGTTGAAAACGAATAGGCACAGTGGTTCGTTTCGTTAGGTGGACGCGATGAGAGGTCAACGAGAAAAGAGTCGCTGCGATGCGTTGCCGCGATGTGGAACAGCTCGAGTCACTGGGGCGGCGGCGGGGAAAACACAAGCCGATTCGATGGACGGTGATGAGGTCATTCACGTTGGCGGCGAGATTGCCCCTGGCGTTCAGTTCGCAAAACTGCAATAAGTAAACCCATCGGTGTACTCTACATCACTCTTTTCAAAAGTAAACCGCCCGGAGCAAGTTTTGCCAGTCCGTCCAACCGAGCCCGACGATGCCGCCCCACGTCGGCTGACTGATCGCAAGCGGATTGCGATTGTGCAGGCCGCGGCAACGGAGTTTCAAACTCGCGGCTACTTTTCGACCAGCATGAATGTGATCGCTGCGACCGCGAATGTGAGCAAGCGGACGCTTTACAACCATTTCGACAGCAAAGAGGCTCTCTTCGACGCGATCATCGAGGAGTTGGCCCAGAAGGCAGAGTTGCTGCCCGAGTGCTCGTTCGATCCATCACGCGATTTACGAGAACAGTTGGTCGAACTGGCCGAGGCCGAAGTTCAGTTCATGACATCGACATCGGTTGTCGCGCTTGCGCGCGCCGGTATCTCGCGAGTCTTGGCCGAGCCCGAGGTGGGGAAGAAGATCGATCACCGTCGCTTTCATAAACGCGTGGAAAGCTGGCTGGATGATGCTCTTGCGGCGGGGTGCCTGAATCACACCAACACAGAATTCGCGGCCAAGCAGTTTGTCGGAATGCTGATGACGTTTGCGTTCTGGCCAACCATCGTCAATGGCGAGTCACCGCCGAGCAAAAAGAAACGGGCCAGCATCATCGAGTCCACCGTCGAGATGTTTTTGTCGTGCTACAGAGTTTCCGATTGAAGATCAGAGTAGAACAGTTGCCCCCAACTGTTCCGTTGGACAGCGTTCGAATGCCAAGCCACATTGCATCCGGATTCATTTTCAACCGTTTGCGTCACGCGGTTCAACAACGCGGCATCGACAACGCCGGCCCCATCCGGGGCGATTTGATGTGGTTGCGACGTGATGCGGGGCGGGACGGGGTGATTGCAAATTGCAAAATGGACATCGCAAATTGGCAATTGTAGGTCGGTGAAATCACGTGCCTCGCCAGAGCAGAAACACTTTGCAATTTGCATTGATCAATTTGCACTTTGCAATTTCCTCACCGCATCGTCGCAACGGCCCCGACCGGGGCGATGTCGATGACCGTTCTCACGCTCCGGTGTGTGATGTCATCCGCGGTGGCGCATAGGGATTGTTGCTGGCCGATGTATCGGACGCCTGCGATGGGTTCGTCGCGGTTGGAACATAGATCGGTTCGTATTCGCTGCCTCGGGCGATTTCGCAGATTGCGTCGACCATCGCGTCACGTTGAAGACGTCGGTCGGATGAATTCATGTTTGCAAAACGAAAGTCGCGGTAGACCAACGGGATCTCTTCTGGACCGTCCGGCGTGCGGACGTAAATCAAGGCGGCGTGCAATTGAGTCCATCCGCCAGCGGGTGTGAACGATTGAGGGATCGCACCCAGAATGGAGCTGGGTCCAAAGTGATAGCGATTGCGATCGCCTTCCATCCAAACACCATCCCCGTCGATGCGTACCCAGACCAAGTCCGTCGCGGTTTCCAATCGGAGTCGGTTCCAACGTTCTTGCGGAACGATCTCGCAGAATCTGGAGCCTTCTTCGTTGGGTTGAACCACCGGGTTGCGACGTCCGGCAATGACACGGCGGAGTCGGCGAGCCAGCAAGAGGTGAAACGGATACTCTTCGTAGCGGCAGACAATCATCAGTTGTGTCGCTGCGATCAGGCCGCCGACGATTACCGCAGCGACGAATAAGAGAATGCCTTCGATGCCCGGTCGTGAGGTGAAGAACACAAAACGAATGGTCAGCAGCAAGCATAGGCTGGCAACGAAACTGAGCGTGCCATGAAATGCGGTGATGCCCAACAAAGTCACCATTTGACGAAACCAATTCAGCACACGGCCTGGGGCTTCGTCAGGCAGATCCGAACCAAATGTTTGGATCGAAGCGAAGTGGTCCGCCATCGCTTCGGTTGGCGAAACGTTCGATTGTTCTGCGGCGGACTGCTGGGACATCGATGGCGCGGAGGCGGGCGTCTGGAAGGTCATGATCCTCGCCTGCAAATGGTGGCTCTTGCTACTTGCTGATCCTCGACACTGATTCGTCGCAACCTCGTCGGTGCCGGTATTGCTGGACATCTCAGA
Organism: Rhodopirellula europaea 6C; assembly: GCF_000338295.1. Taxonomy (GTDB): domain Bacteria; phylum Planctomycetota; class Planctomycetia; order Pirellulales; family Pirellulaceae; genus Rhodopirellula; species Rhodopirellula europaea. The sequence continues at coordinate 85,906 of NZ_ANMO01000232.1, forward strand.
GTAACGCGGATTCGCGATCTTTGCACGCTGATTCCCGACGGAAAACAGGCCATATCCGCGGCAGCTCAAGCGGTCTGCCGCAAACGCTTCCCCGAACCTGTCACGAAAAGGCGTTGTCGCTAGTTCGTTGCCGCCTCGTTGTAGCTGGATGGCCAAACACCGCAGCACGACTGTTTTCGCGGTGATAACAACCAATTGACACGCTCTCGCAGAAGGACCTGCCCCGATGGGCCGGCCTCGCCGATATCCGCGATTGTCAAATTAGGTAAACCTTGCCGCCGACCACTTCCGACTTCTGGCGCGGTTGGTGCGATTGTGTGCATCGAATCGGTGTCAACGGCCGAAACGAAGGGTGAAAGAAAGACTCGTATCACGTGTCGAGGCGTTTCTCCTCGGCACCCAATTCATATTGGATGGAAGGATTCGGAATGAATCGTTGGCTTTTACTCGGATCGATGGCCGGAATGCTGATGATCAGCACCGGATGCCTTCACCACAACACTCGCGGCGGATGCTCGACCGGCAACTGTGGCGTCGCGTCTAGCGATTGCGGATGTGGTGACTCGTCGTGCGGCAACGGCGCATGCAGCAATGGCTCGTGCGGTCGTGTCGGTGGCGGCGGACTGTTGGGCAAAACTCGCGGTCGCTTGATGGGCTGCAAAACCGGATGTCGGACTGGCTGCGAAGCCGGACCACTCGGTTGGCAACAAGGTGGTTTGGACTACAGCTCGCACCTGAACCCAGGTTTGTTGGGTCACGGAGCGGCGGCTCAAATGCAGGGCCAGCCATTCACACCAGGTGCGCCGTCTGCCCAAGTCGCGTATCCTTACTATACCCACCGCGGTCCTCGCGACTTCTTGCTGGACAATCCGCCCAGCATCGGTCCCTGATCGCACTGGGGTTTGAATTTCGAGTCTGCTCAGGCCGTTGGGCCTGAGTCTCTCGAATTGATTCCGTCTGTGAAGAGTGTTCCGCAGTCGCCCGAGGGAGTTTAGGCGTGGCATCCGATTTTCGGCTGAAAGAGCAGTTACCAGAGCTGACCGAGCAGATCGTCAGCACGTACACCTCCGATGATTCAATCAATCATCTGGGGCACTGCCCATTGCCTAGCTACACTGCTGTTGTTGACATCCTTTTGGATCTCAAGGACATCCTTTACCCGGGGTACAAGCGGCACACAAACTTGCATGCTGGCAATATCCGCTACCACGTTGGCGGGTTGATCGATTCCTTGCACGATCAGCTGACGACCCAAATCGCTCGCGCCCTACGGCACGAGCACCGGGTGCTGCAGAACCACAAGGATTGTGAGACGGACATCGACTTCGAAGCCAAAGGCCAAGCCATGGCGATCGAGATGCTCAAACGCATCGTCAAGCTTCGAGAGATGCTCGCGACCGATGTGCAAGCCGCTCATGACGGCGACCCGGCTTGCCAAACAACCGATGAAGTCGTCTTTTGCTACCCGGGTTTCGAAGCGATCACGGTCTACCGAATCGCTCATGAACTGGTGCAGCTCAACGTGCCCTTCATTCCTCGAATGATGACGGAATGGGCGCACAAAGAAACGGGCATCGACATTCACCCTGGTGCGACGATCGGTGAGTACTTCTTCATCGATCACGGAACCGGTGTGGTGATCGGTGAGACGTGCCACATTGGAAAGCACGTCAAGCTGTATCAGGGTGTCACGTTGGGCGCATTGAGTTTCCCAACGGACGCCGATGGACAGTTGATCCGCGGCCAGAAACGTCATCCAACGATCGAAGACGAAGTGGTCGTGTACGCCAACGCAACAATCCTCGGTGGTCGCACGGTGATCGGTCGCGAATCGGTGATTGGGTCCAGCGTTTGGATCACTCGCAGTGTCTCGCCCGGCACGACGGTGGTCCTTGAAAAACCGCAACTGAAGGTACGTGGCTCGGATGAGCCCGCCGATGAATTGCGTCCCGAGGTGAATTACCAAATCTGATCACTGGGTATCCCCAGGCGATTCGGTATAGTGTGGCGATGTTGAAGAAAGAACGCGCCGCCATTGTCCTTGAGCGTCTGAACACGCTCTATCCCGACCCGCCAATTCCGCTGGACCACACCGACGAGTTCACGTTGTTGGTCGCTGTCTTGTTGAGTGCGCAGTGCACCGACAAAAAGGTCAATGAGATCACGCCAGAGTTGTTTTCGGTTGCCGGAACGCCATCGAAGATGCGTGAGCTTGGCGAAGAAGGAATCCTCGAAATCATCCGTCCGCTGGGACTGTCGAAGCAGAAAGCCAAGGCTCTCGCGAAGCTATCGGGGATGCTGATCGATCTGCACGAAGGCCAAGTGCCCAGCACATTCGACGAGCTGGAAGCGTTGCCCGGCGTCGGGCATAAAACGGCCAGCGTTGTGATGTCGCAAGCGTTTGGTTTTCCCGCGTTTCCGGTTGATACGCACATTCATCGTTTGGCCCAGCGATGGGGATTGTCCAGCGGCAAAAGCGTTGTGCAAACCGAGCGAGACCTAAAGAGCTTGTTCCCCGAGTCGTCCTGGAACAAGTTGCATCTACAGATCATTTTCTACGGTCGAGAGTTCTGCACCGCGCGAGGCTGTGACGGACGTGGGTGCGATCTATGCCGCGAGCTGTATCCCAATCGGCGAAAGCCGGTGACTTGGATCAAACCCTGATCCGTCCCACATCCCATTCATCGCCGATACGTGACGGCATTCGGCAGACGTCGACGTAGGCCAGGTTCTACCTGGCGAGGTGACCGGACGGAGCCACGCGAACTCGCGGATGAATGACTAGTCGCCTCGCTTTGTTCCAAAGCATCGGCTTGGTTGCCAGGTGAGACCTGGCCTACGCGAATGCAGT
>NZ_ANMO01000233.1 GCF_000338295.1 Rhodopirellula europaea 6C
GGAGCGCGACCTACAACTCTCGACCCGATGTGCTGCGAAACCGGTTTCAATCCACGCGCCCCGTGAGGAGCGCGACACTCGATTGGATCTTCGCAAGATCGGGGGACACAGTTTCAATCCACGCGCCCCGTGAGGAGCGCGACAAGCGGTCCGCGAGATTAAGGCGCACGATTGCAAGTTTCAATCCACGCGCCCCGTGAGGAGCGCGACAATGCTGCCTCGAGATTGGCGAGAGCACCCAAGAGTTTCAATCCACGCGCCCCGTGAGGAGCGCGACCTTCCAGACTTGCCATTCTTCTAAACTCCAAACTGAGTTTCAATCCACGCGCCCCGTGAGGAGCGCGACTGCATTGGTCGCGAGAGGCGACCATTGCTACTTGAAATCGTATCAATTCGCGAACCCGAGGGGGAGAGATGCTATGTGACCGTGTCATGTGCCCGTTTGGTGACCAAAACACCGGTTCACCGCGAGAGAAGCGTTGATCGCGAACCCGGCTGGTTTCTTATGCGCGCTTCATGTTCGCGATCATGCCATTAGCGTGCCGCCACTGAGGTCTGTCGAGGGTTTGGTGCCAATGTGTTCGACCCGTTCTCGCCAGTGGTTGCCGAGTCGGTAGAAACGCAGGCTGTCTTCGTTCGGCTCCATGGCCTCAATGAGCCTCGCGCGGCATTCGACCCACTTGGCGTGATCCAGATCCAGCTCGAAAACGCTGTTCTGGACTCGCTGGCCGTAGTCCAGACAGATTTTCGCAATCAGCCGCAAACGCCGTTTGCCCGCGGCACTTGCTGTGCTCACGTCGTACGTCACCAACATTACCATCGCGGTCCCCTTTGTGTCACACGCATTTCATTTGCATCGCCTTTGGGTGTTCACTTCCAGATGAACGCCGGGTATTCATCCAAGTCACCACGCAAGTGTCGGGCGAGCAACCGGGCTTGCAGATGAAGCAGTAGCCCCATGGTGGTTTTCTCACCAAGAAAAGGGTGCTCGATCGTGTCTTGCTTTCGAGTTTGATAGGCGGTCAGAACTGTCTTTCGAGTCTTGTCGTCCATTCGCACCGCACCCGACGAAGTCGTTTCGAATCCCTTCTCGCTGACTTGTTTTCGGTTGATGAGCGAAAACGCCAGGCGATCCGCCAGAACTGGGCGAAACTCCTCCATCAAATCCAATGCGCAACCTGGTCGACCGGGGCGATCTCGATGCAGGAACCCAACTGCTGCGTCGAGCCCACATGCTTCGCAGGCACTGCGAGCGTCGTGGGCCAACATGGCATAGAGAAATGACAACAGTGCATTGATGGGATCCAGCGGCGGGCGGCGCGATCGGCCTTTCATCTGGAATGCATCCACTGATGTCAAATCACCAAAAGATGAAAAGTACTTGGAAGCCGACTCACCTTCATAGCCACGCACCGAGTCCGCGTCGTCTGCTTTGGCGACCCGACGTAATATCGGCGCCAAGTGTTTTGCGGAGAGTTTCAGACGGCTAGAGCGATCTTCGTCTTTGGCGTCGCGAGCCGCTCGCAGTAGCACGCTTCGGCAATTGGCGATCTTGCCTGAAATGCAATTCCGAGCAATCCGGGCCGTCGCTTCTGGATCGTCTGCCGCACGGTACTGTTGGCGTCGTAGCAGCACGTTGCCCGGTGAGAAGCCAACCACGGCGGCGCGGAATCGCCCGTGTGGCGACATCAATGAAATCGACACACCAGCTTCGGCGCACGCTGCCGCCAATTGGGAGCTGAAACCAACACGACCAAAACAAACGACTCCATCCAGGTTGTGCAGTGGCACACGAAGCAGTGTCTTTTTCTCGAAGCGAACTTGGACGGCGGCGCCGTCTTTGGCCAAGTAGCTTCCTTCGGTGGTTACAAACAATGTATTGAGATGGCGTTTCATTCGATCTCGGGGGCGTCTTGAAGGTGAGCGGCGAGTTGGCGGCTCATGAATCGGGCCACGCTACGGTCGCCGCCGGTGGCATCTGGCAAGCAAAGCTCAATCAATGAGCATTTGTCACACGCCTTGGTGCGAACGGCAGCAGGCGTTTTGCGATCTTGAATCATCGTGCGTAGTGCATCGATCGTTTGGATGGTCCGATCGCGAAGTTCGTCATCAAAAGTGACGTTGGTTCGCCGCCGCCGGGTGCCGTAAAACAACGCACCTTCGGTAACCTCGGTGGAACACATCTCCTCCAAGCACAACGCCTGCGCGCACAACTGAACACGGTCACAATCATTCGCTTTGGGTTTGCCGCGTTTATATTCGACGGGGACAATCCTTGCGGCAACCAGCGGGTCGGCAGGATAATGAAATTCAACGATATCGGCTTTGCCAATCAACCCCAGTTCGAGTGAGCGGATTGGCAGTGCTCTTTCAACTCGAACACGATCGCCCTCGCCGCGCGGCCGCGTTTCATGCGTCGGCGTATCGGCTCGTTCATGCAAGAGCAGGCCTTCCATCGTCAGATGATTTTCAGCCCAAACCTGTTCCAGGTGAATCAGTGCGCATTGTCTCGGGCAGAACAGGTAGTGCTGCAGGGCGGAGATTGGCAGCAAGTCATCGTCGTGGTAGGTCATGGTTCACACGCCATGCAGATGGTTGGCTCTTAAAATCGAATGTTGCCAGGGTTCACGTCGGCGATATGGATCCCCATCCAGCGAAACTCGTCCAGTATTTTCTCCACGGCTGGCCAGTTGTCTTCAAAGTCGTCGGACTTCTCTTCACGCCAATCACGCCAGACCTCGGGCGTGTAATCAGGTGGTTTGTCCAAGTACGCCCCGCCAAAATCGAGGCAGAACGGAGGGCGAACGGTACTCATTTCGATCGCAAGCAGTTCATCGTCGTACGAAAGCAGCTGCGGGACCTGGTGTCCACAAACTTCGAATACTTCCAGGTCCCGAAGACGCAGATAGACGCCGACTTCGCGGTCGTAGGCCACCTTTCGAAGGTGAAATTTGACTGCGTATAGACCGGGTTGTCGTGGATTCTTTGCGGTGAAAACAGTACCCTGAGTTCCGGTGCCAAGCGACCTTAGCAGTACCGCTTCGTGTTTTTCGCGGTAGTCTTCAATTTGTTTCTCGTATCCAGCGGGTAAATCCATGATCGCCTCCAATCTTCCTCGTTCAGCCGAAGTGGAATTATGGTTGCATTGCGGTGGGAAGCGATACGAGCTGGGGCAGGTTGGCGGCAACTTTGCGATTCTTGCGAAGAATGAGACACTCGAGGGTGGCGAAGCGATTGTCGAAACCATCATCGATGGGCGATCGGATCGTTTTCCTGTCGAATTCATCCCTGATCCTTCTGGTGAATCTCGACGTCTCCAGTTTGTTCCTGAGCAATCGTGAGACGGTCAGTTCAACAGTTCATCCCGAACGGTCGCGGCTCGGTCAACTTAGGTCGGTTGGCTGACCGCAACGCATCTCATTGAGCCACAATCCGGGACGGCGATCTTTTTTGAATGTCATCACGTCTCATCGGACATCGATGAATATGTGTTGTGTCGTCATGCCGCAGCTCGAGTGTTTTTAAGGAAAGGGGACGCCAACCCCGGTAGCTTCATGGTCGCAAAGGCATTCACCACGATTTTATACCAGCACCAGTGTTGAGCATGAGGCACAGGGGCCTCATGCGCAACTTCCAACTCATCCAGTACCTAGATATCACTACAGCCTTTCGTGGATTTCGATTCCATTTGGCTTCTTCGATTCATCAATCGTAACTGTATAGTCCTCGAAACTACGAGGAACCTCGACGCCGTCCTTCAATTTTATGTCAACGAGGCCAAACAGTTTTCTTGCGGGTGCATTGCCGAGTGGGGAGGCATGTTTGAAAACGATCAATTGACATGCGCTCATTTCACCGCGTGATGCAGAGCGGTCATGATCGAACATTTGCGTTAACGCATTAAAAAACAGCTCAAGATCGTCTTCATTGAATCCTGTCTGTTGCGCCAGGAACGGGCTGATATACCCGTGCATTTCGTAGAGGGCGTAGGGGACAATTTCCTTTCGCCCCATCGTGCGGTTCCCACCATCCTGTTTCACTGACTCTTTCTCTGTGGTGACAGCCATGCGAGTGATTGACTGTTCCAACGCGGCAATTCGATCGACACTCCGAGCGAACGCGAACTGGATGGGGCCACGCACTTGACCGGCATTCACACCGGTGCTCATCACTGCTCCAAACATGCGAACGTCAAAGAAGTTCTGGCACATCCACCGTCTGACACGTTCTTCCTTAGGACTCTCTCCCTCCTTCAATTTTCCTTCTTTTGCCTTCGGGTCGAGTCCAAGCGCGTCGTAGCCGCGTTTGTGCTGGTCGTTAAGAATTGCTTTCTCTTTTACATAGATATCGTACCCGTCTTCCGGGGAGCCATCTTCCTTGCGTTTAGCTAAGGTAATCAGGTTCCGCACTTTGCGTTTGATGCAAACATCGGAGACGAGACCGTGTCCCGTTTCAGGGTCGACTCGTGGTGCGTTTCCAGCGTCAGGATCTCCATTGGGGTTCCCGTTCGTGACATCAAACAGAAGAACAAACTCGTAGCGATTGGCAATCGCGTCTTTTGAGAGGTCCGCTGCTGTAGGTTCGGCTGTTGCTGTACTCATGGAAAATCCTGGACAAATGACGGTGGTTGTTGATTAGGAAATAGTGTTTGCCGGTTCTGGCTCGGGCTGTTCAACCTTCTTCCGACCAAACGCTGGAGGGACGTTGGGATGTTCGTCGTGCCACGCCTGTTTCTCGTCTTTTGACATGCGTAGCCAGTGCCGCATCTGGTGGTACCCGAGGACGAACAACGCTTGCTGCTCTAAGTTGAGGTGCAACGGGATTCCCGAGGCTGATCCGGGATAGACTGACCGGGCAGAAGGTGAGGGCTGTGGATCAAAACGAGTCAGGATCTCGTCTTTGATGCGTTCAAGATAACGGGCAAATCCCCGCTTCTCGTCATCATCACGAACCTTGCGATAGTGGTGTTGACTGTTCTTTAGCAAACGAACGAATACGCTTCTCGGGCTGGCGGAGGCTGCGCTGAAAAAGCGATCGACCACGGATGCATTGATATCGTCGAGTGCGAGCGTTTGGAGCCTCTCTAGGACAGCCATCAGCATCCCACAGGAGTATCCATCGCTCTGGACATTGGGATTCATTTCAAAATCTACCTCCGGGTATTTGGGAATCGGATCGTTGCGGCGTTTTCTGTTTAGAACGGCGCGAAGAATAGCAGCACGTGCGTCGCGCCTCATCGAGTCGGACCAATCGTCACCGCCGGCTTCCGCCTTTGCGCGAACCAACGCCCGCTGCAGAAGTTGGAAGGGGTATTCCGATCCTTGGAATGCGGCACGGACAAACCCGGACTCGACACTGGGCGGGACGGGCTCGCTACGTCCCTCGGCGGCTAGCGACTTGAGTAGCCAAGACATTGGGATTGTCTCGGAAGGCTTGCTTCCTTTTTTGGGTTTGGTGTTTCGACACACTTTTAAATCGTCGAAGTGCATGGCCAAATTTTCGTTGACGACTTCCACCGAAGTTTCAATCCAGTCGCGAATGACGACCCGGCCTTGCGTTCCTGAAAGCGTCAGCGCGTAAAACTCACTCGACTCGTTCAGGGGCACAGGTTTTCCATGCCAAACCGAACGATACGCCTCTTGGACAGTTTCCTCGCTTTCGCCGCCCAATAGCGGGTTAAGCATGTCTAGAACAGACGCGATTTCCTGGGCCGAGTTCTTTGCCCAAAACACGACGATGGTGTTGGCTCCAATCTTGATCTGACGAAGCGGAAGGACGTCATCCAGGTTTTTCGGATCGGGAAAGTTGGGATCGAGCAAACGCGTAAGAGCGGCAGCACTGGCTTCGGCAGCAGTTCGGGAAATAGGAGCGTTGTCGTTGCCAGAGAGTCCGTGCGACAAAAACGCTGAAGCGTTGTGGGACACCAAAGCAACACCACTGGATGTCCCGCCAGGAACGCGTTTAATCAAAGGGAAAAGGGGCACTTCATGCACCGCTTCACCCGAAACTAGGCATTGAAATGGGATTGCATCCGACGCTTCCGGCTCGACCACTTTTCTTGAATCTGCGAAATAGGCAATCACCCTTGGGGCTTCCTGTACCCACTGCGTGCCAATTTTGAATCCAATGAGATCGTTCGATTCAATCGAATCGAAGTTCGCGTGCGTCTTTATAGGCGACGGATCGTCGGCCAAGCGATTCAGAAATTTGGCAACAGCTTGAAGCGGCATGGCGCTACTGCTTTTTGCAGCTTCGTTGACCTGCGCGCGGAACAAGCCGAAGCGTTCCTCGAGTTTTTTCTGCTTTTGCTTAGATTGTGGATCGAGTCCAAAGACGTACTCCGATTTGTCGATCAAGAAAAACGCTTTCGCACCGCTTGTTCTAGTTGGCTGCTTGGGAACCTGCACCCACTTGCCCACGTACACTGGCTTCTTCTTGGTGCCTTCCGCCAAGTTGATACGGTGACTCACGAGATTCACGAACGAGCCATCTTCCGTGAGTACAACCACCCAGGATACTCGCTTGGGTTCGTAGTCTGGCCGCGCCACCAAGCCTTCCTGTTCGGCCAGTTGGGCGAGAGCTTGCAATATCATCGAGCCGCCTCCTGTTTCTTGCCGAGTTGAGAACGGACCTGCGGCATAGATGGCACTTCGATCACCCCTTGATGCATTGTGGCGTGATAGAACAGCGGTCGTCTCGCTGGGCGAGAAAAGTCGATGTCGTAAAGCATCAATCCCAGGTCTCGATCTTCGGCGATTGGTTCACTGCCGTCTTCGGCGGGGGCCACATCGGCGATGCATTCGCGACACCCGAGGTATGGCTGGTGAAAATGCTGCCCCTTTTCTAGTCGCCGCGAGAACATTTCAACAAACTTTTGGGGCTTTTCTCCGGGACCAGCACGTTTGGTCATCTCGAAGGAGGCTTCAATTTCGTACGCAACGTCTCTCAACGCGATCGTATTTCGTTGGGCGCGATCTTCATCGGCAAATTGGTTTGGAGCCCTGCCACCACTGCCAATGATTGACTCGGCCGGCGCGATTTGACGGCGGCTGACTTCGTTGCGGCGAATCGGCATCCAGTGAATCGGGTTGAGAACAGAGATTCGGTGAATTCGCCAAGCAATCGCTGGTTTCCAAAAAACAGCCTCCAAGCAACCACGAGCTGCAGAAGGAGTGATGACTGGGTAAGAGATCCGTTCCACTTTCAGTTCGGGTCTCGTGAAAATGGCTAGTGGACCGGAAATTTTTACGCGAAACATGTGGCGTACCTTGATGGTTGACAGCTGCGGGGGGGCATCCTATACAATCACTCAGTAATGTTCAAGCAAGAGAAACGAATTTGAACGCTAAGCTACACAGAAGGAGTGGTAAAGTGAGTGATGGGATGGTTATTCTCGGTACGGTGTTAATTGTTGGGGTTGTTGCGGTCATTGTCGTGGCGCTGGTGTACGACCGGCCGCTGGGGATCAACGGCTCTAAGGAAGAAATTACGATCAGCACGAAGAACGCGTCAGTCAATTCGATTCCGGTGCCACCATCGCTCGAGGAGGAACTCGAAAAGTAGTCTCGCATCAGTAGGCGAGTGGATTGAAACTGTGTTGCTTGGCGTCATATTCGTGTTCGTCTTGCGAACGGGGCGGGTGGCCAATCCGGCCACCCGCTTCTTTTTCAACATTGCAGGAAGGACATTTCGCCTTCGTCGTAAGTAAGTCCGAACTCATCGCTGTACCAAGATGAGTTGAATAGGTCGGTTGGAATTCCAATCGAACCGAACATCACTTCGATTACGCCCTGTTCAACAAGAATGGATGCTGCATGTTTGGGGACCTGAACGATGTAGGGTTGAAGTGCACGCGAAGTTTCTCGGTTGGGGGATTCTCGGAAGGCTTCCGAGCGTCTTCGCCCTTCACCATGCGAACCGTCTTCATTGAATGGCCATGGGACGACGACCGGAAAGCTCCATCCGTCCTCAATCATTTCGAATAGTGCTGCTACATTGGCAAAATTTAGCGATGCACGCTCTCGTTGAAGGTGATGCTGATCGAGCATCTTTGTTCCGTAAAAGTGCTGAAAGTATTCTCGGCAATGGTCGGGATCGAAAACGTCGAACTCACTACCCTCTAACGCTTTCAAATTCCACATGGTCAGGGAAGCATCCGCGGCATCCTGAAGTGTTTGGCCAGGAGGCTTGGTTTCCGGACGAAATACAATCAGCTTTCCGGCTGGATACCCAGACGCAACAGTACGCTTTCCTTCGCGGTCACATCGTCCTGCTGCTTGAGCAAGGCTGTCAGCACCTGCTAATGCGCGATACACGATCGGCATGTCCAGATCCACACCCGCTTCTATGAGCTGAGTCGTCACCGCCAAACAAGGTTCGCCTTCTTTTACTCGACGGAGGATTTCGTCGACGGCTTGAATCCGATGTTCTGGACACATCTGGGCGGAGAGATGCATCCGGTGGTTTCTCGGTAGCATTTTGGCCAAGTTGGCCGCATCGGCTCGACGGTGAACGATCGCGAGCGATTGTTGGTGACCGTTCGTCTTTAGTTCATTTGCGAGTTCTTCGTAGGTAGTCGGATTCTCGATCCGCCATTCCGTCTGGACGCGACGGGCAGCGGGATGCTTCGCCAAGCCGATTGGATCATCGACAATCTCTCGCACCTCACCAAGGTGCTCCTTGAGTGCTGGAGGAGTCGCGGTTGATAGGACGATCGAAGTCTTGTACCGACTGGACAATTCCCGAATCATGTCTGTGATAGGGATCACGTATTGAGGAGGAATCGTTTGGATTTCGTCGAGTATCACAACGCTGTTCGCGATCCGGTGCAACTTGCGACACTGGGAAGGATGGTCGCTAAATAGCGTCTCGAAGAACTGAACGGACGTCGTGACGATCACAGGAGCGTCCCAGTTTTCAACTGCCTGTTCGCGACGCTTTTCTGCTTCTGGATTGTTTTCCTTCGCCTGTTGGGTATCAATCGCCGAGTGATGCTCAATGATGTTGCAGAGATCCAGACCTTCGTTTGGCTTTGCAAACGCTTTGCGGTAAACGTTCGCGTTCTGCCGAATGATGCTGGTGTATGGAATGACGATGATGACGCGATCTAGCTCATTCTGAATCGCGTGATTCAGAGCGAAACTCATGGCAGAGAAAGTCTTGCCACCGCCGGTTGGCACGGTGAGAGAAAATATCCCTCCCGTAGATGACGCTTTCTTGCGACAGCTATCTAAAACCAAGTCTCGCAGTTCGTTGATCGCCGAACGCGTTGAATGTTTTTCGGCACGGAGACTATCGACATAGCCATCGAAACGATCCCGCAAGACCTTGAGCGACTCGAATTCTGTTCGCGTCTCTTCCGATACCTCAGACTCGCTCGATTTATAGAACCACTGAGTTGCGAGGCGGTCAGCATCTACCAGAGCCGAGAATAGGATTCTCGTAAGAGCATCAATTTGCCGATGCACTGAGTCGCGATCGCTGTTCTCCCGAATCCATTTCGTCAAATCTGGGATGGGAAGATCTATTGTTTCGCGGTCAACATTTGATGAAATATCATTGATGACCTCTCGGTTTCCTATGAGTCTCTCTCGCAAAGGCGAGCGTTTGATGGGGCGCCGTTTTGTATTTTGCGTTTCATTCGTCGTGTGATTCGCAAGGCCGGTATGGTGGCCCGCAATTGCAAACTGTATCGGAATCGTATGTACCGGACTTTTTTCGGCCGCAAGTGCAGCTCCCGCACCGGCGTGCTCGATTTGGACGGCTTCGCCCGCCAACTTTCGTTGAAATTCAGGCCGATACTTTCCCAGATCATGCCAGCGACCAAGAATCTCGCCCCAAGGGCCTAGTTCCGGGGCAATTCGTGTTAGGAACTCACTGCACCGCGATGCAACACGTTCCTCGTGCTTGCACATTGTTTCCCAGCGAGATCGGTCCGGTTCATTTGGCAAGCTGTGGGCGTAGTGGGGCATAGCAGTTGGCGTCGAATCAGAAAGTTTTGGTTCCGATCTCCGTTGTCTTTTAACGCCGTGACACGTTGGGTCACGGCGTTTGGTGATCTGGTTGTGAGGCGGAGCTGGCTGGTGTTGCTGTTCGGGACCAAGCGGGTGTGTTTTGGGGATGGCTGTGTCGGTGGCATTCGATCTCGCACTTCCTTTGGAATGCTCAAAGTTAGCATGCTTGGGATTGCGGATCCAGTCCGTGGAGGGGTGTCCGAATTGGTGTCGATTGCTTATCTGAAGGAGGGGGCAAGATGCGGTTGGTGTGGATACCAGAACATCACGGTTGCTGCGGTCCCGACTCCTTGGCCTTCGCTCGAACTTCCACGTCAGGCGCTTAGGGGCCCACGTGTGTTTGGAAAACGACGAGCAAAATTGCAGGGCGCCTGAAAGCTGGATGGCACCTTTTGGGGCGTTGTTTCAGCGAAGGAAGTCGTGCCGTTTTGAAGTGCCGTGCTCGCTACAACTTGCGAACCTCGACCGTTGCGCGCTGTTGATTGAGTCGCATACCGAATGACAACAATTGGCCAATGAGCGTTCGCCCCGGTTGGCGTCTGATTAACCGCAGTCAAGCACGGTGCGGCTCATTCCATCAACAGCCCGGTTGGCCAATCTTGGCCGGCATTCGTAACTTGGACGGGCATGAGTGCCCATCCTACCTGCGCAAAAACCTTGTTGACGACTGAGTCGACAAGTCGCAACGGAAGCGGGCCGCGAATGGGTTGGCGAAGAGAGGCTTCGCTGGTGGACGGTGGGAGTTGGTGGCGGGGAGGCTGAGAGGCGGGGCGGTGATTGAAAAAGTGAAATTGTAAATTGTAAAGTTCAAATTGTGCGGGCTTTCTGGGGGAGGGGAACACGCGTCACTTCTCATTCCCGGCTCTTACCCTCGCGTACGGCTGAACGGCGTCGCTCGAGCTCTCCCCCAACTTCGTTTTGGGAGAGGTGCGACATTTGAAAATCTGCCGAAATGCGGTGTCAGAAAACTGCACGACCTCGATGCTGGGAAAGAGGTGGCGGATTGATTCGAGCCAGGTTGGCAGGAGGCTTTCGGCAACCGGCGTTCTCTCTCTACAGAATCAACTTCATGAGTTCTTCGGCGGAGAGTTTCGCGGATGATTCGGTGCCTTCGAGCAGGCTGTCGGCGAGGTCGCGTTTGCTCTCGTGGAGTTGCAGGATTCGTTCTTCAATGGTCCCTGTGGTGATGAATCGGTACACCGTGACGGGCCGCTGTTGTCCCATGCGGTGGGCGCGGTCGGACGCTTGGTCTTCCACGGCGGGATTCCACCACGGGTCCATGTGGATCACATAGTCGGCTGCCGTCAGGTTCAGCCCCACGCCTCCGGCTTTCAAGCTGATCAAGAACACGTCGCCTTCGCCGTCCTGGAAGGCATCCACGCTGGTCTTGCGTTTCTTCGCCGGCGTGCTGCCGTCCAGGTACTGATATGAAATCTTTCGCTCATCGAGCCGGTCGCGCAAAAGTTGCAGGTGGCCGACGAACTGGCTGAACACCAACACCTTGTGACCGCCCGCGATCAGATCCGTCACTGTTTCGGTAAAGCGTTCCAGTTTTGCCGCTTCCAAGCCAGCGTTGGGGTCGACCAAATCGGGATGACAACAGAACCGGCGCAGACGCATCAATTCCGCCAGGATCTTGATGTGCATGGGGCGGTCGTCGTCACTGTCCTCCAAGTTTTGGAGTGCCTTTTGACGAATGGCTTCGTACATCGCGGCTTCGTTTTCACCCAATTCGATCGGCACGGTGATTTCGGTTCGCGGTGGTAGTTCATCCAAAACTTGTGACTTCGTCCGTCGCAGAATGAACGGTGCGATCAATTGCTTGAGTTGGCGTTGGACGTCGCGGCGATGATCGCGTTCGATCGGAATTGCAAAGCGTTCTTGAAACGACTCGGAGGAACCGAGCAGTCCTGGGTTGATGAATTGAAACAGGTTCCACAGTTCACCCAAATGGTTTTCCATGGGCGTGCCGGTGAGCACGATTCGGAAATCCGCTTCAAGTCCCATTGCCGCTTCGCTGCGTTTGGTCTCTGCGTTCTTGATCGCTTGGGCTTCATCGAGAACCAGCGTCTGCCAACGTCGGGATTGTAATTTTTGGGCTTCGTTGGCCAGCAAACCGTAGCTGCAGATCAGCAGGTCTCGTTTTCCCAAGGACTCAACAACCGTTTCGCGATCCGCTTCACTGAACAGGATCGGACGAAGTGAGGGGGCAAAGCGTGCGATTTCGGAAACCCAGTTGGCGGCCACCGAAGTCGGCGCGACCACCAGTGCCGGACCTGACTTGCCGCGGTTGAGTAGAACCGCGAGACACTGCAGCGTTTTCCCCAATCCCATGTCATCGGCCAGGCAGGCACCTGCGCCCAGGTGAGCCAATCGGGACATCCATTTGAAGCCGTCAACTTGGTAATCACGTAGTTCGGCGTTCAGCGTTTTGGGCACTTTCGGCCGGACTCGGTCGGCCGATTCGATTCGCTTGATCTGGGATTTCCATTGTTGGTCGGCGGTCAGGTCCGCGTTGCCAGTCAGTTCGGCGATCGCGGTGGTGCGAATGGTGGGAAACCGCACTTCGTTTTGGCGGCGATCCGTGTACGCGGCCATCGTTTCCAGCCGCTTGCGAAAGTGTTCGGTCAACGCCACAAATCGCCCATCGTTGAGCTGCACAAATCGGGACGTGCTGGTGCTAGCCATCTCCAGCAGGTCCATCATCTCGATGGCCAATTTGCTATCGACATGCAGTTGCCCCGAAGCGGCGAACCAGTCTTGTCCCCCATTGATCTTGATCTTCCAGTCCGACTCATCCGCGGACCCAGCGATTTGAAAGGATTGCCCCTTGGGCCAGTGCAATGTCAAACGTGATTCTTCGACCAGCGATTCCAGTTCCAGCAGCGCTTCGAGAGCCTCCGCTGCGGTGGGCAGATCGATGACATCGGCACCGGCTTGCTCACCCAAGAAGTCACAATCGTTTTGCACCGCACGAAGGTGTTCTGATTCCGCCTCCAGATCCCGGCGAGTTGATCGCATCTGACCGTCAATCTTGGTGACGACCGTTCGACTGCCTTGACCCGGAACGAAGAAACCGCCACTGTCGCCAAAGGGGCGAGTGAAGAACGCGATTTGCAGACCTTGATCGTAAGGTGTCAAGTGAGCGTGGATGGCGTTGTCGGCGACGACTTGTTCCGCACCCTCGGCAGCGACTTCGATCTCCGAATGCAACGGCGCGATCGGTGCCAGTGGCCGCACCGCGTCGAGCAGCTGATCGACGGCGGAATCGGGCACCGTTAAACCGTCGGACAACATGGATGCCAGTTTCAACTGCGCGTCGCTGAACTGAACAATCGAAAACTTCGACGTGCTTTCGCGATGGACCAGCAAATGACAGTCACGGGATGTTGGTCGAGGTGACAAGGAAATCGTTGCGCCACCCTCGGACGATTGCTCGACCACCAAACGAGCCTGACCCTTTTCAATTTCAATTGGCGATCGGGAGTCGTCGTCCATGAACAGACAGGGGTGATCGACCAGGGCATCGACCAACAATGCGGTTTCAAAGTAGTAGCGATATTCGGTGTACCCGTAGCGGTCACGTGAAGTGTCGCAACGGAGCGAGCTGCAAATCTTTCGATCCGCTGGCTTCAAGAAATCGAACTCGGTGAGTCGACTCGGGTCATAGATTCGCTCCAAAGCAATGGGGCGACCTTTGGACCAGCCCTTTTTGCCATAGCTTTGGTGTACTGGCCGACAATCGAGGTGATGGCCATTGGCAGCAATGGTCACCAACCATGCCAAACGGTCGCTCTCCTGCGGCGTTGCGGGGCCTGTCTGCTTCGCGGGGGAAGACGCGGGCTGGTAGCTCGCCGCAAAAGCTTGCAAGGCGCCGAGCTGCTTTTTCCAGATGGGTGTTCGCTCGAACTGGCCGGCCATCGGTGATGTGCCGGTGGCGTTGTATAGTTTCTCGATCGTTTTCTTCGTCGACTGATTTGGTTTGAGCTCGTTGGCGAGGGTCATCGCTTCGGCAGCCAGCCAATCCAGTCCCGAGGTGCGATACAACTTGCTGACTTTGGCAAGGTTTTTCAGTTCACTGGCTGCATTTTCGGCGTTGGAACAAATTTCACGCACATAACCGCTGAGCAACGTTGCCAAGGGGCGAGATGCATCATCGGTCCAACTGACTTGGATGTGTTGGATCAGTCCCGGGTCTTTTAAGAAGTCGCAGCCGCTTAAGACGGCATCACATCCCAGCAGCAGATCCTGATCCAATTTCTTGATGCGTCGCTGGATGATTTTTTCGGCCGTCGCGGTCGCCTGAGGATCGGACTGCCTGAGCAATAGCAGCGCGTAATACAGTCCGGCGAAGGTTTGGCATGCCGTCGAGGACGAGCTTTTTCCAAGCGATGCAGCTGGCATTGCGGTGGCAAATTGTTGGATCGCTTGATCTCGGTCACCTTGCAGAAGGCAGACCAGCCCGAGAATTTCGGGGCGTTGCTTTTTCAGCAGCTCCGCCAACGGTTGCAACGTCGAGCAGCGACCTGCGGCAAACAATAAATCGGTGCCCACGGAAACGGCGACTTCGTCGTCGGGAGAAGAACGTTTCAACCAAGCTTCGACATGATCCATCATCCCCGTCGAGCCATTCGCCGTGTGCAACAGGGACGGTCCGAAGACCGGCCAGTAGGCGTCTTGAAGTTCGATAGGCAGGCCTTCGTAGACGGTTTCGTCAAAGGGAGTTAGCAGGCCCAGTGTTCGTGTTTGGATCGCCTCATCAGTGACAAGCTCGAAATAGCTTTCCACATCGCCTTGATAGAAAGCCAGCCGTTGATTCTTCTGTTTTTCTGACTGGTAAGTTTGTCTCCACCGGAATCGGTGGTGAGTCGCAAATGTGTTCACGGTGACCAGCAGTTCCGAGAACGTTCCCTCGTGGATGGATGATCTCAGTACCGCGTCGGCCACGGACGGCAGAATGTGGAACCGCAGGTTGGATTGGGACTGAATGTAACAGGTGTCTTGCAACCGTTTCAGCACCGGTTTGAGGATTGTCTGGGTCACTTTGGGGGGCGTCGGTTTCCCGGTTTGGCTCAAGCAAGGTAACGCGTGCCGCACCATTTTCGTTAGATCCGGCAGGTCGACGGTGTCAAAGGCGATGGCAAGAAGCTGACACGACAACTGCTCCAGTCCCCCGAGGGATTCAAATTTTGTTTTCAGACCGTGGGATGACAAAGGCAGGGCTCCACTTCAATCTAGTATCGGGTCGGGAAGGAGTTGTCAGGTGCCTCTCGCAAGAGCGGCCCAACGATGGGGAAACAGAGATCGAGAATCGAAACTTCGAATCGCAGGCGATATCTTCGAAGGGAAAAGGATAGCGTTCCCGCCGGACGGTGCCTAACCGACGCTGGTTCCACCTCTTTCCTGTTTCAACCTCTTTTGGGGACAGGATCTATCACTGAGAAACACACCCGTGAAACATGGCGGGAATGAATTGGGGTTTTTCTCATCCGCTTGCTTTTGTTACGTCGAAGGTTGAATTGTTCAATGAATCTTCCCGTCTCGGATGAACCGCATGGCGAGTCGCCTTTTCCAGTCGATCGTTCCGTTGATGCCTGTCGTCGTGTTGGCACCCGTTTTGGTGCTGTCCGGGGGCTGTCACGATGGTCCCATGTACGCACTCAAGCATGCCAATCCGTACTTCACAATGCGGCAGTGGAAGGCGGACGAGGCGATCGGTGTGACGGATCACAAACGTCGCGAAGAATTGCAGACGCTGGCGAATTCGATGTACGGCATGCCTGCCGAGCGTCAACAAACCTGGACGCCGCACCTGGAACAGATCTACGAAAACGATCCGAGCGCGGAGATGCGTCGATTGGCAATCTTGGCCGCGGGACGTTCCAAAGACGCGACCACTATCGATTTGGTCGCGAAAGGTTTGAAAGACGACAACCTGAAGGTTCGCATGGAAGCGTGTCGCGCTTTGGGTGAGCGTTCCGAAGAAAGAGCGGCTCAATTGCTGGCTTCGATCGCCGGTGAATCGCAAGACCAAGATGTCCGTCACGCGGCAATCGCCGCTCTGGGCAAACACCCCGGCGAGATCTCAACCAATTCGCTCAAACTCGCTCTTCAAGACCGGGATCCTGCCACGCAGGACTTGGTGATCGAAACGCTTCGCGAGAGCACCGGAAAAGACTTGGGCAACGACCCTGCGGAATGGATCGCCGCCCTGAACGGTCAGTCGAGTGAAGAACCTGCCAGCGGATCGATGTTCCGGTAACAAGCCGGACGAGAGACTTCGGACGCTCGTTGGGTTCTTCGATCGGACGGTGCCAATCGGAGACAGGTCCACCACGAATCAGATTTTGCCGTCGAGACCCATCTGGTAATACTTGTGGGTGATCTTGTCTTGGTTCTCTAGCAACCAATCGATCGATGGCTCGTTGTTCATCGCTTTGTGGATTGCCTGCGTCATCGCTTTGCGATGGATGTCGAACAAGGCTTTGTGGTCCAAGTTGTCGTCGTCGATGACACCGGGGTTCAACCACACGCTGCAGATGATGCCGAGGTCGTTGGCTTTTTCCTTGGGGATGTCGCCGGCACGAACCGCATCCAAGACGCCATTGGCGATCGCGGCTTGAACGGTGCCCATCAGGATGTTGGTGTAGCGGCTGCTTTTGACCGTTACTTTGCTGACGCACAACGTCACCGGGCGGACTTGGATGTCCGTGTTCAGAATCGCGAAGACTTTGGAGTGACCCATCGATTGGTCGCCCGTCAGCGTGGCTAGGGCGGTGCCAACGGGGCCGTCGAGTTCGCCGATGACGACCTCGGGTTCTGCGGCGGTGAAAGGCGGGCCACCGGCGACGAGAGATTCACCAGTGCGAAGGATGATGCGATCCGACATTCAATCAGCTCAATCATGGAGGAGGAGTGGGACTTCATTCAAAGTCACGTTCAAACGGACCGCAGGGTAAGCGAATCCGTGCTCCTGTTCCAGGCAATGAAGGCCGCGGTTGGAGCGACCATCAAACGCCAATTTGGTTTGCTGACCGTAGGATGGACTTCCGAGTCCGTCACAAGTAGCGGGCACCGACGGACTTGGAAGTCCATCGTACGGTTTGGCCGGATGGTTTCAGCGATCAGCCGGCGTTGGTGTAGTAGCCGGGGTCATCTTTGTTGTCGCCATCGAAGTCGCCGACGATCGGTTGCGAATCGGCTGACTCTCGCATCACGACAATGCGTTTGTCATTGGCCGTCAGCTTGCGGTCTCCATCGCTGTCGATGATCCACACGTCACCTCGGACCACGCCGATTTCATCGATCCCGTCGCCATCGAAGTCACCGACGATGGGTTCGTCACCGGGGCGACCAAAATCGTGAGGTTTGGTTTTGCCAGTCCAACGACCATCGGCATCATCATCCAGCAACCATTGGCCGCCGCGGAAGACACCGATTTGGTCGATGCCATCGCCGTTCCAATCGCCCGCGATGGGCGTGTCGACTTGTTCGCCATACTGGAAGACGTGGTCCACAGCATCCGCCAGCAACCCGCCGTCTTCACCACGCATCAACATGCGTTGTTGGTCTTCGTTGGCGGTCGTTTCGCGTGGCACCAATTGCTCGCGTGTCAGACCGCGTCGGCGAATGTTGGCTGGGTCGGGTAAACCGGGGTCACGTCGGATGCGAGCCCAATCGTTTTCCCAACGGCGTCCAAAAATTCCGACGTCGTCTTTGCCGTCTCCGTCCCAGTCACCCACCACGGGGCGATCCAGTTCGGTCCCCAGGCGGACCCACATGTCACCAGCGTCCCAGGTGCCGTTTCCGTTGAGGTCGACGAACCATTGTCCGCCGATAAATAGCACGGCTTCGTCGACGCCATCGCCATTGAAGTCGCCCGTGAGCGCCGTGGCGTCAGGGTGTCCCATTTGAATGTGTGAACCCGTTTCAGGTTGCGATGCCAACGTTCGAACGGTGGGTGTTTGGATGTGCCAAAGCCCCGCCATCAAATCATTTCGCAACAAGGAACTGGGCAGCTTGCCTTTTCGATCGCCTTCTTCATTGCCGTCGCCATCGAGACCCAAACGATAGTTGGCGGGGCGAATCAGATCACCGTCATCTGAGAACTCATCCGCTTGCACGATTGCCGAATCGACACCGTCGCCGCGAGGGAAGCCACCGTTGATCACACTGAGGTGCCAACTGACTTGCCATTCATCGGCGAAGAAGAATTGCTGGTTGGGATCCAAGTGGATTCCAAATGCCATTGGCCGGATCGGAGTTTCGAACGTCTCGATCGGTGCCAACGGCCGAGTGATCGGATCCTCGGTTGGATATTCTGGCGGCGGGAAGACTGGTGGGTCTTCGATCGCAATTTCGCTGAAGTTGTTGTTGGCACTGGTTTGGCCCGCACCGACGAACAGTTGCAAGATTGCATCGAACTTTGGATCGGTCGATGCATCGGCCATCAAGTTTTGAACGGACGTTGGGAACGTCAGCGTTCCTTCACCACTGTCGGACACAAAGTCAGCAACGTTGATGGCCAGACCGCCAAGTGTTCCGGGGGTGTCGAGCGAATCGATGAAGCCGGCAGGTTGGACTTGGTAGACCGAGTAAACCGTTTCAGGACGCAAGCCGCTGAAGACGTAGTAACCGTTTTCGTCGGTGGTGACGCGAATGGTTTCGGTTCCATACGTTCCCGCCAAGGCTCCAGTCGAGCTGTCGATGGGATTGCCCAACACGTTTCGCAGTTCGAGTGTGACGCCAGCCAAACGATTGTCGTCATCGGTCAGTTCGCCATCGCGATACTCTCGCAAATCTTCCGGGCTGGGAGCTTCTCGAAGCACCAGGTTTTCGCCGTCTTGGAAGACGTATCCGGTGATCGTTGCGGGTGGCAATTCTGGGAAGTCATAACCGATCGCGTTGATTCCACCGGGGATGGTGATCTCGCCGATCACATCGCTGCGAAGGATACGACCACCAAAGTCGCCGACAACTTGGCCACCTTGGAAGTAGCCATCGGGTTGTGATTCATGCACCGAGTAGGTTCCCGGTGGCAACGAATCAAACGTGTAGCGACCTTCGTTGTCGGTTTGCGTTGTTGCGATGACTTGATCGGTTTCGTCACGCAACTCAATGATCACGTTGGACAGCGGAGTTTCGCCGTCGTCGAAGACGCTGTTGCGAACCGTGTCAGCCCAAACCATGCCCGAGATCGTGCTGGGCAAGACTTCGCAGAAGTCGTAATCGGTCAGCGTCTGGCCCCAACCAATCGGGATCGTCGAGATCACATCGTCGACGCTGTCGTCGCCGCCCGCGCTGCCGGCCATTTGGCTGCCTTGGTAGTAGCCATCGGGCTGCGTTTCGCGAACGGTGTAAGAACCGGCTTGCAGGTTTCCAAAGTGATACGAACCATCTGCGCTGGTCGTGGTCGTCGCGACCAATTCATCAGCCGAGTTGAACAACTCGATCAGAACGCCGCCCAAGCCGGGTTCGTCGTTGTCTTGGAAGCAGTCGGCGTCTTTGTCGACGTAGACAACGCCTGACAACTCCGATGGCAAAAGCTCACAGAAGTCGTAGTCGGTGAGCGTTTCGCCCCAGCCGATGTCGATGGTCGAAATCACATCGGCGACG
>NZ_ANMO01000234.1 GCF_000338295.1 Rhodopirellula europaea 6C
GTTACCCGACTGAAATTGCTTAATGGCAAATCCGTACGAAGCGTCAACCAACGTCTCAGTATCTGCCGCAGCTTCGTGTCGAAATCGACGACTTGCCTCGTACGTTTTGGCTGCATTTGCTGCTGTCATTGGGGCTATCCATCTTCCGCCGTTCCTCACCTCGCCAATTGCAATGTGGGGTTGGCAAAACTGGTGGTTTGGATTCGCACCTGCTGCATATCTCGTGTTCGCTGCGGTAGTTGCGGTTGGCTCCGAGCGTTACGCCAAGCCTCTCGGCTTCATCTTGCTGCCTTTGTTCTTGCTGCCCCTGCTGCTGGTTACCGGACTGATAGTGTTCGCGACGTACTTGGACGCCACGAACATCGCCTCTGGAAAATATACTTGGTCGCAACACCTTCACACTTTGTTGATCGTTTTGCTTTGCCCCGTCATTTGGTACTATTTGGTGGTGGCATCGGTACGTTCGGTGCGGCTGATGCGACCCCACGCCGGCGGGTAACCATCGCGTGAACCGGAGAACGCGAGCTAGGCTATTTGGCCGTTAGAGACTTCACGGCGCGTTCCCGGTTACGCGTACCGTT
>NZ_ANMO01000235.1 GCF_000338295.1 Rhodopirellula europaea 6C
TCGGTGGCTGGAACGAGCGACAGGATATCTCATCGCTCATTCGGTTCGGCAACGTAGGCCAGGTCTCACCTGGCATCCGCGCCGATGCTTCGGCAGAAGCGAGGTGTGATCGCCATTCAGGCTTCTTTTGACGGGGCAGATCCAACGGCCAATCACCATCGCCAGGTGGAACCTGGCCTACTTCACCTGTCGTCGTGGACGGAGCTCTACTCTTCGCTGGTTGGGACCAGCATTTCGACTTTGCGGAAGTCGACTTCGAGGTCTTGGTTGCCGTGCAGTTGCAAGGCGATCACTCCGGAGTCAGCCAAGTCTTCCACGACATGGTCGACGGCCAAACAATCGTTCAAGTGAACGACGATGCGTTTGCCATGAACGCTGACGGTCATCATGTTCCAAGGCGTTTCATCGTCGTCCGAGACCACTGGTTTCTTGTCGAGTTGCAAACCTTCACGGGCTTGTTTCCAGTGTCGATTGACGACGGCATGCCGGTCTTTGGGGAATCCCGTTTCGAGGTAATGCAGAGGACGCACCAACCAACCCGCTCCGCCAGTTTGGTACAGGCCGCCAACTTCATCGGAGGTGTCGATCTCGCACTGAACACCTTTGACGAACGGTTTGTTCTCAGTGATCTCGCTGCGAACAAAGAAGCCGCTGTCGCCCTTTTTGAATCGATACTCGATGCGATAGGTTCCATCGGTCATCGGGTGCTTGCTGTACAGCATGCCGTTGGGTTCGTTGGCTTCGCTGCTGGCGCGGCCTTGCAGAATGCCGTCGACCACGGTCCACGTGCCGCCGCCAACGGTTTCCCAACCGTCCAATGACTTGCCGTCGAACAAAGGTTTCCACTCATGGCTGCCCAGGTTGCGGACCTTCAAGTTTCGGAACCGATAGGTCTGGCCTTTTTCACCGTGGTGTTGCAGTCCGACTCGGCCGCTCAGATCAACGGGGTCAAAGTAGTCGGTGGTCGGCACATCGTTGATGAAGAACTGCAAGTGATTGCCGACGCAGCGAATTCGATAGCGGTTCCAGCGATCGCGATCGAACGCCGCTTGGGCCTCGGGTTGTTCCCACAATGGATTGAGCCATTGCCGGCGACCTTCGTCGTACAAACCGCCCGACCATCGACGGTCGGTCGGATCCGCTTCAGCTTGATAACCAAAGACCTTGTTCGGTGAGACTTGGCCACGAGCCATGAAGCCGCTGTTGGACTTGCCTTCGGGGAGTTTGACTTCGCCCTCAAACTCGTAGTCATGAAAGATCTCCTCGGTCACCAGGAAGAACTTTTTGTCGGCGGTCAGATGGATTTCGCCGTCGACCACTTCGGTCTTTCCCCATTCGTAGGGGTTGGTCCAACCGCTGAGCGATTTGCCGTCGAAGAGCGATTGCAGTTCGTTCGCGGGTGTTTGTGATTCCGGACTTGCGGGTTTCGGCGTGTCATCGCCGGTCGCGACAGATCCGGTGCAGATGCCGACGCAGAGGAGCGAGGCAACGGCCCATGATTGGGAACGATTGCGACAGA
This sequence comes from Rhodopirellula europaea 6C, assembly GCF_000338295.1. GTDB lineage: Bacteria > Planctomycetota > Planctomycetia > Pirellulales > Pirellulaceae > Rhodopirellula > Rhodopirellula europaea. The sequence goes on from NZ_ANMO01000235.1 coordinate 1,520, forward strand.
GGGACGTGAGCCAGGATGGTTTCATCATTCGATGGATTGAGTTTTGTGGGAGGTGGGGAGCTGTTTCAGGTTGGTCGTTGGCGACGCCGAGATGCCAACAACGAATTGCCGGGGCACCTGCAGCGGATTGTCAGTATACTCCAGGAATTGCTTTCCTCCGAGAATCCTGACCAGGGTGGCCATGCCAAACTATTCACGCATTGCACTGAAGATGCTCGCAGCCGCGGTAGAAACTTCGCGTGAAGAGAGCGGGAAAAAGCGTGAACCGGTGGACACTTCCGCTTCGACACCCGAGCGATCGTGGCGGCGAAATGTCATCGGAATCCTCTCGGTCGCCATGCTTGGTCTGGGCGGAGTCTTCTATTTCGCGGGCATCGGCGAAGAAACACTGGGATCGGCGTCGACCCATGCCTTCGTGACCGCGGCGCTGCTGCGTGTCGGATTGGTGCTGGGAGCGTTGTGGTTGGCCTGGGATTCTCTCAAGCGTCCCGCGCGGTGGCTGCCACCTGGATTGGCGGTCGCCGGCGTGATCGGCATCGTCGTGGTCGCCGCTCAACCTCGGCTGATTCTGGCCATTGCACCGGCACTTGGTGGACTGGCAGTTTTGACGGGTGTGATGCGAATCTTTCGAAGCAAGTGATCTCCAACCGAGCGGAACCGATGAGCCCCAATACTGATCCACGCGACACGCAACTCAAGCAAACCTGGCGAGCCATGCTTGCTATCTGGGCCTGTTCCCTGATCTTCGCCGCGACCACCACTTCGGCCCAAGAACCCGGCGAGCAACGATCGAGCGACCGTCCCAACATCGTGCTGATCATGGCCGATGACATGGGGTTTGAATGCATCGGTGCCAACGGTTCGCTCGACTATCAAACGCCCAACATCGACCGGATCGCCAGTGAGGGTTTGCGGTTCGAACATTGTTACTCGCAGCCCATTTGCACGCCGTCGCGAGTCAAGCTGATGACCGGCATGACCAACAAGCGGAATTATGTGAAGTTTGGGATGCTCGACCGCAAGCAAACCACTTTCGCTCATCTGTTGAAGTCCGCCGGGTACCGAACCTGCATCGCGGGTAAATGGCAACTCGGAAACGAACTGGATTCGCCACAGCACTTTGGGTTCGAAGAGTCATTGTTGTGGCAACACACTCGCGGACGAATGGACAACAAGAAACGAGACACCCGCTATCCCAACCCGCGACTCGAACGAAATGGAACGGAAGAGAACTACGACCAAGGCGAGTTCTCGTCCGACCTATTCGCGGACTTCCTCTGCGACTTCATGGAAACGAATCGAGACCAGCCGTTCCTCGCCTACTACCCGATGACGTTGGTTCATTGCCCGTTTTGTCCCACGCCGGATTCGGAAGATTGGGATCCCAATTCACATGGCTCAAAGACTTACAAAGGCCGACCGGAGTACTTCGGCGACATGGTGGCTTACGTGGACAAGATCGTTGGCCGAATCGATCAGAAACTGGGCGAACTCGGCATTCGTGAGAACACGTTGCTGATCTTCACGGGGGACAACGGCACCGACAAACCGATCGTCACCCAGACTCGGTTTGGTGAGGTCGTGGGTGCAAAAGGCGAGATGGTCGACGCGGGTAACCATGTGACCTGCATCGCCAAGTGGCCGGGTGCGGTTCCGCCGGGACGCGTGACATCCCAAATCATCGACTTCAGTGATTTCCTACCGACGATGTGCGACGTCGCAGACGCCGACGTTCCCGCCAAACTGACAATCGATGGTCAGAGCTTTTTGCCGGTGCTGCGTGGCAACGAGGGCCAGGGTCGCGAATCGATCTTCATGTGGTACGAACGAAACGGGCGTCCCAACAAGGCTCGCGAATTTGCTCGCAACCAACGCTACAAACTGTATGGCGACGGATCGTTCTTCGACGTTGAGATGGACCGCAACGAAAAGTCTCCGCTGCAATCCTTGACCGACGATCAAAAAGAAATTCGAAGCAAGCTTCAGGCCAAGATCGACTCGTTTGCAGACATTATTCCACCTCTAGCTCGCTAACGCCTGTGGTACAAGCTTCTAGCTTGTGATCTTGTACCCCACAGGCCTATCGGGCTGTTGATTTAATGAGCCGTACCGCGTTAGCGGCGGTTAGTCAGACGCCAACCGGGGCTAACGCCCATCGGCTAATTGTTGTCATTTGGTATACGACTAAATCAACAGACTGTTATGCCACTTTTGAGTGAACTACTTGGTGGTCCAATCGGGAGCCGGCTGAATCTCATCAGCGACCGCGCCGCCTTGGTCTTTCCGACCACTGCCTTCGAGTCGGCTGATCACACGAACGGTCATGTCGTGGTCGCAGTTGATCTGGCAACTGAGTCGAACGCCGGGCTCGGTCACTTCGCGAACGCGGAGGGTTTCTTTCTCGGCGGCAGTGATCTGCTCCGGTTCGCCTTCCACAAACTCCACTCGGCAAGTCGTGCACTTGGAAACGCCACCGCAGGCGTGCAGTTGATCTGTGCCAGCCTCTTCGACCAACGCTTTGACCAAACGTTTGCCAGCGGGAACTTCAAAGGTACCAACGTTTTCGACGGTGAGCTTAGGCATGGAGACTCGATTGGAAGTGGTGGTGAAGACAACAATCGCCGGGCTCGGGAGCCCGGCGGACGAACGGTTGGTTAGCCAACCGTGGCTGATTGCTTGCGATCGACTTTGACGGAATCGAAGTCGACGGTGCAGAAGTAATCGTCGAAGGTTTCGGCGCGGCGAATCGCTCGGAACTCACCCGCGTCGTTGAACACGATCTCGGCGGAACGAAGACGACCGTTGTACTGGAATCCCATGCTGTGGCCGTGAGCACCAGCATCGTGGATGACAGCGATGTCACCGACTTCTGTCGCGGGCATCTTGCGATCGATCGCGAATTTGTCGTTGTTCTCGCAAAGCGATCCGACGATGTCGACGGTGCGATCCGCGGGCTGGTCCTCTTTCCCCATCACGGTGATGTGGTGGTAGGCTCCGTACATGCCCGGACGCATCAAATTGCTCATGCAAGCGTCCACGCCGACGTAGTCTTTGTAGGACGATTTCTGATTGATGACTTTGGTGATCAAGTAGCCAAACGGTCCGGTCATCGCACGACCGTTTTCCATCAGGATTCGCACCGGAGCGATTCCGGCGGGCACCAAGATTGACTCGTACAGTTTACGAACACCATCGCCAAAGGCGGGCAAGTCAACAGGTTCTTGGCCGGGCTGGTAGGGCACGCCGATTCCGCCACCGAGGTTGATGCACTCGACCGAGATCCCCGTTTCACGATGAATCTCAGCGGCGAGTTCAAACAGCATCTCTGCCGTTTGCAACAACGCTTCGATGTTCAGTTCGTTGCTGACCACCATCGCGTGCAGACCGAATCGCGAAATGCCGAGTTCGGCACAGCGGCGGTAGCCATCGATGAGTTGCTCGCGAGTGCTGCCAAACTTGGCTTCCTTGGGGTCGCCGATGATCACATTGCCTTGGCGTTCTGGGCCCGGATTGAACCGGAACGAAACCATTTCTGGCAACGGGCTCAATTGAGCGATTTGGTCGACATGATGCGGAGTATCGAGGTTGATGATCGCGCCGAGCTTGTTGGCGATCTCGAACTCTTCCATCGTGGTGTTGTTGGACGTGAACATCACATCTTGGCCGGTGATGCCCAATCGTTCGCAGGTGATCAGTTCAGCCACGCTGCTGCAATCCGCCCCGCCACCTTCCTCGGCCATCATCGCGACGATGTGCGGGTTCGGGGTGGCTTTGACAGCGAAGTACTGCTGAAAACCTTCGTTCCAAGCAAACGCATCCGTCAATTCACGAGCCCGCGCACGGATCCCGTCTTCGTGATACAGGACAAACGGCGTGGGGTGATCTTCGATGATTCGGTCGATCAGGTCGCGATCGAACGGCAATGGTTGATAGTGCATCAGTGGGCTCAGGAATCGGTTGAAAGTGTTCCGAGTGGAGTACCCGAAAGAATAGTCGCCGGAGCAACTTTCGAAAACCGATCAGTTGTCGTCACCAAACGAGAACCCAAAGCCGGTGAATGGCACGATTCCGTAGACACCCTCGGTGAAGACCTGGCTGACAAAACGGTCAAACAACCGAATGGGGCTGGGGGGGACGATGACCACGTCGCCGTCCTGCAGCCAGATTTCGTCGACCGGGCGAGAATCCTTGCCCATGATCGCACCACGCAGATCCAGCATCGTGGACAGCAATTCCCAGTTCGGACCGCGACGGAAAATCACGACCTGACGCAGGTTCGCCCCGGGCACATAGCCGCCGCCCAGTGCGATTCCGCCCAGCACGGTTGTCGGTGCGTCGATTTCAAATCGGCCCGGCGTGGTGACTTCGCCCAGAACATACACGTAGTGAGGAGCCTGTTGCTCGAGGACGACCTCCACATCCAAACCCGCTGACATCGAATCGTAACGCAGAATGATTTCGCGTTTGAGTTCGCTCAGTGTCAAACCTTGTGCCGGAACGGCACCAAGTCGAGGAAGTCGAAGCGTGCCCTCGGGCGTGATTGTTTGCACGGTTTGTTGAGGGTTGAAGCCTTCGGAACCGCTGATGGCTTCGCGAATTTGTCGGGCGATGTTTCCGGTTGCGACGGGAGTCACATCGATCGACGGATCAGGGTAGTACTCCTTGTAGCGTTCGTTGAGCAAATCCCGAAGTTGATCGATGGTTTGTCCTGCTGCATGAATCTGACCGATGAATCGCAGCGTGATCGTTCCGTCGGGTTGGATTTCCAAGCCGCGTTCAAGTGTTCCGCGAGTCAGCTTTTCATCCGCTTCGGATTCGATCAGCAGTTCATCACCGACGACCAAACGATAAGCACCGACCGAGCGAACAGTCTTGATCAGGAACGTCAACTGAACTTGGTCGCCGCCACGCAATCGGTATTCGTGCATCGGTGCGCTACGTGCCGGTCCGACGTAGTTGCCCGGGCCGTAGATGTTGAACGGCATGCTTTGAGGACAACGCCAGCACTGGCAGGCCGGGCGAGTGCCGGTGCAAACGCCGAGCGTCTTGCTCAATCGTTCCACCCCGACGCCACTGCGATCCACGCATCCGCCACAAGTCGAGCATGTGACCGAGCTTGGATGGCCTGACAGCGGGCCTCCACCGTGAGACGCGAACGTGGCGGGCAACGGCCAACGCGTGACTTCGTCCTGCATCAAGTCCGGCCACGTAGGCGTGCCCATGTTTTGACTGGAAGCGGATCCACCGCGGTTGGAGTTCGTCGAGTGTTGTCGCGAATCCATCGTTTCGGTGTCGATTACCGATCGCGAACGAGACGCTGATGAATCGTCCTCTGTCTTCTTGGGCTCCGGTTCACGATTTGGTTGATCGTTTTTGTCGGAACGTTTCGCGGGAGGAGTTGGCGGTGCGGTTGGCCGAGTCGAACGGGCTTTCGGTGAAGGCGATGTGCGCGGTGCTTCCAGATCGCTGGCCGACTCGACCGCGGAGTCTTCATCCCTCAACGCATCAAGACGTTTGGATTGTTCGCTCGGTTTGGATGGTTGTGCTCGTTCGCGATTTGGAACCGGTCGAAACTCTGGCAACTCTTGGCTGTTCGTGGCCGGTGCGTTGCCGCCCAAGCGTTGTGGACGCGCGGGTGTTGTTCGGTCCGTTCGCGGTTGGCGAGGCCGAAGCGGTGGTGGCAGTTCCAACAGCTTCTCTTCATCCGCAGCCTTTTCATTGACAGCAGGCTGGGCCGCGCGAGGCGGGGAAGCAGGCGGCGTCAATTTGGGTGGAACCGGCGGCGGAGTGGATGGTTTGGCTGGTGCCGGAGTTGGAATCGATTCGGGCAACGTGTTGTTGCGAGGCGCAGTTGGCTCGGCCGGTGCGGCGTTGGATGGCAGGCCAGGGATCAAGTCGCGAGAACGTGATTCGAAGCGTGCGCGAGCTTCCAGTTTGGCTTGTTCGGCACGCAAGTTGTGCTCTTCCAACCGCTGGCGATAGTTCCGCAGTGAGTTGACCTCAAGCAGTTCGTCTTCGTTGACCGGTGGGTTGTCCGGCAGGTCATCCATGGCGAACGATGGCGCGGGCAACTTGGCCGTGTTGCCACCCAAAACCGTGGGCCGCGCGGTGGTTTCAGGAGTCGCTTGTCCCGGCGCAACCAATTCTTGCGCGTGCACTGACGCCACGGGCAAAACGCCCACGCTGATCATTGGCAGCAACAAACCGGTTGCCAAACAAACGTGACGAAACGCCGATCGAAGACGAGTTGGTTTCATGGGACGATCCATCGAAGACAGTTGGTCGGTGGGGGCGTTGATTTGGATTACCAAAACAGACCGCCGCGGGGCGTTGTCGCACGGGCAGGAGCGGAGGGCATCGACGGATCAACGATTCGTGATTGAGTCGGACGCCCGTTTTGTGCCGGAACGATTAGCTGGCCTTGGTCGATCGAGTTCCGCGGCATTGGACGAGTCGCTGTCTGCGGATATGCGTGCGATGGCGCTTGTCTGGTCGCAACGTTTGGCTGGGTGAAGTTTGGCTGGGCAGCCTGTTGGCTCGGCGCGGCAAACTGCTGATGCGTTTTCGCGAATTGCGCTGGCGACATCACTTGAACCGGCAGTTCGCTGGGTAAGTTTGCCGAGGCGAGTTGTTGTTGACATTCAGCCGCCAATTGATCGTCGCCTGATTGGCTGGCCGCTCGCATCAAATCTTCAACACTTTGTCGCGTTGGTTTCTGCTCCACGCTCAGCAGCAACAACTCCTTCGCGATCGCGGGCATCGATCGGCTGAGCAAGTTGCGTCCCAGCTCGGCCGTGGCTTGGGGGTTGTCCGGTCCGATCTCGACCGCCGCACGCCGATACATCAACGCCAATTCAGATGCGTGCAATCGAGAACGCGATTCGGTCAAATTCGAATTGGATTGTGGCGTCAGGGTGGCTGATTCCAGGTCCGCCAAAATCATGGTGGCTTCGGCTGCGAGCGGTCCACCAATGGTGGCTTCAACCCAACGCTGGCGTGCATAGTTGAGGTAAGCCTCGATCGCACGTTCAGCGGTCAACGAGGATGTGTCCACACCATGAAGCGCCGGTGTTTGGTGCACTTCCACCAACCGGTTCAATGCGGCTTGATCAACCGGGCCATAGCGACCGGTGAAGTCCGTTGATTCCTGAATCGCGGTGATGGCTTCGTTGAGCTGGGAAGTGTGCAGGTTGCCTCCGGTTTGCGAGTCTCGGAGGGAGGCGATGATACGAAGCGTTTGCGTCGCGGATTCTTTTGCCGAATGAAATGCGCCGCGGCGTGCAGCGAAGTGGGCGCTGCGAAGTTGGTCGACCGCTGACTGAGCCAAGTCGGCCGTGCGAGCGTGGTGATTGATCGGATCGGATGCTGGCATCGGACGTGAGAACGTTTGCTGCGACCGTCCGAGCGATGCGGTGGCGCTATCGCTCGAATCCAGCTTGCGCCGCCGCGTGATCGTTGGTGGTTCTTCCGCCGGCACCGGCGTGTTCATGATGATGGTGACCGGAGGGAGAGCCGGGGCAACCAAAGCGGGTTGGGCTGCGGGCGGTTTCCAGGCCGGTGCGGTTTCAGACGTGGGTGGAAGGGCCAGTGGTCGCGGTTGCCAAACTCGGCTGGGTTGCGCACGTGCACTTGTCGGCGAATCACCGGCATGGGCCGATGCGGAGATCGATGCAATCAAGACCGCCAACGAGACACGTCGGACCAGCAAGCCGCGACGAGACCGTTCCTTGGCGGTTCGATCTGTGCGGTCTCGACCAGTCAGATGTCGTGGCTTCATATTGCGATCCATCGCATTCCCAGCGTGTTTCGGAGGGGAGTTCATCCTTGAAGTCCCAGGTCCATGAGGACCATGCTGAAGATTCGCGGGGATATTCGTTCGGCGTCCGATCCGAGCGAAATTCAGGCGACATCGTCCAGCTATCCGGCGTATCGACGAACCCGCAGGAATTTCTGTACACGGAGCCGCCACCGATGGGTGGAATCAAAGCTTCGAACGCGCGTGACCGTTATCCAGGTGCAAATTCGCACAACCGGAATATCCGGACCGCGGGTGCAATGGACATGCATCAATTCGATGCAGATGCCCGCCAAATCGTGGCTCATTCGCACTCAGGATGATTTTTGAAGCCTTTGAACTTGCGCTCGGGTCCTCAAAGCTGTCATTCAATTAGTTGACGAACGACTCACAAACCATCCATTTGATTGAGGTTTGACCGTGAGGACTGTGCAAGACCGAGTGAACCGTCGCGGATTCACATTGGTGGAATTGTTGGTGGTGATCACCATCATTGGCATTCTGATCGCGATGCTTTTGCCGGCGCTCCAGAGCGTTCGTGAGGCGGCTCGTCAGACCAAGTGTCGCAATCGAATTCGACAAATCGCGTTGGCCTGTCAGAACTACGAATCGATGTTTCGCGATCTGCCGGGCTATTCCGGCGAAGTCCCACCGTTCCTGGTCGATTTTGACAGCCGCCGCTCGTACGACGCTCGGTTCAACGGCGGCAACTGGATTGTCCAGGCGATGGCATTGATGGAACAAGCTGACTTGGCACCGCCACTGGCAAAAATCGGAGCTGCTCCCAGCATCGCGCCGACGGACCGCGTGCAACAACACGTTCAGTCGGCTGTCTCCACATTTCATTGCCCAACCCGGCGTGACGCGGATGCCTATCCATTGCTGGAACCCTATCTCAGTCGGTACGGAGCGACCGGCGGACGGACGGATTACGCGATGTGCGGTGGTCCTGCGTCGGTCAACGAAGCGGACCACCGAGTCATCGAAAGCGAGTACGACGGGGTTTGGAGACTCGGCGGCCGAACGACCTTGTCGCGTGTGTTCGACGGTTTGAGCCACACGTATTTGGTCGGCGAAAAGGCGATGGATTCCCTGAAATACACCACCGGAGACTGCTTTGGCGACCGTGCTCCACTGGCCGGTTACACGGGAATCGGGACCACCACGCACTCGTATGTCCGGTTCGCGGCTCGGCAACCGGCGCTGGACACCCCCGACAATTGTTTGTCGTGTCACGACTTTGGAAGTGCCCACCCGCATGGTTGGAATGCGGCGATGGTGGATGGATCGGTGAAAATGTTGACGTACACTCAAGACATCAACATTCACCGCGCGGCCGCCTCCATCGATGGTCGCGAAATTCCAACTTACGAACACTGATCTCAGTTTGACTCAATCGAAACTCCCCAAAAAGTCGATTTGCAAATGGGACAAATCCACTCTTGCAGATGCTTTGCCGTTGCTAGCCGAACAAGTTCAATCGGCAGAATTCATCTGTCGAAAGTGCGGCCGGGTGGCGGCGGAGAAACGGTTGCTGTGCAAAGCAGCTCGAATGGATTCACTGAGTGAAAAGAAAGCGTGACGGTTTGATTCAACAGTTCGCGAAATGGATCTTTGCGTGCGGCATCGTCGCGGGAGTCTCTGCATGGACCACCGGATGCTCGCCTTCGTCGTCCACGACGGAAGAAGCCGCGACGACACCGCAGCAGTTTGTGATCGCACGGGGCGAGCCTCGCGACCGACTACGACAAATCTTCGCTCGCTATCGCGGCAGTTCGTACTACCAAGACACCAGCGAAGTCGTGCTGCGAGTGGTCCCGATGGCGGACGCATCATCGGAGTTGTTCTCGGGCGGCAAGCAAGAACAGCGAGCCCCGTTTCGAGTGCGCTGGACTGGCCGACAACTCGACGTCCAAGCCTACGTGGTGCGACTGCGAGCCAGTTCCTCGCCACAATCCAACCAAGTCGAATTGAATGCCTGGTTCGATGAACCTGAAACTCGACACTTCGATTCTCAGATGCTGGTTGATGTATGGCAAAAACCGGAGAACCAACGATTGGACCTCGATCGCGTGCTCGCGGATGAAGTCCTGCGGTCCAAGTTGTCCGCCGGGCTGGCTGGTCCGCCACCGCAATTGGAATGGTTGTTCGCGGGCGACCCCATGTCGGGCATCTTCGAACCCACTGCGAAACTGAAGTGGTTGCCCGACGCGAATTTTGCCGGGCAAAAGATGCGACGCATCGCGGCGGAAACCGAAGGCAAGTCTTATGTTTTTTGGATCGATCCCACGGTCAGTGTGATTCGTCGAGTTGAGTTGCCGCTTCCACTGATCGAAGGTTTGGATACCAAGCAAAGTTCGCTGACGCTTGAATTTCGACGCGCTGAGTTTGCACCCCAGTCCGGTGATGAGGACTCGACTCGATTTGATTTCCAACCGCCTTTCACACCGCAACGTGTTTCGCGTTTTGTCCCCGTTCCACCGCCACCACCATCCAGCATTCTGGGGCGACGATTGCCCAACGATGCGATGCGGACGATTCGTGCAGATAGCAATCCGACCGAAGTGGTTTTGTTTCGTCTGTCAGAAGAAGAGGACGTCTCGGCGACGGAGCCTCGTTGGATCGCGGCAGCAATCACTCAATCACGACAATCCAACTTGTCTCACGTTCATTGGGTCGTCGCGACCGAAGAGGATGGATTCCGTCGCGAGTTGTCGGCGGCCTGGTCGGGCGCGGTCACGGTACTCGATTCATCATCGCTCGATGATGTATTTGGTTTGCTGCGTTTGAAACCTGGTAGCGCAGCGGTGATCGATGCGGATCAAACTGTGCTCTTGACGGAGCAACAAATCAATACAAGCTCAGTCGGTAACGTGCTCGCGGCGCTGGCCGATGACGCCGCAGGGGTGGATGTGCCCGCGAAGATTCAAGCGGACTACAAACAACTCAATCGGGCTTATGAGTCCGAACTTTCGAAGGCACTTCAGCAATAGTCTTCAGCAATAGTGCTGTGCGATCGCGTCCAAGATTTTTTCCGATGCGGTGCCGTCGCCATAAGGATTGGAAGCTCTCGCCATCTTGTCATAGGCTTCGCGGTCGCTGAGCAATTCACTGACGCCGTCCACGATGTTCTTGCGAACTGGGCCGACCAAGCGAACGGTGCCCGCGTCCACGCCTTCGGGACGTTCAGTCGTGTCACGCATCACCAGCACAGGCTTGCCCAATCCGGGAGCCTCTTCTTGCACGCCGCCTGAATCGGTCAGCACCAATTCACAAGCCTGCATGAGCGCCACAAACGGACGATACGACTGCGGCGGCAACAGCAACACGTTATCGAATTGGCCCAATGCCTTTTGAACAGGTCCGGACACATTCGGGTTCAAGTGCACCGGGTACACAAATCGAACGTCCGGGAATCGCTCAGCCAGTTCCGAGATGGCACCGCAGATCTCATCAAAGCCACCGCCAAAGTTTTCACGGCGGTGCCCCGTGATCAAAACAAAACGTCGCTCTCGCCAATCGCTTGGAAGAACCGACCCGAGTTCTTCGTCGATCTTCGCTGCCACCGCGGGATCGGATTGTTGCTGGACCTCCAAGTGCAAGGCATCGATCACGGTGTTACCCGTGACGAAGACCTTGGCCGGATCGATGCGTTCGTTCAACAGGTTCGTTTGGCTGACCGAGGTCGGTGCAAAGTGCAGTGTGCTGATGGGACTGGCCAACACCCGATTGGCTTCTTCGGGAAAGGGACTGGCCAGATTCCCCGTCCGCAGACCCGCCTCAATGTGACCGGTCGGAATGCGGCGATAGAAACATGCCAGCGAGGCCATCAGAACCGTCGTCGTGTCGCCTTGAACGAGAGCGAAATCAGGTTGTTCGGCTTCGAGAATTTGATCGATCGACGCGATCAGTTTGGAAGAAAGGCCTGCTAGGGTTTGCCCCGGCGTCATCACGCCCAAATCGTGATGCACCGGCAAATCGAAGATGTCGATCACTTGATCCAGCATTTCGCGGTGCTGTCCCGTCGAAACCGACAGCAATTCGAATCGGTCGTCCGTGGCAAGTCGCTTGATCACGGGGGCGACCTTGATGGCCTCGGGACGGGTTCCGAAGAAGACGGCTATTTTGGGACGTTTCATTGACTAGACTGCGTGGCAAAATCGGAGGGTGCAACTGGCGGCCCACTATAGTTTGAACCTCGTCAAACCCCAGTGCATCTTCTTAAACCCCGAATCAAGAGTCCCGAACCGATGCCCGATTCGTCGTCCAAAACGTACCTGGTCACAGGCTGCGCTGGTTTCATCGCCAATGAAGTCGCCTCGCAATTGCTGGCGGCGGGTCATCGCGTGGTCGGAATCGACAACGTCAACGACTACTACGATGTGCGGCTGAAAGAACATCGTTTGGAGAAACTGACCTCCCAGGGTGAGGCGTTCACGTTCGTTCGAGGCGACATCGAAGACTCATCGACGCTGCAAAAAATCTTCGATGAAAATTCATTCGATGCGGTGCTGAACTTGGCCGCTCGTGCAGGGGTGCGATACAGCATGGAAAACCCGCACGTCTACATGACAACCAACGTGATGGGCAGCCTCAACCTGCTCGACCAAATGCGACGTGTCGGCGTGAAAAAGTACGTGCTCGCGTCGACCTCGTCTTTGTACGCCGGCCAACCGATGCCGTTTGTGGAAACGCTGTCCGTCAACACGCCGATCTCACCATACGCGGCCAGCAAGAAAGCCGCCGAGGCAATGGCGTACTCGTATCATCATCTGTACGACATCGACGTCTCGGTTTGCCGTTACTTCACCGTGTACGGTCCCGCGGGACGTCCCGACATGTGCATCTTCCGATTCATCAAATGGATTGATGAAGGCACGCCGATCGAATTGTTCGGCGACGGCGAACAAGCTCGTGATTTCACGTATGTGTCTGACATCGCTGCGGGAACCATCGCGGCGCTGCAGCCCGTTGGATACGAAGTCATCAACTTGGGCGGCGGCGGAACCCCGGTCTCCTTGAACGACATCATTGGTCGACTCGAAAACTTGCTGGGCAAAAAAGCCAAGGTCGAACACAAGACGTTCCACAAAGCGGATATTAAAATTACTTCGGCTGACATTAGCAAAGCCAACGACTTGATCGGCTGGACGCCCGAGATCGACCTAGACCAAGGATTGGCGGCGTCGGTGGACTGGTATCGCGACAACCAACCTTGGTCCGGCGAACTCGAACTGCCATAGAATTCCGCTGCGTCTTGAGCATTGGGTTGTGCAATACCCGTCGCCGGACTCGCCCGAATTCGTATCCCAGGGAGTTCCACCCGAAGGCATCCAAACCGGCCTTTTCGGCAGGACGATGAATCGCCGCGTACAATTCGACACGGAACTGCGGGTGACACGGCCCTCGCATTTCAGCGAAACTGATGTTTCCCGTTGATTCTCTTCGCCCGAGGCCTCTGATGCATCGTCGTTTGGTTTGCTTGGCAGTCGCATGCTTGATTCTTGGAAACACGTGGATCCCGGCCAACGCCGCGACGGGCATCCAGTCCGAAGGTGCAGAAACTTCTCCGGTCGGAGAACAGATTGCGACGTTCACGTTGCCCAACGCCTACGGCAAACCCGTATCGCTGAGTGATTTCAAGGGCAAGAAGTGCGCGGCGATCGTCTTTTTGGGGACCGAGTGCCCACTGGCAAAGTTGTATGGCCCACGGCTGAATGATCTGCAGGAGAAATTTGGAGATCGCGGTCTCCAGGTCATCGGGATCAACTCCAACAAACAAGACAGCTTGACCGAAGTGGCCGCCTACGTGCATCGTCACGACATCGCCTTTCCGATGCTGAAGGACAAAGGCAATGTTGTCGCCGATGCGATGAAAGCCGAACGAACGCCCGAGGTGTTCCTAATCGATGCCGATCGCGTCATCCGTTACCACGGCCGCATCGATGACCAATACGGAGTTGGCTACGCTCGCGACAAGAAAACTCGTTCCGATCTGGCCATCGCGGTCGAAGAACTGCAGGCCGGAAAATCGATCTCCCAACCGAAAACGGAGGCCGTTGGTTGCCACATCGGACGCACCAAAGAAGTCGCTGAACTCGGCGAGATCACCTACACCAAACACATCGCTCCGATTTTCAATTCACGATGCGTGACTTGCCATCGCGAAGGCGAGATCGCGCCGTTTACGCTGATCAGCTACGAAGACACGCAGGGATGGGAGGACACGATCCTCGAAGTGATCGGCAACAACCGTATGCCGCCTTGGTCAGCCAACCCGGCACACGGCGAGTTCGCCAATGACGCCAGGCTGTCTGAGGAAGAAAAGGAATTGATTGAACAGTGGGTCGATGGCGGGATGCCCGAGGGCGATCCGTCGGAACTGCCCGAGCCGCCCGTGTTCACGACCGGATGGCAGATCGACGAACCTGATCAAGTCATCCAGATGAGAGACAAACCGTTTGATGTGCCCGCCGAAGGTGTGGTCGACTACCAACGTTTTGTGATCGATCCGGGTTGGGACGAAGACAAGTACGTCGTCGCCTGCGAAGCACGTCCTCAGAACCGAGCCGTCGTTCACCACATCTTGGTCTATGTGATCCCACCGGGCGGCAGAAATGCCGATCTCCGGAAGGTGTTGGTCGGCTACGCTCCCGGCAGCACCCCGGTCGATCTGGATGACGGTGTCGCGATTCATGCGGAAGCCGGCAGCAAACTGTTGTTCGAGATGCACTACACACCCAACGGCACCGCCCAAAGCGATCTGTCGTACATCGGGGTCAAATTCACTGACAAAGCCAACGTTGAGAAAGAGCTGGAAGGTGCGATCGCGGTCAACACGAAATTCAGGATCCCGCCCGGCGAAGCCAATCATGTGGTGACGGCGAAGCACACCATCCGAAAGGACATCGAGCTGCTCGGCATGACCCCGCACATGCACCTGCGTGGCAAAGCGTTCCGCTACACGGCTGAGTTCCCCAGTGGCGAAGAAGAAATCTTGCTGGATGTTCCCGCCTACGATTTCAACTGGCAGATGAAGTATATCCTGAAGGAACCTCGGAAATTGCCTCGGGGGACCGTCGTCCACTGCCGTGCGGTCTTTGACAACTCGGAATACAATCTGAGCAACCCTGATCCTTCCAAGACTGTTGGATGGGGCGACCAAAGTTGGAACGAAATGATGATCGGCTTCATGGACGTGGTGAAGGCCGACTGACTTTCGCAGTCAAACCTCTCCATGCGACCCAGAGCCGATGATGAACCAAGCCCAGCGGATGATTTCCCCCGGAAGACTACTTGGTCTTTCGTTCCTTTGGCTGGCGTTCCTGACTCCCTCATTGGCAAACGACAAACCAGCCAAATCGGTCCCGCGATTCGATCCGGTGGTCCGTGAGATCGAAGGCTGGAAGGTGCACATCGAACCTGTTCTTCTGGGTGAAGCCGTGTCGGGCGACGGCGTTTCCGAGAGCGATCACCGCTCGCTGACGTTGCTTGCCAATCATCTCCAGCGCATCCAGATTTTGATCCCATCCGAAACACTTGCGAAGCTGCAACAAGTCGAGATTTGGATCGAAGAAGAACATCCGAGCCTGGGAACGATGCAGTATCATCCCAGCCGCGGTTGGTTGCTGGCCAACGGTCACGATGAGCGACTGACGAAGAAGGTTCACCTTCCACGAGCGAACCAGTTGCTATCGAAGGAGCAGATGCTCAAGCATCCCGCCATGATTCTGCATGAACTGGCGCATGCCTACCACGATCAGTTCTTGAGCTTTGATCAACCGGAAATCATCGCCGCGTTTGAAGAAGCGAAGACGGGCAAGCGGTACGAAAACGTGTTGCTGTACACCGGCCAAACCGTCCGCCACTACGGGCTGAGCAACCACAAGGAGTACTTCGCTGAAGGCACCGAAGCTTACTTCTATCGCAACGACTTCTTCCCATTCGTGCGAGCCGAACTCAAGCAACACGACCCAACGCTGCACAACCTCCTCGGCCGCCTATGGGGCGAACGTCCACGCAAGTAGTTCGGACTAAGCAAAACGCAGGCCCTGTAAACCGCTGCCTCCGTTTGCTGATGCGTCGTGGCGATCTGCCACCGAAAAAACAGAACCCACTGATAGCAAGGTGGAGTTTAACCGCGATCGCAAGAACGACTCAAAGACTTCTCCGTACTCTCGGTGGCGAGCAAAATCGATTGGAACGAGGGGTGTGGCAACGCTGATGTTGAGGGAGTCATGATCTTTGTCACGACGCGATGATGGCAATCATTGTTGCCTTTGGATCTCGAAGGCCGCGGGTTCTGATTCGAGGAACATCCAGGACGTATCGATGCCCACGTCGTTCCAACGTTGGAGGTCTCCGTTTGGCCATCTAACTTCGACATCGACATTGTCTTGTTGGTCGCCCAAACCGATCGTCATTTCCGGTTGGTCACGGCAAAGGAAGCCGTCACCAGCGGTCACACGGTGCGTGTAGACGCGATCCTCTCCGATCACCTTGATAGCCGCACCGATGGCGTTCCGAGTTGATGTCTTGCCGACCAAAGAAACGCGAATCCAATGGTGAGCGGTCTCTGTACGGTTGAGCAGGATCGCGGAATTCTCGTTCAAGTTGGTGATGGCAACGTCGTCGCGGCCGTCTCCATCGAAGTCCAACCGAGCCATCGCCCGACCCACATGTGGTCTCGCCCAATAGCCGCTGGGATCTGCCACCGATTGAAGCTGATATTTCTTGTTGTGTCGTACAAGCAACTGCATCGGTTGCTCATACGACGGAGTCTGCTCGGCTGGATCATCGATGTATCCGTTGGTCACCATCAAATCAGGCAGACCATTGAGGTCAAAGTCCAACGCCGCGGTGCCAAAGCCCAGCACATTGAAACTATGCCGATGAAGTCCGCTCCCAATGGAGTGATCCCGAAATCCAGAACGACAGCCATAGAAAAGAGAAGCCGGTTCGTCTTGGAAATTGGTGATGTGCAAATCCTCCTGCCCATCCTGATTGAAATCAGCGGCCGCGATTCCCATTGATGCCGAGGGATTTCCAAAGCTGCCGAACGCACAACCATGAACCATCGCCGTTTCGTCCCATCCGTGTTTGGCGTCGCCGGAGTGCGTCCACAGACGATCGTTTTGCTGGTCGTTGCCAATGAAGATCGAGTTGGTTTGAGCGTCCGTGGCATTCTTCTCAGCAGCCATTTTTCCGACTTCCAATCCGACAATGATGCCCAAAGAAGTGTCCGTTACAGTTTCTTCGGACGCACGGATTTCATCAAAACCATCTTCCCAACCAGTTGCTGTCCCCTGTAGTGCGAGGTTGGCCGCTCCAGCAAAACTAGCCGGTCCGATCAAATAAGTTGGCCGTCCGTCCTCGTTGACTGGTGGCTTCCTCCAAATATCTTCGCTATCGGCGTACGCCAAGGCGATCAGATCTTGCATGCCGTCCGCGTTGACATCCGAGATGACGATCGATGAAGGTAGCCAAGTGGTTGGCTTTTGAAGCAGGACATCCCTTTGAAATGTGCCATCGCCACAGTTGGTTAATAGGACAACGGATCCGAATTGGTTCACAGCTAGGTCGT
This sequence comes from Rhodopirellula europaea 6C, assembly GCF_000338295.1. Lineage (GTDB taxonomy): Bacteria > Planctomycetota > Planctomycetia > Pirellulales > Pirellulaceae > Rhodopirellula > Rhodopirellula europaea. Next base: position 18,898 of record NZ_ANMO01000235.1, read on the forward strand.
CGAACCCATCCTGATTCCAGTCGCCCGCCGTGACACCTAGCGTGTACATGGTTTCGCCAGTTCCCGCCCATTGACTGACGTCTTTCACTTTCTTGTCAATGTTTCGGTACAGCGGATTGGGCTCGTCCGATTCGAAGGCAGGCGGGTCTGCGGCTCCTTGCGCGCAATAGAGATCACAGCGGCCATCCAGGTCAAAATCGATCGCCGCAATACCACCGCCGAGCGATTGGTAGATCGCAAACGCTTTGGACTGTGGCTCCTTTGCAACACGAAATTGGTGATCCAGACCGACATCCGCGGCGATGTTCTGCCACACCGCAGTTTCAGGCGGTGGGGGCCAGTCGTGTGATCGAGAGCCTGATGCGATCCGTGGCCGATCGGATCGATTGGGTGGCGTAACGGAGTCCGGCAACACGACGTTCCGCTTTGCCTCTGGAAGTGTTGATGGCGGGAAGGCGTTGTCTGATTTGGCGATGCTGGAGAATTGATCCACCAACGAACGTACTTGGTCAGCCGAATCGTTTTGGCGACTCGCCGCGATGGTCCTCCACAAAACGGCTTCCAACGGTCGGTCCAGTGAGTCCAACGCATCCGCTAGTTCCTGCATTGTGTCCTCGGACGGACTCTCGGCGATTTGGTTGCTCAGCCGAATGGTCTTGAGTACCCGACGGAACTGTTGATGATGTTGGTCAGCTAACTGAATGTCGCCCGACGTTCGGTAGGCCTGGCTGAGTCTCTGGATGGAACTGGCGTCGGTAGGGTCGATCGTGATGGCATTGGAGAATGCTGAGATGGCAGCATCGATGTCCTTTCGCCGAAGCGAATGAATGCCCAACGCGGCCCAGTAGTCCGAATAGGCTTGTTGGTCGACGCGACCCTGAGCCAGTCGCTCCGCCACCGTTTTGTCTTGTTGAAGCTCGGCCATCATACGAGTGTGAAAGGCCTCCACATCCGGTGTCTGATATTCCGTTTGCGGACGGGATGCCAGTTGATCTGCTGCACCTTGATAGTCATGTTCCTTGGCCAGTTGACGTGCTTTGGCAACCGGACCGATCGGTCGACTGCTGTCGACCTGAGAGATCGAGATCAAGGCGGCGAGTTCCGGTCGCCGAACATCACCGCTTCGGCACAGCTGCCTCAAGGAGGCTTGGGCGAGTTGTGGACGGCCCATTCGAATCATCAGACCTGCTAGGCGACGGTGAATCATCACTGCATCGGGGGCAACGCGAAGCATTTGCCGGTAGCAGTCCGCGGCTTCTTCTGGACGTCCAAGTTGGACGAGCCAATCGGCCGTTGTCCCCAAGGCTGGCAATGCCGCATCGGATTCTTGGATGGCCGGATTTCTGAGTGTTTTGATGGCTGTTTCGAGGTCGTCTGACGCCGCATGGAGTTGAGCCAGTGTGAACAGGGCAACCGGATCGTTCGGGCTGGCAACCAAATACGGATGCAAAATCTGTTCGGCACCGCGGAGGTCACCCGCCTGGATCAACGACTGAACCTGTTCGGCCGGAAACGGTGTTGCCCCCGGGCTTGAGCTCGGATCCTGGCGCTGTTTCTTGGGCAAGTTGGCCGCAACAGGCATTGGTTCCGAATCAGCGGGCCCCGATTCCGAATCCACTTTTGCGTGTTCCGATAGCGTGCTTGAAGAGTCCCGCGTGCTCGCCTGTCGCCTTTCACTTCGTGTAGAAGAAGATCGATCTGGATTGCAGCCGAACAACAACGGCAAAATCATCAACGTCGTAAGAACCTTCCGTCCAGTCCATCTTGAATCAATCAATCGTCCATTCCACGGTCGAGGCAGGTGGTTATTTTGATGTTGGGTCAAATGCTCTCGACTCATTTACAGACCTTTGATGCAGGCTGATAAAAGACGGTTTCGCGTTGCGGCAAAGCAGTTATGTTTTCGCCGCTGCAAATGAACGAAACCATGAAGTAGCAACACAAAGTGTCAGTCGTATGGAGCTTCCCGGTAAATGCGAACTCTGAGCGTTTTGCATTTTGGTGAGCGATTGTCGCTATGTCGCCGCTCGCAATGGTACCTGGGCGGCGAACGTATCGGGATCGTGATCCGAAAATCGGAAAGGTCATGGCGGAGGGAAAGTTTCAGAAAAAAATCCACCCAAGCCAAGAAAGGCCTATTTGGTGAGCCTCGCCGGCTGGTGTTCACGGCGGACTGAAGTGTCAGTGGTCGGCGATAGAGATGTGCCGCAACTCACTTCGTGCGGCCTGCTGCTGTCACTCGCGGGTGAAACGCAGCAGGTCGTAGGACTGGGCGGTCTTTCGATCGGTCATTTCCAGCGGCCACCAGTCGTATTCGAGGTAGCGATCGGTTTGCTTGGTGATGACATAAGCCTCTCCGCCCGACCGCAGTTTCTTCGCGGCGGTGACCATGAAATGCTCGGCGATTCGGAAGTCGCCGTAGTAGGGCGGGTTGAGCAACGCGATGTCGCAAGCTGGCACGTTCGGTAGCTCTCCATCGTGATTCACGATGGCGGTGAGGTTCTTGATCTGGTTTCGAGCCGCCGCTCGCTCGGTGCACTGGACGGCTCGCGAATTGCAATCGACAGCGTATGCGTGACCGGTTTGTGATCGCACGGCGGCCGCCATCGCGACGGCTCCATTTCCGCACCCCAGTTCCAGGACCGTGGAGCCTTCGGGAATGGGCGCGTGCCGGATCATTGCCGCGGCGGCTCGGTCGACCGACCGATGAGAGAACACCGATGGACGAGAATGCACGGTCAGGATGCGATCGTCGACTCGGTGAGTGAATTCGGCGTCGAAGGTTTTGGGTTTGAATGTCTCGGATGATTTTCGCACGACATAAACTCGCCCGGCCGGATCGTCGTGGCATCGGACTTTGGGACCGAGAGCCTGCAATTGATTCAGCAGCCACGTGTCTTTGGGAGCGTTGACCGCGGCGATCAGTTCACCACCGATCGTAAGGCGCTGCCATGATTGATGAATCAGGTCCCGATTCATCTCCGCTTCGCCGGTTTTCAAGATCGGCAACAAAGCGAGATCCCACGAGGTGTCAGGAAGATCGGGTTGGCAGATCACATGAACGTCTTCGGAGGTCACCTCGCGCGCACGTTCGGCGCGGTGCAAATCCACGAACCAGCTTGTGACCTTGCTGTTTGGAAATGCGGCAATCAGTGCATTGGCGGCTTGTCCACGGCCCGGTGACATCACGATCGCGGAGGCGAGCGATGAACGCGTGGAAGAAGCCAGGTGATCGATCAGCAATTGTTCCGACGGAAGCGGTGGCAGGTCACTCACCGCCAACTCCAATTTGCAAGGTGATGGTTTCATCCTCGAGTAGATTCACGGTTCGAATCCGTGCCCAATCCTGGGCTTCGGCTTGAACGCGATGGATGCCACGAAAGGCTCGGACGGTGGCAATGCCTTCGGCATCCGTTTGAACGGTTTGGTCGGTCCACCAGTCTTGGAAGATCAGCTCTTCCCAGACTTGGCCGTTGGGTTTGGTCGACCAATCTTCGCGAATCATGGCGCCGTGGGGACGCCACATGTCGCCTTCCCAAAAACCCCAGGTCGTGAAACCGGTGGTCGCGGGATGGGCGAACACCAGCGTGAGAAAATCGCGAGTGAATTGGGCTTGGGTGGCTTCGTCACGTGTGTCGACGTCAAACTCGGTGATTTCGACCGGCAACTGGAATCGTGACAGCTCGTTGAGGACTTTCCAGGCTTCCGGCATCGTGATCAGGTTGGCTTGGAAGTGCCCTTGGATGCCGATGCCTTCGACGGCCCCGCCGCTTTCCAAGATTTGTTCGATCTGCTGGATGTAAGTCGTGAGATGTTTTGAGCGTTCGCTGCCGCCGGTCATCAATCCGTATTCGTTGATGAACCAACGAGCATTTGGTTGTGAACGTTGGCCGCGGTTGAACACGTCGGCGTAGTAGTCACGTCCCAGGACGTCGCCGACCAGTGATACATCGCGAAGTTCGTTGATCGCATCCCAGACCGCGATTGGCATGTCACGTGTTCGCTCCAGAGCGGCGTCCATGGCCGTTTCGATTTCGGTTTGGAACCGCGACGGTTGATCGGCCAATTGTTTGACTCGATCGGGAATGAACTGCGGGTACAGCAGCAAGTGGTTCTTGATTTCGAATCCCGCGTCGATGGCCCATTCGGCGGTCGCATCGGCTTTAACGACACCGGCTGGACGATCCGTTCCCCAGTCCGCCCAGTAGCGAGGCAGGGTGACACGGTTGAACCAACGCTTGGTTTGTTCGCGAAATTTGGCCGCGTTTTCGCCGGCGTGGATCGGCGTGTTGCCGACGAATGTTCCGAATGCGTAGTCGTGCTTTTGTTGCTGAACTTGAACCGTTGCACCAGCCAGCGGTTGACCAGCGGCATCGACGACTCGGATGGTGAGGTTGCGTTTACGATGGCGATCGATGCTGCGCTGAGCTTCCGCTCGCCAGGCATCGTTGTCCGCGCCTGGGTAGAACAACCGCGTGAACGGGAGGCTCGCGTCGGGAACGTTTCCCAACCCGATCAATTTCAGATCGCGAATTTCGAGTCGTTGCTTTTTCTCGGCGCACTGGATCGAGGCGTAGACACGATTGGCGTCGTAGTCCTGCTTGGCACGAAAGCAGATTCGAAACGGATGCCACTGATTGGGAACGTCGAAGGAGCGAAACCCGTTGGGTTCTTCGATTGGTTCCCAGGGATCGTTGGTCGCCATCGAGACATGAATGCTTCCCAGTCCATCCGTGCTGGATGCGATGGCTCGTGCATCGAAGGAGACGCAGAACACGTCGGATGTCGACACCGAGTTTGAGATCGGCTCGCACTGAACCTGCAGCGCCCAGGCTTCTTCTTGCGGGGCAGGGCAGTTGACCGTGATCAGGTTGTTTTGTCGGTCGATCGAACCGGTGCCGGGGCGGGCATCGAGTCGAAATTCGGCGGTGGGAACGAGCGTGGTTCCCTCCGCCGAAGTTTGCGATTCTTGTGCGAACGCATGGATGAGCGTGGCCGGTGCTCCGAGTGAACTCAGGAGCAAAGCGATTGCCAAAGAGGCCTGCCACCGACGCATGATCGAGCTCAATCTTGGATCTTGAGCAGGGCGTATTTGCGTTTGCCGCGGCGAAGCACCAAGACAGATCGGCCGTCTAAGTCATCGACGGTCAGGCGTTTTTGAACGTCTTCCACGCGAGTGTTGTTGACGTACACGCCGCCTTCGGACAAAGCCCGTCGAGCGTCGCCGCCGCTGTTGCACAGTTTCGCGGTTTGCAATGCTTCGACGATCCACAGGCCTTCGCCTTCAAGAGCCGATTTTGGAACGTCGCACGAAGGAACGTCGGCAAAGATCTCACGCAGTTGTGAATCCGTGGTGTCACCGAGTTCACCACCGAACAGAATCTGTGTGGCTCGTTGAGCCGATTGGACTCCGGCTTCGCCGTGAACCAATTCGGTCAGCCACTGGGCCAGTCGTTTCTGTGCGGTGCGTTGTCCGGGATCGTTCTTGGTCTTGTCTTCGAGTTCGTCGTATTCGGCTCGCTCGATTTCGGTCAGGTACGCCAAGCATCGCATCACGTCTTCATCGGCGACGTTGATCCAGTACTGGTAAAACGCGTACGGGCTGGTTCGCTCGGGATCCAGCCACACGGCGCCCGATTCGGTCTTGCCCATTTTGCGACCGTCGCTGGTTGTCAGCAGCGGCGCGGTGATGCCGAACAATTGCTTGCCCAGCATGCGACGACCCAGGTCGATTCCAGCGGTGATGTTGCCCCACTGGTCACTGCCTCCGGCTTGGATGCGACAATCATGAGTCTTGGCGAGGTTCACGAAGTCGTAAGCCTGCAACAGCATGTAGCTGAATTCGGTGTAGCTCAGGCCGGCTTCGCTTTCCAATCGACTGCGGACAGATTCTTTGCCCATCATCGCACCGACGGGAAAGTTCTTGCCGACGTCGCGAAGGAATTCGAGGTAGGAGTAATCCTTCATCCAGTCGAAGTTGTTCAGCAGCTTGGCTGCGTTTTCACCTTCGAAGTCGAGGAAGTGACGCATTTGAGCCGCGACGCCATCGACATTCTTTTGCAGTTGATCCGCTGACAACAGATTGCGTTCTTCGCTTTTGCCGCTGGGGTCTCCGATCATCCCGGTGGCACCGCCGACCAAGGCAATCGGATTGTGACCGGCGCGTTGGAAGCGACGCAGCATCATCAACTGCATCATGCCGCCGACGTGCAGCGAGGTCGCCGTTGGGTCAAACCCGATGTAGATCGTTTGAGGACCGGAGTTGAGAAGCTCAGCGATTCCGTTTTCGTCGGTGGTTTGATTCAGCAAACCACGCCAACGGAGATCTTCGATCAGTGAATTGGTGGCGTTGGAAGTGGTCATACGAATTCGCTTCGGCACTCGTTCAGGATCGCCTCCGCGATGCGGAGATCTTCGGGGAAGGTGATTTTCAGATTGTCAGCGGAACCAGGGACAAGCAGAACCGGGTGAGAGGTTCGCTCCACCAGTTGAGCGTCGTCGGTGGCCAGTCGGCCTCGATCGCGTGCGTAAGCTTGACAAATGACGTCGATCGCGAACACCTGGGGAGTCAACGCGACAAAAGCGTTGCGGCGATCGACGGTTTCCGATCCGTTGCCCGTGGTTCGTTTCAGGGTTCCGGAAACGGGAGCGGCCAGGATGGCGGCGCCGGTTTCAGCGGCCTTGGCGAAGACTCGGTCCAGGTCAGCTTGCCGGACCAAGGGGCGTGCGGCGTCGTGGATCGCGACCAGCGTTTGCGCGGATGCATTGGCGACAGTGGATTCGGCTGCGAATTTCTTGACCGCGTCCAATGCCGCGCCAACGCTTTCGCTGCGAGTCGCGCCGCCGCGAACGAGGTGAATCGGAGCGGCGGAGGAGATGGCCGCGATTTGTTCACGAAACGTGGACTCGTCTTCTTCGGAAACCGCCAGCACGATTTGCCGGACGTCGCCGCGATGTTGGAATCGATCGACGGTGTGTTGCCACAGCGGTTTGCCATCCAAGATCGCAAACAGCTTGTTGGACTGGCTGCCAAAGCGTTGCCCGCTGCCAGCAGCGGGCATGATCACGGAAACAGAAGCAGCGCGGTTCATAAAGCGGGAACGCCGATCAAACGCGAGCGACGGGGTGCTTCAGTGGCAACCAAGCGGCATTGTCTTGGCTGCTGGCGACGCACTGTTGGATGAAGTACATGCCTTCGACGCCGTCATGAACGCTTGGGTAGAGCGACTTCTCGCGATCGATGGTGGTTCCTTCGGCGCGTTTGGCCATGTCGTCGAACGCGGCGGCGTAGACGTTTGCGAAGGCTTCGAAGAAGGCTTCGGGGTGACCCGATGGCAAACGGCACGATGCCGCGGCGGTTTCGTGCATGTAAGGCGCGTTGGGATCACGTGTGTAGATTTGGTGAGCCTTGCCGTTTTGACGGTAGTGCAATTCGTTCGGGTTTTCTTGACGCCATTTCAGCGAACCCTTGGTGCCATCGATTTCGATTTCCACATCGTTTTCGCGGCCGTGGCTGATTTGCGATGCGGTGACGGTTCCCAGAGCACCGTTTTCGTAGCGGATCACGGCGGTGCCGTAATCGTCCAGCTTGCGGCCTTCGACGAATGATTTCAGGCTGCAACTGACCGTTTCGGGCAACACGCCCGTCATGAAGCGGCCCAGGTTGTAGGCGTGCGTGGCGATGTCGCCGAAAGCACCTGCGGCACCGCTCTTGGACGGGTCGGTTCGCCAGGAGGCTTGCTTTTGGTCGTCGTCTTCCAGTTTGTCGCGAAGCCAGCCTTGGATGTACTGCGAACGGATCGCGTTGATCTCGCCGAGTTCACCACTCAGGATCATTTCGCGAGCTTGGCGAACGAGCGGATAGCCGGTGTAGTTGTGTGTCAGAGCGAAGACGACGTCGGAGTTTTCGACCGTTTTCAGCAATTGTTCGGCTTGATCCAAATCGAACGTCATCGGTTTGTCACAGACGACGTTGAAGCCGGCTTCGACCGCAGCTTTGGCGATTTCGAAGTGCGTGTGGTTGGGCGTGGTGACGCTGACGAAGTCGATCCGTTGGTCTTCTGGCAACCGCGATTCGGCGTCCAGCATGGCTTCGTAACTGCCGTACGCTCGTGATTCGTCGACGCCGTATCCGGGGGCGGAGTTGCGGCTGCGTTCGGGATTGCTGGAGAAGGCTCCGGCGACCAATTCGCTGCGATTGTCCAATCCGGCGGCGACGGTGTGGACGCGACCGATGAACGATCCCAGACCACCGCCAACGATTCCCATGCGGAGTTTTCTGTTCAGGGGAGCATTGAGCGACATGATGATTTTCGCGAGAAACGTGGAAAGAGGCGGTCCAGGACACGAGATTCCAATCGTAAAGTTCTCAGCCGATGCGTACAATCACAGGCTGAATCAACTCCATTGTTCCCTTCCTCTGCCGCTAGCTGAGAAACGATTCATGAAAGACTTTGCTGATCCCGCTCAATTGCCAGTCGTTCCAACCGAATCAACGCGATGCTGTGGGAATCGCGGATGGATGGTCGGTTTAGTCGGTGTGACGGCTGCAGCCATTGGGGCGGCCATCTACTTCGCAGGTGTCGCCTCCGAAGCCCGTCGTTCTGCAGAAACTGCCGCCGTGGGTGCGAACCCATCCGCACTGGCCAATTGGCAGAACCTGCCGATCGCCAACGCGACCGCCGCGGTAAGCAGCGAAACGTTTTCGCTCGCGACGGGTGCCGTCAGTGATCAAGCGGACGGATTGTTCGTCCTGGATCACAATTCGGGTTTGCTTCAGTGTTCCGTGATGTACCCACGAGTCAATCGTTTTGCGGCCACGTTCACCGTCAACATCTCCGATGCGTTGGGGACCGATGGCAAAGGTGGGTCGTACATCATGGCGACCGGGCAAGCTGATTTCCCTCGTAGTAGCAGCAACCCGGTTGGGCGTTCGGTCATTTATGTCTTGGATACCGCAACTGGCAACTACGCTTGCTATGGCGTTCCCTTCAATGCTCAAGCGATGAATGCCAACCGTCCACAACAAGGTTTGTTGGTGTTGATCGGACAAGGAACCGCGAACCCGGTGATCGATCGCGATAACTTGCGTTGATCCAGAAACGGTTCAGTTGAACGCGAGTTCGTCCGAAAAGCTTGAAGTCACCGACGATCGATTCCAAAAGGATCGGTCGTGGACGACTGCGTGGATCGCGGGTTTGATTGTCGTCGGCATGGTCTTGGTGCTGGCGGGGATGGGCCGTCGATTCTGGTGCGACTGCGGGTCGTGGGTGCCATGGTCTTGGGACATTTGGACCGCCCATAATTCTCAGCACCTGATCGATCCCTATTTCTTTTCGCACGTTTTGCACGGCGTGCTGTTTTTCTGGGTACTCCGCTGGGTGCCTCGCCTGAATCGGACGCAATGCCTGTTGATCGCGTTGGGGCTGGAGGCAAGCTGGGAGATCTTGGAGAACTCGCCGTTGATCATCAAACGCTACCGCGAAGCGACGATGGCGGTGGGGTACACCGGTGATTCGATCGCGAATTCGGTCACGGATTTGGCGGCCTGCACGTTGGGATACTGGTTCTCATCCAGATTTCCTTGGCGTTGGTCGGTCGCGTTGTTTGTGGCCAGCGAGATCTTGATGTTGATCATGATTCGCGACAATTTGCTGCTGAACGTGTTGATGCTGGTCAGCCCAATTCCTGCGATCCAAGAGTGGCAGAGCGGCTGATTCGATCTTGCAGGCACCCTCCGCCGGATGGTATTGCGGAGTGTGAATGTTTGAAAATCGGCGTGTTGGACGCCCTTTTCATTGAAAATGACTGACTCCACGCCATGGAAGGCTGAATCAGGATGTCTGCTGGACGATTCCATTTGATCGCGTTGACGCTCGCCGTCGGTGCTTTGTGTTTAGGTTGGGACACTCGAACCTTCGCGGCGGAAGCGGAGTGGATTTGGGCGTCAGGAACAACCGCTGAGCAAGCGATCCCGCACGGCGAAACGTGCTGGTTCCGCAAATCTTTGAATTTGCGTCACCGTGGCGAAGCGATCGTCGAAGTTGCCGCTGATGATGCCTACGAAGTGCACGTCAACGGGCGCAAAGTCGGTGAGGGCGAGTCCTACCGGCAGATGCAAGAATTCGACATCAGCGACTACATCGAACCGGGACGCAATGTCGTCGCGGTTCAAGTTCAGAACACCCGTGGAAACACCGCTGCTCTGGTCGCACGCGTGTCGATTCGACCTGAAACGGGTGAGAAGTGGTTCACGTTCAGTTCCGATCGAACATGGAAAACCAATCTGCAAGAAGTCCCGTTGTGGAACACCGCTGCGTACAACGACGGAGCTTGGCTGCCAGCGTCGACGTTTGGTCCGCTTGGCGAAACCGCTCCGTGGGATCGCGAACCCAGTGTCGAAGTTGAAGTCGCCAAAGAGAATTCCGAACGCTTTCAAATCCAACGCGGCTTCGGTGTTCAACGTCTGATCAACGACGACCAAGTCGGATCAGTCATTGCGATGGCGTTTGACGAGTTCGGCCACGTTTTGCTTTCGCAAGAAGGCGGGCCATTGTTGATTGTCACCGACCGCGACGACGATGGTGTCCCCGAAGACGTCCAAACGTATTGCGACAAAGTCGAATCCATTCAAGGCATTTTGCCGCTCAATGGCGAGGTGTTCGTGACCGCCGATGGGCCAGACGGATCGGCTCTTTATCGATTGATCGACAAGGATCGAAACGGCGAACTTGAAACGGTCAAGACAATCGTCAAGTTCAGCGGCAGCGGTGGCGAGCACGGTCCTCACGGATTGCGTTTAGGCCCTGACGGAATGATCTATGTTTCGGTTGGAAGTTACGTCAAGCCGATCGGAAAGACTGGTAGCGGTGAGACATTGAAAGACACTTACGAAGGCGATTTGTTGCCTCGTTACGAAGATCCGGGCGGGCACGGTCGAGGCGTGAAGGCTCCCGGTGGAACGATCATTCGAACCGATATCGAAGGCAAGGTCATCGAGCGAATCGCCGGTGGACTGCGAAACGCATACGACTTGGCATTCCACCCCGAAGGCAACTTGTTCGTGCATGACGCGGACATGGAAGCCGACGTTGAAACACCTTGGTATCGGCCCACGGCTCTGGTGGATGTTACCGAAGCGGGTGAGTTTGGTTGGCGAACTGGTTGGGCGAAATGGCCTGAGTATTACATCGATCGATTGCCAAACGTGCTGGACACTGGACGCGGCAGCCCGACCGGAATTGAGTGCTATGAGCACCACATGTTCCCGGTTCGATATCACAACAGTTTGTTCATGGCCGATTGGTCCGAAGGTCGGATCCTGAACGTCCGTCTGAAACCCAATGGCAGTGGATTCCAAGCTGACAGCGAAGTGTTCCTGAAAGGGCAGCCGCTCAACGTCACGGACTTGGCCGTCGGTCCCGATGGAGCGTTGTATTTCTGCACGGGCGGTCGCGGGACTGCTGGTGGCGTTTATCGAGTTGTCTATCAAGGCAAAATTCCAGAAGCGATGAAGCAACTCGGCAGCGGGATCGCCGCCGCGGTTCGCCAGCCTCAATTGGACGCTGCTTGGTCGCGTCAACGAATCGCCGCGATTCGACGCGAGTTGGGTAGCGATTGGGACCAGCAATTGGCCGGTGTTGCATATAGCGATGAGAATCCGCCGTCCTATCGCATTCGAGCGATGAACCTGATGCAAATGTACGGGCCCGTTCCAAGCGACGATTTGCTGATCGAATTGTCCAAGGCCGAAAGCGAATTGGTTCGACGTCGCGCCGCGATTCAGCTGGGGCTGAACCCGTCAGCACGTGCGAAGGACCGTTTGAATGACATGCTGACCGACAGTGACTTGCGAGTCCGTCGTGCGGTTTGCGAAGCCATGCTTCGTAGCAATCAAATTCCGAGCGACCCGCAGCCATTGATTGATTTGTTGGCTCACGAGGATCGGGTTCTCTCTTATGTGGCTCGCCAAGTTTTGCAACGCATTCCAGCGGCAAAATGGAAAGAGACCGTCATTCTGCACAAAGACACACGGACCGCTTTGGTTGGCATGTTGGCATTGGTTGCCGCTGATACCAACAAGGCGACCGGATTGTTGGTTCTGAAGCGAACCAGCAACATGATGAAAGAATTCTTGAGCGACAAAGACTTTGTCGACACGCTACGCCTTTGCCAGGTCACGCTGCATCGTTGCAACATCAAGGCCGGCGAAGTTCAGTGGTTGTCCAAACAAATCGCGGATGAATTCCCCGCTGGCGATTCTCGCATGAATCACGAATTGATTCGCTTGGCGAGCTATCTGCAAGCTGAGTCTTTGGTTCCTCGGGCGATGGAGTATTTGGAATCCGATGCACCGGAGTTGGATCGCGTTTTAGCTGCGATGTGTTTGCAACGCATCGATCGTCAATGGTCGGCTCGTGAGCGATTCGCGTTGTTAAAGTTCTACGAAGGTATCGCCGGACGAGACAGCGAGGGTTCGTTGCCAATGTACATGGTGGGTGTGACGCGAGATTTCGCTCGACATCTTTCGGAAGACGACATCCAAGCGATCTTGGACGAAGGCAGCCGTTGGCGTAATTCCGCCCTTGGTGCTTTGTTCCAGTTGAAGCGTCCAATTGACGAAGCGACCGCCGAAAAGCTGCGGACACTGGACGATGAGCTCACCAACGAAGCCAAGGTGGACGATGTTCACCGGCGTTTGCGAACCGGAATCATCGCGATGTTGGCTTCGGCTCCTGACGACGCGTCGGCGGCGCACCTGCGAAAAATTTGGCGAACCGAACCTCAGCGTCGAGCAGTTGTGGCAATGGCATTGGCACAAAACCCTGACGGTGAAAACTGGGACTACTTGGTTCGCAGTTTGAATGTCCTGGATGGACCGGCCGCGAATGAAGTTGTCACTCGGCTCCGTTCGGTGCCAATCGCCACCGATGATCCGATGGCTCTTCGGTCGTTGGTCCTGATGGGGCTGCGTGCGGAGAAAGAAGGCACCACCTTTGAAAGTGTGGAGCAATTGCTCGAGCACTGGACTGGTATGCAACGTCCCGAAGGCGTGAAGCTGTCGATGACTCCATGGCAACGTTGGTACGCCAAGACGTTCCCGGATCGTCCAGCGGCAGAATTGCCACGAGAAGATGAATCGAAATGGGATTTCGAACAGTTGATTTCTCACCTGGAAAGTGATGAAGGGCAGGGCGGTGACGCTCTGGCAGGTGCGGAGGTTTATGCCCGAGCCCAATGTGCGAATTGTCACCGTGCCGGGAATCAAGGCACCGTCATCGGTCCTGATCTGACCAGCGTGGCTCGTCGATTCACACGTCGCGAGATCCTAGAATCCGTTTTGTATCCATCACATGTTGTGAGCGATCAATACGCCAGCAAGAAGGTGCTGACGTTGGACGGTGAGGTCTACGTCGGAATGGTCAGCAAAGCTGGCGGCGATTTGCAAATTCGCGATTCGAACAACAACGTGACCACGTTGGCGGAGTCGGAAGTGGATCTGATCCAGCCCAGCCGATCGAGCATCATGCCGAGTGGTTTGCTGGACGATTTGTCGCTGCAGGACATCACTGACTTGATGGCATACCTCAACGACGCTCGCCGAGTTGAGATCGCAACCCGACCGAAGTGATTCGGGCTGCGAGGCGTTGTTCAAAAAGGGTGAGAACCCTTTGACGGGCGAGGGCTAGATCAAGCGTTCGAGCATTGCGGTGGCCAGTCCAAGGACGAGGAAGAAGCCGCACATGTCGGTCACGGTTGTTAGCAACGGGCCACTGGCGACTGCGGGGTCAAACCCGAGTCGTTTCAGTAGCAATGGCACGGTGCCTCCGATGGAAACGGCGATCAAAGTGTTGGCACACAACGCCACGCCCACCACGAGTCCCAGGTAAGGGTTGCCGTCCCAGACAACAGCAACGATTGCGACCAGCAATCCCAGGACCGATCCATTGATCAGTCCGACGCTGATTTCTTTCAGCCACACGCGAATCATTTCGGTGGGGCGAACCAAGCCGAGTGAAAGTTCTCGCATGCTCACCGCGACGGCTTGGTTGCCGCTGCAACCGCTCATGTCACTGATGATAGGCAAGAACACCGCCAGAGCGATCACCTTGGACAACGTGTCTTGATAAACGGCGATCACGCCGGCGGCACCGATGTTGAGCAAGATGTTGATGCTGAGCCAACTGAGCCGTCGTTTTGCACGTTGCCAAAGCGGCATCGTTCGCAGTTCTTCACCGCCGATGATCCCTTGGCTTTTTAGAAAATCGTTCTCGGCTGCGCGAGTCGATTCGTAGTCCACGGCATTTCGGTGGACGACGCCCAGCAGTTTGTGGTTGTCGTCGACGACGGGCACGCCAAGGAAATGGTGGGCGTCGAAGAAGTCACGTAGTTCATCCAGCGGCATGCTGGCGGTGATCGACAACGGGTCGAGGATCATGATGTCCGCAACCGGGTCGGTGCGTTTGGCGAACAACAGGTTTCGCATTGGCAACACGCCAACCAGCTTTTCGTCGTCATCGGTCAGGTAGGCATACTGAACGTCGTAGTCGCGGAATTCCTCTGCATTTTCAGAGAGTGTCGTGATGACTTCGTGAACCAAGCTCTTCTGATTGAAACGCAGAATCTCACGAACCAGCAGACCACCGGCTTGGTCATCGCTGTACGCGGCCAATTCCCGAACCGAGGCGGCGTCTTCGGGAGGCAACGCGCGCAGAATGGATTCGGCTTGATCGTCGTCCAAGTCACCCAGCAAGTCAGCCTGTTCGTCGCTGGTCATCTCCTGGACGATGGCGGCGGCGTCCGAAACTTCGAGCGAGTCGACCAATTCGGCGGCTTGCGTTTCGCTGAGGTGACGCAGGATTTCGGCCGCTTCCTCGGCGGGAAGCAAGGTCAAGACGGCGCAGTAATGTTCCTCGTCCAAACGGTTCAGCGCCAACGCTTGGTCATTGGGGCCTAGTTTGGAGAGGAAGTTTTCGACGCCGATCGCGTCGCCTGCTTCGGCCAGTTCGCCCAATCGCTCCCATGGTCGCCAATCCGATTGCTGGGCGGATTCGTCGAGATCAGAAGTCGTGGGTTGTTCGGGGGAGGCGGGGACATTCACTGGTGCAGGGGGCCGCTTGAAGGTGTAGATTGTCGGATTTGAGTTGCCACGGCTGTTCCTACCGAGACCTCGTTTTGTCACTTGCTGTTCGTCTACTGTCCGAATTGATCGCTTATCCAACGGTCAGTCATACCAGCAACGGAGCGATCACGGAGTGGGTGGCAGTTCGTTTGCGAGCGCAAGGGTTCGAATGTGAGCAAACGCGGTACCTGGATGGTGAAGGTGTCCCAAAATTCAATTTAATTGCCAAGCGTTTGCCACCGGATTCCAGTTTGGAATCGGGCAATTTGTCGACGCAATCCATCGATCGGCTTGAGTTGGATCGACCCGAAAACGAGATCGGGTTGGCGTATTTCTGTCACACCGATGTCGTCCCCGCGGATCGTTGGGGAGGACCGGGCGGAAACCCATTTGAGGCCGTGGTCGAAGACAACCGTCTGTATGGTCGTGGTGCTTGTGACATGAAGGGATCGCTGGCAGCGATGCTGGCGGCGATCGACGGTTTGGATGCCTCAAAACAATCCGCACCGCTATGGATCGTTTGCACCGCCGACGAAGAAGTCGGGCTTCGTGGTGCCAAGGAATTGGCCCAAAGCAGTCCGGCGTATCGCGAAATCGTTTCTCGCAATCCGGTTGCGTTGATCGGTGAGCCAACGGAACTTCGAATTGTCCACGCTCATAAAGGCATGGGCGGGTTCCGAGTGATCTCGCATGGCAAAGCCGCCCACAGCAGTACCGCGAAAGGCATCAACGCGAACGTCGCGATGATACCGTTGTTGCAGACGATCCTTGAGTTGCACGAACGGGTTCAGACTGACCCTATGTTGCGGGACGACCGATTCGACCCTCCGACGTTGACCTTCAATTTTGGAATCAGTGACCACGCCGACGCGACCAACATCGTGCCCGACCGAAGTGAAGTTTGGGCCAATTGGCGAACCATGCCCAACGTCGACGGTGAGTGTTTGATGGAGGACGCGAAGGTTGCCGCTGAGCAACTCGGATTGCAATTTCGCGGTTACAAATCGGTCGCTCCGCTGGAAACATCAATTGACGATCCCACGCTCGTTCGGATGTGCGAGCTGGCCAGTTCTTACTGCGGACGTGATAAACCGGAGACGGTTTGTTATGCGACTGACGGTGCGGTGTTGGGAGAACTTCAGCATCGAATTGTTTGCGGACCGGGCAGCATCGAACAGGCGCACACGATTGATGAGTTCATCGAACTGGAATCGCTCGAGAATGGAGTCGCACTGTTTCGAGATGCGATTCAGGCCTTCTCAATGCGGTCTTGATTGACTTGCGTGATTGATGGACCAGTTCTGTTCAGCCGTAAAAGGAATCGATCCCGACCGCGTCGAATGCCGACTCGTAGTGTTCGACACGAGTTGGACGCGGTTCATCTCGCGGCCACCAAACCGCAACGACGTCAAAGCGACACGCGATGCCGAGTAACTTCTTGCGTTTCAAGTAGCGTAGGGCGGCTCGTGTGATACGTGCCTGTTTGTTTTCATCGACGCGGTCTGCGGGGTGTCCTGGCCGCGTGGTCGATAGCGTTTTGACTTCGACAAAGACAATCAGACGTGGCCGCTTGCGAAGAGCGATCAAGTCGATTTCACCGGCGCGATCGGATTCACTCTCGGCGATGACGTTCAGGCCTTTGCGCCTCAGCAATTGAGCGGCCGCTTGTTCACCGCGGCGGCCAAGTTGAGCGTTCTCGTCGATCGAACCAAAGCGATAGTCGACGTACCAGTTTTTGAATCGCTTGCCGCGGGAGTTGATCCAGGCAAGCGTCTGACGAGTGCGATTGGCAAGGCGGTTGGTTGCCAAACGTCGGCCTCAGGGTTTGGGGACGTGACGGTATTGACCGAAGTTCTTTTCCGCGATCCGACGCATCCGGCTTTCGCCTTCGCGGCTGTGGTAGCTGATCGTGTGAACAATGCTGATGGGGTTTGTGTCGCCAAACAAATTGGTCGATCGGTTTTCTTCGGACAGCAGGTCCTCGATGCCCTGTGGGAACTCGCCATCGCTGAGCAGGAAGATCACATCGGGTTTGAGTCCCAAGGCGAAACGCAGTGGTTCATAGGGAGCTTTACCGCGATCCATGGAAACTCGCATGGCCCAATTGCGAAGTTGTTGCTTGTTTTTCGCGGTGGCGTAGGCACTGCGTGTTTCTGGTTCGGGGGATCCCGACAACTGCATGTAGTCGCATTCGGCGTCAAAGAAAACAACGTAAAACCGCTGCTTCTCCGTCAGCATGTCAATTGATTGCAGTAGCGCCGATCGAGCGGATGTGAAGGCATCGCCCATGCTGCCGGAGCTGTCGACGAGGTACACAAAGTGGTTGCCGCCACCTTCTACGCCGCAAAACTCCATTTGCGATTTGGAGTCAGACTTCAGCTTTTGCATCGCTTGAGAAGCGGCGGACGACGAGCTGGAAAGCGATGACAAATTCGATGCCGCCGCGGCAACGGAATCCATTGCTGTCGAGGTGATGTCCACCATTGGCATTTCGCCAATTTCACTGACGTCGTACTGGACTTCGTCTGGTTGCGATTGAGTTGGTTCGGTGATGGGTTCGCTGCTTTCAATGGCAAACGTTTCCATCGCCGTCTCTTCACTTTCGCTGGATGCGGAAGCGGAGAATGCCATTTGATCCTTTGGTCGAGCGTTGCTGAGCGTGAATGCGGCAAGGATGAAAAGCAGAACCACATGCACGACCGTGCTGACGATCAACGCGGCTGGTTTTGCACGTCGTCCATTCGTATTGGTCTCTTCATCATCTTCCACAACGCTGGGAAGCGGTTCGCTGAAAGAGGATGGCGCGTCTTCCGTTGTGAGAAACGAGTCGTCTTGTGGTTCGAGATCAGACGTCGTGGTTTCAGAAGCCGTGGATTCGTCGAGCAGATCTGTGTCGGTGGCAACCTCGGGTTCGAGTGGTTCCGTCGGCGAGGTTGGAGCGAGATCCGGCAACGCGGTTTCACTGAGGCGTCTCATCTTCGGCGCTCGCACCGATGCGCCGTGTCCGGAATCGTGCCGGGTGGTGACCTTGGTGAACGAGTCGAAAGCCTCGCGAACTTCGTTCCATGATGAGAAGCGACCGGAGCTTTGGAAGCTCGACGGGTTCAGGTTGTTTTGAGATGCACTCGGTGCTGGCTCGGCAATGTGAGGCAGGTCAATGGGCTGCCCGGTTTCGATCGATTCCAGTTCCGCTTCGATTTGCGACGCGGTTGCTTCGAGTCGGGCCGCGTTGGCCTCGAGTCTTGCCGCATGGGCTTCGCGGCGGACGCGAAGCAATTCAGCATGCAGTTCCGCTTTCCGAGCACGCAACGCGTCGGCATGATTCGGTGAAAGACCGGAGGCGGGGTCGACGCGATCGGAATCAGGAGCGTTCATCAATCCGTTGGAAGCAGTCGGCAGAATTCACGCATCCAAGCGGGGTGAGCAGGCCAGGCTGGTGCCGTGACCAGATTGCCATCGACGTGGGCAGTGTCCATGCCTTTGCCGGGAGTCATGTAGGTTCCGCCGCCGATTTGAACTTCGGGAGCGACGGCTGGATAGCAGCTGCATTCACGGTCCTTGAGCACACCTGCGGCGGCCAGGATTTGTGGGCCGTGACAAACCGCAGCGATGGGTTTGTTCTGATCCGCGAAATGGCGAACGATGTCGAGGACTTTTTCGTTGAGCCGCAGATACTCGGGGGCTCGGCCGCCCGGGATGACCAGGGCGTCGAAGGTTTCAGGCTGCAATCCTTCGAAGTCAGCCGTGATCGCGAATCGGTGTCCCGGTTTTTCGCTGTAGGTCTGGTGGCCTTCGAAGTCGTGGATCGCGGTGGCCACGGAGTCTCCGGCGGATTTGCCGGGGCAGACGGTGGCCACTTCGTGTTCCAGCATCAGCAACATCTGATAGGGAACCATGGCTTCGTAATCTTCGACGAAGTCGCCGACGAGCATCAAAATTTTGGCCATTCTGCCTGGGAGCGGATACGAGGGAATGGAAAAGCGGCGGTCAGAAACTGCCCGTGAGAGGGGCGGATGCTGGCGGCCTGAAAGAAGAACGCGAAAAACGGGTGCCGATCACGACGTTTGAATCGATCTTTCGGGCTTTTTTTTGCGAGGCGAGTGTACCCAAATTCGTTCAGATTGGGAAATTCGCCGTCGGGGCGATCGTGGATTATGCTGAACGGTCTTCCGGATGGCTCCCGTTCTTTTCTGGTATCGCTGCAATGCACCGCTCTTTTCACTCCCGTCTCATCCTTTCACTGACGCTGGTCGCTGCCTACGCGATTGGATTGTCCGCGTCCGCACTCGCTGATCACGAGTTGCTGGGCCCCAACGAGACTCGCCAGCTTGGATTGGAAGAAGTTTGGCGACGCAATCTGAGCGTTCCTGCGGGACGTCAATCGATCGTTGATCAAAAGATGATCGTCCACCAAACGCAAAGCCACGTGTTTGTGGAAATTGTGGAAAAGTCGGGCGAGCCAAAGCCAGCAGAATCCAAGCCGGTCGCTGAGGGAGAAAACGCGGCTCCGGAGATCGACGAGGAGGTCGTCGTCTACGCACGTTTTCAAGTCGACAGTGACTTGTCCCGACGAGGTGCAATCGATCAGAAAGAAGCGGAGCGATTGGCGAACAACGAAATCCGCCGCATGAAACGTCGAGGCATCGACGCTGAGTTGCGAAATCGGACAATTCCAACGATTCGGTTCTACACGCTTTCAGACGATGGCACCGTCGAGTGCCGAGATGCTGAGTCAGGTGATTTGATTTGGTTGCAACGTGTTGGTTCCAACATGCGTGGCTACGGTGGTTTGGGAGTGGACGAGGAGTTCGTTTCTGTTGTCAACGGTGGCGAGCTGATCAAGTTGGACGTCAAGAACGGACAAGTGTTTGGCGCAACTTCGTTGGAATACGTTCCGCTGCAAGGCGTCGTGCACTGCAACGGATTCGCACTGGTGCCATCGATTGGTGACCGAATCGCGGGTTATGGATTGGTGGACCCAACGATCGATCCATTCGCTGAGATTGTTGCCGGATCGGCATTGGCGATGCCGACGCATGCCGCGGACTCCAACAAAGTGGGTTGGGGAACCAGCCAAGGGTTTGTTTACGTGATGGAAATGGAAGGCGAACCGAACGTTCAGTTTCGCTTGAACACAGACGGGATCGTCAGCGGAGCTCTTGCCGCGGCTCCCGGAGAACGTTTCTTCTTCGGTTCAGAGTCTGGGCAAATCTACGGGATCAAAGCCACCCGCGAAGGCGAAGTGTTGTGGAGCCGACCGACCGGCGAGCCGATCTACGAGAGTCCGATCTTCTTCAACGAAAAGGTTTTCATCCGACGACCTACGGCAATTTGATGTGCGTGTCGGCGAGCGATGGCTATTCCGTATGGCCACAAACGGTGCCCGGCGTTCAGGAATTGCTCGGTGCGATCGACGGCAAAATCTACGCACGAAGCATGTCGGGATCGCTGTTGGTGATGTCCATGGAAGATGGCTCATTGCTCGGCCGTTTTCCTCGTATTCAACCCGAGGCGTTGGTGGTCAATCGTTCCACCGACCGTCTGTATCTTGTCAACAAACGGGGCACCATGCAGTGCTTGCGAAGTCCCGGTTCGGTGATTCCGAAGGTGGTTAAATCATCGGCCCCTGTCAAAACCGAAGAGGAAGCTGATACGGAACTGGAGAAGCAGGAACCAGAATCGACGACCCCAAAGGTTGTCGACCCATTTGGTGGTGGCGGAGGAGCAGATCCGTTCGGTGACACCATGGAAGATCCATTTGCTCCCGCGGGGGGGCAAGATCCATTCGGCGACTTCTGATTCACCCGGCAATCGGACATCTGGGCTCTCCTCGGAAGCGGAAACGATTCCGGGAGAGGGTACGCACGTGATCTAGCGCAAAGTCGTTCTTTTTGGTAGACTACTGCCTGCTATTTGACGCTTTTTTTTGACGTGGGGGCGAGTCCGCCTTCAGCGTCAAAAACCCCGCATTTGACGGCCTCCACGGGCCGCCCATTCATGAGCGATTCCTCCTCGACTGACCCTGCTTCGAACGACCCATCCGAGGATCCAAACGTTGTGCCCGCTGGCGCGGCAGCCGGCGACGGAAATTCAGCCGAGGCGAACGCTGGTCCACAACGACCTGTGGAACGTGTTTCGACGGGGCCGTCGGCAAATTCGGAGTACACCGACAAGGATTTGCTGCACCTGTCGGACCTCGAGCACGTTCGCGAACGTCCCGGGATGTACATCGGTGACACGACCGTTCGCGGTCTGCACCACCTGGTCTACGAAGTCGTCGACAACTCGATCGACGAAGCGATGGCCGGATTCGCGAAATCGGTCAGTGTGATCGTTCACACCGACGGCAGTGTCACGGTCGAGGACGATGGACGTGGGGTTCCTGTCACCCGTCACGATCAATTGTCAGAAGAACTTGATCGTGAAGTCAGCACGCTCGAGGGCGTGATGACGGTGCTGAAGTTCGGCGGCAAGTTCGAGAAAGGGGCCTACCAGACTTCGGGCGGTTTGCACGGCGTCGGTGTGACGGTTGTGAACTTCCTGAGCCAATGGGCCGAGGTGGAAGTCAGCCGTGATGGTTCAACTTGGACTCAAGGCTACGAACGCGGGATTCCCACCGGTCCGATTCAAAAAGGTCGGCCGACAAAGAAGACAGGCACGAAGACCACGTTCAAAGCGGACGGGCAAATCTTCAGCGTCACCAAATACAACTTCGACACACTTCAAAAACGTCTTCAGGAACTCGCGTTCCTCAACAGTGGCGTTCGCATCAAGTTTCTTGACGAGCGAAACGGCGAAGGCGGCGACTACCAGTATGACCGCGGGATCGTTGAGTTCGTCGAACACCTCAACCGCGCCAGCGATGTGTTGCACGGAGACGTGATTCAGTTTGTCGGTGAGAAGGACGGAGTCGAGTATGACATGGCGCTGCAGTACAGCACCGAGTTCACCGAAACCGTTCAGTCTTACGTCAACAACATTCATACGATCGAAGGCGGGACGCACGTGTCCGGTTTCCGTTCGGCGTTGACGCGGACGCTGAACAACTATGGCAAAAAAGAAGGCCTGTTCAAGAACACCACGCCGACCGGCGACGATTTTCGCGAGGGTCTGACGGCGGTGATCAGCGTGCGGGTTCCTCACCCGCAGTTCGAAGGTCAAACGAAGACCAAGCTTGGTAACGGTGAAGTCGACGGCATCATCACCAGTGGTGTTGGCGAAGCGCTGAACAAGTACCTCGAAGAGAATCCTCGAACGGCCAAAGCGATTGTTCGCAAGGGTTTGCTCGCCGCCGAGGCTCGCGAAGCGGCTCGCAAAGCCAAGGATCAACTTCGCAAACGAAAAGACGCCCTCGGTGGCGGTGGTTTGCCCGGCAAGCTTCGCGATTGCATCTCCAAGAACATGGAAGAGTGCGAAGTCTACCTGGTCGAAGGTGATTCGGCCGGTGGATCGGCCGAAGGCGGGCGGATGCGTGAGTACCAAGCGATTCTGCCGCTTCGCGGTAAGATCATCAACGCTTACAAGAGCCGCGAAGACAAGGTGCTGGCCAATGAGGAAGTTCAGTCGATGATTCAAGCGATCGGTACCGGAATCGGTGCTGATCAGGATCTTTCGCGACGTCGGTACAACAAAGTCATCATCATGACTGACGCCGACGTCGATGGCAGCCACATTCGTACGTTGCTGCTTTGTTTCTTCTATCGGCAGATGTATCAACTGGTTGCCGCCGGTCACGTTTATGTGGCTCAGCCGCCGTTGTTCCGGGTCTCGCAGGGCAAGAACCGGTACTACATCCAGTCCGAAGAAGAGATGAAGGGCCAGTTGCTCGAACGTGGTTTGAATGACACACGATTCGAGACCGAAGACGGACGCAGTGCAGAAGGGGACACAATGCGTGCACTTTGCGTCGCGCTTGCATCGATGGAAGATGCAATTCTTGCGTTGGAACGTCGTGGCGTCAGCTTGCGAGTTCACAGCGAACGCTTCGATCCCGTTACCGGCAAGCTGCCTCCGTTCTTGTTGACGATTTTGGGTGGAGAGCATTGGTTCATGAAGCAATCGGATGTCGAGGCATTCCTTGCTGAAAACGATGCCACGTTGGATATCGATCAAGCTGAAGAAGAACTGAACGTCGACGGTGAAGAGGTCGTCAAAAGCGATGAGCCCGAAAAGGTGGTCGCTCACTTGGCCGAGCTTCACGAAGTCCGGACGATCAACAGCGGCTTGAAGGATTTGGAACCACTCGGTTTCGGATTGCAGGATTTGATTCCCGCCGACCGTACCGGTTCCACCACCGCCAGGTTCGAACTGGTTCGCGGCGAGGACATGCGTCGTCCGCTGGAAGACTTGCGAGAGCTGTTGCCTGAGGTGCGAGCCGCCGGTGAAAAAGGTTTGCAAGTGACTCGCTTTAAAGGGCTGGGCGAAATGAACGCGGAAGAGCTCCGCGAAACAACGCTCGATCCCGCCAACCGGACGCTGGTGAAGGTCAACCTGACCGACGCGGGTGCGGCCGACGAAATGTTCCGTTTGTTGATGGGCGACAAAGTCGAACCCCGTCGCGAATTCATCGAAACCCATGCACTTGATGTGCGAAACCTGGACGTCTAGCACGATGGTCACACCGCCTCCCAGAGACAATAGCGAAGGTTCGGACATCGAAACTGCGGAGGCGTTGATCCAAAGCGTTGCCCAGGTCAAAGAGCAGGTCGGCCGAATCGTGGTCGGGCAGAGCGATGTGATCGAGCAATTGCTGATCGCGATCTTGGCTCGCGGCCATTGCTTGTTGGAAGGCGTGCCCGGACTGGCGAAAACGTTGATGGTTCGGACGTTGGCCAGTTCAATGAGTCTGGATTTTCGTCGGATTCAGTTCACACCTGATCTGATGCCCGGCGACATCACGGGCACGGACATCATCCAAGAAGATCACGAAACCGGACGTCGCGAGATGTTGTTTCGTCCGGGCCCCGTGTTCACGCAAATGCTGTTGGCCGACGAGATCAACCGGACGCCACCCAAGACGCAGGCAGCGCTGCTGGAAGCGATGCAGGAACATGAGGTCACCGCGGGTGGCAAGACCTACGCTTTGAAGGAACCGTTCTTTGTTCTTGCGACGCAGAACCCGATCGAGCAAGAAGGGACCTATCCGCTTCCCGAGGCTCAACGCGATCGGTTCTTGTTCCACGTCGTCGTTGGCTATCCGTCACGCGATCAAGAAGCCGAAATTGTTGAGCGAACCACTTCCGGCGATTTGGCGGATGTTCAGCCCGTCGTCAGTGGCGAAGACATTTGCAAGTTTCAGTCCGTGGTTCGTCGGGTCCCATTGCCTGAGCACGTGAAGAACTGGGTGATCGATGCCGTGCGCGCTGCGCGGCCGAACGAACCCGATGCGAAGGATTGGGTTAAAGAGTGGATCCAATGGGGGCCCGGCCCGCGAGCGAGTCAACAATTGGTGTTGGCATCCAAGGCCCGTGCGTTATTGCACGGTCGCACACACGTGACGCTCGAGGACGCACAGGCGTTGGCACTGCCGGTGCTTCGTCACCGAATCGTGCCAACATTTTCTGCCGAGGCGGATGGCATCGCGGTCGAGGATTTGATCTCGCGATTGGTAGCCGAGCAAAGTGTCGGCACCGCGTCGGTGCTATAGAGTTAGATCGGTTCGCCTCGTGGTCTGTCGCAGCTAAAAGTGAGGGCGTCCGCTACCCTGAAAACAAGTCGTGACCGGCCACTAGCTTTCTACTCGTGCCGCGCGGCCGTAGCTTCCTAGCACATGAGTGTGATGGGTCGCTGTTTGAAGGTCTTCGATTGCTTTCGCGATCGCGACGTCTTGGCAGTGTCCTGGGAACTCAACGACGAAGAAGTATTCGTTCTTGGTGCCGGGTTGAGGGAACGACTCGATCCAAGTCAGGTTCAGCTCGTGTCGTTTGAAGATGCCCATCACATCGGCCAATGCGCCGGGTTGGTGGGCAACTTGAAACAGTAGCGTCGTTTTGTCTTGGCCGGTGGAGGCCGGTTGTTCGTGGCCGAGTACCGCGAATCGGGTCACGTTGTCGCGGTTGTCTTCGATGTTGGCGCCGATGACACGAAGTCCATGGCGCCGGCCGGCGGCCTCGCTGGCGATCGCGGCGATGCCAGTTTGGGTCGCGGCCAGTTTCGCGGCGGCCGCGGTCGAACTGCATTCGATCAGTTTCGCGTGAGGCAGATTGTTGGCCAGCCAGACGCGGCACTGAGAGATCGCTTGCGGTTTGCTGTGGACTTCGGTGATGGAGTCGCGATCACACATCGCGAGCAACTGGTGATGGATTGCGAGTTGCACTTCACCGGTGATCGAGACTTCGCCTTTGGATAGTCTGCCGAAGGTATCGACGACACGGCCGTCAGTGCTGTTCTCGATTGGTACGATTCCGCCGGCGCAGTCACCTCTGCCAACGGCGTCGAAGACAGCCCCGATCGACGACACTGGCAGCAGGTTGGCGGCGTCGCCGAAATATGCCAACGCGGCCAAGTGGCTGTAGCTGTCCGGTGGGCCAAGGAACGCATACGTGCCCGGACGAGTGGCTCGCCAGCAAGCCGACGCAACGTGTCGCAGTATGTTCCGCTGAACTTCGCTGTCTGGCACGGCGGCGTTTGAGTCTTCGTTTCCGGAGCCTGATTGCACCGATCGGTCCACTACGTGATCGATCGATGCCAGAGTGCTGGCCCAGTCCGGGTTGGGATTCGACACCGTGTTTTCCATCATCGCTCGGCAGCGTTCGCGCAGCAGATCGAGGATTTGGGTGTCGATCGATGCGATCGTATCGCGTGGGTCAGTTGAACTCATGGGAGTGAATTTTCGGGCGTGAGCGAAAGGTGACTGCCGTTTTGGCAAGGCAGCATTGTGGCATGGAGCGAAGTTTTGGGTGGGCTGCCAAAACGGTTTTGAAGGATTTTTTTAAAACGCGTGGCTGTGTTTTTAGTCGGCGAAACACGTGTTTTTTGATGGTCGTCTTTTTGGCAAGCACGCTGTGAGAGGGGCTCTGGCACAGATCTTGCCATATCTGTGGATCCAACCAAAAGGCTGACGAAATGGACCGCTCAGGGGCCGCGGTCGGCCCGGCGAAATCCAAATTCATATCATTTGACACCCACCATCCCGTTCGGACACAGGAGCTCACGCATCATGGCACAAGGCGAAAAAATCATCGGTATCGACCTCGGGACCACCAACAGCGTGGTCGCGATCATGGAAGGTAGCGAGCCAAAAGTTATCCCAAACCCTGAAGGCAACCGGCTGACTCCCAGCGTGGTCGCTTTCACAGACAAGCAAGAAACCATCGTCGGCGAACCCGCTCGACGTCAAGCCGTCACCAACCCGAAGCGTACCGTGTACTCGGCAAAACGTTTCATGGGACGTCGTCACAACGAAGTTCAATCGGAAGAAAAAATGGTGCCCTATGGCATCACCGGTGGAGCTGGCGATTACGTCAAGATTCAAGTTGGCGACAGCGAGTACACGCCACAAGAAATCTCCGCCAAGGTTCTTCGCAAGTTGAAGGAATCGGCTGAGTCGTACTTGGGGCACAAAGTCAACAAGGCGGTCATCACCGTTCCCGCATACTTCAACGATGCACAGCGTCAAGCAACCAAAGACGCCGGCCAAATCGCCGGTTTGGAAGTTGCTCGGATCATCAACGAACCAACCGCGGCTGCACTGGCTTACGGTTTGGACAAGAAGAAGGACGAAAGCATCATCGTCTTCGACTTGGGTGGTGGTACGTTTGACGTTTCGGTTCTGGAAGTTGCTGATAGTGGCGACGAAGAACAAGAGAGCCGCGTGTTCCAAGTTGTCAGTACCTCGGGTGACACGCACCTTGGTGGTGATGACTTCGACGAAGCGTTGATCAACCA
This sequence comes from Rhodopirellula europaea 6C, assembly GCF_000338295.1. Lineage (GTDB taxonomy): Bacteria > Planctomycetota > Planctomycetia > Pirellulales > Pirellulaceae > Rhodopirellula > Rhodopirellula europaea. The sequence goes on from NZ_ANMO01000235.1 coordinate 45,905, forward strand.
CGTTGCCAGCGAATTCCAAAAAGAAAACGGCATCGATCTTCGCAACGACGCGATGGCGTTGCAACGTTTGCAAGAAGCTTGCGAGAAGGCGAAGAAAGAACTCAGTACTTTGCCAGAAACCGACATCAACTTGCCTTTTATCACGATGGATGCTTCGGGGCCGAAGCACCTGACGATGAAGATCACTCGATCCAAGTTCGAAGAGCTGATCGATGCATTGGTGGAGCGTTGCCGTGGGCCAGTCTTGCAAGCATTGAAAGACGCTGGCATGGACCCCAAGGACATCGACGAAGTTGTCTTGGTCGGTGGTAGCACCCGGGTGCCAAAGGTTCGCGAAGTTGTCAAAAGCATCTTCGGCAAAGACCCTCACCAAGGTGTGAACCCCGACGAAGTGGTTGCTGTTGGTGCCGCGATCCAAGGCAGTGTCTTGGCTGGTGACCGCAACGATGTGTTGCTGCTCGACGTGACTCCACTGACGCTCGGAATCGAAACCGAAGGTGGCGTGATGACCGCATTGGTCGAACGCAACACCACGATTCCTGCCGAGAAGAAGAACGTCTTCAGTACCGCCGCGGACAACCAAACCGCCGTGACCGTTCGAGTGTTCCAAGGGGAACGCAAGATGGCCAACGCGAACCGATTGCTTGCTGAATTCAACCTGGAAGACATTCCTGCTTCACCGCGTGGTGTGCCACAGATCGAAGTCAAGTTTGACATCGACCAAAACGGCATTCTGAGTGTTTCGGCGAAGGAACTGAAAACCGGGAAAGAAGCCAACGTCGAGATCAAAGACAGCGGCGCGTTGTCCGACAGTGACATCGAGCAAATGCAGAAAGACGCGGAAGCCAACGCGGAAGAAGACAAGCGACAATTTGAATTGGTCGAGGCTCGCAACAAGGTCAACCAACAGGTTTACCAACTTGAGAAGTTGATGGGCGAGAACGACGACAAGTTGTCCGATGACGACAAGGCTCCGATGAACGCTGCGATTGAAAAGGTCAAGAAAGCCGCGGAAGGCGATGACTTGGCTGAGATCAAAGCTGCATCGGACGAATTGGAAGCCGCCTCGCAAGCGTTTAGCAAGGTCTTGTACGAGAAGACTGATGCAGCTGGCGAAGCCGGTGCTGACGCGGCAGGTGCCGCCGGTGCAACCGCGGGCGGCGGAGACGATGACGACGCGATCGACGCGGAGTTTGAAGTCAAAGAGTGACCCAACCGATGTGAGTCGGACGGTTGATTCCTTTCGGCTCGCACGTTTTTGATAACGGCGAGTCTCGCTCGGCTGCAGTGCAGCCAAGCGGGCGCTCGCTTTTTTTATGCCCGTTCATTTTGTCTCGGCAATTCCATTCGGCGCGGGAATTGTATTGCTGATCCTCCAGATTGATTCCGCGTCCCACCTCCTTATCCCACCCCTTCTCTGTCTGGAGATTCTGATGGCCTTTCGAATCGACAAACTCACAACTCAAGCCCAAAACGTGGTCGCTGAAGCGCAAGCTCAAGCCACTTCCGCCGGCAACGCCGAGATCGATCCGTTGCATGTTCTTGCCGCCGCGGTGAACCAGCGAGATGGCATCGCGACGCCGTTGCTCGAAAAAATCAACGTGGATGTTCCCAAGCTGAAGTCATTGCTGGCGAGTGAACTGGATAAGCTCCCCAATGCATCCGGCATGGGCCAGGCTCGCGTCTCCGCAAAGCTGCAAGCGGCACTCGAGGCATCGGCGACATCTGCTGAATCATTGAAAGACGAGTACGTCAGCACCGAACATTTGCTGGTTGGTCTAGCACGCACTGACAACAAAGCGAAGAACCTGTTGTCTTTGTTAGGCGTGTCGGACAACGATCTGCTGACGGCAATGAGTCAAATTCGAGGTTCGGCTCGCGTCACCGATCCCAATGCAGAATCGACTTACCAAGCCCTTGAAAAGTTCGGTATCGACCTGACCCAGTTGGCTCAAAGTGGCAAGCTGGATCCTGTGATTGGACGTGACAACGAGATCCGTCGCGTGATTCAGGTTCTTTCGCGTCGGACGAAGAACAATCCGGTTCTGATCGGCCAGCCTGGTGTCGGTAAAACAGCGATCGCGGAAGGGTTGGCACTTCGTATCTTTGAAGGTGACGTTCCACAAAGCCTCAAAGGCAAGAAGGTCGTCTCGCTCGACATGGGAGCACTCGTCGCGGGAGCCAAGTTCCGCGGTGACTTCGAAGAGCGTTTGAAATCGGTGCTACGCGAAGTCAAGGATTCCGATGGCAAGGTGATTTTGTTCATCGATGAATTGCACCTCGTTGTCGGCGCGGGCAATGCCGAGGGGTCGGCGGACGCGGCAAACTTGCTCAAACCCGAGTTGGCTCGCGGTGCCTTGCGTTGCATCGGTGCGACGACGCTCGACGAGTATCGTCAACACATCGAGAAAGATGCGGCGCTCGAACGTCGGTTCCAACCAGTGTTCGTGGGTGAACCGAACGCCGAAGACACCATCGCGATTCTGCGAGGGTTGAAGCCTCGATATGAGTCGCATCATGGTGTCCGGATCACCGACAGTGCTTTGGTTGCCGCCGCGAATCTATCGGATCGTTACATCGCAGATCGATTTCTGCCGGATAAAGCGATCGACTTGATCGATGAAGCGGCCAGTCGTTTGGCGATGGAGAAGGAGAGTGTGCCTGAACCGATCGATCGTTTGCAGCGACGTCTTCGCCAATTGGAATTGGTGCACCGTCAGTTGGTGGATGAACAGGAAGCTTCTGCGATCGACAAACGTGTCGAAGTGGAAGAAGAAATGGAGTCTGCCAAGGCGGAGTTGGCCAGTTTGAAGGAGCAATGGGAAGCTGAGAAAATGGGATTGGACGACGTCCAGTCCGTGCGACAAGAAGTCGACCAGCTTCAGCATCGTTTCGCTCAGTTGGACGCGGAAGCCAAGGAGAAGCAACTCCGAGGCGAAAGCCCCGAGGATGCGTACAGCGAAATGCTGCAAGTGCAATCGCGGCTTCGTGAACTGCAGGCCCGTATTGATGATGCTGAAAAACATGACGATTCAGCGGATCAGGCCAAAGAGGAACCGGGTGAGGAGAAACGTCGGCTACTTCGCAAAGAAGTCACCGAGGAAGAAATCGCAGAGGTCGTCAGCACTTGGACCGGAGTTCCCGTCACTCGAATGATGGAAACCGAACGAGCCAAGTTGTTGGTGATGGAAGAACGATTGCATCAACGGGTTGTTGGCCAGGATGAAGCGGTCACCGCCGTTTCGGACGCGGTTCGTCGAAGTCGCAGCGGGTTGCAAGATCCCAATCGTCCGATCGGTTCGTTCCTATTCTTGGGGCCAACCGGTGTTGGGAAAACGGAGCTTTGCAAGGCACTCGCTGAGGTCATGTTTGACGACGAATCCGCAATGGTTCGTATCGACATGAGCGAGTTCATGGAACGGCACAGCGTGTCGCGACTGATCGGTGCTCCTCCCGGCTATGTCGGCTACGAAGAGGGCGGCAAGCTCACCGAGGCTGTTCGCCGGCGACCCTACGCTGTGATTTTGCTCGATGAAATGGAGAAGGCGCATCCGGATGTGTTCAATGTTTTGTTGCAGGTGCTCGACGATGGGCGTTTGACTGACGGGCAAGGACGAACGGTGAACTTCACCAACACGGTCGTTGTGATGACCAGCAATGTCGGTAGCCAAGTGATTCAGCGAGTGACGGAGGAAGGCGGTGGCGAAGATGAAATGCGTCAGGCGGTGGAGGAAGCTTTGAAGGCGAGGTTCTTGCCAGAGTTTCTCAACCGGATCGATGACACAGTGATCTTTCATCCACTGCAGCAAACTCAGATTCGCAGGATCGTTCAATTGCAACTCGAAGAGCTTCATTCACGATTGGCAGCCAATGGCCTGTCATTTGAGATCTCGGACGCAGCGATCGATCAAATTGCGGAAGTGGGTTACGACCCAGCGTATGGTGCACGACCTCTGAAACGTGTTATCCAGCGTGAGGTGCAGAATCCGCTCGCTTCAGCGATTTTGAAGAACAGCTATCCCGAGGGCACGGTGATCAAGATCGATCACGATGGCGATCAATTCGTGTTCTCTGGGTGAGTTGTTTGTCGCTGAACCGCATGCGACAATTGTGGCCTGAGTGCCAACTGAAGTTCCGGCCAAAGCATTCGCCCGTTTGCGGCGGATGCCGGCTTTGTTCGGACATTGTGGGTTGAGACTCGATTTAATGAGATTGTTTTGTCCCCCATTTTTCGAAGGTTTCGTACATGATGATGCAACGTGTTGCCTTGATGTTGACGTTGGTTTGCGTTTCTTCCGTGGTCGCTTCAGCCGAGGAGAAGCCAACCTTTGATTCGGAACGATCAAAGATCACTTTCATCGGTGCAAAACCTGATGGAAAGCACGAGGGTGGATTCAAGAAATTCACCGCCGAGGCGACTTTGAATGTGGAAGATCCCAGCAAGGGATCATTGAAGATTGAAATTGATGCCACAAGCCTTTGGTCGGATGCTGATAAACTGACCAACCATCTGAAAAACCCTGACTTTTTCGACGTTCGCAAACACCCGAAGATCACATTTGAATCGACCAAAATCGAACATGATGCGTCGCAAGACAAAGTGAACATCGTTGGTCATTTGACGATGCTTGGTAAGAAGGTGGAGGTCACGATCCCATCGATGCCAAAGCTGACCGAAGACATGTTGGTCTTGGCGGCGAACTTTGACATTGACCGAACCAAGTGGGGCATGACCTACGGCAAAGGCAAGATCAACGACGAGGTTGCCATCCGCGCGTTGCTCGTTTTCAAACGGTAAGACCGTGGAAACTCAAATCCTAATTTGGTGCGTGATAACGCCAGCGATCTTGTCGCTGGCGTTTGTCTTTGGAGCTTGGGCAATTCAGCGGTCCGAGCCGAATGCTTGGTCACGACCCCTGCCAGCAGTGCTCGCTGTGATTGGTTGGTGGGTCGCGGTCAGTGCCTGTATGTACGCGAGGCAAGATTTGGATTGGTCCGCGCTGGAGGCCTGGCAAATTGTATTGGCCCCCATTGGGATCGCGTCGCTGTTGTTGGCTGCGTGTCCGTGCGAAGTGGATTCGTTGCAAACGGCGAGCCCGCGAACGAGCTTTGGTTTTTGGTGGGTGGTTGCTGGTCTGGGATCCGTGGCGATTGCGATGTGGACCATGCCAACCGGTGATGGATGGACCGATATGTTGCCGCTTCATCGTCCTTGGATGGCATCCGTGGCGGCGGCATCGCTGATCAACATTTGGTCGTTGGGTCGGATGCGAAGAAGTGGCGCCGCAGCTTGGATCCTTTGGGTTGGATTGGCTGGTTTGGTGGCACCCACTTTGTTGGCGGCCAGTGCTTACGGTGGTTTGGCGGAATGGATGGTGAGTGCACTGGTTTCGACATTTGTTTTTGCGGTCGCCGCAGCGCTGATGCCCAACTCAACTATCGGAAGATTGTTTCCGGCCGTGCTTTTTTTGGCGGCGAGCACCACAGCGACGGGGCGGTTCTACACCTATGAAGATCATCCGACTTGGTTGTACGGATTGATCCTGTTGATGCCAACTTGCATCTCGATCCCGGATGCGTGGCTTCGAGAAAGATCGACGTTGATTCGAGTCTCCACGGCGGTCGTTGTCGCGACCCTTTTACTCGCCGTCATCGGATGGTTCTTGCTCGGTGATTCAATGTTTGGTGAACCGACCGAGGAATGGTGATGGGGAGTGGGAAGTGGTTCAGGGCCACAGGGCCACAGGGACTCAGGACTCAGGACTTGTTCCACTTGCAGAGGGCGTTGACGTAGGCGGAGCCTCCGTCTCGGTTCCAACCGTCGAGTTGGCTCGGTTCTTTCAGTTGTTGACCGCGACGCATGGGCGTCACAATGAAGCGACTATCGATGTCCGAAAGCGTTGTCATGTCGCCCCATAGTTTTTCAAATTGGGCGACTGGGAACACATCTTCCTGAGCGTGGCCCCAGCGTTTCTTGACCTCTTTGAGTGTGATGTAGGTTGGCAAGCGAGCGGCCATTTGGCGGACCGCTGAGTCGACTGCCGACGCATCGTTCAACGAATCACGATTCAAGCCGAACGAATCAAGCAATGCATCGATGTCGATCCAGGTTGTCATCGAGTTGTAGAACTTTAGACCAAATTCGATGCGTTCGTCCGGCATCGCGAGGCCTTCGACCAGTCGTGGACGACCCGCAACCAGGGCCAGTCCACCACCGCGGTCTTCCAGGCGGCGCGGGATGACTTCGTAGCTGAGAGTGGCTCCTGACTCGATGTGCAAACCAAACAGGCCTGGGGCAACATTGGCACCAAGGGTGTCGATGTTGTGCAGCATCAAATACCGGAGAGACGGTTGGTCTCGCAACATCTGCGAGAGCACGCCATTGCGGAAAAGGTTGGGGACTTCATACCAGTGACCGACTGGATGCACACACTGCGCCGCGACATTGTCGGTGTAGTCGGAACCTTCTCCCGTTTGTTGGGCCCAATTCGCGATCGCGGATCGAGCACTTTCTCGCATCTTTTGTTGTTGCTGGTCGAGAACCTGTTGAGCGGTTTCTTCCCACAGGAAATGAAGGTCGCGAACCATCGGGACCATTCGTAACCCGACGCTTCGTCCGCTGGACACGTACACTGGGCCTTCGTGGCCATAGTTCTCAGTGCGATCCAAGACGGTCCGGATTGCTTCGTCGGTCATCCAGCTGGTTGTGATGACGTGCGGAATGGTGCCGCCGTTTTGGGACGTTGCAGCACGGTTCTTTGCCAAGTGAATTTCGAGGAAGCTTCGATGCTTTCCGGCGAACCGATGAAACGGGTGCAGAGCTTTGCAAACGCCTGCACCTTGCGTCCAGCGACTGCCAACGCCCGCCGCTAACGTGACGACGCCGATCTCTCCATTGGCGATGGCTTTGGAACCAATGTCGGCCAAACGGTCGTCTAGGCCGTCGCGAGTGTCAGTGACATGTTCTTTGGAGACGTCGGTGATTTTAAGGTCACGGGAAAGTCGGTTGGCTGCCAAGCCAAATTTGCCGGCTCGCATGTCGGCCCGGATCTGCTCATGTTGAGATCGATCAAAGCCGCTTCGTTTCAAAATCGCCGCGAGTGAGTCATCGCTCGTTTGCGAATCGTCTTTCTTGTCGCTGCTGGCTTTGTCATCCGATGGTAAAACGCTTCGGAGTAGCAATGCCGCGTTCGCTTCTCGATCATTTGGGTCGCTGCAACGCCGTGAGATGCCCGCCAATTCTTCGCGGGTTTGAGGCGACAACTCTCGCAGGGGCTTGCGAAGCCATTTCGGCATCATCAACGCGTAGTACTTCTGCGGTAACACGGCGGACTGAGCCGGTATCAATTCAGCAAACGTTCCGTCGTCATTGATTTGGAAGTCATAGACAACCGGATCCATCGCGAATGGCAACGCGGTTTCCAGTTCGCGTTTGACCGTCACCATTTCTTGGCTGAGCCAGTCTTGTGCGTCTTGTTTGATGGTCGGATCAAAGATGAATCCCATGCCGCCACCGGACATGCCGCCCAACATCCAAAATCCCCAGAACTGATCGCCGTACTGTTCGCGACAACGCTGGATCATCACGTCCGTGAACCGGTTGGTTGCCCAAGGAATGATCGATTGCAGGGGGCCTTCGAAGTTCTCGGTGGTCAGCGAACCAAGACGGCAGATGTCGCCTTGTTGCAGTGCCTCAACAACCTCGTCGTAGATCCGCATGGCTTCTTGACGGCCGACCCATTGATCACGTCCACGAACGAGATAGTGCTCGGTGACCATCTCCAAGATTGGACCAACGTTTTGGGCCATCCCACCATGTACAACGACCAGCGAATCCTGCAGTTTTTGTCGAGCTTCGGTGCTGACGCGGTTTTCGCCCAAGACTTCGTGGTCGGGCATCAAGCGTCCGCGACTGATTCCGAATTCGGGATCCTCTTCACCGGCAATCTGGCCGCAAATCAGTTTGATGCCGGGCCAGACACCGCCTGAGTCCTGCCACCCGCCTCCGCTGCCGCCGATCCATTCACCCAAGATTGCGCGAGCCGCAATCAGGCGTCGGTCGGGTTCGGTCAGCTCGCCCTGCAGCGACTGGATTTGACCGGTTGCTCGCATCAGGTTGCTGATGAGCGAACCCAGCAAGTTCGTCGAAACGGCCAGGCGAGAACCTTTGGGGATGTCGTTGATTTTGGAAACCAGTTCCAAACCTTTGCCACGACCGACGACGCGTTCGAGCAGTGATGCCATGTCGGAGCCGCAACCTTCCAGTCCCGGTGGGACGACACCGGCGGCGATCACAGCGGCTTTGAGCAACCCGAGGTAGTCCCTCGCAAAGTCAAACATTTCGGCGATGGTGGTCACTTCGACGCTGGCATTGAGGTCAACGCTGACCAACCGAAACACCGGTTTGTCGATCACTCGCAAGTAGGTCTCAATCGGCGGTCGAACTTGGTCGTCTCGTCCTCGGACGCCGAGGTCGACCGAGACGTTGATGACGCGAGCACCCTCAGGGTAGTCCATTCCCAAAAAGAAGATGTCACTCCACGCCGAGTGAGAAACGTCCATGCGAACGGCGGTGGTTTCTTTTAAAACCGGCGAAAGATTCGGGGCGTCTTTGGTTGGCAACAGCTCCTTGCGGATGCGAAGTGGGTGTTCGGCAACATGTCCCAAACGAAACATCCATTGGTTGCCACGAACGGTTCGGACGCTGTGGCGAACTTGATCGGCCAGCGTTTGAAAACCTAGTTCGTGGTACGCCGATGCTAACGCACTGGACAATGAATCGCTGGCACCATCGGTCGACTGGACTTCTAAAAATTCATCGATCGCTTCTTGAAAGCGTCGTCCGAGCAGATGTTCGTAACCTTCAAAGGGGATGCTGCCGGAACTGGATTGATCCAAACGTGGCGGAAGGTGGTACCGATAAATGGCCGACAGAAAAAACAACGCTCGCACACGTTGGTACAAGTTGTCTTCTTGACGCCGAAAGCGATCCAGTTCGGTGATGTGGTCAAGCAACTCGGATAGCGTGGCGTCTTCTACCAACGATTCGAGCGAGCGATCACGTAGGTCGGCTTGGTCGGTGGTGATCGTTTCGATCAATGCGTTCATGGAGCGAACTTCCGGCATCAGTTGGATCCTTCCAAAGGAGACGATTCGGATGGCGGGTCAATGGTTGCCGCGACTGGATGTTCCGCTCGCGTGGCGAGAAGTTCAACCAGTTCGGTCAGCAACAGGTCTCGATCGCGTCCGGACAGTCCGATGGCCAGTTGTGCGATCAGAACTCCGTATTGTTCGCCGATGTTGTAACGACGTCCCCGAAGTTGATAGGCAAGGTATTTGCCGCGATGAGGAAGTTTGGCCATCGCATCGGATAGCGAGGGCCGTTCCATGCTTTCATCGGAGGCAACTTCGTGAAGGCATTCCATCACCGCGGATGTCAGGACGTGCATGCCGAAGTAGCCGAGGTAGTAGCCGCTACGCAGGCCCGGCGTGATCAAGGATTGTTCCGCGAGCGTGGGCGTTGGTTTTTCGACAACCGTTCGCACGTCATACAAACCATCGAATCGAGGCACGCTGGTTCCAGCGACAATGCCAAAGTATGGCAAGCGATGTTCTCGGGTGGACTGGACCGCGGAGACCGGACAGGAGTGATGTTCGGCCATCTCGATCAGTTGTGCCGCGCAACTTTTTGAAGTTGCCGACAGGTACAGGTGATCGCCAACGAGATGCAGAAAGGGATCGTCTCCGCAAAACGATTCCGCTTGCAGGATTGCGTCGGCGTACCCGAGCGGTCGCTCTTGATGGACAAATTGAATGTTGCCGAGCGAGCCACCGGCGGCCTTGCGGTAGTTGTCCTCGTCACCGGGCTGGATCACGACGCAGATCTCTTCCACGCCCGCCGAGAGCGTTTCTTCGACGATCAGCTGTAGAGCTGTTTTTTCCTCGCCCGAACCGTCGACCAGTCGTTGCAGCGGCAGGGTGTTTTGGTTGGGGGCCGCGGCGGTGATAACCGCTTTTCGAACTCGCATGGATCGATCTTTGAGATAAGGAAAAGGCAATGATTAGTTGCATCGACCCACAGAATAGTCGAGGCGTGATCGGTCGCCACCGGATCGCACCAATTGGGGTGCTCGAGTGCGAAATCCCCCACCGCGGATGCGGTCAGCTATCCTGTTGGCGTTCCGCTTGGAAGGACTGTGTCGGTTTTTCCGTTGTTGCGGGATTGATTGAGGGTCTCTGAAATCAAAGGTTGGTAGTGCGCGTCATCTCCGTTTCTCGCGATGTTGTGGTTTGGTCGTTTCTCTTGGCATCCTGGATCGGCATCGGACTCCCTTGCCGAGCCGACTCTGGTTCACGGCCCAATGTGTTGGTTGTTTTGACGGATGATCAGGGGTGGGGCGATCTCAGTCTGCATGGCAATCCCAATTTGCAGACGCCGCACATCGATTCGCTGGCCCGCGATGGAGTTCAAATCAAGAACTTCTACGTGTGTGCGGTTTGCTCGCCGACTCGCGCAGAATTTTTGACCGGTCGGTATCACACACGATCGGGTGTGTTCAGCACTTCGGCGGGTGGCGAACGATTCGACTTGTCCGAGCGGACGATCGAAGACGCTTTTCAAGCAGCGGGTTACCGGACCGCGGCGTTCGGAAAATGGCACTCAGGCATGCAGGCTCCGTATCACCCCAACGCTCGCGGGTTTGATGAGTTCTACGGTTTCTGCAGCGGGCACTGGGGCAACTACTTTTCACCGATGCTGGAACACAACGGCAAGATCGTGAAAGGCGAGGGATTTATCGTCGATGATTTGACTCAGCATGCGATCGACTTCATGGAACAAGATCGCGAAAATCCTTTCTTCGTGTATTTGCCGCTGAACACGCCGCACTCGCCGATGCAGGTTCCCGATGAAGATTGGGAAAAGTTTGAAGGCAAAGAGATCGTGCCTGATCCAAGACCGGAGAATGCAAAGAAGGAAGACGTTCAACACACACGAGCGGCATTGGCTCTTTGTGAGAACATCGACGACAACGTGGGACGCTTGCTCGATGCGTTGGATCGTCTGTCATTGAGTGAGAATACGATTGTCGTGTTCTTCTGTGACAACGGTCCCAATGGTTCTCGGTTCAATGGCGGATTGAGAGGACGCAAAGGTGCGGTTCACGAAGGCGGTTTGCGTTCTCCCTGTTTGATTCGATACCCCGGCAAACTCCCCGCCGGGCAAACGGTCGGCGGAATCGCGGGAGCGATCGATTTGTTTCCGACCTTGGCTGATCTTTGCGACGTCGAGGTTGGTTCCACCGCTGGGCCGCTGGATGGCATTTCGCTGGTCGATGGCTTGCGTGACTCGGAATCCGAACCCGCGGAGCGTTTGATCTTCACCGCATGGGGTGGAAAGTTCAGCGTCCGATCCAATCGGTATCGCTATCACGCCAACGGCGACTTGTTTGACATCGTGGCTGATCCGGGCGAGACACAATCGGTCGCCGAGGAACAGCCCGTCGCAACGGCACGGTTGAAACGGGCTTTGCAGGATTGGGTGAAAGAGACCAAACCTCGTGATCGGAATCATTCGGAGGAGCAGGTCTTTCCGGTTGGATATCCCGATTATCCGTGGACGCAGCTTCCCGCTCGCGATGCACGGGCAACCGGTGAGATTCGTCGCAGCAACCGGTTTCCCAACAGCAGTTACATGACGAATTGGCATTCGACCAAGGATGCCATGACCTGGGACGTCGATGTGTTAGCCGGTGGCCAATTTGACGTGGAGGTGTTCTACGCTTGCCCCGAGTCGGCTGTGGGGACGCAATTGAATTTGGAATGGATGCAGGGCGATGCGACGGCGACAACCGATTCCGTCGTGACCCAAGCGAATCCCTCCGGACCGATTCACTTAGACAAAGACCGTTCGAAAAGAGCTGAAAGCGATGAGAAGGATTGGAAGAAAATGTCGCTCGGCCAAATCAATTTGTCCGAGGGCAGGGGACGCCTGTCATTGACCTGCCCAAGAATCATGGGCGAGGATGGGGAGACTCGAGGATTGGAGATTCGGCTGATGATGCTGCATCGCGTTCCCGCCGAGTGAGCGACCCCACCTGAAAAGCGAACAGAATGACGGAATCGGAAAAGAGAAAATCGCGAATCACGACTCGAACGCTGCAACGCATGCGTGATCGTGGTGACCGGATCACGATGTTGACCGCGTACGATTTTCCTACGGCAAAAATTTTGGATGAAGCCGGCGTTGATGTTTTGCTGGTCGGTGACACGGTGGGAATGGTCGTGCAGGGGCATTCGACGACCCTGCCGGTGACGATGGATCAAATGATCTACCACGCCGAAATGGTCGGCCGGGCGGCGGAGCACGCGATGGTGGTGGTTGATTTGCCTTTTCCGGACGGTCAGCTTGATCTGCTTCATAGCGTCCGTTGTGGGGCTCGCGTGCTGAAGGAAACTCAGTGCCATGCGGTCAAATTGGAAGGCGGTGCCGAGCAAGCCGAACGGATCGAAGCGATGGTCGGTGCTGGCATTCCGGTGATGGCCCACATTGGACTTCGGCCACAGAATATCCATGTCGAAGGTGGCTATCGCTTGCAGCGCGACATCGAGAGATTGGTTGCGGACGCGAAAGCTGCTGAGGCTGCGGGAGCTTTCACTGTTTTGATTGAATGCGTTCCCAGCGAAGCCGCCGCCGCGATCACGGATGCGGTGAAAGTCCCTACCATCGGCATCGGTGCGGGTCGAGATGTTTCCGGACAAGTCTTGGTGACCCACGACATTCTCGGCCTGACGTCGGGTTATACCCCCAAGTTCACTCGTTTGTTCGCTGATGTCGGCAACACCATCCGCGAAGCGGCCAAGTCGTATTGTGACGAAGTGAAGGCAGCAAGTTTTCCAAGTGATGCCGAATCGTTTGAGTGATTCGCGTTGGCGTCGTCGCCGAATTAGATCTGTATTGATTTCCCCAACATTGAGAATGCAACGTGCAAGTTTTTGAATCTTTGGATGAGCTTTCCAACGCCGCCGCGGACGCTTTTTGCAAAGCTGCGAAAGAAGCGATTGAGCAGCGCGGTGTGTTCCGCGTGACATTGTCCGGTGGATCGACGCCCAAACGCCTGTACGAGTTGTTGGCGACGAAGGAACTGCCTTGGCAAAACATAGAGTTCTACTGGGGCGACGAACGCAACGTCACGGAAGACAACTTGGACAGCAATTACCGAATGGTTCGTGAGGCGTTGCTGTCGCACTTGCCCGCCGAATCACTGCGTGCGTTTCCGGTTCCGGTTGATCCTGACAATCCGGCCGCGACCGCGGAAGCTTACGAAAAGACGCTCCGGGAGACGTTTGCCGGTTCCGATGTACCGACGTGGGATTTGGCTTTGTTGGGAATGGGTGATGACGCGCACACGGCATCGTTGTTCCCGGAGACCAAAGCGATCGAGCAGAACGATCGCTGGTTCGTGGAGAATTGGGTTCCGAAGATGGAAACCTATCGCTACACGCTGACCTCGCCCGCAATCAACTCCGCTCGGCAGCGTTGGTTCTTGATCGGTGGATCAAACAAGCGTCAGGCACTCGCCAGTGTTCGTAGTTCCGCCAGCGACTTGCCCGGGGCATTGTTCCCATCGCGATTGATTGAATCGCCGACTTGGTTTGTCACGCGAGATGCAGTGGCAGTTTCTTAGAACAGATTCGCAAGGGCGTTGATGCACCACACGAAGATCATCACCATCAATCCCAGCAGGATGATGAGCGAAATCACGATCGCCATCAAGATCGGCCAGACGCTGCCGCGATGTTTGTCCTCGACGTAGTACTCTCGCAACAAAAGCAAGTTGCGATGGTTGGCTTTGTAGAACAAGTCAAAGATATTGCCCAAGACGGGAATGGTGCCGACTAAAGCGTCCAAGCCGACGTTGCCCAGCATCCTCAAGACGAGTCTTGGACTGGCTCCATTTCTCGCCATGGTTGCGATCAGGATTCCGGAAAGGCCCATGCTGATCGCATCGCCGGCTCCAGGAACGAGTCCAAGGATGAAGTCCAAACCAAAGCGGACTTTGGTGCCGGGAATACGAAATCGCGTGTCCAGCAATCGGCTGTAGCGATCGACCCATCGCAGCGACTTGTGGCCGAGTTGCAGTTCGGTCAGCACCGCTGATTCACCGGTGAGCGATTGAGAAGCAGATTTCATGGGTGCGAATGGTCACGAGATAATGGTTGGTCTGCGTCGTCAGAAGCCTCGTTGCAGTCCGGGAGTGATGTCCAGGTCAAGCGATGCGAATTGTTCGGCTTCGAACTTCTTCCAAGCGATCGCGCCCATAACAGCATTGTCGGTGCACAGATGCGGCGGAGCGATCCAAAGCTCAAAGCCGTCTTGATCGGCAGCCGCTTTTAGGTCACGTCGCAAACGCTGGTTGGCTGCCACGCCGCCTCCGACGATCAGTCGATTGATTGAGTTCGGAGAAGCATCGTTGCGATTTCTGTGCCGCTTGATCGCTCGACGACACTTGGAAACCAAAACATCGATCACAGCGGCTTCAAACGATGCACAAACATCCCGTTTGACTTGGTCGGAAATGTCCAGCGACGCAAAATCATGGCGGCCTGGTCCGACGATGGCGTAACGAACCGCCGTCTTCAAACCGCTGAAGGAAAAATCATCGCCCGGATCATGGATCATCGAGCGAGGGAAGGAGTATGCCTTGTCGTTTCCTTCCGAGGCGAGCTTGGCGACTTCGATTCCGCCGGGAAATGGCAAGGACAACATCGCGGCGACTTTGTCGAATGCTTCGCCAGCGGCATCATCAATTGTTCCGCCGAGATACTCCAAGTCGATCGCGGTGCGACAAACATAGAGGCTGGTGTGGCCGCCGGAAACGATCAAGCCAATCGCCGGATAGATATTCGCGGGAGATCCCTCGATCAATTGACACGCATACAAGTGAGCGTGCAGGTGGTTGAGCGAGATCAGTGGTTTGTTCCATGCCAAGGCGAGCGTTTTCGCGGCAACGACACCAACCAGCAATGATCCGGCCAAGCCTGGACGATCGGCTACCGCGATCGCGGTGAGATCTTCGCCACATACATCGGCTTGCTTCAGCGCCGTGTCGATCACCGGAAGGATACGTTCCAGGTGGGCTCGCGCTGCGATCTCCGGGACGACGCCGCCGAACTGTTCGTGCAGCGTTTCTTGGGTCGCGATGCATTGGCCAAGGACCGTGCCGTCGCGGCGAATCACCGCCGCGGCGGTTTCGTCACAGGTGGATTCAATTGACAGCAGCAATTCGGATGCAGCCGCCGACGTCATAGTTGGACTCGTCCGAGCACGTTGTAGGTCGGGCCGTGCTTTTCAAGGAAGCTGCCCACCACATGGATTTCGCGAACGTTGAATTCGCCAATTTCGTCGTCTTCGAATTTACGCCATCGATTGATGACGTCCGAGTTGGCGCGGCGGGTTCCGCTTCGCGTTCGTCCCACGGTCAAATGGGGACGGTAATCTCGGGGTTCGGGTTTGTAACCCATCGCGGCAAATCGTTTCTCGAGATCGGCGACCAAATTGGTCAGTGTCGACGTGGCATCATCCACGGCCACGGTCAAAACTCGCGGGCGTTCCAAGTCTGGAATCCCGGAGGCACCCTCTAGAACCAACGGAAAGGGTTCCAGGTCTTCACAGGCGGCTTCCAACGTGTTGCAAACAGCCGGTGTTTCGACGTTGTCGACTTCCCCGAGGAATTTCAGCGTGAGATGTAAATTCTCATCAGGAACCCATTTGATTCCGTCTCCTGGGCTTTTGGTTTCCGCCATCCAACGCGATGCTGTGCGGGCGAGATCCGAAGGCAACGGGATGGCCAAAAAGGTGCGAATGGTTTTCATGAGCGAAAGTTTAACGAGATGACGTTTTCAGTGCATCGGTTCGAGCCGCCGAGTTTTGTGCCGCATCGATGGCGTCGAGGTGGGCACCTGCAAACGTTGCTTGCGCCACGGCCAACCATGTCGATCAGCGAATGGCAAAAGCTATCGAGCGGCGTCAAATCAGAAAAGCATCGTTTGCCAGTGTCTGATAACGACACGTTGATCCTGCACGATGATACTCCCGAATCATGGATGGGTACTCCCCGAGGAAGCGTGTTGCTGCTGCACGGGATTTGTGGCTGCCACGCCGCGGATTACATGGTCCGATTCAAAAGAAGGTTGCTGGCGCTCGGCATCCGCGTGTTCCGGCTGGACATGCGAGGGTGTGGCGAATCAGTCGCGTTTTGTCGTGGCATCACTCATGCGGGACGAAGCGAAGATGTCTTGGCCGCCATTGAGCGGATTGCCGATTTGACTGGCGATCAAGCTGCCCCGATCGGAGCGGTGGGAACGTCTTTGGGCGGGAACCAATTGCTGCGTGCGGCGGGACGGATCGGTGCGGGGTTGGATGCCAGACCATCCCATTGGGATCGAGTTGGTCCAATCCTTGCGATCGCACCGCCAATTGATTTGCAAGCTTGCAGTGACCGGATGGAGTCCTGGTCTTTACGGTTTTACAACCACTACTTCATCACACAGTTGCTTCGGCGGGCGAAGTCAACGTTGCAGATGAGAGAAGAGCTGGGCAGCCTATTGGACGGTCGGGCCCCAAAGACACTTCGCGAATTTGATCGCCGGATCACTGCTCCGATGGCGGGATTTCCTGATGAGCGAACTTATTACGCAGAGTCTTCGGCTCATTCGGTCGTGGAGCAAATCGATGTTCCCGCATTGATCGTTACCGCGGCCGATGACCCATTGGTTCCAGTTGATTCGTTCGTTGCGCTACGCGACCGAGTGCACGAATCAACTCGCGTCTTGACCATGCCCACGGGAGGTCACCACGGGTACACCCAGTCCGACGGCACGGCTTGGACAGACGAGTTGGTTGCAAAACTGTACGACTCGGCGTGGTAGCATTGATCGTTCACCCCTTGATCTGATGTCTCAATCTAGCGAGTGAATGAGTCGTGCTGAACAAGTCCAACAACGCGTTTGCTCTTGGTCGCAGTTGGTGGGTCGTGCCTTTGGTTGTGATGACGGCACAGCTGCTGCTGTATCTTGTGCTGGAAGCGACAACCGGTTTCGATGGCGATTCCGCGGCCGATTGGTGGCTGTTCATTTCGCTGTTTGTGATGTTGCCAACAATGGCCGCCATTTTGCTCTCGCCTGGAGCTAGATGGCCTCATTGGTGCGTTGCGAGCGTTTGTATCTGTTGGGGTGTCGTGATCTTTGGTTTCCAGTCGGGATTCGAGATCGGGATGGTTATTCCAGCGATGGTTGTTTGTGCCATCCAGGCTGCCAATTTTCGTTGGTCTGCCACACCTCCGTGGCGAATTCGTCCATCGAAATCTCGCAAGCCCAGCGTCTCGATCCGTTGGCTGTTGATTTTTACCGCCATCGTCGCGGCGTTGATCACATTGATTCGTGTCTCGGGGCTCAATCGTGAACTTGTTTCCATTGCGATTTACACGACCCCCGCTGGCGTCCCCGCGTTGATCGCTAATTACCTCGTGATGATGAAATCACGATGGAAGAGGCTGGGTATATTGTTGGGCGTCTTTCTTGCCGGTGCATTCCTACACAGTCAGTCGCAGGCGGGGTGGACGCTGGCAGATGACGTTTGGCGTCAGCTTGTCGGCCAGCATCATTCGAACCGGTTTGCTTCTCAGATCCTGTTCGTTGCTCCCAGCGCGTCCCTGGTAACGGTCACGTTGATGCAGCTCGCCTTGAAGCGGTTTAGCAAAGGCAGGCAACGGAAGTGGCCTTCAAAACAGCCAGCCAACGCGACGCCGTCGGGATAAACGTCGGCGTTTCTTTTGGGCGTCCCGCACGGCCGACTGAGCGTTTGCTCGCTCAGTTGATGCCTTCGAAGGCGGCTTTAAGCAGATCGATTTGCTCCAATTTGTGAGCCGCCATTGAACCGGTGCTGGGGCTGGCCGATTCCGCACGAGTTGCTTTGGTGAACCGGAAACGCTTGTTGAGTTCGTCGCCGATCTTGAGTTTCAAGTACGGCCACGCGCCCATGTTTTCGGGCTCTTCTTGGACCCAACGGATTTCGGAACCTTCGGCGAGACCTTCGAACGCGGCAAAGATTTCATCGGGCGACAGCGGGTAGAGCTGTTCCAGACGCATGATCGGAACGTCTTCGATGTTTCGATCCGTGCGTTCTTGCAGCAGGTCGTAGTAGACCTTTCCGGTGCACAAAACCAGCCGTTTGGCACCTTCGAGTGGAACTTTGCGATCCGGCAGGATCTTTCGGAAGCTGCCTTCCGCAACGACATCCAATGGGCTGGTGACTTCCGCGTGCCGTAGCAAACTTTTTGGCGTCAGCACGATCAAAGGCTTGCGCCATTTGCGGATGACTTGTCGGCGAAGCAGGTGGAAGTATTGGGCTGGCGTGGTCGGCTGGCAGATTTGGATGTTGTCTTCGGCCGCCATTGCCAGGAAACGTTCGACTCGAGCGCTGCAGTGTTCGGGGCCTTGGCCTTCGAAGCCGTGAGGCAGAAGCATGACCAAGCCGGACAAGCGATTCCACTTGTCTTCGGCACTCGCGATGAACTGGTCCACAATCACCTGAGCAGCGTTCCAGAAGTCACCAAACTGAGCTTCCCACATGCACAGACCGCTGGGGCAGTCCAGTGAGTAGCCGTACTCAAACCCGAGCACTCCGGCTTCGCTCAATGGGCTGTTGTATAGTTCCAGGCGAGCTTGGTTTTCGTGGAGATTTTTCAGCGGACAGTATTCGTTTCCGTCGCGCATGTCGTGCAACACCGCATGGCGGTGGCTGAACGTACCACGCTCGCAATCCTGGCCCGTCAATCGGATTGGGTGGCCCGCGTCGAGCAACGATGCAAAGGCGGCAGCTTCGGCGGTGGCCCAGTCCAACGGTCGTTCGCCGCTTGCCATTTCGCGACGCTGTTGCATCGGTCGTTTGAGCTTTTTGTGCGGCGCGAACCCTTCAGGCAGACGGGTCAGCGAATCAATCAACTCGCTCAGTCGCGTGACCGGCATGGTTGTGTCGACTTCGTCGGCCGGCTCGGGCCCGCCGAAGTATTCCATCCAGTTCGCGGCGAGCGTTTGCGTGTCGGGAACAAACGATTCGTGCTTGCTCGCTTCGAATTCGCTCTCGAGTTTCTCCGTCCGATCACGGCTGATCTCATCGGCCTCGGCCTCGGTGATCTTTCCGAGTTTCAGCAGGCGATTGAGATACTGTTGTCGCACACCGGGGCGACGATCGATTTCGGCGTACATCTGAGGTTGGGTGAAACGCGGTTCGTCACCTTCGTTGTGTCCCCAACGGCGATAGGCGTACAAATCGATAACAACGTCACGATGAAATTCTTTGCGGAAATCCATCGCCAACGAGACGACTTGAGCGACCGCTTCGGGGTCTTCGCCGTTGACGTGGAAAATCGGAATTTGCAGCATTTTCGCGATGTCGGTCGCGTACGTCGTGCTGCGGCCTTCATCCGGTTCGGTGGTGAAACCGACTTGGTTGTTGATCACGACGTGCAGGGTGCCGCCGGTGCGGTAACCCTTCAGTTCGCTGAGGTTGAGCGTTTCTTGAACCACGCCTTCGCCGGCAAAAGCGGCGTCGCCGTGAATCAATACCGTCATGACGTCTTGTCGATCCACGTCGCCGCGATTGTCTTGTTTGCAGCGTGTGCGTCCCAGAGCGACCGTGTTGACGTACTCAAGGTGGCTGGGGTTGAAGCACAGCGAGATGTGCAGGCGATCACCGGATGCGGTTTTCCAATCGCTGCTGTACCCGAGGTGATAACGAACGTCACCGCCACCGCGGCTGAGTTCAGGCGTTGGATCGTCAAACGACCAAAAGATGTTCATCGCCCGCTTCTTGAGGATGTTCGCCATCACGTTGAGGCGTCCACGGTGTGCCATCGCCATGACGACCTCTTTGACTTGATGCTGGCCCGCTTTTTCAAGCGCCAGGTCAATCAGAGGAATCAGGCTTTCGGCACCTTCGAGCGAGAAGGTTTTGGCACCGACGAATTTCCGGCGAACAAATTCTTCGAAGATCGTCGCATCGGCCAGTCGTGTGTAGATCCGTCGTTGGACTTCGTGCGACAGGTCCAAACGGTTTTCCGTCGTTTCCATTCGACGCTGCAGCCAATCGCGAATGTTGCGATTGTCGATGTGCATGAACTGCGCACCGATACTGCGGCAGTAAGTGGACTGCAGTTTGTTCAGAATGACGTCGAGCGTGCTGCCCGAGACGTTTTCGAGAATGCTGCTATCAAAAGGACGAGCCAGGTCCTGCTTGCTCAGCCCATGGCTTCGCGGCGACAGTTCCGGGCAGGTGTGTTCGAACAACCCAAGCGGGTCCAGGGTCGCGACCAAGTGACCACGGACGCGATATTCGCGAACCAATTGGTCCACTCGATCTTGGATCCGAGCCAGCCACAGGGCTTGGTCGACATTTTGATCGCCGGTGGAGCCTGGACGCTGTGACGTGTCTTCGGCGCTGCCGGGTTGGCCGGATGCAAATGCGGGCTCAACGACGGAACGTGCGCCCGAGGTTTTGCCATTGGCGGTTGCACCATCCTGCGAAGCCGTTTGGCTGGCAGCAGGTGCAGCATTGGTCCGCGCACCAGCCCCGACCAGGAACTGCTCGAAGTATTGACGCCAGGTTTCCGAAACGCTCGACGGATCACGCACATATTGCACGTACAAATCGTCGATGTAGTCCAACGAATAGCTATTCATGAGTCCCGCAACGAACCGCCGTCGCCAAGCGGATCGCAAAGGAGGAAGGAAACGTGGAAGGTGGGAGAAACGTCAAAAGCACGCTTCCGATCGGGGTGCTGATGCCGCGTCTGAGTCTACTGTACGGAACCAATCCCGGGGTGGGTAGGACGACCGGGTGAACTTTTCCGCGGTTATCGGTACGTTTGACGAGACGATGAGGTTTTGGGAACGTTTTTCCCGCCCGCTTGTCTTTGTTTGCACCACTTTCAGTTTTAGAAATTTACTCAGAATGGCCGTTTTAATTCAGCTCCGAGACGCCGAGAAACGGTTCGGCGACCAAGTCTTGCTCAACGGCGCCAACGTGTCTTTGGTTGACGACGTGAAGGTGGGCTTCGTGGGGCGAAACGGGGCCGGCAAATCGACGCTGTTGCGAATCCTGTTGGGCGAAGAGGAAGTCGAAAAGGGTGAGGTGATTCACCACCCCAATCTGCGGATCGGTTATCTGCGTCAGCATGACCCGTTTCATGAAGGCGAATCGGCACTCGATTTTCTGATGCGAGATAGCGGCGAACCCGATTGGCGTTGCGGTCAGGTTGCCGGCCAATTCGAGCTGAAAGGCGACTATTTAGAGGGGCCAGTGAAAGCCCTTTCGGGCGGTTGGCAAACCCGAGTGAAGTTGGCGGCTTTGTTGCTGCATGATCCCAATCTGCTGATGTTGGACGAACCCACGAACTTCTTGGATTTGCGGACTCAGATCCTGCTGGAACACTTTCTGCGTGATTTTGGCAAAGCCGCTTTAATTGTCAGCCACGACCGAGCATTTCTGAAAGCGACGTGCAGCCAGACGTTGGAGCTTTCCCGTGGACAGTTGACGATGTTCCCCGGCAAGATCCAAGAATTCCTGGAATATCGCGAGGAGCGACGCGAGCACGAAAAACGTGTGAACGCGACGGTGGTGGCCAAGCAAAAACAACTGCAGCGGTTCATCGACAAGAACCGAGCCAATGCTTCCACGGCAAGCCAAGCCCGTAGCAAGGCAAAGCAACTTGAGCGATTGCAGACCACTGAAATTGTGGGTGACGAACCAACCGTCAACATTCGCGCGCCACGCGTTCAGCCTCGGCAAGGAACCGCCGTTCGATGCGAAGGGCTGGCGATCGGGTACCCGGGACACGTCGTCGCCGAAGACATCTCGTTGGAAATCGAGCACGGTCAGCGCGCCGCGATCGTTGGAGACAACGGTCAGGGCAAGACAACGATGCTGCGGACGCTGGTGCATTCTCTCGAGCCCATCGAAGGTTCAATGAAATGGGGCCATGGCATCGAGATCGGGACCTATGCCCAGCACGTGTACACGACTTTGGACGAGCGGCAAACAATCCTCGAGCATCTCGAGTACGCGTCCGATCCAGAAACCACTCGTCAAGATGTTTTGGCGATGGCCGGTGCGTTGTTGTTTCGCGACGAACATATTCAAAAGAAGATCAAGGTTCTTTCCGGGGGTGAACGTGCTCGCGTTTGTATGGCGAGCCTGTTGCTGGGGACCGCGAACGTATTGGTTCTCGACGAGCCGGGTAACCACTTGGATGTCGAAACGGTCGAAGCTCTCGCGGACGCGTTGAAGCTGTACAAGGGCACGGTGATTTTCACCAGTCACGATCGTCACTTCATGGCCGAAGTGGCAACCAATGTGATCGAGGTAAGAGACCGCCGGGTTCGGAACTACTTCGGTAGTTATGAGACCTATTGCGAAGCCGTCGAAAAAGAGATTGACGAGGGTGAGCGAGTTCGCAACGCAAACGCGAAAGCGTCCGGCACGGCTCCTAAAACGGGAGCGGCAAAGGGCAGCGGTGATTCGCGGCAAGACCAGAAAGATCAGCGGAAGCGTGAGAAAGAGGTCAAGAATCTCGAGCGGAAGATCGCCAAGTTGGATGACGAGAAAAAGGATCTGAACAAGAAACTATTGACGGAAACGGATCCAGACGAAGCCGTTCGCTTGCACGATCAAATGAAAGAGATTGAATCGGAATTGGGCGAAGCCGAAGAACGCTGGATGGAACTGAGTGCTGATCAGTGGGAGTGATGGTCTGGTTGTTCTTTGGAGGCTTGGTTTGCTCGCGGAATCTGCGAGTTTGGATCAGTCGCCACTAGCAGGTTCAATCAATAGCAGTTCTTGCTGAGGCAACGAAACGGTGATGTTCTGCTGGGTGCCGCTTGGCCACCGCACTTCCAACTCCACCTCTGAATCCCCTTCGGGGATGGCAAAGGAAAGGACCGGTTCGTTCGAACTTTGATAGCCAGATCCGGCCATCCGCTGCCGCATTTGGACGCCGCTGCTGGTCGTCGCCAAGATTGTTGTTCCGATGGCATCCCGTTCGGATCGAACGCCGACAACACGCACCGACAATGAATCGGTCGTACGGGGTGTTTGGTTGATCAACAATGCGGTGGGGCGGAACAGGTCGGTGACGACCAAGTCCGTTTGCCCGTCTCGGTTGGCATCCATTGTCGCCATCGCCCGTCCCATTCGTGGTTCTTTGAAGTAGGGACCAATCGCTGAGTCGCGAACCCACTGCCATTTGTTTTCGCTATCGATAGCGTATAGCTGAGCAGGCATCTCGTACTGGAGGTCTTTGTGCCTGAATTCATCAATGTGACCGTTGGCGACGACCAGCTCATCGATCGCGTCGCCATCTAAATCAAGGAATTGAGTTCCAAATCCCAATAAGTCGCGGCTCGATGCGCCCAGGTTGACCGAGTTCGTTGTGTCTTGGAACAGGCCCGGACGGACTTGTTCGTAAAACGTGTTCGATTCATCGGTGAAGTGGGTGACAAACAGATCCAGGTCGAGGTCTCCATCTGCATCCGTTGCTGCGATTCCCATGGATGCTTCGGCAGCGGACTGGTGGTTGAATGCGACTCCCCGAATGGTGGCTTGCTCTTTGAGTGATCGAGTGGCGGCTTCAAAACGCCAGAAATGATTCGCAGTCATGTCGTTGGAAACATAGAGATCCAAGCCTTCCATGCCATCGATTTGTCCGACCAGAATTCCGAGACCGCGACCTGGGTCACTGCTGGCAAACCATTGATCCGTTTGGTCTTCAAAAAGAGACGAAGTTTTGATCGCACCGCGGTTCCGATGAACCCGATCACGTTCCGCTGGAAGCGTGATCGGTTGGCACGATCGATACTTCTTGATGATCGCGTCGAGACACCGTTGTTGATACGGAGTTGGGCCGCCGCAGTAATTGATTTCGATCAGATCAGACAAGCCGTCTTGGTCAATGTCGGCCATCGCAACAGATGACGTCCAAGTGTTGCGGGAGTCGGTTCCGACCGCCGTCGTTGCTGTTCCGTCCGCTGAGAACGCTTCTTCCGGATTGTCGAACATCCACTCAGTGACGTTGGTGAAGGTTCCGTCTCCGTTGTTTCGATACAGCGTGTTGATTCCAATATTCGCAATCAGGCAATCGGGAAATCCATCGGCGTTGAAGTCGCCAATGCCGACGCCTTGTGTGAACCCCGGATCGGCCAGTCCACTGGCATTCGAGACATCAACAAACTGACCGTCTAAGTTTCGAGCGGTCGTGTTGGGTTGGTTGTCGCGTGATCCGGGGCCTCCGCCATCTTTCCCGCCTGACGCGGTCAGGTGGAGATCGGGCCAACCATCCAGATCCAGATCAAGCACACCGGCACCTCCTAGCCCTGATTGCCACAGCCACAAACCATCTTCGGTTCGCGGTCGTTGCAGGCCAACGGTGTGGTTTAGGCCTCTGGCGGCCGCTTCATCGATCAACCGATATCCGCGATCCTTGATGGATCGAGTTGGTGGCGGTCGTTTTTCGGGGCCTAATGTGAGTTTGGTTGTGTCGTTGGTGTCGGAGGAGCGACGGAACCATCCACGGTTGGCAGTCGCCATCATCTGCTCCCGCGTTTCGGACTTCGCCGGCAACCACTGCGAATCGAACGTTTGCCATGGTGTCTTGCCCGTCAGTTTGCCTCGAGCGGTCGCGTAAGATTCTTTGAGATTTTCGGCGGGGTCTTGTGACAACGTGAAAGCCGCTCGCAACCAAACCACGGCTTCCCAATGCCGCCCGAGTTGTTGAAGTTTCTCAGCCACGACCACAGCCAGTCTCTGAGAATTGCGACGCCAACTGAGGAAGCCGTCGATGGCATCTCGAAGTTCGTTGACGCGCCCAGCCCTGACAGCGGCTTTCTGGCTCAATTCGAGATCTCCTGACGCAGCCAATGCGGTGGTGAGTTTTGTCAAAGCCTCGTGATGATTTGGATCGAGCCGAACCGCTTCAGCGAACGATGCCACCGCCAGCGAAGTGTCGCCGTTTTGGTCGGCCCAAACGCCGCGAGCGATCCAAATCTGAGGGTGCGATTCGTATTCGTCCGCGAATTCACGGTTCGCAATTCGCTCGAGTGTGTCGACGTCGTTTTCCTCGACCGCCGCGCGAGTCAGAAAAGCCCAGGCGGGAATGAATTCGGGGTGTCGATCGACGACCGGTTTCAGCTGTTCGAGGACCTCTGACCAGCGGTGGTTGTAAGCGTCAAACCGAGTCATCGCGTATTGAGGCCGCAAGTCGGAAGGATTGAGCTTCAACGCTTGTTCACACATCTGCTCATCGGCCTGCGGTCGCGAAGAATCGCTGGCGATGACCAGTTCGGAGATTCCCGCTTGTCCTCTCTGGATGAGATACCGCAAATGAACCACCGCATCGCGTTCCAAAGCTTGGCTGATCATCAACCCAATCAAAGAAACCCGTCGACCAGCGTCATTGGGGTGTAATCGAACGCATCGCTTCATCAATTCGATCGTGTCGAATGTTCGCCCCTGTGTCATGTAGGCGTGTCCGGTCTTCTCGAATAAGTCGGCCGATGGCGCGTCCGCTGACTCGATTGCCATGTCAAACATTCCAATGGCATCTTCGATCGATCCCAGAGTTTTGAACGCATCCCCGAGTATTTCGTACGATTTGCTGTCTCCACTGGACGTGAGCATCATTTGACGCGAGAGGGAACGCAGTGTTTGGAGGTCGCGTTTCGCAACGGCGCTCGCAACTTGTCGACGAAAGCGGTCAGCATCCACTTCGCCATCGACCAAAGAGTCGCTAGCAGACAGTTGGTCGGTTGGCGAGATCGTCTCGTTGGTTTCGGAGTTCGTGTTCGACGACGTGTCGCTGTTTTGTGGACTGGGGCGGCAACCGGCCGACCATAGGAGCACGAGGACGAAAAGAAAGCTGCCACCGGGTTTCATGAGGGCGTCGAAGAAAGCGTTGCGAAAATGGTCTTGAATGAAACTACAGCAGAACCGGGTGCCGAGGTTCAAATCAAAGATCGAAACATAAAAAAAACGGGCCCCGAATGAAATTCGGAGCCCGTTTGCAGTTTTCGTCAGGATTGAACCAGAGCGGAGGGATCCACTCAGTAGCCGTATCCTAGAGATCGTCGATGTTGACGACTTCTTTCATGCCACGTGTGCTGAGTGCACCCCACAAACCATAGGGGCTCGCCGACCCAGGAGCACGGTTGCCGGTTGCACCCCGCATCACAACTCCGTTGCGAATGTTGCCAGCGTCGATCGAGTCTGTCACAAACTTGACGGCCCCATCGCCCATCAGCACGTGCACGCCGCCTTGGTGGCGACTACTTGGTGGGCATGCACCGGTGTCGAAGTCACCAGCGCCACCAAAGCAAACTTCAGAGTTGGGTGGCAGGATACAATTGAATCCGGTGTAGATGATCGGAGTGTCCATCCAGCGGAAGCCACGTTTCCAGTCAGCGTTACCGGTACGTAGGCCATTGTTGCCCGTTCCGGCGGCATCGGGATCCCAGAACTGCGGACGTGCCGGATCGATCCAACCAGCTTGGTCACGGCAGTGAGCTGGGTTGTTGTGAATCGTTCCCCAGCCCACACCGTAGCGTGCGTTCGTCGAGATGGCGTTGTCACCAAGGTCGGTGGCGATTTCGCCACAGGCAATCGTGTTGGACAAACCGTCCAAAACGTCACGGAATTTCAACTGTCGGCGATGATAGAAGAAGCCACGGTTGCTAGCGTTGGCGCTTTGCCCATTGTTTGGGGTGAGTTCCCAACGCCCGTTGTTGTGACGCATGTAGCCGTGGTTGACCCAGTCAGTGCTGTCACCGATGCAGGCGGCGTAGTTGGTACGACCGTGAGCTGGTGCACCACGGCCTGGATCGCTTGGGCAACGGAACGTTCCCACTTCGGTGAACCAAGGACGGTAAGCCCCGCCCCAAGGTGCAGGACCCATGGGTGGGAAACCTGGATTAATCGCGTTGCCGTTCATGTCCAAGTTGTAGGGGTTACTGATTTGCTCCCACAAACCTTGTTGCTCCACGAATGGAAGCAAAGCGGGAAGCCAGCTCAAACGAAATTTGTTGTTCGTTACCCCTGGACCTGAACCACCCGGGTCACCATCGACATACGTGCCGCCAGCCTGTTGTGGCAAAGCGTTGTAGGCCGAGTGGTAGTTGTGGATGCCCAATCCAATTTGTTTGAAGTTGTTGCTGCATTGCATGCGGCGGGCTGCTTCGCGAGCAGCTTGGACGGCGGGCAAGAGCAGCCCAACGAGGACACCAATGATGGCGATGACAACCAGCAGCTCAACGAGCGTGAAGCCGGAAGCTCTTGTTCGATTGCGAACCATTTCGCACTCCTAAGATAGATATTGAGAAGAAGAAAGAGAAACAGGCGTTGGGGTTTGATGAAAACGAATGCCAACACCTACATACTGTTACGGACGAAAGGTATGGAGGACTTAAGGGGGATTGTACCGCGTAATCTGAAGCGCAGCGGTGCTCCTGGTGGCAGAACGCGTTTTCCGGGTGGCTGAGGAGATGCCGACGGGAGGGTGCCGTTGTTCTTGACGGCGGGGGGTGTCCCAGTTGTGAAAAACACTAGAAATGTGATTTTTGCCAGCGAAAATCAGGGCTTTGAAGGGTGTAACGCCGCTTGAGAATTGCGCTGAATGGAATCGTTCGTGGTTCCAACTGCGTGATATGGCACAAAAAAACCCAACATCAAAGCGATGCTGGGTTGCGAGAAAATTTCTTAAATTTTTATTCTTTCTGGGCTTCCGTGGCGCTGTCCATCTCTTGCTCGTAGGCGCTGTCGTCGTAGCTGAACTCAGCTGGTGGTTCGATTTGAGTGGTGCTGTTGTCGGGAGCGCAACCGACAACCGAAAGTGAGCCCGCCAACACGAACAAAGCGAAGAAGGTTTTTGCAGCTTTCATGGATAAACTCAAAGTGGGGGGAAAGGATCAACACCATTCAAGCCTAATCGCTGATCAAAGATGCTGGCAAGAGTTGGGAATTCGGAATTGTGGGTGCAAAATGCAGCCAGTGAATTTGTGGTTGGTTTTCGACGATCAACCCTCGGCGTTCCACACTGACGTTTTCGAATGACTGGCGTGAGCCGCTTGGCCAAACGATTTCGATCCGGTGTAGAGTTTGGTCAGCAGGGATACCGATGGAAATGAGATCTTCGTTTCGACTCATGTAGCCATCGCCGGTTTGCACGGTGCGCAGCAGTTTGGTGTTGTCGAGATGGAAATGCACTCTGGTACCAATCGCATCTCGTTCCGTTTGCGTTCCGATGAGTTTGAGTTGCAGCCAACGATGATCGGTGTTCGTTTGGTTTTCGAGCAACGCCAATGGTTCCACCAAATCACCAACCAAGAGATCCATCAGGCCATCTTGGTTCCAGTCGAAGCGAGCGACAGAACGTGCTAGGTGTTCACGAGCAAAATAGCCGGTCGAGTCTTCGGGAGACGTGGAGACCCACCGTTGATTTTGGTTCACCAGCAACTGGGTTGGCATTTGGAACATGGGTTTTGTAGGACGGCGATCCTCGATGTCGCCATTGGCAATCACGAGATCCCAATCACCGTCATTTTCGAAGTCGATCGCCTGGGTTCCGAAGCCAAGCATCGTTCGCGAATGCTCGTCCAATCCGGTCGAGAAAACGCCATCTGAATAGAGGTGATCGGATTGTTGCAGGTAAAGATTGGACAACTCGTCGTCAAAGTTGGTGACATGAAAGTCGAGTGTCTGATTGCCATCGAAGTCACCTGCAGCAATTCCCATGCTCGCGAGAGGTTGACCGGTCACTCCGTACGCCACACCGCTGAGGGTTCCGATGTCCTGAAAAATTGGGCGAAGCGATTTGTCGGCATCGTCGTGAAAGCCGCTTGAGGTTCGATCCCAGAGTTGATTTTGCGTTTGGTCATTTGCGACGAACATTTCGTTGTCGCCATCAGCATCGAAGTCACCGACGACCAGCCCCATGCCTCGGTGTGCGTCGGTCGAAGAGGCAGCGAGTTCCCGAATGGATTGGCCTTCGAATGATCCGTCTGGATGACTCACGAAGACTCGGTCTTCTGCCGCGGAGAACTGCATCGGGCCAGGAAGGCGGATGGGTTGCCCATTGGAGTCGAACTGAATTGGATCGAAGATTCGTTGGTCATCGACATAGTTGATTTCAATGATGTCTGGCAATGAATCGCCGGTTACGTCAGCGATCGCCAGTCCCGTCGTGTAGTGTCCAGCCTCCCAACTGTTGTCGACACTGATGGATCGAAACGTACCGTCACCTTGGTTGAGGAAGAGGCTGTTGCGACCCATGTTGCCAACCACCAAATCCGCGAATCCGTCTTGGTTGATATCGCCGGCCGTCAATGACATCGAGTAACCGCGGTCATCCACTTCCGCGAAAGTGGTAACATCGATGAATGAATTGCCAAGATGACGAGCCAAGTAGTTGGAAGACATTCCAGGTTCGATCGCATCACCGTCACCTTGGGCAGCGTAAACGTCCGTGCGTCCATCAAGGTCGTAGTCGAAGCACGCGAGGCCTGATCCGAGCGGTTGGTGCAGGAGGAAGTTCTTCTCGACTGGCGGTGATGCATTGCGATATTGAAAATTCAAGCCAACTCGTGAAGCGATATTTTCGAAGTGTGGTTGAATGGATTGCTGCGTAGACGAGGTTTCTTGTTCGGCAATTCGATTTGGCTCGATCGTCATGTCACGCGATGCGGCTAACGAAACCCAATCGGTGCTGGATGGTTCGGCCGGAGGTAGTCCGATGCGTTGCGCAAGTTGCGTTTCCGGAGAATTGAGAGACTGTTTGAGACGCGACAACGAAACGAGATGTTGATCCACCCGAGCTTGCTGCGGTGTGGTGTAGGCGATGGCATTGAATCGCCACGCCAACGATTGAAATGGCAATCCGATCTGCTGCAACTGTTGAGATAGAATTTGGCATGATCGGCCCACGTTGCCTTGACTGTTCACAGTGGAAGTTGCCAGTTCAGAAAGATCCTTGGCCAGTTGGGCCCGTTCGCTGACTCGTGAGGCTTCGTCGTCAGAACCATTGCTTTGAAGGGCCGCCGCGAGTCGTCGGAGCGCCGCTTGGTGAAGAGTTTCTAGTTCAACCGCTTTCTGAAAGGCTTGGATGGCCGCATCCAAATCGCGATTGGCTTGATGCCAGATTCCTTCTGCGATCCAGTAGTCGGGGAATGCTCGGCATTGTTCGGTTGCATCTGCAAATGCGCTGGTCGCTTCGTCCAATCGCCCCATCTCGGTCAAAATTCTGACTCGCAACGCCAGCAAAGCCGGGTCTTGTTCGATGAAAGTAGACGAGTCTTCTAAGGTCTCGAGTGCACGTTGGAATCGGTTTTCATCCAGGTTTTCGTAGGCGACCGCCAGTGCTTTCTGGCTCGGCTTCGCTCTGGATTGTTGGCTGTCATGGATTTGTTGTCCTGGATTGACCAAGCAGAGCAATTCGACCGTCGTCATGGGCGAAAGCTGCGTCAGACGCCGAAGGTGTTCGTTCGCTTCGAATCGATGGCCGATTTTGTTTTGCAACGCCGCGATCGATCGCAGCGAGTTGACGTCGGCGGGTTCGGAATTCAACAGTTTTTGATAGCGCGTGATGGCAGCTTCGTAGTCGCCCGTTTCAGCTGACCACGCTGCCGAGTTGGATAGCAGCGTTCGTTCATGTTCTGGCAAACGTGCTGCGGACTCATCCAGCAAGGCGATCGCGGAATCCATATTGCCAAGCGATCGTTCGGTTTGAGCTGTCAACGCGATCACGTCCAGCTGATCGGGTTGTTTCAGCAGCAGCGAGTGAAGTTCTCGCAAGGCCTCGGACGAATTGCCCGACGCGAGAAGACGCTGAGCATGTTGCAGCGAAGGTTCCGAAGCGGCGTCTGAATGGATGTCTTTTGAGACTTCAACATTCACGTCGACATCATCGGTCGCTGCGTTTGGAAGCGACTGATTGGCGGCCTTTTTGTCGGGAACATCGGTCTTGTTGCAACCAAGGGTCGCGAGCAGCAGAAGGGCCGCGACGCTAGCAGTGACAAAGGCGACCGATTCGTTCCGATGGGGCATGGCTCATCACTGCTGTCTTGAAATCGATGGGGAGGATTTCACTCAGTGTAGCCGACCGGCCTTTGGGTTCCGTTTGTTAAAATCGCAACTGACCACCGAAGCTCAGCCCGTGAGCCACATAGTCGTTTTGAATGAATCGAAATTCAGGTCGCGAAGGAGACGTCACGATTCCCGGTGGAGCCAACAGGTCGGGATCGACATCGCGGTCGATTTGATCGCCTGGTCGTACGACGTTGGGTAAGTACAGCAGTGTGTAGCCGACCGTCGCGTCCAAGCAACTCGTCAAGTGAACTCCGAGTGTGAATCCGATTTCGGGAACCATCGTGAACTCGTCGCGACTGAAGGTGCCTGAATTGTCGCGTTGGGCATAGAGTCCACCGGCATAGTTGTCCGTCACACCCGATTCAGTGATCGACGTGTTCCCGTTGATCGAAACCGTTTGCTTGGTCGAGCCGACCGCGACTCGCAAAAGGCTCTCGAGCCAGATGCGTTTCAGATTGGCTTGGTAGACCACTCCGAGTTGCAGCCCATCAAATTCGTTGCTGGTTCGAAACGCTTCGTTCAGAACGATTGTTCCGGGGGCTGCGGTCAGTTGCGAGTCCAGCGTTTCGGAAAAAGTCAGGGCTTCATCCAGTTCGATGCGTCGGTACCCGACCAACCAATCGACTCGATCGGTGTTGCGGCAAGTCACACAGTTGCCACCGCAAGTCGGACAAAGTGCAACACGACCATTGACCAAGTACGAATTGAGTTTGGAGCTGGCACCGATCGACAAATTGCCATCGACCACGGTGGGGGAGTTGATCAGCTGAGCTGTTTCGATGTCGGTGTCGGTTCGGTAAAACGGACGAGCCAGGATTTGCGTTCCACCATCGCGACTGAAACCGGAATCGTTGGATCCAATTCGAAAGTATTCGCCTTCGATTCCAAACGCTGATGCTGGGGTGACGAAGAAACCACCGCGGAATCGAATTCCGTTGGTGCTGTCGTCGTTGATCTCGCCACCGTACAAAGTAGTGGTGGTTGCCAGTCCCAAAACACCGGCATCAGCTTGGGCCGTTCCGTCGGGGCTGGTGGTCACCAAGGCCGGCGTCTCCATGCCATCGGCCATCCATCGGATGTAGTCCGTGCGCAACCAAAATCGATCTTGGGTCGCCGCATTGGTTGTGAACAACGTGGGCGGAAAGGACTGATTTGGGAATCCAGCCAAGAAACCTCCGCCCTGCGTTCCGCTGTTGTAGGCCGCGGTGGCGTACGGATCGAGTGCGTTTCCATTGACCGGGACAACCGCATATTGCTGCGCGTGCGCGCTTTGTGTTTCACAGAATAAACTCAACAACAGAATCAATGTTGCGATGAGTGAATTGCAAAACAGGTGGTGGCTGCAGAACCGCGAGAGGTGCGTTGCGATTGGTTGGTTGGTCGGGGCTGGCATTTTTTTTCCGTTCTAGATCGGATTCGCTCAAGATTTTGGCGTGTCCAACCGAACGGATCGTCAATCTATGTCCATCGCGTCAAGACCAAACGCGGTTCAAATAGCGATCGGTCCTGGCCGAGAAGCGTGAAACCGGTTCGCTTTGATGAGACGCCAGTTCTATCTGGCGATTACGGGCGGCCGGATGAACGGCCACGCGGATGGAACGTTGAGACGTGGTAAGGCCTCGCTTGGTGCCAAAGCATCGGCTCGAGTGCCAGGTTGGGACCTGGCCTACGGGCGAGCGGAGATGCATCGACCCGACCTGGGAACTCGTTCCGGCGACATTCCTTCCAACTAGCTGTCAGCGCATGAAAAAGCCCGACCTTTTCCCCCCGAAAAAGGCCGGGCTTGACTCACGAAATCGATCCGAACGTTCCACCGGCTCCCCGTTGCCCGGCATCGATTTGTTGTCGCGAGTTCGCTTCAGTCCTTCGGATCAGCGATCCGTCGGACGGTTCTGAATGCCTGGCGTTTGCATGAACGATGCCAGGAAGCTGCGTTTGCTGTTGTCGACGACCGTGAAGTCGGTCAACGGAACAACGGTTGGGTTAGCACCACCACCGACATCAATGTCATCGATGCTTTCGCCGTTGCCCAAGGCTCCTTCTGCGGTGCTTGGGAATTCAGGTCCGTCGCTTGTGCCGCTTGGCAGTGACAATCGAGTCACTTGGTATTTGCCGGGCAGCAAGTCTTCGAACAGGTACTCGCCATTGGCGTCGGTGGTCACGGTGACGGGAGTGAACGTGCTTCCGTCAGACAACGTGCCGGTCAGTTGCAGCTGAACACCTTCGTAACCCACTTCACCCGCATCCCGGACACCGTTTCGGTTGGCGTCGCGGTAGACATTGCCGGAGATCTCGTTGATCGCTTGATCAATGGCTGTGGTTGCCGAAGCGGTGTTGTCAGTGGTGTTGGTTTCTGCCGTGGTGGTGGAGACCGTCACGTTGTTAATCTGGTCTGCCGTTACCCCATCGTTGACCGAGGCCACGATGGTGAACTGGAATGAGCTGCCCGAGGCAATGGTGCCACCATTGACTGTGACCGTTTGCCCTGTCGCTGACAAAGCTCCACTTGGTCCCGTCCCGCTAACGAAGGTCAATCCCGCTGGCAGCGTATCGACCGCTGTCACGGCTGCTGCCGGCGAAGGCCCATCGTTGAAGACGATCACGGTGTAAGTCAGTTCTGCACCGGCTTGAGCAGTGGACACGTCAACTGTTTTAGTGACCCGGACGTTGGCTTCAGGAACAACGGTGACCGGGACGGATGCCGAGTTGTTGTCGGTTTGAGTCTCTCCGGTATCCGTTGCGATCGAAACATTGTTCGTGATCGATCCGGAGGCATCGTCATCAACCGTCGCGGTGATCGTCAGTGTTCGAGAGGTGCCCGGGGCAAGGTCAAACTCAGGGAAGACGATCACACCGTTGGTTGTGCTGGTGGGAGTCACCGTGGCACCACCGGAAGTCGCCGAAGCAAATGTCAAACCAGCGGGTAACGTGTCAGTCACGATGGCACCCGTTGCTGTCGATGGGCTTTCGCCATTGTCGGCTTCGGTTCCGTCGTCATCGGTGTCATGCGAAACGACAATGTTGAACGTCACAGTGTCATCGGGGCCGAATGTTGTGGCACCGCCCTGGACGGTCTTTGCAATTGTCAGGTCGAACTCGGGAGTCACACCCACGGTGACGGTGTCGGTGTTATTGGTGCTGTCCAGTTCGGTCACGCCAGGAACGGCAACGGCTGCGGAGTTGACCAGGTCAGTTGTCACGGTCGGATCCACATCGGCGGTGACCGTGAAGGTCCGCGTTGTGCCGACTGGGATCGAAGCGTATTCGACTTCGAGCAGTCGTGTGGTGGTGTTGAAGTTGGAGGTCGAAGAACCAGCGGCCGTAATCACGACGTTGGACAATCCTGCGGGCAACGTGTCGGTGACCCGAGAGTTGATCGCATCGGAGATGCTGTCGTCGTCATGCGATACCGTGAAGGTGTAGGTGACGGTGTCCGCACCGGGAACCACGGTGGCTTCTGCTGCCGTTTTCTCAAGAATCAAGTCGATTCGGGCGTCCGGATCGATGTTGACGGTGGAGGTGTTGTTGTTCGAATCTGATTCAGGATCGGTCGTGCTGACCGTCGCCGTGTTGGCGATCACATCGAATTCGTCCGAGGCGATGCCGACTTCGAATTCAAACGTCAATGATTCGCTCGTGTCCATATCGGGAACCGTGAAGGTCAACGTTTGACCCGTTTGGACCACGGTCACCCCTGATGTTCCCGCGTCAAAGCTGCCAGCGACCAAAGACAGTCCATCATCCAAAATGTCGACGACTTCAACACCGCGAGCTTCGGATGGTCCAGCGTTGCTGACGACGACCTGATAGGTCACAAAGCCGCCCGCCACAACTTGGAATGGCGAAGTGCTGTCGATGATGTCATCAGCGTCATCGCCATCGGTGCGATCATCGGGAATCCGAGTTTCGATGACCGTTTTCGCGACCGTCACATCGACTTCGCGGACGACGGCGGTTGTGTCGTTGGTTGTTACATCGGGTGCGTTGTCGGCCGTTGCGGTGACCGAGT
Organism: Rhodopirellula europaea 6C; assembly: GCF_000338295.1. GTDB lineage: Bacteria > Planctomycetota > Planctomycetia > Pirellulales > Pirellulaceae > Rhodopirellula > Rhodopirellula europaea. Next base: position 81,097 of record NZ_ANMO01000235.1, read on the forward strand.
TGTCCAGTGGCGAATCACCGTCGGCGATTGTTGCATCGACCGTGACAATGATCTCGATCGTTTCGTCTTCGCCGGCTGCCAAATCGCCCAGCACCATCTGAATCTTGCCGATGTCAGGGCCTGCGGTCACTTCGCTGACCGAACCCGAACCGTCAGTGAAGCTGGCCGAAACAAACGTTACTCCGGTTGGCAGCGTGTCCAGTGCGGTCACGTTGATGGCGTTGTCGGTGCTGGTGTTGGTGACCGTGATTTGATAGGTCAGTTGGTTACCCGCCGTAACGGTCGCCAAGTTGTCCGTTTTGGTCACGCTCAAAGTTGCGATGGGAACATCCGCGTTCGCCAACGAAACGTTGTTCAACAGTGGATCGGAGTCAACCGGGTTGGTCGGGTCGTTGTCGACTTCGACTTGGAAACCACTGACGTGAGCTTCATTTTCAGGGTCCGCTGACACATCGGTGTCGATATCGGTGAAGACTCGGTAGGTGACCGATCCAGATGCGGCCAAGGCTCCGATGCTAAACGTTCGGATCTCACGACCTGCACCACCCACTTCGGTCGTCGTAGTGGTGGCAACGGCTCCACCGCCACTGTCTTCGATTCGATCGAAGGTCAGGCCTTCGGGGATGAAGTCATCCACGCTGACATCGGTTGCATCCAATGGACCCAAGTTTTCAATCACCAAGTCGAAGACCGCGGTGCCGCCCGCGATCAAGTTCGATGATGCGGTCACCAATGATTTTGTGATTCGCAAGTCGGTGTTGGGAACCACACCGAAGTCGACAGTTGAGTTGGTATTGTTGTCGGTTCCGTCCGTGGTGGGTTCGCCGTTGACTTCCAGGGTGATCGCACCGCTCACCAAGCCGATTCCATCGACAAAGGTGCCGTCGTTATCATCGTTGGCGTTCAGGTCAGTGTCCGCTGCTGCGGTGCCACTGCCGGAGTGTCCAAAGAGTGGTTGGCCGGTTGCGAATTCCGATTCAGGAATCACAACGGCGTAGGTGCCGGGGCCAAGTGGATCGCCGCTGGTCAGCGTGGTGAAGGTGTAGGCACCTGATGTGGCTCCACCGGCGACCGTGGTCGTTGCGATCGGAGTGTCGCCGGCATCGACCGTGTCACCTGGTCCGCTCAAAGCGTAGAGTTCCACCACGATTTCATTGCCCACACCTGGGTTGGGGAAATCGGGTTCGCCAGCGTCGCGTGTGCCGTTGTTTTGATTGGTTTGGTTGGACCCGCCACCGTCATCGATGAAGATTTCACCGCCCAATTCCATGGGCTGGATGCTGGCCAGGTTCAGCACGTTCTCATTGCTGCTCTGTGATTCCAAAACAGAAACGAACAAGTCCAAACTCGATGCACCTGCACCGCCGTTGCTGCCGACTGCATCGACGAAGACTTCGATGGCACCAACATTACCGAAGTCAGCACCGGTGCCGACATCGGAGAACGAACTGAATGGCACGAAGAGTTCTTGAGCCGGACCGCCGATGTTGCTGGGCAGGTTCAGCGTCGCGGTCGAGTAGTTGGCTGCATCAGTGTAGACACGGACTTCAATGCCGTCGGTCACCACTTGGTCGCTTCGTACAGACAGTACAATGCCGGCGGCTGAATCGGAGTTCGACAAGTCCTCTCCGCCTAGACCGGTCGCATCGAGGGCAAGTCCGCCACCATCCGCATCGACACCATCGTATTGCACAAGTAGCGTCGCAGTGACGTCGCCACCGTTGCTGAAGACCAACTCGCTGGACCCCGTAACAATACTGAATTGACTGTCACCACTCGTTCTAGCAGCGAGAAAAATTTCCACATCTCGTTCGTCACCGATGACATCGCCGCCGGAGGTCAACGCACCACTGCTGCTGGTGGTGGTGCTACCGGCCACGGTTTCGGTGATCGGTTGGGATGGTTGGTCGATCGAGAACGCATCGATGGTTGCGGCGGTGACACCGGTGTCATCGGTGATGGTCAAGGTTGCGGTGTCGGGGAAAACCAATCCGCTGAGGTCGGCCCCACCCGGCGCGTCTTCTTGCGTCAGGAAGTACACACCGGTGGCTGTTGTGCCGCTCGCATCGGAACCATCCAGGTTGGTGAAGCGGTACGCTCCGTCGGCGACCGTCGTGACGGTACCCTCGACAACGTCAGTTCCGATGTCCAAGGTTCCGTTGGAGTTGGCGTCGCGGTACAAGGTGATCAACGCACCCTCGATGGCTGGTTCGCCGCCATCCATCGTTCCGCTGCCATCGCTGTCGATGTAGGCGATGCCGCTGATGGCGGCCAAATCGCTTGCCATCAGTTCCCGTTTTTGTAGGGATTCCAGTCGAAGGCGGCGTTGTCCTCGGCGACCACGACGGCTGGATTTCGCTTGATCAGATGTTTGGGTGCGACGGCTTTGACCGGTCAGACGGTCGATCATGCGTTGGAAGATCATGTCCAATTCCCTGGAAACTGTTGTCTTAGTTGGGGGAGCGTGCGTCTCCGGAGCCTGTCACGCGAGCATCATGGGGATGACGCGACTGGCTCGTTGCTGGGTGATGGTTGGATGTTCTCACCCGGAGAATGGTTTCATCCTTCACCGCTCCGAATCCCTCGGTTTCGGTGTAATCGGCATGTTTGCTTCATTCGCGTCAGCTGATTCATTGCGAGTCAGCTGAAATTTTCGAATTGTTCCTTCCGGCAGCCCATTCAGGATTCCCGGTCAAATCAGCAGGCCTTGCCAAACCTCTCCACGTTTTCCCCTACCAGCGATACTCGCCGCCGAAGCTGATGCCTTGGGCCCAGTAATCGGTGTTGTCGAATTCAAAAGCGGGGTAGTCAGCCAGAACAGGTGTTGCTGGAGTCGTGCCGTTGGGCAATTGAGCCGTGTCGACGCGGCGGTCGATGTGATCGCCAGGTCGCACCACGTTGGACCAGTAAAGGAACGTGTATCCGAAGGTGGCTCGCAGTTGCTCGGTGACTTGGTAACCCAGTGTCAGGTCGAGTTGTGGCAGGACTGAGAATTCGTCCCGGCTGTACTCGCCAATGTTCGAGTTCTGAGCCAGCAGACCGCCTTTTTCAGCCGCACCGCCATCGATGGATGTTTCACCGTCGATCGAGACTCGTTGACGAGTGTTGCCAACGCCCAAGCGAATCAAAGCGTCGAACGTCCAGTAGCCTCGGGTTCGTTTGTACATCCAACCCAAGTCCAAGCCGTTGAATTGGTTGCGAGTGCGGAAGTCATCGAAGATGTCGTACTGCAACACGGTGGTGTCAGGAGCCGTTGGGATGCTGGCCAAGTCTTCCGTGATGCGAACGCCTTCACGCAGTTCGACTTGGCGGAATCCGACCAGGTATTCAAATCGTTCGCAGGTGTGTTCGGGGCAACCACAGAAGACGCCTTGGCTGCAGCTGGTTTCGCTGCGGCGAAGGTGACGCAGGTTGATTCCCCATCCACGCAAGCGACTGTCGACATCGACGGCGACCGTTCCTGCGAGTTGGTTGGGGAAGGCGACTTGTTGTTGGTCTTCGACGCTGCCGTTGGCCACGTTGATGAATGGGCGACCCAAGAATTGCGAGTCAGCACCACTGGCACGATAGCTGTCGGTTTCTTCCCCGATTCCGAAACCTTCAGCTCCAATACCCCAGGTGTGGCACTTGTCCAACCAGAATCCAAACTTCAGACGCAATCCGTCCATGTTGTCGGTCAAGACATCTTGGCCGCCGTACAGCACACGACCCGGATCATTCGGGAAACGTTGCGATGGCAGCACATCGGTGGACACCAACGGTGGCAACGCCATGCCGTCTTGCCACCACAGCAGGTACTCAGCCGAGAACCAGCCGTCCTGTGGCCAGCAAAGCGTCACGCAAGGTCGCATCACGTCGCAGTCGTTGTATTCGCCGCACATTGGGTCGCCGTTGTGGCAAACGCCACTGCCGCAACCGATGCCGTCGCATCCGCCGTAGCTGACCGCACCGCAACCACCGTCGCATCCGTGGTCGCCGCAACCGCAGCTTCCCATGGGCATGGAGTCGCAACCGCCGTCCAGCATCGGGTCGTAGATGACCTGGCCGTCCAGTGGCATCGAATGAGTGATCGGGCCTTCTTCAATGATCGGGTTGATCGAAGGCGGCATGGGCGGAGAAGGCAAGGATGACGTGTGGTCTACCAAGCGAACATTCGCCGACTGCGGGCGATTCGCGTTGGTCGACTTCGAGGCCGTTTTTTGCGAGAGGTCTCGGACTGGCTGCCACGATGCTCGAGCGTTCTGCTCTATATAGCTCGCGTTGCGAACCGAACCGGATTGGCTCGACCGAGTTGAATTGGTTTGTGCATGCAAAGGGGCTGCCATCACGGCAAGCGTCCCAACGATACAGAAGTAAAACAGACGTTTTGACACGGGCGTCACCCATCAATGCTGGAGTCGGGGGGGAGGTGAGGCTCGACCCCGTTGGGCAGACGGACAAGTGCATGTCACGTCGCGCCGTCGGTCGAGAATCACCGGCTCACCACTCGTATCGACCCCGATTGTTGAGATACTGCATCCAAAAACGTCAAAATCAGAAAAATCGTCAGGCCCAACGCTTTCGGAAAACTCGCCTGCGTCTGCCTGTTTTGCCAGGATTGTGTGTTTTGATGTGAGGTGGGCTGAGACGCTGTTTCACAGGTGTTTGTGTGAAACGCGCATACTCCGCTGAAAGAACTCCTGACGCCGTTATAATACAGAGGTTCTGATCCAACCCAGAAACCCACCTCGACTCCCTCCATGCCATCTCTCTTCACCCGCTTTCCGTCGCCATCCGGCGGGAATGCATTGGTCCGTCTGTTTTTCAGTCTCAGGACTGGCGCCCGCCCGTGGCTTATCGCTGGAAGCACCGTTCAAATCACTTCGATGGTGCTGCTAGGCTGCCTCTGTTTGAATTCTTTCAAGCCTCGGTCGACGTGTGCCGCGGAGCCTGCCACCGCGAATGGTCAATCAAGCGGTGGCGAATCTCCGGTTGATTTCAATTCGCAGATTCGCCCGATTCTCGTCGCGAATTGCACTTCGTGCCACGGCGGGGTGAAGCAAGCCGGCGACGTCTCGTTCATCTATCCCGAGCAAGTGCTGCCGCCGGACGGATGGATTGTCGAGCCGGGCGACCCCGACGCATCGATCTTGATTGAACGCATCACGACCGACGACGCCGACATTCGCATGCCGCCGCCGGATGAGCATCCCGACCCGTTGTCGCCGGAAGACATCGAGTTGCTGCGTCGCTGGATTGCCGAAGGAGCCCAGTGGCAAAACATGTGGGCACTCACGCCGCTGGGGCTAGCCTCATCGCCTGCCGAATTGAAGACAAAGCACTCAGCTGAAAGCAAGTGGGGAACGCAGCCGCTTGATCAAATCGTGCTGGCAAACTTGCAAGCTAAAAATCTGACACCAAGCGAGGAAGCACCCGCCGAACAATGGCTGCGGCGCGCTTCGTTTGATTTGATTGGGATGCCGCCGTCGGAAGACCAACTCACCGAGTTTCTTTCCAAGCTGGAATCAGTCTCGTTAACCAGTGAGAAAGAAGCGGTCTATGCAGCGGAGGTCGACATGATGTTGGCCGAGTCTCACTTTGGCGAACGTTGGGCGTCCGTTTGGATGGACCTCGCTCGCTACGCCGACTCGATGGGGTTTGAAAAAGATCCCCACCGCGACATGTGGCCTTACCGAGATTGGTTGATCCAGGCCTTCAACGCTGACATGCCCTACGACGAATTCACGATCAAGCAATTGGCTGGCGATTTGCTCGAAGACGCGATGGCGGGAGACTGGATCGCAACCGCGTTTCATCGCAACACGCAAACCAACACCGAAGGCGGGACCGACGACGAGGAGTTCCGCATTGCTGCGTTGATCGACCGCGTCAACACGACTTGGACGGTGTGGCAGGCCAGCACCTTTGGATGCGTCCAGTGTCACTCGCATCCATACGACCCGATCGAACACGACGAGTACTACGCCTCGTTGGCGATGTTCAACGACACGATGGATGTGGATCTGCCGGATGAGTATCCGACGATTCGTGTTCCCAACGATCGATCACAATTGGAACATGCCATTGATGTGCAGCGACGAGCCGAAGAGCTGCGTCATCAACGCAACGCGGTCGGATGGGATGTCGCTCATGCAGCAAACTGGCAATCGCTGACTCCGGCTTCGTTCAAAACCACCGACGGCAAACTGAAACAGTTCGACAATCAGATCGTGACCGATGGCGGTACCTTCCCGCCCGGGACGAAGTACACCGTCGAGTTGAACCTCGAAGACTTGCAAACTCAATTGGGTGAGCAACCGTTGTCGGCGATGAAGTTGGATATCTTGCCGCTCAGTGATGATCCGGCGCAGTGGCCTGAGCAAGGTTCCGTGCTCAGCGAACTCACCGCTGAGTGGATCGATGCCGAGGGCAACGCCACTCCGGTCGCGTGGGCGGGTGTCATCGCCGATGCGATCACCGGCAGCACGGATCCAGACGATGCTCTTCGCGGCAACGCGTCGGGAGCCGGCGAATACCCGAAGCTGACGGGACCGCGGCAAACCGTGTTTGTGATGCGAGATCCGAGTTCGTGGGAATCGCTGAATGAGAAGTCAATCAAAACGCTGCGATTGACCATGCGTCAGTCGCACTCGACGACCGGAAATCTGGCAACACCGATCCGTCGATTGGAATGGTTCGCGACCACGGAGGTGGAAGCTAACCAGTTGCTCGAAAGCGACCAGTGGAAGCAGCTCACCGATTCGCTCGCGCAAGCCCGCAAGGAAGCGTCGCAGGTTAAAGGCCCCAAGTTGCCGATCGTTTTCAATCGTCCGGCTGAGGCAGCACGAGAAACACGCGTGTTCGTCCGTGGCAACTGGATGGAACGCGGCGAGAAGGTCGATCCGGCCATTCCAGTGGCCTTCACCCAAGGCACATCGGTGCGTCCCTCGGACGTGAACAGTCGCTTGGAACTGGCGCAATGGTTGGTTTCCAATGACAACCCGCTGACCCCGCGAGTGTGGGCCAATCGAGTGTGGGCTCAGTTGTTTGGAATCGGATTGGTGGAAACACAAGAGGACTTTGGATCCAGCGGTCTGCAGCCGACCCATCCGCAGTTGCTCGATCACCTCGCCCTGCAATTGCGAGACGAACACCGTTGGCACTTGAAACCGTTCTTGCGTGAGTTGGTGTTGTCATCGACTTATCGTCAAACGCATCACGTCAGCGAAGAACTGCAGCAGGCCGATCCGCGAAATCAGTGGTTGGCTCGCGGGCCGCGAACGCGATTGACTGCCGAAATGGTTCGTGATCAAGCGTTGGCTGTGTCAGGATTGTTGACTGAGCAAATCGGTGGCCCGTCCGTCATGCCGCCTCAACCCGATGGTGTTTGGCAGACCGTTTACAGCGGGGCGTCTTGGAAAACCGCGACCGGTCCCGAGCGTTATCGACGGGCGCTCTACACGTACTGGCGACGGACGAGTCCCTACCCGAGTTTCTTGACCTTTGATTCACCCACGCGGGATCTGTGTGCACCACGGCGAATCGCGACCAACACGCCGCTGCAAGCCTTGGTGACGCTGAACGATCCCGTTTACGCCGAATGCGGGAAGGCTTTGGTCGAACAAACCGCCGCGGTTGACACCCAGGGCACCATCACTCCGATCGAATCACAAATCGCTCGCATGTTCGTGCTGGTCACACAAAGCCAACCGACGGAATGGGAACTTCATGAATTGAAGGCACTCTACGACGACTTGGATGAAACCAGTGGCGTTCCACAAGACGACGGCAAACTCAACGTGGACCAGAACGCGCTCGCGATTGTGGCCAGCACCATTTTGAACCTCGACAAAGCACTGACCAAATGAATCCTCTCAACGACTCCGTGCGTCTTGGTTTGTTGCAATGGCAAACGCGGCGACACTTTCTGCAAAACTGTTCGCTTGGTTTGGCAGGGATGTGGCTGGGCAGCCAAGCCAACTCGGTCCACGGTGAGGCTGCGCAAACCAGTGACGCGGTACCGATGTTGGCTCCACATTTCCCACCCAAAGCCAAACGTGTGATCTTCCTGCACATGGCGGGCGGACCGAGCCAGTTGGAATTGTTTGACTACAAACCCGACTTACAGCAACTGGATGGGAAAGACACGCCGGCCAGCTTCTTGGAAGGAAAGCGTTTCGCGTTCATCCAAGGCGTGCCCAAAATGCTGGGACCGCAGTTTCCATTCGCCCAGCATGGTGAAAGTGGGGCTTGGGTTTCCGATCGTTTGCCGCACTTCCAATCGGTGGTCGACAAAGTCTGCTTCGTCAAATCGTTGCACACGACCCAGTTCAATCACGCTCCGGCGCAGTTGCTGTTGCACACCGGCAGTCAGAATCTTGGCTCGGCGTCCTTTGGTGCGTGGACGATGTATGGCCTCGGCAGTGAGAACCAGAACCTGCCCGGGTTTGTGGTCCTGGTTTCCGGCGGCAAAACACCGTCCGCCGGGAAGAGTGTTTGGGGATCGGGGTTTCTGCCTTCCGTCCATCAGGGCGTCCAGTGCCGCAGCAAAGGCGATCCGGTTTTGTACCTTTCCAACCCAGAAGGCGTCAGTCGCATCCAGCGTCGTCGTGCTTTGGATACGTTGGCGAAGCTCAATCGAGAAACGTTTGAGCAAACCGGCGACGCCGAGGTGCTGACGCGAATTTCTCAGTATGAAATGGCGTTCCGGATGCAAACCAGTGCGACCGAAGCATTTGATCTGACTCAGGAAACCGCCGACGTTCATGCGATGTACGGTACCAAGCCAGGCGAAGAATCGTTTGCGAACAATTGTTTGCTCGCTCGCCGGTTGGCGGAACGCGACGTGCGTTTCATTCAACTTTTCCACTGGGGTTGGGACTCACACGGTGCCGGAGCCAACGAAGCGATAAACAAAGGGTTCCACGATCGTTGCCGTGAAGTCGACCAGCCAATGACGGCGCTGCTGAAAGACTTGGATCAACGTGGCCTGTTGGAAGACACGTTGGTAGTCTGGGGCGGTGAGTTTGGACGAACGCCGATGCGAGAGAATCGCGGCGGTCGTGAGATGAAATTGATCGGTCGCGACCACAATCCTGGCGCTTTCACAATGTGGTTTGCGGGCGGCGGAATCAAACCCGGCGTTTCGATCGGGCACACCGACGACATCGGATATGAGGCGGTCGAGAACAAGGTTTCACCTCACGACTTGCATGCAACGCTTCAGCATCTGCTGGGCATCGATCACCACAAACTGACTTACATGAGCCAGGGCCTGCCGCAACGATTGTCCAACGTCACCCAGCCCTCACGAATCGTGACGGACATGTTTGCTTGAACGGCATCGCTCGATCTCTCCCGAAACGTCGTTTTGGAAGAGGCGACGGAGCAAGGTCAGAGTAGAACAGTTGTCCCCAACTGTTCCGTCTCGCAAGGTGCCGACGCGAGGTTGGTTTCGAACTGTTTAAGCTTGGAATGGGTGGTGACGGACGCTGGATTGTTGGGGTTCGCACACGGAACAATTGGGGGCAATTGTTCTACACTGGGAGGACTCTCGGGGCTTCCACCCCGAGCTATGAGGTCGTGCAGTTTTTTGATGCAGGTATTTATGCTGCTTTCGCGCACCGCA
>NZ_ANMO01000236.1 GCF_000338295.1 Rhodopirellula europaea 6C
GACTGGCGATCAGCTCGCCCGCAAACGAAACGACTTGGCGGTGATCCGGACGGATCTTGCCAACGAGCGGACGTTGCTAGCGTATCTGCGAACGTCATTGATGATGGTGGGAACCGGGGGAACTCTAATCAAGTTCTTTGGCGAGTCTCGCGAATTATTGATTGCCGGTTATGGCGCGATCGGTATCGGCGCGGTCGTGCTGTTGGCAGGGTTCGTTCGTTTTTTCCAAACAATGCGTCGTGTGCGATCGGATTGCCAGTGATCGCGGTCAAACGCCCGCGAACATTAGCGAGTCTTCGATGACCGTTTCGAACTCGGTTTCGGTCAGCTCAAGTAAATCCTTGAGCCGACCGAGCTGTCGGATTTTGGCATCGGAGACTTCTTCTTCGCATGACGAGGCCGCCAAGAACATCGCCTGTAAAGCCAGAAAACGCTGTTGCATGTTCCAGCGTTTGGAAACCGTCATGACGTAGTTTTGGGTTTCGATGCCAGAGTGCATCGCGACCGAGCTCAGCCGCCCCAGTTCTTCACGCGAAATTGGATTTTCCAGGATCACTCGGCTGATGCGAAGCAAGGACTGGATCTCGGCCTCGGAGATTTCTTCATCTTCCAGCGTCATCAAAACGCAGGACCGAATCGCTTCGTTGCGAAACTGATTTTCGCGAACTTGTTCGTGCGTGCGTTGGTCGATGTGCAGAACGCTGAGATCCCAAGGCGATTTGCAGTTGTCACACTGAATGAACGGTTCGGGGGCACTGATTGGAATGACCGGGATGAAATACAGCGTCAAAAACGTGCGTTTGGAACGCTGACGGTAACCCTGGATGGATTCGCAGGTGGGACAGTAGAACTCCCCCCGATCCAGGGTCCGAGTCAACTGCATAGTGCTGATGAAAATCATGTTCTTTCTCGGTCCGTTGTCATCGATGCCGGCTCTTTGGCACTCCCGGCGACAATCGCGAATGGATTGATCTACAGTCGAGATGTCGATCGTGCCGATTACAACGATACCGAAAATACTTTCCTCGTGCTTTCGGACGGTGTTTTCGAACCATATCGCATCGTTGAAACATGTCACTACTTCCCGTCGCAACCAATCGTACGAGCACGCCGCTGCAGAACCAGCGGTTGATGTTCCAGCTCAACAGCGACCAATTGGCGATCCAACGTCAGTACGACCAGCTTAGCACTGGTCGTCGCGTGTTGAGTATCAGCGATGATCCGGCAGCGGCATCGCGAGCGATTGGACTGCAGCGAGGAGTTTCACGCACCGATCAGTTGGTTCGCAACGCGAGTGCCGCCGAGGCATTTTACCAATCCGCGGACGTGACGCTCAGCAAAGTCGACACCGCCATCATCGAAGCGCGTGGTGTCGCCGTTGAGGCTGCGCAAAGCGTTTTGTCGGACGATCAACGCGAAGCGTTGGCGATGTCGATTCGCCAGCAAATGGAACAAATTGTGAGTGCCGGGAACGGCATGTTCACCGACCACCAACTGCTCGGGGGCGTTCTGCAAACCGAGTCGGCGTTGGAACACATTAGCGGCACCGTTCGTTTCAATGGCAACCAGGCGATTGGCCAAACGAAACTTGGCGACGGTGCTCGCACTGAATTCACCGTCACGGCCGCGTCCGCGATTGGACTCGGGGAACCCTTTATCGAAGGGAGCTCATTGGGGGCGGCTCTCAACGCGGAGACGCGTTTGATTGACATGAAACAGGGCGAAGGCGTGCAGGCCGGCGTGTTGACCGTTTCGGACGGCGACAATTTCGTGGAACTCGATCTTCGTCAGGCAGCGACCATTGGCGACGTCGCCGACATTATGCGTTCGGCGGATTTGGACGGTCGATCGTTGTCGGTGACATTAGGCGCGGATTCGATCACGGTTCAGTACGCGGACGGTTTGCCGGGAACTCTGGCAATCAAAGACGCCCCCGGCAGTCGTCTGGCATCGGATTTGTTGATCTCCAACCCCGAAGGTTTTCGCGCTCCGCCATTGGTGGGTGACCGACTTTCACCTCAAGTGACCGCGGGGACTCCATTGGCAGACCTCAACAACGGCGCGGGCCTGGATTTGTCCGACGGATTGGTCATCGATCGTGGAACAGAACGTTTCAACATCGATTTTTCGGATGCTGAAACGATTGGCGACGTCGTCATCGCAATCAACCGAAGCGATGCCGAAGTCAGAGCGGTGCTGAACGAAACGCAAGGCAGGATCGAGCTGCACGCGCTGCGTTCGGGAGTTGATTACAGCATTGGCGAGAACGGTGGGACGGCGGCGTCGGAGTTGGGCATTCGGACCGCAACCGAAGACACTTTGATCAGCGATTTGGCTCGCGGACGAGGATTGAACTTCAATCCTGCCGGTCCGGATTTGGTGATTACTCGACCGGATGGTGTCGAGTTGGAGCTGGAGCTGGAAGATGTTGCGACGGTGGGCGACGTCATCAATTTGGTTCGCAATCATCCAGACAATCAAGATACACTTCGCGTTCAAATCACGTTGAATGACGTTGGGAACGGTTTGCGACTGACGGCGCCTCCGGGGGCCGATCCGATTCGAGTCACCCAACCGGGGTTGAGTGATGCGGGAACCTATTTGGGATGGATCCCCGAGGATGCCACGGCCGCCGAAGGCGAATTGGACGGGAGTTTTGCTGTCCTAAACGGTCGTGATTATCAGCCTCGTGATGCCGGCGGCGCGATCGACACGCTATTGCGGCTCGAGCAAGCAGTTCGCGACGGCGATATCTCGGAGATCGGCCGCCTTCAGGCTCGCTTAGACGTAGATCTCGACGACAGCACGCGAACGAGGGGCCGGGTTGGGGTTTGGCATTCGGCTCTTCAGGACTCACGCACCGCGGTGGAGAACGAAAACGTTCTGCTGCAATCGCAATTGTCTGACGCAATGGACGCCGATTTGGCGGTCGTGATCAGCGAACTGCAGGCTCGTCAGGTCGCGTTGGAAGCTTCCATGCGATTCGTTGGGCAAACGTCGGGCATCACCGTTCTGAACTACCTGTAGGCGACTGGCTCCGTAGGAGAGCGGTCGGGGCGTTGATGTCAGGAAATTCCGGTTGTGACGGATGGAGCGAATTTCCGCTTTTTTTCGATTGTTCAGTGAACTGGCATCGTCAGGTGGTCGATGAAACTATCGACGGAGAACCCGATGGAACCGTTTGGGACAGGACCGGTCCCGGATACCAAAAAATTCGACGAGTGGAATCAAGTCATGCGGATCGACAGTCATCGCTTCGGCACGTTGGAACTCAACGCCGATCAGTTGTTTTTGTTCCCGCAGGGTTTGATCGGAATGGAATCGCTTCATCAGTGGGCGCTCATTCCCGATCCTGACAATGCATCAGTTGCGTGGCTGCAAAGTGCCGCCCGTGGTGATCGGGCATTGGCCGTGATCAGCCCGCGGGCGTTCTTCCCTGATTACCGCGTTCACATTGGTCGCCGTGATTTGTCGAGCTTGCACCTGACGTCCGGCTCGGAAGTCTATGTGATGACCACCGTCGCCGGACATGTCGGGAAACTGACGACCAACCTGCGTGCTCCTTTGATGTTGAACTTGGATCGCCGCTTGGGTTGCCAGGTCATCACAAACGACGATCGTCCTATGCGACAGGCATTGCCGACCGTGGCGGCTGAATCAGCCAAGCCACTGCCGACGTCGCAGGTTCGAGCCGCCTGAGCCGACTCGACGCATCACAATATAAACGCGAATGGCGAGCACTCACTGTGCTCGCCATTTTTCGTTGTCATGCAGTACAGCGATGACCAAGCGGCAAATGAGTCCGCCCGGGTCGCCCAGGCCGTCTGGAGAGCTCGGAGAACGCGTGAAGTGAACCTGCACCAGTGAATCCGTGTCCGGATCCGGTGTTGGGGACCGGTGGGCGTTGCAAACGGGGTACCAAGTCGAATCGGCACGACCGGCACGTGCCGACCTTCTGACCGATGCGTGAACTATTCCATGCGGTGGGTCGATGAGTGGTGTACGCGAGGCGAAACAACGGGTGTTGTTTCATCAGGTGAACCTCGTCCGAAACTTTGCGATGGAATGCAACAACTCTCGGCAATGGACTGCCGCCGTGAACACATTGAAATTCCTGACGAATTGATTCGAAAGCTCTCCCACTCCGACAACTTAAGCCGAGGACACCATGCTCGTCCTTTCCCGACACCGCGACGAAAGCATCATGATTGGTGACGATGTGGTCGTAACCATCGTTGATATCCGAGGCGACAAAGTGCGTCTGGGGATTGAAGCTCCACAAGCGATTCCAGTGCACCGCCAGGAAGTTTACGACGCGATTCAGCGAGAAAATCGCCGCGCGTCGCAAACAGGTGCAGGAGCCACGAAAGACGTTCGTCCACCTCGCGACTGAACGCCATCAGAAGCGATGTTTCCCGAAGATGCCCGGTTGGGTGTTTTCTAGGAACATCAATGAGTCGTTGGATCGTCCGTCGTGGGTGACGGATGGATCCATTGGCGGTCGCCTGATTCAAATCGTTCCTGTTTCCAAATCGGAACGTCTTTTTTCAAGCGATCCATGATGGTGGCAACCGCATCGAGCGAGGCGACTCGGTGAGAACTGCTGCATCCAACGATCACGCTGGCTTGTCCAATCGGGACAACGCCCAGGCGGTGCAAAATCACGACCCGGTGCAAGGTGAATTCCTGCACGGCGTTGTGAGCAAGCTCTTTGAGTTGCTTGACCGCCATTTCGCGATGGGCCGTGTACGAAAGTTCTTTCGTGACGGTCACGCGATCGCCCTGAACCGTTTTGCGGCGAGTCACTCCATGGAACCAAAGCATCGCACCCGCGTCGGGGTGTGCTAGCCAAGGTTCTTCGGAGGACGTCGCGGCAATCATGGGTTCCAACGGTTCGTCCGTCAAACAGACGTGAACAGAATCGAAATCTTCGTCGGTGGTGGATTGGGCAGGCACGATCAACCGCCACTGACCGGCGGAATCAAAGCGACTTCCGCACCTGACGGAATCACGTGATCGGCCGACACATATCGCTGATCGATGGCCAAGCGTGATCTTCGAGCCAATGGGGCCAAAGCCGCATGCTGGTCGGCGAGCTGTTTCATCAACTCGCTGGCAGTGATGTGATCGTGCGATCGGACGATCACGCGATCTGCGCCGTCGGCGGCCTCGCTGGCACCGGCGAACAGCAACACTTCGATCGTTCGCGGCTCGTTCATAATTGGACGCTGCCTGGGGTTGAAGTTTTGCCCCGCAAGTTCAACGCTGGCAATCGACCATAGGAATGCGCCAACAGCTTCAGCGGGTGAATGGCTTCGTAATCACCGCCGTGCTCCATTTGCAATTTGCACGCACTGCATTCGGTCGTCGGAGCGCTGGTGGTGGCTTTGCGAACGGTCGAGACCATCGGCCATCCAATCCGCAAACTGTTCCGGTAGTTCTTCCGCTGCAGCCCCCACGTCCCCGCCATTCCGCTGCAACCTTTCGCGACAACGTCCACTTCCAGTTCCGGAATCAAACGCATCAAGTTGGCTGCCGCGGTGTCACTGTGCAGAACCCGACTGTGGCACGGTTGGTGATACAACATTCGATGTCGAACGGGTTCGAACTCCAACGTCAGACGCTTTTCTTGGTGCAATGACCATAGGTAGTGGCAAGCTTCGAAACTGTGTTCGGCGACCAGGTGAGCGTCTTCTGTGTCGAGCAGGTTTGGGTATTCGTGTTTCAAACACAAGGCAGCAGCCGGTTCGGTTGCCAGGACCGTGTAACCTTGCCTGACCGCATCGGCCAACAAGCGAACGTTACGCTTGGCGACTCTGCGTGCGCCCTTCAGGTCGCCCGCGGTGATGCGTCCCATTCCGCTCAAACTTTGTCCAGTCGGAACATAGAACCCAATGCGATTGTGCTGAAGGATTTCGGCCAAAGCACGACCAATTTCCGGATCGTGATAATTCGCGAAATGGTCGACGAAGTAGACGACTTTCAATCCGCCGGCCGGGGAGGCTCGGTGCCATCGTCGCCGTACCGCGTATCGGACAAACGATTCACTGGCCAACAACGGAATTTCACGAGAAGCGGACAAGCCGAGGGCTCGTTCGGCAAACCATCGAAGCGATCGTCGTCGAAGCATCCAATTCGAAAGCCAAGCAACACGTGATCCGAGTGCGGCCAACATGTCGATTCGGCCGATCAACCAATCCGACAAAGTCAAACCGTTGGTGGCGACGTACTGAGCTTTGATTTCGCCGACGACTTTGGGAATGTTGACCGAAGCGGGGCACTCCACGCGACACGAGTGACAATTGAAACACAGGTCGGCGACAGCTTTGGCTCTTTCTCCAGTGAGTTCCGAAACAGGCAGTTGTCCGCTTAGGACTCCTCTCAACAAGTTGGCCTTCGCCCGCGGAGATGCTTCTTCGACGGAAGTGATGCGGAACATCGGACACTGCCGTTCATCCGACGCGTCGGCGCGGCAGCGAGCACATCCGTTGCAGGCACGCGTGGTCGTCGTGATTGGGGCTCCGCCCGGCCAATGTTGCAACACTTCCAACTGAGGCGCTGGTTGGTGCGGCATCATGGAAGCGACCCATTTGGTCGGCTGTTGATCGTCCGACGATTGGTGTTCCGACGAAGCCGCATTCTGAGCTGGCTCCGTTTTGGGCTCATCTGGTGCGATCCCTTTTGCCGCCTTGGCGGGCTGAGAAGCGTCGGGCTCGCTGGTTGTGTTTTCCGTTGTCATCGGCAGCGACGACGGGATCACGCTGCGACCGGAAGCGACGATCTCGATCGTTTGATCCAGCGGTCTCAGATTCTCATCCGGCTTTTGCAGCACGGCACCAAATAGCTTGCCGGGATTGAAACGGTGATAAGGGTCGAACAATCGTTTGACTTGCCCCATCGCTTGCCAAAGTTCGCCCGATTGTTTTGGCATCAAGTAAGAACGGCTGAGCCCGGCGGCGTGTTCCACCCCGATTTGGCCGCCGCGGTCCCACACGACGCTGGCAATTTCTTCGCTGAGTGGACGGATCTTTCGACGGTCGTCTTCCTTCTGCAAATCCAGCATTGGACGAACATGCAATTGACCGTGACCGGCGTGGGCAAAAATGGTCGCGGTGGTTTGATGTCGCTTGAGAACGTTCTGAACGGCGACCACCATTTCGGGCAATTGGTCAGGCGGCGAATGAATGTCTTCGACAAACGGCAAAGGCATCTGCGTGCCACGCACTCGATATTGCCGCGGAATCACTCGTCGAAACAACGTCCAATAAAGATCGCGAATTTCATCCCGAATGGTGTCTTCGGATTGGAACGCGGCATCGTGACCGCTGGAAATCGATTGTCGCAAAATCGCGAGTCGATCATAAAGGTCCCCAAGTGATTCCCCTTGGATCTCAACGAGCATCGCTGCTTCAGCTTCGCGAGGCACCAAGTCCGCAAAACGCTTTTCGCCTTCTCGTGCGATTTGAAGGAGGCGGCGGTCCATCACATCGCAGGCAATTGGGCCGTGCTCGAGCGCCGACACGGCGGCACGCGTTGCCGAATCGAGTCGGTGGAAGAAGAACAACACCACGCCGCGGTGCGCCGGGATCGCTTCGGTGCGAACCGTGGCATCCACCATCAGACCCAAGGTGCCTTGAGAGCCACTGAAGAATTTCGCCAGGTCGACTCTGTTGTTGGAATCGTAAAGATCGTCGAGTCGATATCCACCGCTGGCGGGCGATGCGAATGCTGTTGAGTCGATGTGGTAGTTGAATCGGTTGCGGATCTCGACCAAACCACGGGAGACTCGATTGACGAATCCCGCTTCACCGGATCGATCCAGCAGTGACGCGTTTGGGTCTCGAATCGGATCATGAATCCCACCCTCGGTCAGCGTTTCATCGTCGCTCGCCGGAACCGGGGTGTGCTGCGAAAGTTCAACCAACCGTCCATCCGCGGCGATCATCCGCAATGACAAAACGGTGTCGCGAGCGGAGCCGCTGCGCAGGTAGTGACTGCCCGAGGCATTGGTTGCGATTACGCCGCCCATCGTGGTGATCGATCGCGTGGCAGGATCAGGACCGAACCATCGCCGATGCCCTTTGAGGAATCGATTGACGCTCGACAGCGTCGCACCACTTTGAACGGTCACCTGCATCCCATCGTCCGACGGAGAGATCCGCTTCATGTGAGCGGACATGTCGACGACGATTCCGGGACCGACCGATTCTCCGGAGACGCCGCTACCGCTGCCGCGTGGATGAATCGGCAAGTCGTTTTCGCAAGCGTACTGAACCGTTGCGGAGACGTCGGCGACCGAGCGGGGACGCACGACAGCAAGCGGCCGAATTTGGTAGATGCTGGCGTCGGATGCGTACAGTTGCGTCGACACTGCGTCGCACAATACGTCGCCGGATACCAATCCGCGGAGGTCGTCGTGAAGTCGCTGGCTGTCAATGTCTCGTTGCATTGTCCCATTACGACGCCCCGCGACCGGTTCCGTCAAGATGACAGATTCAGTCGCGGCGCATTTCCGACCAGATCCAGTGGATTCCGATGGCCGCCAGTCCACCGATTCCGGCTAGGCATAGATCCTTTTGAGCGTCCCAAAGGTCGCCCTGTTGGCCGTTGTAGGCCTCCGCTTGATCAGGCGAGAACAGCATCGCGATCTGCCATTCCAAGACTTCGTAGGCGGCTCCCACGGCCATCACAACGCACAGCGACAAAAACCAACCCCAGCGTTTGGGCAGTGAAACTTTGGGATGCGATGCATCCCAGGTTTGCTTCAGCCAATCAAATGCAACCGGGACGCCAAAGCATCCCGACGCAAAATGGACCAGCCGATCATAGTGGTTGCGTTGCCAATCGAATTGCTTCGAAAGAGAAGACCCGGTCAGAGATTCCCACCAAGCGTCATAGGGCACGTTGGAATAGATCCAGCGGGCACCGATGATGTGCAGGGCGATGAACGAGATCGCACAACTGAACGCGATTGGCGACAATCGGGCGTTGCCGGTCGACCACAGCAAACCCAAAAGCATCAACACCGTCGGAGTGTGCTGCAGCCACTGCTCTGCTGGATAGAGCGCATTGCGAAGCGACAAAACCATCAGCAGGAAGGTTGTAAGCAGAACGATCTTCTGGCGGTCAAACAATGACACGCTCAGTCTTCATTGGTCTCTTCATCCGCCGCGTTCAATTCGTCGTCAGCGTCAGAAGCTTCGCCGGTCAGTTCTCGCAGGTACGCTTTGAGGTTGTCTTTCTCGCCATCTGGCGCTGTTTCGATTGCGCGACGTTGCCACTCGATTGCGGCGTCTTTGTCTTTCGCCAATGCTTTCAAATGAGCAACCGTGTCATAAGCCGGCCACAACGCTTCGTCTGACTCGTTTTCTTCCGAAGCCAAGGCGGACTCCAGAGCATTCGTCGTGGTCATCAGAATCTCGTCGCTGTTGTCCCATCCTGACTCGATGGCTTCGTAGACTTCCCATGCCCAGCGATTGATGGCGACAACATCGTCCGGATTGGATTCGATCTTCTCTTCGATCAATTCCAATGCGATCTCGTTTTGTTGGGTTGCAAGTGCCGTTGGGAACCAAATCGACTTGAGTGCCGTTTCGTACCGGGTGCCTTGAAACAGGTCAGCGTGTTCTTGCAGCAGTCGCAACGTGGTTTCGTGATGTTTCGTGCGATACGCCAGAAGGATTTCACGCAGCGCCAGATCAACTTTTTGCTTGCGTTCGAATTCCTCTTTGGCCGGGCCTCGATCCCATTCGTCGTTGACCACCGCTTCCAAAGGTTCGTCCATCGACATTGGGTGTCCAATCCATTCCACGTATCCGTCTTTGCCGACGATGAACGCGGTGGGGATGCCGTTCTGAGCGGCGGCCCTCATGTAGTCTTCGTAGACCGATTCGTCCGGATCGGTGGTCAGGCTGTAAGCCGAGGTCAATTCGCCGAAGGTGATCGGTTTGGCTTCTTCTTTCACTTCTTCGTCAGTCGACGCTTCTTCATCAGACTTCGTCACCTACTTCTTTGGGTTCTGGAAGGCCGAGGATCTTCGGACTGACTGGGCGTTCAAGAAAACTGGTGACGGTTTCTAAAGCTTCATTGCTGATGCTCACCACACGAACACCTTCGTCTTCGTATTTGTTTTGCAATTCGGCCAGGTGAGGCATGCTGTAGAGGCACGGTCCGCACCAAGTCGCCCAAAATTCAACCACGTAGACCTTGCCTGGTTCGAATTTTGACATTGGCGAAGGCGAGTCACCAACCCAGTGTTCAATGTCGAGGGAAGGAGCCAACGAACCAATGGAAAGCACTTTTGCTTTCTCTTCTTCAGCGGGTTCGGCGTCGGGGGCCGCCGTTTCGTCTGCTTCCGGACTGGTCTTTGCGGCAGTGATTTTCTTGGCCTCGACGGACGGTGATGTCGTCCGATCGTCCCCCTTGGCAATCCCACCGGTACCAATCACAAAACAGCAAACAAACACACGAGCGGTCGAAAAGATTTTCACGACGAACTTCCTCGTTGGGCAAATCGAATGGAGAGTCATGGGATGACTCCTTCACGATAACAAACTGCCGCCTTCCTCATTCGCTCAAAGATTCGAAAAAATGCCCGATAACAATCTGAGGCGGTCTGATCTACTCGAAACCGCGGTCAAAGCTGCTAGGACCGGCGGCGAAATTTTGCGTCGTTACTTCGAGAATGGCGTGACCATGCGGGACAAATCCACCGATGGTGGTAAAACCTACGACCTGGTCAGCGACGCTGATTTGGAAAGTGAACAGGCGGTTGCTGCGATCATCCGAGAGTCCTTCCCCGATCATGAATTGTTGGGCGAAGAAGATCTCAAAGGCGGCGATGCCAATGCCAAACATTTGTGGGTGATCGACCCGCTCGATGGCACCAACAACTTTGCACATCACTTACCGCACTTCGCGGTTTCGATCGCGTATTACGAATCAGGCGTTCCAATCGTCGGTGCGGTCTACAACCCAATTCGCGAAGATTTGTTTACCGCGGTTCATGGGCAAGGTGCCTTTGAAAATGGAAACCAAGTTCGCGTGAGCGAATCAAGTTCGCTCAATCAGTCCATGATCGGTTGCGGTTTCTATTACGACCGTGGCGACATGATGCGAGCCACATTGGGGGCGATCGCAGAATGCTTCGAAAATGATATTCACGGTATCCGACGGTTCGGCACCGCGTCACTGGATCTATGCCAAGTTGGCTGTGGCGGGTTCGATGCATTCTTCGAATACAAACTGTCGCCGTGGGACTTTGCCGCTGGTGCACTCTTCATCACCGAAGCCGGTGGAAAGATCACCACCGCAACCGGCGACACGCTGCCATTGGAAACAACCAGCGTGTTGGCCAGCAACGGAAAAATTCACGCAGCGGTGCAAGACATTACCACTCGACATGCGTTGCCAAAGTGACTTGGTCTGGTCGGCGGCAACGTCGACATTCGAGATATCTTGGTCGCTCAGTCGATCCAGCGTTTCATGAGATCGCCGTACGCATCGATGCGGCGGTCACGCAGGAATGGCCAGTGTGTGCGAACGACATCGATGTCCGCAAACTGGCAATCGGCGGAAACGATTTGATCGCTTGAGCAATCGCCTTGCGAAAGAATCTCTCCCCGCGGGGAAGCGATGAAGGATGATCCCCAAAACTCGACGCGGCCTTCAATTCCGACTCGGTTGGGGGCTCCCAAATAGATTCCGTTGGCAATCGCGTGGGCCCGCATCGCTGTCATCCACGCATCACGCTGGCCTTCGCCGAACTCCTCTTTCTCTTCATCGATCCAGCCAATCGCGGTTGGGTAGAGCAATATTTCGGCGCCCGCGAGGGCAAAAAGGCGAGCCGCTTCTGGAAACCACTGATCCCAGCAAATTCCCACGCCCAATTTGGCGAAGCGGGTCGGAATGACTTTGAATCCCAAGTCGCCGGGTATGAAATAGAACTTCTCGTAGTACAACGGGTCGTCAGGAATGTGCATTTTTCGATACACGCCCGCGATGCTTCCATCCGCGTCGATGACGACGGCACTGTTGTGATAAACGCCTGGTGCTCTGCGTTCGAACAATGGGGCAACGATCACCACGCCCAATCGTTCCGCCACCGGTTGCAGGGCTTCGGTCGTCGGACCTGGAATTGATTCAGCCAAATCAAAGTTGTCGTGGTCTTCGCTTTGGCACGGGTAGCATGTGGCAAACAGTTCTTGCAAGCAGATGACCTGGGCACCTTCGGCGGCAGCCTTTTCAATCCATCTAATCGATGCATCGATCGACTTGTCTTTCGACCCCGCATCACGCATTTGAATCAACGACAATTTGACCGAAGAACTCATGGCAAGTCTCTATTTCGTTACGGGAACCGATACCGAGGTTGGCAAAACGTACTGCACCGCGAAAACGGTTGAGCGGTTGCGGGAATGCGGGCAACGCGTCGGGGTTTACAAACCGGTGGCCAGCGGTTGCGAGTTGCGCGCCGATGGCCAGCGGTATAGTGTCGATGCGACAACGCTATGGCAAGCGGCAGGACGCCCCAAAAACATCGATGCGGTTTGCCCGCAGCGTTTCATCGCTGCCGTGTCGCCGCCGCGTTCGGCCGCGAAAGAAGGAGCTCAGGTTGATACGCGGCGATTGCGAGATGGTTTGGCGGTTTGGTGCGACGGCGAATTCGACGTCGTCATGATTGAGGGCGCCGGCGGCTTGTTCAGTCCCATCAGCGACGATTGGCTGAACGTTGATTTGGCGATCGAGATGAAGCGGTGGAGCGATCAGGACGGTCATTCGTTTGAGTTGCTCTTAGTGGCACCGGACCGACTGGGAGTCTTGCATCATGTGATCTCGACCTCGCGAGCGGCAGAAGCCGCTGGGATGCCGATCACCGGATTGATTCTGAATCGAATGGATGACTCTGGGGACGATTCCACGCAAACAAATGCGGATGATTTGCGCCAGTGGTGTGGGATACCGATGATCGCATCGGTTCAGCACGCGGGTGGCCCGTTGGTCGTGATTTCCGGAGCGAATGATGGAAATGCGTCCGAGGAAACGTCTCGTGAAACAGCGTGTGGTGTGAATTTTTTAAATCAAACGACAATTCGGCGTTGACACTCATTTGTCGTCGGTGGTACCCCACTTCCAACGGCAAGGACATTCCCACCGCCGTCCCACCTTCGCCCATCCAAAAGATGAGCTTTACCATCCAGACATAAGTTTCGTTGACAAGGAATCGTTTGCGGGAATGATTTCTTCGTCCGATCACTCGGGCGGAAGCATTTGTACTCGCTGCGACGGTTACTGGGTCAATCGTCTCGGCGTTCTGCTTCTCGACGAAACTTAGCTGCGCACCGGAGCGTCGTTCATCGACGCTCCGGTGCCAGGATACAAATCTTCCTCATGTCATCGAACGAACTGCCAGACGACGACCGAGAGGAAGAAAAAGATTCTCCGGAAGAAGGGTCCGCCTTTGCCGCGGACCCGGGCGAAGCCAACGCTGAATCCCAGCCGGATAGCGATGAAGATGAATTGGGCGATGTCGTCGAGCCGGACGACGAAGAACAACCGCCCGTGCGAGTTAGCCTCAAAAAACGGCTGATCGCACTCTGCACGCCCACCAAGCTCGGCGTGAGTATCGCTGTCGTTGCAATCGTTGGGCTGGCGTGGTGGGCCACTCGGCCAATCGAACCGGTCAAGCCGCCGGAAAAGCCACCCGAGCCGGAAGAGCTCTACGCCCAGCAAATCGAGCAGGTTCTTAGCGGTGCATCGACTCAGCTGCACACGACCACCTATGAAATCGACAATGAAAAGCTGCTGTTGATTCCGTTGGAAGAACTGGAAAAAGCAGCTGAACAGCGGCGGCTGAATTTGCTCGCCGATGAACAAGCCTCGGATGACGATGAGGCGACGGATGAGTCTTCCTCGGACTCGGCTCCGCTTCCGCCCGGCAGCTCGCTTTCTTCCTCGGAAGAGGAGTCCGGCGAACCTCAGGTGTCGGAACTTCCCAAGCTGGACACGGTGTTGATTGATGAAGGCGTGATCACAGACGAAGGCATCGCCACGATCGCGAAAATTCCGGAGCTCCGGCACTTGCGATTGCGGCTTTCGCCGATCACCGACGAAGGTTTGAAGCCGTTGCTCGAGCGAAAATCAATTTGGTTTTTGAACCTGCCGCACAGCAGGTTGACCGAGAAAGGAATTCGTTCGCTCTCGGCACTGCCAAAGCTGCGTCAGCTTCGAGTCGGATCGACCTTGTTGGGGAACGATATCGGTCGCGCGTTGCTGGAAGTGAAATCGTTGCGAGGGTTGCACCTGATTGGTGTGCCGCTTTCAGATGAAGGTCTGAAGGTGATCGTCCAGCTTCCGCACTTGGAATCTTTGTATTTGGACGACGCCGCGATTACAGAGTCGGGTTGGGATTGGTTGTTTCAAAACCATCCTCAACTACACGTGCACATCAACCAACGTCACCACGACCGCGACCCGCAGCATCACAAGCACGAGTAGGGACCGAAGTCCACCATTTCGGTACGCGTCGTACCGAAGTTCACTCGTCAGGCTGGTTAGAGCCTTCGCACTCAACGAATTCGAGCGGTTGTTGCTCGGTGGTGTCCGCGACGCGAATCGCTAGTTCGCCGCGAAGGATCTTTCGGAATGCGGTGCCTACGATGTCACCACGCCATCCCTTTAGCAGCGATGGTGTGGGTGTCCCGCGACGAGGATCCAATTCGTAGGACAAGAGTTCTTTGACGTCATCGGAGTTGCCAACAATCGCGGGTGCCAGTTTTTGCTGGCGGCTGATGCAAGCGATCGAGGTCGAGAGGAACTGGCTCAGCATTGGCGAAGCACTTCGTGAGCGTCCACGCGTTCGTCGCGGCAAGTGTTCGTCGGGGACATCCAAAGCAGCCGCGATGGCGGCCCCGATTTCGTCGTACTGATCGTTGTACCCACGACGTTCCATGCCACGAATGTTGCGGATCTTCTTGGTGTCGGGGGAACCCTTTTTCGCGAGTTCCACCATCAAGTCATCTCGCATCACCCGACGAGGCAGCCGGTTCTTCGTGCGAGCGATTTCTTCGCGCCAACGCCAAAGGTGTCGGATGATCTCAAGCTGACGGGGTTTCAAACCGGAGCTGCCGCTGACACGCTGCCAGTTCTCACTTTCTTCAGCGTCGATGACTTTCTTTTGCAGACGATCGGTTTCTTCGTTCAGCCACGAAACGCGGTCGAGACCTTTGACATCCGCAATCAGCTTGGAGTGCATTTCCGCAAGCGTTGTCACGTCGTGCAATGCGTAAGTCAGCTGGTCCTTGGTCAGCGGCCGATGTCGCCAATTGGTTCGCGTTTCGCCTTTGGGAAGGGTTTGCCCCACCAATTTTTGAACCAGTGTCGCCAGCGAGGCAGGATATTCGATCCCGACAAATCCGGCGGCCAACTGAGTGTCGAACAGTCCGGCGATCGGTCGGCCCGAATAACGGTACGCGAATCGAATTTCTTCGCGAGCCGCATGAGCGATCACGACTCGGCTGCCGGGTTCGATCTGGTCGTCCGTCAGGATGTCCCAGAATGGCTTTGTGTCGCCAACGGTGTAAGGATCGATCACCGCCAAATGTTTGCCCGCAGCGACCTGGACCAGGCACAATTCGGGGCGGTAGCAGTCCTCAGAAACGAATTCTGTGTCAAAACCGATCACGGGTTCGTCCGCAATGGCATCGCAAAATTCAGCGAACTGCGAAGGCGTCTCGATGGAGTCGTAATTCACCGCGGCAAATCCGGTGTCTTGTTGGGCGACATTGATTTCACGTAAGTTGCGTTCCCGAAACGGTGTTTAGGAACATTTGAGAAACAAGTGTCGGACATCTTTTTCCGGAGCGGCCTGCTGCGTGCTTCGCACAAAAGGTACCTGACACTTGTTTCTTGCTCATTGCTTAGACGAAGACTGTAGCTTGCCCGCCGCTTCGGGTCGATCGGATGTAGTGGTAGCTCGGATCAGATTGCCCCGAAGGAACCGAAGTGGAGTCGACTTCCCCCCGCCAACGATTGGTGCTCGCAACAAGCGAAACTCGTCCTTCTTCTTTGCGGAGGGCAAGCGGGGACGCCGCTGAATTGCTAGTCAGTGTTCGGGATCTGGGGGAGGCCCGGGTGGCCGCCTCCGGGGGCGTCAATATTCTCGATTTCAAAGAGCCTTCGCGTGGAGCTTTGGCCGCATGCGATCCAAGTGTGTGGAAGTCAGCCGTCAGTGAATTTGTCGGTGAAGCACCAGCGGATCGCACTGTCCGTTTGTCAGCGGCGCTGGGTGAGTCCGAAACGGGGCCTGAGTTGTCCTCGCACGTTCCACCCGAGTTCTCTTTTGCAAAAGTCGGTCCGAGCGGTTGCTCAACCGCACCGAAACTGACTGGGCTTTGGGAGTCGATCCGACTGCCACAACCAGTCGAATTGGTGCCGGTCGCGTACGCGGATCACATTGCCGCTGGGGCGATGTCCGCCGAAGGAGTGCTCAACGCCGTGATCGAAACAGGGCGTCATCGATTGTTGATCGATACGTTCGGAAAAGACGGGCGAACGCTAACGGATCATATGACGATTGATCGGCTGAGATCACTTCTTTGCGTGGCGAGTGAGCACAGCGTTTGGATCGCTCTGGCGGGATCATTGCGGTTGCGAGAGATGCGTTCGCTCGGGACTGCCGGCGTGCGTCCGAATTGCTGGGGCGTTCGTGGGGATGTCTGTGACCAGCGCGATCGGACCGGGCAGATGGACTTGCGCAAGGTCACCGCATGGAGAAGGGCGATCGGATCTCCGGCGAACTGAGGTCGTTTGTATTTGCCAGTAGCGCATGAAAAAACGCCTGGTCGCGGATGGCGACCAGGCGTTGATGCGATTGGAAAAGAGACTTGGGATCAGTCCTTGTCTTTTTCCTGCTTTTCTTCCGTTTCAGCGCCCTTCGGCGTGTTGTCATCGTACTTGGCCGCTGGGATCGCGTCGTGATCCTTGGTTGGCAGCACTTCGTGATCGATGGCGAACTCTTCGTTCTTTTCTTCGGCTTCTTTTTCGACAGGTTCTTCGGTAACCGTTGCCGCTTCGGAGATCAGTTCAATGACCTTGCGTTCGACGATTTGGTTGCGAAGAGCGTCCATTTGACCGGTCTTTTCCAGACGAGCACGCACGCGACGTGGTGACGAATCGCTTTGCTCAGCGATCAACTGGATTTCAGTTTCGTATTCTTGAGGTTCCGCGTCGATTTTCTCTTCGTCGGCGATTTGCTCAAGGATGAAGTGTTCACGCAGCGAAGACTCGGTGCCTTGTTGCATGTTCTGCTTGCTGGCGTTGACGAAGCGACGAATCATGTCGTCGTCGAAGCCACTGCGACGGAACTCGAGAACCTTGCGGTCGAGTTCTCGTTTCATTTGGCGACGAACCAAGGTTGGTGGCAATTCGAAATCTGCCGAAGCAAGCAGTTTTTCGATGATGCTGCCACGCATCGCTTGTTCGGTGCGGAAGTTGGCTTGTCGTTCCAATGAACCACGAACGAATTCGCGGAGTTCATCTTCGGATTCGAACTCACCCAATTCGTCGAGGAATTCGGAGGTCAGTTCAGGAAGTTGCTCTTTCAAGACTTCGACGACCGTGAAGGTGGCGTCGATTTCTTTGCCTTGCATTTCTTCGTTGGCGTGACCTTCACCAAGTTTGACCTTGCCGGTCACAACGTCGCCTTCTTTGCAATCCTTCATCAGTTCGCCGAAGTTTTCGCAAACTGCATCGGAGAGGCTGAGGCGATTGGCCAACGTGACGCGTTCTTCATCCATCTCGGAGATGGTTTTGTCGCCGTCGACGAATTTCGCGGTGATCAACAAGCGATCGCCGAGTTCGGCTGGGGCGTCGCTGGCTTCCAAGGAAGCGTAACGCGAGAGGACACGTTGAAGAGCAGCGTCGACGTCTTCTTCGGAAGTCGTTTCGACGGGTTTTTTCAGTTCCAGCTTCTTCCAGTCTGGAGTTTCGAATTCAGGTCGCACTTCGATGCTGAACTGATATTTGAATTCACCTTTTTCAGGCAATTCGATCGACTCGTAATCGAAGTCGGGTTCACCGATCGCTGAGAACTCAGCGTCTTCGGTGACTTTGGCCAAGCTGTCCATCAACAGCGAGCCTTTGACTCGATCTTCGATGCGATCTTTGAATTGTTTTTCAACCAACTTGCGTGGCGCGCGGCCGGCACGGAACCCGGGAACCTGAGCTTCCGGAACGAGTTCGTCGTACGCGTCCTTCATGTAGCGATCCACTTCGCCACGAGGGATGGTGACAACAACCTCCCGCAAACAGGCATGAGGTTTTGAAACCTCCATGTTCAACTGCAGCGGGTCTTTGACGGGAGCAGCCGCGTCTTCGGCGGGCGTTGAATCGGTGTCGAAAGACGTGGACATCCTGATTTTGAACCTTGTGTTAGAAAAACGAATCGATCGAACCGGAACTGGCTCTCGATTACTTCGGGAAGCGAAATCGAATAGGCCGGGGTGATCGGACGCTTCGACCGGGGGGCCACCTGCTTCAGGGGCCGTTTCATGCAGCGGCAAAGTGTAGTGTTTTCCGGCGATGATCGACAAGCGGTTAAAAAACCTTTCAAGTCGACTTGCGACAAATCCGATGGTTCCTATACTGTGCCCCACACAACTGAAACGCGGCTGTAGCTCAGTTGGCAGAGCATCACGTTGCCAACGTGATTGTCGTCGGTTCGAATCCGATCAGCCGCTCTTCAAGACCACGCCCGGACATCACGGGCGTGGTTTTTTTATGCCCATTGGGGCGGATCCTCGTTTGCGAGTTGCCGTTGATGCGGAATGGCTGGTACGCTTCCGCGTTCATTCGAATGACCCACGTCAGTTTTCTTTAGCCTCTTCGCCGAGACGAACGTGCCCCACGCCCAGATTGGTCCCATCTCGGTGCATCTTCCGGAACATGTGGAAGACAATGCGACGCTGAAGGAACAGTTCCCCTCGTGGGATCTCGACTTGATCTCGGAGAAAACGGGGATTCACCAGCGGCACATCGCCAAGCCCGACGAGACCGCGGCGGATCTGGCCGTCCAGGCGTGCGAGCAATTGTTCGAACGCGAAAATCTGGATCGGTCGTCGATTGATTTCGTGCTGCTGTGCACCCAGACGCCGGATTATCCGCTGCCGACGACTGCGTGCCTGCTGCAGGATCGGTTGGGCCTGCGAACCCAGTGTGGCGCGATCGATTTCAATCTCGGCTGCAGTGGGTTTGTGTACGGCACCGCCATGGCCGACGGATTGATCCGAACCGGCGTTGCCAAAAAAGTGCTGCTGGTGACGGCGGAAACGTACAGCAAATACATCGATGAGAATGATCGCAGCCTGCGGACCATTTTTGGGGACGCCGCCGCGGCGGCTTTGATCACCTCCGCCGACCAGCCCTCTTTGTGGGGATATCAGTTCGGCAGCGACGGCAGTGGCGCGGACATGTTGATCGTGGGCAACGGCGGAAGCCGACCAGCCGAAGACGCGATTCCGCCCCGGCACCGAAAGCGTTGGAAGAGTCGTCTGTATATGGATGGCCCCAGCCTGATCAACTTCACGGTCGAAGCGATCCCAAGGTTGGTGGACGAGATTCTGGCGGAAAACGGCTTGTCGGACGACGAAATCGGCCACTACTTGTTCCATCAGGCCACCTGGAAAATGTTGGACCAACTTCGCAAGCGAATGGACATCTCGCCAGAGAGACTTCCGGTCGATTTGGCGGATGTTGGGAATACGGTATCTTGCACGTTGCCCATTCTGATCGACCGGATGCGACAACGTGACGAGCTGGTTCGAGATGCAACCAATGTCCTGGTTGGTTTTGGCGTCGGGCTGTCTTGGGGCGGATGTCTTTGGCGGGATCAGTACCGAGACCAGTCCTGAAATTAGCAATCAGCGGGAGTAGAAGACTCAGGTACCTTTTGTGCGAAGCACCCAGTGGGCCGTTCCGGCCGAAGGCACATGCAACTTCTTTTATTCAACCGTTCCTTATCCACGCAGTTGCCGGTCCTTGATCCGGGCTTGAGATGAAAACGTCCCAGAATTGCACCGGTTGTTTCCTGATCGCTTCGCCGTATTTGCATGACGGCAATTTTTTCCGGTCCGTCGTGCTCATCATTCGGCACACCGACGAAGGTGCTTTTGGCGTGGTGATCAACCGCGCCGGACCTCAGCGTTTTGGTGATGTCATCGCGATGAGCGATCCGTCGTGGCAGGCGTCCAGCGGTCCGGACATGAGTTCATTGCTGGCTTCCCAGGCTGATTCGGCACCTGGGAGTGATCCCAGCGATCTGGACAAAACAAACGAGTCTCTGCAGATTCACCCCGACCAAATTTATCTAGGCGGTCCAGTCAACGGACCCGTTTTGGCTCTTCACAACATCGCGGGTATCGGCGATCCCTGTGGGACGGACGTCGGCGAGGGGGCTGAAAATGATCCCGCAGGATCCAAGACCCAACTGCACGATCATCCAGCCGAACCGTGGGGTTCGATGTCGATCCAATGGGCCGACGTTCCCGCTTGGGTGACCTCGGATGAAGACCACTTGCGTTTGCTGGCTCGACGAGACGACGCCAAGTTGCGTTACGTCGTTGGCTATTCCGGATGGGGACCAATGCAATTGGAGAGCGAATTGGAAGACGGTGGTTGGCTGGTCACTCCCGCCGACACGGAATCGATCTTTGGTCCTTGCGAAGAAGTGTGGGAAAAATTGGTGCGTCGTTGTGGTCAAGCGATCATGAAAGATTTGACGCCGGACGTTCCTTTCCCTTCTGAGCAACAGGGTTTCGACCCGGGTGTGAATTGAATGGCTCGGTATGTGATCGGCGACGTCCACGGTTGCGCCAAAGCACTCCGGTCCATGATCCAGGAGCTCGCGCCGACCGCCGATGATGAGCTGATTTTTCTGGGCGACTACATCGACCGAGGTCCCGATTCGCGCGATGTCATCGATCAGTTGATCCGGTTGCAGTCGAAGTGCAAAGTGATTCCCCTACGCGGTAACCATGAATGGATGCTGCAAAGCGTGGTTTCGCGAGGTTTGGACGATGCGATGTGGCTTCGCAGCGGCGGCAAGGCAACGGTGACCAGCTACGGTGGTTCTGCCCAAAAGATTCCCAAGGATCACCTAGCGTTTTTCGAGTCGCTGCTTCCCAGTTATGAGACGGAACAAGAGATTTTCGTGCACGCGATGTACGACCCGAGTTGCGACGTCGAGTCACAGAGCGATGAGTTGACCTACTGGACCCATTTGCCAGCGAGTCTGCCCGCACCGCATCACAGCGGGAAACGCGTTTTCGTCGGGCATACGCCCCAGCCGACCGGTGAAGTTTTGCGGCACACGCACCTGGTTTGCATGGACACGTATTGTTTTGGCGGCGGGTTTCTCTCCGCGATGGACCTGGAATCTGAGACGGTCCTGCAAGTCGATCGACACGGGCATATTCGTCGAGTCCCCGTCGAGCGATTCGCGATGTTGATGAAAGGCTGCGTCCAGTGGTTCCGATCGCGGAAATCCTGATTCACGGCTTGTTATACTGAACCGACAGCACCATTTTGCACGAGCCCGATGCAGATGGCCGGTTGTTCGGGCCTCGGATGAGGGGCGTCTCCGATACTGCCGAATCGCCCCGAAGAGCATATGTCTGTCAGATGTTCATGCTTTTCGTTGTTGCCACGTCCCCGGAATACGAGACTAACCCGCTTTGACTTCATCGAACGAAATGACGATCCCAAAGCAGCGGCGGCAGCATGGTTTTTACCGAATCGCGGCGGTATCGCCGAAAGTCGTTGTGGCCGATCCCGCGGCAAATGCGGCGGAGACCATCGCCACGATGGACGCTGTCGTTCAGCAATCCAATCCTGACTTGATACTGTTCCCGGAACTTGGGCTGTCCGCTTACACGTGCGGCGATCTGTTCGCGACACAAACGCTGTTGGACGCGAGTCTGGATGCACTTCGGGCGATCGCGACGCATTCCTATTCTTGCGACGCCGCGATCGTCGTGGGTTTGCCGCTGCGTGTGGGAACCAGCGTCATGAATGTTGCCGCCTTGGTTCGCGGTGGGTTTATTCGCGGATTGGTACCCAAAA
This sequence comes from Rhodopirellula europaea 6C, assembly GCF_000338295.1. Taxonomy (GTDB): domain Bacteria; phylum Planctomycetota; class Planctomycetia; order Pirellulales; family Pirellulaceae; genus Rhodopirellula; species Rhodopirellula europaea. The sequence goes on from NZ_ANMO01000236.1 coordinate 22,117, forward strand.
CGTTCTTGCCCAACTATCGCGAATTTTATGAGGCGAGGCATTTCCAGGCGGCTTCGGCCAACGATCCCGAGACCGTTCGGATTGATGGAAATGACATTCCCTTTGGCACTGATTTGCTGTTTCAAGACGATGCGGCGACGCTTGGGGTGGAAATCTGCGAAGACCTTTGGGTGCCAGTTCCACCAAGTAGTTATGCGGCACTCGCTGGTGCAAACGTGATCGCCAATTTGTCGGCCAGTAACGAATTGATTGGCAAGGCTCAGTGGCGTCGAGATTTGGTTGTCAGTCAATCGGGGCGATTGCTCTCGGCCTACGCCTACTCTTCGGCGGGTGGTGGTGAATCAACGAGTGACTTGGTCTTTGGTGGACATTGTTTGATCGCCGAAAACGGTGCTTTGATCGGGGAGTCTCGACGGATTGGCGATACCGATGACGAAGACTTGCCAGTTCAGACACAGTTGATTCGGGACGTCGATTTGCAACGGCTTGATCACGATCGACGCGTGGTTGGCTCGTTCGATGATTTTCAATCTTCGTTGCCTCGACCCTATCGAACGGTGGATGTTGCCTTGGCTGGTTCGGGTAGGAAGCAGGGACCGTCAGTGGCGTCGCCGCAAAGCGAAAAGCTTAATGAGCGAGGTGATAAGGAGCACGACCAGGCAGATGCGAATCGGCTGCTCCGGCGAGTGGATCCGCATCCTTTTGTGCCGGACGATTTGTCCAAACGAGAGGAACGGTGTGGAGAAATTTTGGCGATTCAAACCGCTGGGTTGGTCAAACGGTTGCAGCAATTGCCCGCGGATCTACCGTTGACGATTGGAATCTCCGGTGGGCTCGATAGCACATTGGCGTTGCTGGTTGCCGTTTCGGCGGTGGATCAACTGAAGCGAGATCGAAAGGTGATCGATGCGATCATCATGCCTGGATTCGGCACGACCCAGCACACCAATGACAGCGCGACCCAATTGGTCGAAGGGCTGGGGGTGACGTCGGAAAGCATCGATATCCGCCCGCTCGCATTGCGAACGTTTCTGGATATTGGGCATTCGCCTTTGGGGTTGGAGATCGATGCATCGACCGAAATTGACGACCTGCAATCGCGACTTCAGAAAGTCGATGCCAACGCGACCGACTTGAAATTCGAGAACGTCCAGGCACGTCTGCGAACGATGCTGCTGATGAGTCGCGGGTTTGTGCTTGGAACGGGGGACCTTTCCGAGCAGGCTTTGGGATGGAGCACTTACAACGGCGATCACATGTCCATGTACAACGTGAACGCTTCGGTTCCAAAGACGTTGGTTCGTTACTTGGTGCAGTACGCCGCCGACCATCGGTATCGTTCGACCTTGCACGAGACGTTGCATCGGATCGCCGACACGCCGATTTCGCCCGAGCTTTTGCCGCCCACCGAAGATGGTGAGATTCGGCAGAACACTGAGGCCTCGATCGGTCCGTACGAACTGCATGATTTCTTTCTCTATCACTTCGTTCGCGGTGGCTGTGACGTTGCGAAAATGTGTTTTTTGGCGGGGCAGACGGACTTTGATTTGCCGCATTCCGCCGAGGTGATCGAGACGACGGCCAAAACGTTTGTTCGGCGATTCTTCCAAAATCAATTCAAACGCAATTGTGTCCCGGATGGCCCGAAGATCGGATCGGTCAGCTTGTCGCCTCGCGGTGATTGGCGGATGCCGGCGGATGCGTCGAGCGCCGCGTTCCGTGATTGAACTTCGTTGCCACCCATTCGCGTCGAAGCGATGGCGTGCACAATATGGGCCACCGGTTTGGCAGCAAGTTGCCATGCCAGCGAATCCATTTCTGTTCCTTGAGACCATGATCCATGTCAAACGATTCTGCCTTGCCACTTGAAATCACGGTTGCTGATTTGGACGCGATGCGAACCCGCGGCGACGAGTTCGTTTTGTTGGATGTGCGCGAAACTGCCGAGTATGAAACGGCTCGTATCGAGGGTTCGAAACTGTTGCCGATGAGCGAGATTCAGCAACGTTTGTCAGAACTCGACGAGCATCGCGAAGATCACATTGTTGTTCAGTGTCACCACGGTGGACGCAGCATGCAGGTGACTCAGTTCTTGCAATCGCAGGGATTTGAGAAGGTTCAGAACTTGGCTGGTGGAATCGATCAATGGTCCCAGCAAATCGATTCGTCGGTTCCTCGCTATTGAGTTTCCCGGTCCGGTGAAGTGAAACTTTAACGCGTTGGTAAGGTGCGCGGTTTGAGGTGCTTTTGCCTGTCGTTCGGATAGTTTTAGTCCTAACGATCATTCCTCGTCGATAAGCGATGTCAGTCATCCAAAGTTCGACGGAGAAAGTAGCTGATGTCTTGGACCTTTACGAAGAATCGACGTGCGTCTGATTTGTGTGTCACATCCCGTTTGCAGCCGGGACGGCGAATCACGGCGGTTCGCTTGTTGGCCGCGTGGGCAATGGTTGCTGCCATGGCGTGCGTTGCTGTTAGCGACGTCGCGGCGCAGTCTTGCAGTTGCGGCGAACCAGCCTGTGGTTTGGATTCGCCCTCCTGCGGCAGTGAGCCAACATGCGGGCTCGAACCCGCCTGCGGATGCGAAGCTCCCCTGGCGTTCCCCGCTTTGCGTGCACATCTGAGTGCTTCCTGCGGTTGCGAAACCGAGTGCTCGTGCAGTGTGGAACCGGAGTGCGGGGCGGAGCCTCTTCGCGGCGTCACCCCGTTTTTCGCTAACGATCCCAGCTGCGGATTCGATGCGACCTGTGATTGCGAGTCCGCAGGATGCTCCAGTTGCAGCAAACCGGATAGCGGCGGATTCCTCGGACGACACAAAGTTCAGAAGTGCAATCCGATCTATCAAACGTTGGACCTTGCTGCTTGTGGCGTGGAACGCGTTTTCGAAGTCGGTGCCTTCTTGGTGCACGGAAAACGTTGTCATCGCGGATGCGAATCAGGGTGTCAAACCTGCAGTCACTGTGAACCGTCAGCCGGGGCAGTGCATGGTCACGAAGTCCATTCCTACGGCCATCATCACGTGATCGAAGCTCCCGTCGTGATGGAGTCCCGCGGGATGCCACACATGTCGAGCCCGACCGTGAACGAAGTGACGCCTTACGCTCAGCGAAAACCAAGCATGCAAGGAATTCCAACCCCCGCACCGCAACCGCTCACTGATAGCCCGAAGACAACGATTCGCAAAACGAATCCTGGCTTGCCCGCGGTTCCAAAACCGGTCCCTGCTGAGGCGGCTCCAGGTCGCAATTCAAACGGACGAGCGGGATCGCTATTCGACGAGATGCGAAATCCGTTCGAGGACGATTCGGCCAGCGTTAGCAAGCGTCGAGTGAAGGTTCGCCAGACTTCGTACGACGGCGAAGAGCCAGAAGGCTTGCGTCGAATCCCACGTCCGGTTCGCAAAGCGGCGACGCAGCCAACCGAAGCAGATGACTTTGCCGACTACTTCCGAAAGTAGTCACGGTCGACCGGGCTTGGTTTTGAACCAGGATTGACGGGCCCGGCGGCTGGCGGCCTGCGTCTCACGATCGAATGAGGCGAGGCGGAATCATTGACATGATTTGGATGGTCTACAATGGTGACGGGTGAGCAACCCGTCGCCATTTTTTTGTGGATTCGCCTGCGATGTCTCGGCATGTGGGTCCGCTTCGGTCATCGTTCTCATTGGATTTGTTTGTTGTGACAAGACGCACCGTATTGATCCTATTCGCCGTGCTGACATTCTGGATTGGCTCCGCCGATTCTAGCGCGCACGCGGATATCATCACTTTCAACGGTGGTGCGGATGATTCGGCCGAACAAGAGCAGACCATCGATGCTGAAATTTTGGTCGAGGCTGCCGACGGCGGGGTTTTGGCTCGTTGCGATGCTGGGCGACTATGGACGATCCAGCCGGACATGATCGTTCAACGAACGAAGCAGCCCGCGGGTCCGCCGATCGATCAAGAGACCATGGCTCGTCGGATGTTGGACGAGCTGCCAAAGGGTTTCCAGGTTTACCGGACTGCAAATTACTTGCTGCTTCATCAAGGCAACGAAGCCTACGCGAGAGACTGCGGCGTTTTGTTTGAACAGCTGCATCGCGGTTTTTTCACGTACTGGAAAAACCAGCACGTTGATCTCGAAGAGCCACGTTATCCCTTGGTCGCGCTGGTGCTCGCCAACCACAACGAGTTCTTGAAGTACGCGAGCCAAGAAATTGGTGACACGGCGAAGAGCGTCATTGGCTACTACCACTTGGAGAGCAATCGAATGACAACGTTCCGAGTGCCAAACTTGGAACGAAACATTGCCACGATCATTCATGAGGCGACGCACCAACTGGCCTACAACTGCGGGTTGCAGACTCGGTTCGCTGACAATCCGATGTGGGTTAGCGAAGGGTTGGCGATGTTTTTCGAATCGCCCGACTTCAGCAACCCGCGTGGTTGGCGAGGGATCGGGCGAGTCAACGCGGTCAACCTGGGCCGCTTTCGACGTTATCTTTCTTCGCGCCCCGATGATTCGCTGGCGACACTTTTGTCGGATGATTCGCGATTCCGTTCCGTTTCGACGGCGGAAGACGCTTACGGTGAATCTTGGGCGTTGACGTACTTTTTGTTAAAGACACAACGGAAAGAGTTTGTGTCGTATCTGCAGAAGCTCAGCGAGTCCAAGCCTCTCGACGAAAGAACGCCTCGAGAACGAATCGAAGATTTCGAAAGCTCGATGGACATGACCCTGGAACAGCTCGATCGCAAATTTATCACCTACATGCGACGCGTTCGCAACTGAAGTGATGGACGGGGCAACGAGTTCTGGAGTCCGGGACTCGTGGCCTCGTCCATTACCGATTCAGCGTCTGTTTTTCAGGCGGTCTTAGCCCGTTAGAACTCGCCGTTGATGACTTCGCGAGCGGCGCGTGTTCCCAGTGCACCCCACAGTCCATAGGGGCTTTCCGATCCGGCAGCCGTTGGGCTGTCGGTTTGCCCGGACAACGCCTTGCAATACACGCACGGGACACGCGAATTGCCGGCTTCGATTGAGTCGGTGATGAACTTCACCGCGCCATCGGACATGACGACATGAACTCCGCCCATATGATAGCTGCTGGGTGGTGCAATGCCGTAGGTGTCCGAGTGCCCAACCAGGCAGACTTCTGAGTTCGGGCCGAGAATGGTGTTGAATTGCGACTGGAGCGTGTGGAAGTCCGCCCAACGCATCCCTCGCTGTGACACTGGTGCATAAACGCGAGCGTCTTCGGTCCAGAAATTGGGACGTTCGGGATCGATGAACCCGAGGTCAAAGCAACGTTTCGGATTGTTGGCGATTTGAAAGAAGCCACCTTTCGCATTGGTGAATCCGATCGTGCGGTTGTCGCGATCGTCCAAGCCTGTCGCGATTTCACCGACCGCGATGGTGTTGCTGAGTCCGTCGGTGAAGTCACGGAAACGCATCGACTTGCGAGGCACAAAGGCACCGCGAAGTCCACATTGAGCGCGTTGCATCGCCAAGCGTTCGTTGTATTCCCAGCGGTTTGCACTCGAGTTCCAAACCGTCACCCCATGTTCGGCTTCATAAAATCCGTCGCCGGTGCAGGCTGCGTAGTTCGTGCGGCCGAGTCCCGGCAATCCAAATCCTGGATCGCTTGGGCAACGATAGGTTGGGATCTCGGTTGCCCAGGGCGGGTATTGGATCGTCCAAGGTCGTGGTCCAAACGCGGGCCAGATGTCACCATCCGCTTCGATCAACGGGTTGCTGACCATCGACCAAATGGATTGTTGTTCGACATACGGCAGCAAGCCAACCAGATAGGTCAGCTCCATTCGCGTGAACCCGGTGCCATCGTTCGCACTTCCACGACCGGCGGTGTTGTCGTTTTCATCGGTGGGGCCAACTCCGTGAATCGGCAACTGATTGAAGGCGGAGTGATAGTTGTGCAGCCCCAATCCGATCTGCTTCATGTTGTTGCCGCAACTCATTCGTCGAGCGGCTTCGCGAGCGGACTGAACCGCCGGTAGAAGCAACGCGACCAAGACGCCGATGATGGCGATCACCACCAACAGTTCGACGAGAGTGAACGCCGAGCGTTCCGAGTTGCAGCGTCGAGAGAAATGAGTGAGAAGCATGACGGATCCACAAGAAAAACGTGGGATGTGATGTCAATGCTTCCATGCATGTGCCGGGGTCGTTGTACGCATGTCGCCAGAGGTGAACAAGTAAAAATTTGCAACCCAGCAGTGGAAGCACGATCAAGCGAGCCCGCGAGGGCTTGCACGACTAGCTGACAGTCATCGAACACGCGACAATGGGGCTTTCGTCCGTTACCGCTACCATCGAGAGAGAGTCATGCGTTTGTTGTTAGGTTTAGGAATTTGTTTTGTCGCCGCCGCGGTCATGCAGTTGTCAGCCACAGGAGCTGAGGAAGAAGTGTCCAAGAAAACGCTCCGCCACGTCGTGATGTTTGGTTTTAAAGAGGCCAGTTCGGACGCAGACGTCCAAAAGGTCGTCGACGCGTTTCGCAATTTGCCCAACGAAATTCCTGAGATTGCGGACTTCGAATTCGGCACCAACAATTCGCCCGAGGGTCTCAATGACGGGCTGACTCATTGTTTCCTGGTGACCTTCAACAATGAGAAGGATCGCGAGACGTACCTGCCGCACCCAGCACACAAGGCGTTCGTCGAGGTGCTGAAGCCTCACCTCGAAAAAGTGGTCGTTATCGATTATTGGGCCGATAAGTAGTCCGGTTGATGACGTTCCAGACTGGTCAATGAGGTTCCATCCGCCCAACTTGGCGGATTTCGAGCTGCCCTTGATCGGTTTTGGTTGCAGCCCGAAAAATTCAGAAAAGCCCGGCAATTGCGGTCCAAAACAGCTGCCGGGCTTTTTCGTTGACCTATCGCATCGGGGCCGAGCGGCTGAACGCTTGACCAAATTTGCATCCGTGGCTATTCTCCGTCATCAATCCGGCTAAGGGTGGCCGGACGCATCATAAGGAAATTTAATACAGCAGGTTGTCGTTGCAGTTTCGTACGCTTGAATTGTTCTGTCGTGTCGCAGATCACCGTAGCTTTTCCAAGGCCGCGGTTGATTGCGGATTGACCCAGAGCGCGGTCAGTCAAGCCATCAGTGGATTGGAAGAATCCGTTGGGGCGTGTCTGATTGATCGCTCGAGTCGACCATTGGGTTTGACTGAAGCGGGCGAGATTTACCTGTGCGGCGTCCGCGACGTGATCCGCCAATACAACGAACTGGAGCAGCGCGTCCGGTTCCGAGGCGAGCGATTGACGGGCAGCGTCACCGTTGGCGCGATCTATTCGGTCGGTCTGAGCTACATGCCCGAAGCCACCAAGGTCTTCGAGACTCAGCATCCTGATGTCAAAGTTCGAACCGAGTTCGGAAGCAGCCAACGCGTCGTGCAAATGGTGCTCGATGGTGGCGTCGAATTCGGTCTGGTGAGTTTCCCTCGCAGCACAAAAGCTTTGGGCACCATTCCTTGGCAATCCGAGCCGATGCGTTTGGTGTGTTCCGACGACCACCCCTTCGCTAAGCGAACAGAAGTCTCCGCGTCGGAACTCAGTGGCATGGAGATGGTTGGTTTTGAGCGAGGGTTGGTGCTGCGTCAGGCCATCGATCAGTGTTTAAAACGAGCCGGAATCTCGGTTGTGACTCAGATGGAGTTCGACAACGCGGATTCGATGGTGCGTGCCATTCAAGCGAACCGAGGTTTGGGAATTGTTCCCGAGGCGGCGGTCCGACGCGAAACGGCCAACGGGACCTTACGCGTGGTCGCTTGTCCCGAAATTCAGATGGTCCGACCACTTGGGATCATCTTTCGCCGCAGCAGCAAGCTCAGTCGCGCGGCAATTGAATTGGGATCACTTCTTCTGGGGCGGGAGATGGAACCTGAACTGAGAACCAAATCAGAAGCTGCGAAAGCAGATCGAAAGAAAAATCAAACCAAAGACCGGGCGGTCTCGGTCGTCGCATGATCCGCGACTCAGACTCAAACGCCCCTTCATAGTCCACACATTCCCTCATCCCCAAGTTGTTTCAGTTATGACCAAGCAACCTTTATTTCACCTGCCGCCGGCCCAAGGACTGTACAACCCTGAGCACGAAAAGGATGCGTGTGGCGTTGGATTTGTTGCCCATATCAAAGGGGCACCCAGTCATCAAATCGTGATCGATGCCGATACGATTTTGCAAAACATGGACCACCGTGGTGCCTGTGGCTGCGAGCCCAACACCGGCGACGGTTCAGGAATCATGTGTGGCTTGCCTCACAAGTTTTTGCAAAAGGTCGCCAAAGCAGATCTCGGTGTCGAATTGCCCGAAGAAGGCAAGTTCTCGGCTGGTTTGATCTTCTTGCCAACCGACGAAGCCGAACGAAAGATCTGCAAAGACACGATCGCTCGTTTGATCGAAGAAACCGGTCAGAAATTGATCGGCTGGCGCGATGTGCCACAAGAAACGGACGCCGCCGACGTTGGCCCAACGGCTCGTCAGAGCGAACCTGTCATCGAACAGTTGTTCGTCGGTGCGGCAGACGGTCTGAGCAATCTGGAGTTCGAGCGTCAGCTTTACTTGATCCGCAAGCAAGCCAGTCACGAACTGCGCGGCGGTACGAAGATCAAGCAAGCCTTGATGTTCTACGTCTGTTCGTTGTCGACCAAGGTCATCATCTACAAGGGCATGCTCACGCCGGCCCAAGTGATGCCTTACTTCCCCGATCTTCGTGACGAAGATTTCGAGACGCACTTGGCGATGGTCCACAGTCGTTTCTCGACCAACACGTTCCCAAGTTGGGACCGTGCTCAGCCGCTTCGTTTCATGAGCCACAACGGCGAAATCAACACGCTTCGCGGCAACGCGAACTGGATGCGTGCTCGTGAAGGCACGGCCGCCAGCGAAATCTACGGTGACGAACTGAAGAAGTTGTTCCCCGTTGTCGAGCCTCACTTGAGCGACTCGGGAACGTTCGACAACGTGCTTGAGTTCTTGCTGATGAACGGCCGCACGCTGCAAGAAGCCATCATGATGATGGTTCCTGAAGCTTGGCAAAAGCACGAAACGATGCCAGAAGAAAAGCGTGCTTTCTACGAGTACTTCAGTTGCTTGATGGAACCTTGGGACGGCCCGGCTTCCATTGCTTTCACCGACGGAAAGTGCATCGGTGCGACGCTCGACCGCAACGGGCTGCGTCCAAGTCGTTACTACATCACCCACGACGATCGCGTGATCATGGCCAGCGAAGTCGGTGTATTGCCTGTCGACCCATCGATCGTTCGCGAAAAAGGTCGTTTGCAGCCGGGCAAGATGTTCTTGATCGACTTCGAAGCGGGACGTTTGATCCCTGACGAAGAACTCAAAGCCGACTTCGCTCGCAAAAAGCCTTATGGCAAATGGCTCAAGCAACAACGCATTCGCTTGGCCGACTTGCACCCCGAAGCCGAAGGTCACGGGTTCGACGGCGACACCTTGCTGCCACGTATGCAAGCGTTTGGTTACACCGCCGAAACGATGAACTTCATGCTGCGTCCGTTGGTCGAGCAACTGCGTGACCCAGTCGGCTCGATGGGCAATGACTCGGCGCTCGCTTGTTTGTCCGACAAGCCACGGATGATCTATGACTATTTCAAGCAACTGTTTGCACAGGTGACCAACCCCGCGATCGACTCGATTCGCGAAGAAGTCATCATGTCGCTGGAGTGCTACATCGGTCCCGAGCAAAACTTGCTCGCCGCGACTCCAGAGCACTGTCACCGGTTGTTGATCGATCATCCGATTTTGACCAACGAAGAAGTCGCCGCTCTCAAGCATGTCGACCACGAGCGTTGGCACAGCCGCGTAATCGACACGACCTTCGATCGTTCCGAAGGCAAGGCTGGTCTGACGAAGACTTTGGATCGGATTTGTGTTGAAGCCGAAGCGGCCGTCGATGAAGGTTTGCAAATCATCGTCTTGAGCGATCGCGATGTTTCGCACGACCGTGTGCCCGTCAGCATGCTGTTGGCCACCGGTGCGGTTCACCATCACTTGGTCGCTAAAGCCAAGCGGACTCGTGTCGGGATTGCCGTCGAAACCGGTGAAGCTCGCGAAGTGCATCATCACTGCTTGCTGATTGGTTACGGTGCCGATGCGATCAACCCGTACCTCGCATTCGAAGCGTTGTGGCAAGCCCACCGCGACGGCTTGATGTCGCCCACATTGGACGACGACAAGATCGTTGCCGCGTACCGAAAGGGTGTCGCCAAAGGCATGCTGAAGGTCATGGCCAAGATGGGCATCAGTACCCTGCAAAGCTACAAGGGTGCTCAGATCTTCGAAGCGTTGGGCCTCCGCGATGAAGTCATTAACCGTTGCTTCGTTGGCACTGCCAGCCGCATCCAAGGGGTGACGTTCGATGTCATCGCGGAAGAAACACTGCGTCGTCACAAACTTGGTTTCCCCGACAAAGAATCCGATCGTCTGACTCAATTACCGAACCTAGGTGAATTCCACTGGCGTGCTGAAGGTGAAAAGCACGCTTGGAGTCCCCAAGCGATCAGCTCGCTGCAAATCGCGGCTCGCAACAACAACGAAGATGCGTACTGGAAGTTCTCGCACGAAATCAACGAGGACAACCGAACGCGTTGCACACTGCGTGGATTGCTGGACTTCAAGGAAGGCGTTGGCGGACCCGCGTTGCCTTTGGACGAAGTTCAATCGGCCAAAGACATTGTCAAACGATTCTGCACAGGGGCGATGAGCCTCGGCAGCATCAGCGCCGAATCGCACGAAACGCTCGCTGTTGCAATGAATCGTTTGGGCGGCAAAAGCAACACCGGTGAGGGTGGCGAAGATCCAAAACGCTTCCAACCACTGCCCAATGGCGACACCAAGCGATCCGCAATCAAGCAAATCGCATCGGGGCGTTTTGGCGTCACAATTGAATACTTGACCAACGCGGATGAACTGCAAATCAAGGTCTCGCAAGGTGCCAAGCCCGGCGAAGGCGGCGAGTTGCCCGGCAAGAAAGTCGACAACTACATCGCCAGTATTCGTTACAGCACACCGGGTGTGGGACTGATCAGTCCTCCGCCTCACCACGACATTTACTCGATCGAGGATTTGGCTCAGCTGATCCATGATTTGAAGAACAGCAACCCATCGGCACGTGTGAGCGTGAAGTTGGTCAGCGAAGTGGGCGTCGGTGTGATTGCATCGGGTGTTGCCAAGGCTCACGCCGACCACATCCTGATCTCCGGTGACACCGGTGGAACGGGGGCATCGCCGTTGACCAGCATCAAGCACGCCGGATTGCCGTGGGAACTCGGGATCGCTGAAACGCACCAAGTCTTGGTGCTCAACGATCTCCGCAGCCGCGTGGTACTGCAAACCGATGGCGGTTTGAAAACCGGACGCGACGTCGTCATCGCTGCGTTGCTCGGAGCCGAAGAGTTTGGCTTCTCAACCGCACCGTTGATCACGCTCGGCTGCATCATGATGCGGAAGTGTCACTTGAATACTTGCCCGGTCGGCATCGCGACTCAGGACCCTGAACTCCGCAAGATGTTCTCAGGCAAACCAGAGCACGTGGTGAACTACTTGTTCATGGTCGCCGAGGAAGCTCGCCGCATCATGGCGCGACTTGGTTTCCGCACGATCGACGAAATGGTTGGTCGCAGCGATGTGTTGTCGACCGACGACGCGATCAAACACTGGAAGAGCGATGGGTTGGATTTGACCTCCGTCCTCAGTCCCGCGCAGCGTCCTCACGACAAGGTCGAAGTGATCTGCACGCGTGGCCAAGATCACGGTCTGGAAAAATCACTCGACATGACCAAGTTGGTCGCCGAAGCGATGCCAGCGATCGAAAACGGCGAATCGGTTCGCATCACGTCGCCGATCATCAACATCAACCGGACCGTCGGAACGATCTTGTCGCACGAGATCGCCAAACGACACGGACAAGCCGGCTTGCCCGACGACACCATCCACATTGATCTGACGGGGTCCGCGGGCCAAAGCCTCGGTGCGTTCCTCGCTCACGGTGTCACGATTGAACTGGAAGGCGACGCGAACGATTACGTCGGCAAAGGTTTGTCTGGCGGACGCATCATGGTCTACCCGCCTCGCGAAAGCACATTCGATGCTGCCAACGAAATCATCGTCGGCAACGTTTGTCTGTACGGTGCGACCAGCGGCGAAGCCTACTTCAGTGGCCGGGCGGCAGAGCGTTTCTGTGTCCGAAACAGTGGTGCTCGCACCGTCGTTGAAGGCGTCGGGGACCACGGTTGTGAATACATGACTGGCGGACGCGTGGTGTGTCTCGGTGAAACCGGACGCAACTTCGCGGCAGGGATGTCGGGCGGGATCGCTTACATCTGGGATCGCAAGGGCGACTTCAACCTTCACTGCAACTTGGCCACCGTCGAGTTGGAAAAGATCGAAGGCGAAGCGGAACTCGCGGATGTCAAAGGCATGATCGAGAAGCACCACGAGTACACCAAGAGTGCGTTGGCTGCGGAAGCCTTGGCGGACTTTGACACGTTCGTGTCGCAGTGCGTCAAAGTCATGCCAACGGACTACAAACGCGTGCTGGCTGAAATGGCTGCCGAGAAAGACGCGGTCAGCGTCTGAAAATGACGGCACCCATCGCTTGCTTTGCAAAGCGATTGAAAACGATCGGGCGAAGCGAATCGCTTCGCCCGGCACGCGTGGCCATCGCCGCGAATACCCACCCCATATCAACCGTACACATCACCCAATTTTGAGGACTCTGCCATGGGCAAGCCCACTGGATTCAAGGAATTCGATCGCGAAAAAGTTGCTTGGCGATTGCCAGTCATCCGGATCAATGACTACGACGAGATCTATACCGAACCGAAGACTGAGCACCTGCAACGTCAGGGCGCTCGCTGCATGGATTGCGGTGTTCCTTTTTGTCAGTCTGCGACCGGATGCCCGATCGACAACTTGATTCCCGAGTGGAACGACCTGGTCTACAACAATCGTTGGAAAGAAGCGATCGAGCGTCTGCACAAGACCAACAACTTCCCTGAGTTCACCGGTCGCGTTTGCCCGGCACCATGTGAAGGCTCGTGCGTGTTGGGAATCACCAACCCGCCTGTGACGATCAAGAACATCGAAAACGCGATCGTGGATCGTGCTTGGGAAGAAGGTTGGATCGTTGCTGAACCGCCGGAGCAACGCACTGGAAAGAAAGTCGCTGTCATCGGCAGTGGACCGGCTGGTTTGACCGCCGCTGATCAACTCAACAAAGCCGGCCACTTGGTCACCGTTTACGAACGCGCAGATCGGATCGGTGGTTTGTTGCAGTACGGCATTCCCAACATGAAGTTGTCGAAGAAAGCGGTTCAGCGTCGCGTCGACAAAATGACGGAAGAAGGCGTGACCTTCAAAACCGGAGTGAATGTCGGCAAAGACATCTCGCCGAAGGATTTGCAGAGCGAGTTCGATGCTGTGTTGTTGGCCTGTGGTGCGACCAAGCCACGCGACCTGCCGATCCCCGGTCGCGAAGCCAAAGGCGTTCATTTCGCGATGGACTTCCTCACGTCCAACACGCAGCAACGTGTTCACGGTGATAACCTGGGGGCCGACTTTATCAGCGCCGAAGGCAAGGACGTGATCGTCATCGGCGGTGGTGACACCGGGACCGACTGCATCGGAACCAGCCTCCGTCACGGTTGCCGCAGCATGGTCAACTTTGAGTTGTTGCCTCAGCCACCTGCCGAACGTGCCGACGACAACCCATGGCCGGAATGGCCGCGTATCTTCCGTGTCGATTACGGCCACGAAGAAGCCGAAGCGAAGTTCGGAAAAGACCCTCGCGAATATCAGATCCTCAGCAAAGAGTATCTGGTCGACGACGAAGGCAAGCTGAAAGGCATCAAGACCGTCAACGTCGAATGGACGAAGAACGATGAAGGCGGCTGGCAAATGGCCGAAGTCGAAGGCAGCGAAAAAGAATGGCCTGCCCAACTGATCTTGTTGGCGATGGGCTTCTTGGGCCCCGAGCAAACCGTTGCAGAATCGTTGGGTCTCGAGACTGACGCTCGCAGCAACTTCCAAGCTGAACACGGCAAGTACGCAACCAACATCGACGGCGTCTTCGCCGCAGGTGACTGCCGCCGTGGACAAAGCCTGGTCGTGTGGGCGATCAACGAAGGCCGCGGCGCCGCTCGTGCAATCGACATCTTCTTGGAAGGTTCCAGCAACCTACCAGCCCCAGGCCAAACGATGGGCACATCCATGGCCGCCGTCTAAGCCAAGCCAGGACCAAACAAGACTCCGCAAAAGCGACCTTCAATCATTGAGGGTCGCTTTTTTTGTATCCATCATCAATCGCATCTGCCCTCGCGTTTTGTCAGGCCTTTACAACGCCTTGGCGAACAACGCCGTCCAGGCGTACGCGAAGCAGATGCACAATCACCGCCCCGGACGGGGCCGCCGTCCGTAGCTCGGGGCGGAAGCCCCGAGACCGATCTCGCGCGACACGGACCAAACTTAAGTCCACCGCCAAACCGTCCACAGATGCACGGCGATCGCAATGACGAAGCAAACGATCGAGATCGCAGTCGGAATCTCGTAGTAGTACTGCAATCGTTTGTGATTGCCCCAGTACCATCGGAAGTGAATGAACAGTCCGACGCAGATCAGCAGCATTCCAAACGTGATCGCGGGCGTGCCGTTGTATTCCTTCCAAAACTCGGGCGACATTTGCCCCCGGTGGGCAAGGTTGATCGTCGTCGCTCGCTGGACGAGACAGCATCGCAGTCCATAAATGCCAACCACCGCCGCCGCACCGACGCCAACAATCCGCCTCGTGATGGGACCGCCGTCGGGACCATCGGACAGTCGGTCGGCCAAATCGAAGATCCAATCGTGCTGATACATGGTCGCGGCTGGGGAGCGAGGAATGCTCGGTGAGCGGGCATTCTGTGTCAGGTTGATTCCAACGACGTACGGGGCGCGAGTGAGTCCCCCGCACCAGCATTTTCGCAAGAAAGTGATCCGCACCCCCTGATGGTGGGTTCTGCGGTATGCTGGTGTTCGGTTGGCAACTCACGCAAAACTCACAGGTGCGACTATGTCACGGATCGCGATCATCAACCCCGCCTTTGAAGTTTCGTATTGGGGGCTGGAGTATTCGCAGCCTTTGTTTGGCAAAAAGGCCAACATGCCTGTCGCCAGCCTCCCGTTGCTGGCCGCTCTGACACCGCCGGAGCACGAGGTCGTTTTGTTCGACGAGAATGTCGAGTCGCTGGATTTTGACGAACTTCAAACGTTCGATATCGTCGCGATGACGGGGATGAGCGTTCAGCGTTTCCGGATGGATTCGATCGTCACTGAGTTGAAAGATCGAGGTTGCTTCGTTGTCATCGGTGGCCCATGGGTGACGGTCGAAGAGGACTACTTCGGCGATCGTGTGGACGTCGTCTTTATAGGTGAGGCCGAAGTCACGTGGCCGCGTTTCTTAGCGGAATGGCAAGAAGGTGATCACAGCCAGCGGTATGAACAGGTCGACAAGACGGACATGGCGACCGTCCCCACGCCGCGTCACGATCTTCTGAAGAGCAAACACTACCTCGTTGGTAGCTTGCAGATTTCTCGCGGATGCCCGTTTCAATGCGAGTTTTGTGACATCATCGTCACCTTTGGTCGTCGCCCTCGCATCAAACAGTCGTCACAGGTGACCGCCGAACTGGACAGCTTGCTCGCTCAAGGAATGCACATCGTTTTTATTGTGGACGACAATCTCATCGGCAACAAAAAGGCGATCAAACCCGT
Organism: Rhodopirellula europaea 6C; assembly: GCF_000338295.1. GTDB lineage: Bacteria > Planctomycetota > Planctomycetia > Pirellulales > Pirellulaceae > Rhodopirellula > Rhodopirellula europaea. Next base: position 37,894 of record NZ_ANMO01000236.1, read on the forward strand.
TCTTCGCGAAGTCGCGGCGTGGCAACAGCGGCACGGATATCCGATCGTGTTCAGCACCGAGGCTTCCTTGGATTTGTGCGAAGACGATGAGCTGATGGAATTGATGGCGGAAGCCAATATCCAGTCCGTGTTCATCGGACTGGAAAGTCCTGATGAGGAATCACTCAAAGAGACCAAGAAGTATCAAAACGTCCGCAGTCGCGGTGGCACGATGCTGGAAAAAGTTCATCGCATTCAAGACTTCGGAATGGAAGTCTGGTGCGGATTGATTGTCGGTTTTGACAACGACACGTCGGCGATCTTCGCGACGCAGCAAAAGTTCTTGAAGGATTCGCGAATCGCCCATGCGATGGTGGGTCTGCTGCACGCGATTCCAAAGACGCCGCTGTATGCTCGGTTGTTGGAAGAGGGGCGTTTGGATCTGGCGGATGAGCATCACTATGGCACGAACGTTATTCCAAAAGGCATGACACGAGACGAGTTGCTTCGCGGGTACCTAGAAACAATGCGAAATGCATACGAACCTGATGTCTACTTCGATCGCTTGGATCAATTGTTTGTTAACGATCGATTTCAGTTTCGTGCCTTGAACACAGACTATTTCAAAAAGCATCGGTGGCAGCGTCGCAAACAACGCACCATCTTCACGGTTGGTTTCGTCGCCATGTTCATCCGGTTGATGTGGAAGGTTCCGGATGCCGAGTTGCGTCGGACGTACCGGCGTCAAATCTTGGCGGCGGTCCGCGGGCGGTTCAAGACTCCGGAGATCTATTTCTTCTACGTGCTGAAGTGTGCGATGCACTACCATCACCACCGCATGACAAGCGAGATGATTGATGATCCTTCGAAGTTTGTTTCGACCTATGGAAAGGCGATGCGTTCGGACCAATCCAGCACCGAACCGTCTGAGTGCCAGTCCCCGGCTGGTCTGAAATACACAGAGGTGCCCGTTGCAGTGACGGCACCCAGTTTGCCCGTGGTTGAGACGACAACATCCACCTAAAAATTTCTGTGTCGGCGATTCAGGGATTTTACCGTTTCATTTTCATGACTCGGTAGTGAGTCGGAATCCGTGTTGGTGGATCGCGAGTCAGTGGAGATATAGGTAGGTTGTTGGCTTTTAATCTCCACCGACCTGCGCCGCGAAAACTCATGCGACTTTTTTGGATCGTTCTCTGTGCATTTTTGACTTGGCAAACGTTTTCGCCATTGGTTTCGGCGGATGAACCGAAGAGGCTCGACCCAAGGTCTCCTCGCTGGTCACCGCTGGTGGACGTCATTGCAAAGGTGGAGCCCGCGGTAGTCGGTTTGTTTCTAAGGGATGAGGGGACCGGCGGATTCAATTCGGGCAGTGGGACGATCATTGAATCGTCCGGGTATGTGTTGACCAACGATCATGTGTTGTCGAGCAACAGCGGCTACGTGGTTCTGGGCAAAGTTGCAGGCAAATTTGAGGTCGTTGGCAGAATGCCCGAAAAGGACATGGCTATCGTTCGCCTATTGCACGTGAAGGGACGCTTGCCAACCGTTCCGCTGGGACGGAGCAACGATGTGCACAATGGCGAGGCGGTTGTCGTGGCGGGCAACCCTGGTGGACACGGCATCACAATCACGTCCGGAATTGTCAGTTCCAAAAAGACTTACTTGGACATGCCCAACGCATTGATTGCGACGAACTACAACTTGCTCGCACGCGACGACTATTTGCGGTTCGATGCGGCGAGCAATCGCGGCAATTCGGGCGGCCCGTTGGTGAATATGGAAGGCAAGATCATCGGGATCGTTTCTCGCGTGAACCCGGAAGAGCAAAATGCTGGTTTTGCGATTCCAATCGATCGTGTTCGCAAATTGCTTGTTCGAATTGTTGAACCGGAACTGCGCCACGATCGAAGGGTTGGCATCTCACTCAATCCGCATGCCGAAGCAGCCGTTGTCGCCACAGTCGAAGAAGGTTCACCAGCTGCAACAGCGGGGGGACTTGCCGGTGATGTGATTGAGATGGTGGCAGGTAGCCGTGTTCGCAATGCGGCTCAATACACGCTGGTGTTGGATCAAGTGCTTAGAGAATCGGAAGAGGTTGAGTTGCTGGCGAGCAGACGCGGAACAGCGATTCCGGTTTCGCTGCAGACCGTTGCGGTGCCTCGGCTGCAAGGCATCGAGCTGGACGAGCACGAACCTGGTCTGGACTATCGAATGTACCTGGGCAAGTTCAAAAAGTTGCCCGAGTTTGAAGAGATGGAAGTTGCAAGATCAGGGCAAGTGGATTCGCTGAACTTAGAGGAGATCCAGGCTGATCAGCGCGACGATTTTGCGTTGAGGATCGACGCGATGTTCCGCGTGCCGGAGGAGGGTTTGTATCGATTCCAAATCACATCCGACGATGGAAGTCGAGTTTTCCTGCATGACAAATTGTTTTTGGACCACGACGGCAACCATCCGCCCATGACAGTCAGCCGATTGGTGCGTGCCGGGGCCGGTTTGCATCCGATCCGCATCGAGTATTTCGAAGGTGGAGGCGCACAAACGTTGACGGTGGGTCTGACGCGTTTAGATGTTCCAGCAGTCGACGACGGCGATGAATCGGATTCCTAAGCGGAACAAACTCCGGTCGAAGTGCAGTTCTTTCGTGTGTCCGCCTCAGACTCTGAATCGAAACCCACATCGGACGCTGTCAGCGAGTAAAATCTTCGCCAGCTGTTCTGTTTGGCAGCTCGGCGGATATTCCCGCCTATGTCCCCACCCCACTTTCCCACCTGCGAATTGCTGATGAAAACGTATTTCTTTGCTGCTGTCACACTGTGTGTTTCGACACTTCTTGCCCATTCACCCGCCGCAATGGCGGAGGACGCCGCCAAGACCGGAAAGTGGGAAACACTTTTTGATGGCAGCAACTTGGATGCTTGGCGTGAATACAACCGCGACTCGGTGACGACCGGTTGGAAGATTGAAGGCGATGCTTTGACCTGCATTTCACGCAAGGATCAGGGCGACGCCGCCCGCGGCGAAAACTTGATCACGAAAGAAAAGTTTGACGCCTTCGAATTGGAGCTCGATTTCAAGGTCACTCCTGCGGCCAACAGCGGCGTGATGTTTCATGTCGTCGAGACAAAGAAGCCGCCTTACTACACCGGACCTGAAATCCAGATCCAAGACCACAAGGGTGGCCACGATCCACAAAAGTGCGGATGGTTGTACCAGTTGTATTCCTCGGACACGGATGCCACGAAACCGGTTGGTGAGTGGAATCAGTTGCGAGTGCTGATCACCCCTGAGAAATGCGAGATCGCGGTCAACGGAGTTCTCTACTGCGAGTTCGTTAAAGGCAGCGACGACTGGAACGAGCGAGTTGCTAAATCAAAGTTCGGCAAATGGGAAGGTTTCGGTGAACCGACCAACGGACATATCTGTTTGCAAGATCACAACGACGAAGTTTCGTATCGCAACATTCGAATTCGTCGACTGTAGGTCGTTGTTCGAGGCGAGTTTGCAACGCTGCTATGTTGTGAAACGAATCGCGTGAAACTTGATGGGGCAAAGGGAAGGGCCATGGTGAAGCCCTCCCTGCCTCACCATGGCCCTATCATTGCTGGAACGATATGGCACCGATCGTTCCACCCTCCCAATCCATGGTACAAGGAGTATCGGACCGCACCGGTCAAATGCTTCAGCCGTTTTGGTGAGGTGAACCCGTTTTTTCTGACGGGGCGCAGTATCCCAAGGGAAAGCAACCGTTTTGTATCAAGGCAAAATGGGTTGGCGCGAAGGAAAACTCGGTTTTGAGCGAGCTTTCAGGCAGGGCTGAGCGAGAATGATTAGGTGACGTACTCTTCTTCGGCTTCGCCGGTTGGACGTGAAATTTCGCCGGTGTCTTCGAGATGCCGGACGATATCGACGATCTTTTGTTGGACGGCTTCGACCTCGCTGATTCGAACGCTGCCCAGATAGCCCATTTCTTCCTGCAGGTTTTCGGCGGCCCGCGAACTCATGTTTCGCAGCACTTTTTGCTGCAAAGCTTCGCTGGCACCCTTCAGTGCCATCGCCCACTGAGCCGTTTCGACATTCTTCAGCAATGCTTGGATGTCGCGGTCGCCCAGTTTGGAAATGTCTTCGAAGACGAACATCAGTCGTCGAATGTCTTCGGACAACTCTGGATCTTCGCGGCCCAGAGATTCCATGATGGTCCGTTCGATCGCGCGTTCGACCACGTTGAGGATCTCAGCGACACTTTCGACCCCACCCGTGTTGCTGTGTTGTTGGTTGACCATGTTGCTGAGGCGAAGTTCCAATCCACGTTCCAGTTCAGAAACCGCTGCTGGGCTGGTGCGGCCAATCGATGCGATGCGCCGGATGACTTCTAGCTGTTTCACGGGATCCAGCCCCGCGAGCACTTCCGCCGCATAGGACGACGGGACGTGAGACAGCAACAATGCAATGGTTTGTGGGTGTTCTTCGCCGATGAATTGAAGCAGTGTTTGCGTGTCGACCTTTTTGACAAAGCCGAACGGCATCGCCTCGATGGTTTGTTGCAGATTGCCGATCAGTTCTCCGGCGTCTCGCCCCAACGCCTCTTTGATCAGTTCCTTGGCTCGTTCCAGGCCACCTGGGCTGGCGTAGATCGAGCTCGCTTTGCTGGTCAGGAACTCAGCGATCACGACTTCTTGTTCGTCACCACCGACCGAGTCGATCTGCGCGATTTTGATGCTGATCGTTTCGATCAATCGCGGCGGAAGTTGACCGAGGACCTTTGCCGCGACCTTCGTGGGAAGGCTCATCAGCAAGATTGCCGCTTTCGTCAATCCGCGATCGTCAGCAATACTCATGGTCGACGAACTATTCACTTCGCTGAGAAACCTGCCATGCAAATGAGAGGAAGCACTGTATGAGTTAGCACTCCACTCATCTTTCATCGGCAATCCACAGGACAGGCTCAACCGAACGCCGACGAGTGAGGCGTCGTGCTGAATTAGGATCGGGATATCTGGCAGAACCAGCAAACTCGGCTAGGGTGCTGCGGTTTGGGGAGGTTTGCCGAGCACGCGAACGACCAACCAGAGCACCGTCGCGGCGACCAGCAGACTGATCCAAGGCGAAATGCCCCAGGATGCCGGCAGTGTCCCAAAAAGAATACACGTGACGCCAACCACCAACGCGTAGGGCATTTGCGTTCGCACGTGCAACACGTGATCGCAGTCACAGGCACGGCTGGACAACACCGTTGTGTCGGACAGCGGCGAACAGTGGTCGCCGAAGATGGCTCCGGCAAGCACGCTGCTGAACGTGGCAAGGCAAATCGGTGACATCGCGAGTGAAGCCGTTGTGGTCGATTGCAAACCGTCCAACACCGCAGTGTCGGATGCTGCCAGCGCGGCTTGTTGCAGATTGATTGACAACGCGACAGACAGAGGAGTCAGTATCGCCATCGTGCCCCAACTGGTTCCGGTGGAAAAGGCAATGAACGCCGCAAGCAGGAACACGCACGTGGGAAGCCATTCCACGGGAAGGCGTGTGTCCAGGATGGATGCGAGATAGCCGCCAGTGTTCAGTTGGTCCGCACCGGTGAGCGAGGAGAGTCCCCATGCCAACCAAAGCACCGCCATCGCCGGCAGCATTTGGAACATGCCTTCCACGGTTCCCATCGCGACCAATTCCCACGACACTTTGCTTAGTAGCATTGCCAGTGCCCCGGCGACAACCAGGCCCGCGGCACCTCCGGCAACAAGAGCCAAGTAGGAGTTGCCGTTTCCGATGACATGACCGAAGGTTTGCCAGGTCGACATCCCGCCTTCGACAGGAGTTTGCAAACCGGTCCAGATGAGCACTCCGCTGATCACGATCAAGCAGATCACGATTGGCATGACCGCTGCGACCGTGTCTCGCCAGGACGTCGATGATGTCCAACGGGAAGGATGAATTGGCTTGCGTGAGGCGGCGTTTTCTTCCTCCCACATCGGACCAAAATCTTTCCCTGATCGGGCGATGACAAAGACAAACCACAACGCCAACAGCGGATAGAAGCGATAGGGAAGGCTATGCAAGAACACCGAGAACGTCATGTTCGTCGCTTCGATCCCCGCGTCGGTCAGCCCAGTCTGCAAGTAACTCAGTTCTGTCGCGACCCAGGTGCTCACGAGGGTGAGGCCAGCAACCGGAGCGGCGGTTGAGTCAACTAAATAAGCAAGTTTGGCTCTCGATATGCCGTAGCGTTCCGCCGTGGTCCGCATGGTGCCACCAACCAGCAGCGTGTTGGCGTAATCGTCAAAGAAGATCAACAGTCCTGTGAAGCCGATCAATGTTTGACCGCCTCGGCGTGTTGACACACGGCGAGTCCATCCCGAGATCATCCGTGCCATGCTTCCCGCTGATTCCAAAACGCCGACCATTCCGCCCAGAAGCAACGTGAAGGCTAGGACATGGAGGTGGTCCCAATCGCGAATCGATTGATCGATCGTGGCAAAGAACTGCTTCGATGATTGGATGAGAGTGTAAGCTGCGCCACCGTCTTCGTTGGAGGCTAACAACCAAGTGCTGACGAAAATTCCAATCGCGAGAGGAAGCAGGACTCGGCGGGTGATCAGGGCCAGGATGATCGCGACGGCGGGCGGCAAGAGTGATTCGATGCCGTCGGTCATGGCGGTCTCCGTCGAAGAATTTCAAGGCGGCTGAGCGGCTATCGCAATCGAGACAGTCGAACCGGCGCGGACAGGCTTTGAGTGGCAGCGGCTTCCGATAGGCTGGCCGTCACATAACTCGGCAGTAACTCGCTGATTTCCGATCGATCGTTCGCAAACGATTCCAAGCCGTCCAGCAATTCCAAGGCGTGCAAACGAATCGAAGCGGCGTCGCGACCACCGTATCGACTCGCGATTTTAGACCATCTCACACCGAGTTTTCCTCGAGCTTCCGCGGCCTCGTTGTCAGATAGGTCATCCGAATCTTCCCGCCACTGCATCTCGGCTTTCGCCAGCGATGCCAATCGAGAATCCGATGCTTTGCACATCAATGGGACACCGTCTTCCCAACGTCGTAGCTGCAAGCAAAGTGTTCGTCCCAAAACGCCGGCTGACGTTTCGGATTGTCTCATGCGTTCCAGTTCCAATTCGGTTGGCATCGTTTTGATCGACGCCAGCAAATCGCCCAGTTCGTTTTGCAATTGCTCGTCGGTTGCGAATGGCACCAGCTTCTCAACGTCAAAACCAAACGAAGCGCACCACTGGTTTTCGTTGTTCAGGATCAATTGATCCAGCAACGTGTTCGCTTGAAGTAGCAAATGATTGAGGTGATCGGTGGTGGATATGGTTTGTCGACAATCCCGCCAACTTTCGACGAGCCGACGCACAACCGAATCGGACCAAGGTTCCTGGGGTGTTTTTGGGACCGTTTCGGTCGACGGTGTCGTTGCGATCGCGGTGTGGGCGACCAAATCTTGAGCACGCAGATGCGTTGTTTCGAAGGGCTCGACCAGCCAGCTGGCACGCAGGCTCAAGTGCATCGCCGCGAGGTGTTCGAGAGAGCCGTTGCCCGCGAGTTCAGCAATCAATTCCCACTGATCAATCAAGCCAGCCGCCTCGGTCAATCGAAACCGGCGTGTCGCCCGTTCGGTCTCGTCCCACAATTCCTGGGTCGCTTCGCTGATCTCGATTTCCGTGAATCGTGCCTTCTTGGGTTCGGGTGTCGGTGTCGCGGGAGTACCGTCGTCGTCCGGAATGTCATCTTTGTTGTTGGCGTCGGACGTTTCCGCCATTGCCATCTCGGCAACATCCGGTGTGTCCTCAACCGGCTCTGCTGCATCATCCGAGTCATCAGCCATCTCGGATGCAAGTTCAGCAACCGCAGGACCGCTGGGCGTCATCGATTCAACCGCGTCATCGCGAGTGGTTTCGTCCATCTCCGTTGCGGCGTCTGGTTGTGGTTGAGTCTCAGTGCTTTCAACTGCGGGAGCAACCGCGATCATTTGCTCCGGTGGTTCGGCATCATCGGGGATCTCGTCCGGCACGTCGTCGTTGTTCGATTCGTCAGCGGTTGGTTCGTCCATCGGCGTCGTCGGAAGTTCGACTGGAACGGCACCGGTTTGTTCTGAGTACTGCGTGGCCAGTGTCGATTGATTGGCTTTCCGAGCCCCTAACCAGTACGCCAAGTAGAACGTGGCGGACAGGCAAAGAATCGAGAGCCCCACCAAGGTCCGGACTTCCGACATCCATCGTTTCCATCTGCCACGATGAGAACGCATCTCTTCGAGGACCAATTCGTTTTCGTTGCGGGGGGGCAAGTCTTCCAGCAACGAACGCTCGACGGATGGCTGAACCCAGTGCGATGTTTCATCTGCCGTGATCGCGACGGTTTGTGCATCGCTGGCCTCAATCGCCACGTCAGCCAACCGGTTGCCTGCCGCGGGAGGCAGACCAGGAATCAACACGTTGTTTTGAATCGGCGATGCTTGGTCGGTCGAAGCAAAGATCGTTTCTTGTGAAAACGATGTGTGCGACACGCTCTCCATTTCGAACGGAAGGATGCGGCCAAGTTGAACTTGCTGGTGTCGGTCAATTCGATAACGCGGATCCATCACTCGGTAGGCCGATGTGATGACTCGAGCTAGATGGCACTCGTTGACCGTCGATGGTTTGCTGACTTGGACCGACGCGAGAGCACCGGCGCTGCGTTTGGTCGCGGTACGGATGATGTGCAACCGACTTTCAAACGTCCGCAAACCCAGTGTCGCGAAATGCAGGTCGTCTAGAAGATCGGTCGCTGCGATCGGATTCGGATGGCAATGACGGATTTGGTCAAAGATCGAATCGCTTGCTCGATCGTCCCCGTGGTCGTCTGAATCGTCCGATTCCGCCGTTGGCAAACCCGGGCGGGTCAATGCGTCACCCTCCGCCGCGTCGCGATCCGAATCCGGAATCGCGTCGTCGATCGAAGCATCGATCGGTCGGTCGTTGGGGGGAGTGTTTTCGGACATGTGCGAAAATGCTTGCCGAAGATCACATGGAACGTTCGGCGGCGGGAGTCCAAGAATCAGGTGTTACACAACGTGAAGGCTTGGCTGAGAGAGGCGATCGAGTCCGGGTGAGTGGGGATGAATTCTTGGGCGAGGTAGCCAGTATAACCGGTCTCGCGAATCGCCCTGATGATAGGTGGATAGTTGATTTCTTGGTTAAAATCCAGCTCTCCGCGGCCCGGATTGCCGGCGGTGTGATAATGCCCCACAAATTCGTGATAGCGGCGTAGATGACGTATCACGTCTCCGTGCATGATTTGGACGTGGTAGATGTCGAAAAGCAGTTTCATCACCGGTGAATCGACCGCTCGGATCAAATCCACGCACCGGTGGATGTCATCGCCCCAGTATCCAGGGTGGCCTTTCATCGGATGGGAATCGTCCACGCTGTTGAGATGTTCCAGCACTATTTGGACATTGTGTTGCTCAGCGTAGGGAATCACCCGCTTCCAGCATTCCACGCAATTTTGGAACGCGGCTTCTTCGGTGATTCCGGCCGTTCGCATGCCAGTGAACGTGATGACCGACGGCGCACCAAATTTCACCGCCAGATCGATTCCTTTACGAAGCGATTCTTCGACGGCTTTGTGGTTAGCTCGATCGAGCGGGCCTTTCTGAAAGCCATGACTGCCGACCAGGGAGATTTCCAGTCCCATTTCTTTGATCGCCGGGTAGTGTTCGGCTCCGACGCCTTCCAATGCGACGTAGCCGATTTTTTTGGCTTCGGCGGCCAATGTCATCACGGGCATTGGCTTGAAACACCAACCCATGATTGATTGACGAAGGGTCTGGTTCGATTGGTTGCCAGCGATGGGACTGGATCCGTCCGCTTCGCTCAGTGTTTTCTGCGGTGACGTTTCGGATGGCTGCGTTTCTGAAGGCGGCTGAGGCTGGGCGGGCATCGCAGAAGTCCATCGTGGGGGGATTCAGGGGGCAGCCACCATCATGATCGCTAACGACTGCTTCATTCAACTAGGAAAATGAATTGGCGAAGCGATCTAGTTGGACTGTTCGAGCAGTCGGCAGAGCAATTTAGTGACTGAAATCGAAGGTATTTCCAAGAGTTTTTGAGATCGGGTTCAAGCTCATCGTTTTGCCCGCAAAATTTTCTCAAGTTACCTAATCGGCACAGTCGATAGTTCTTTCACGCGACGCCCTGGCGTCGAACCCGCTCGGCTTGTTACATCCTGACCATCGGGTTGCCAATCTTCGCGGCCATGCCAACCGAAACTCTCGTCAATGGAATGACTCTCTGTGACATCCCTTACCGCTCGTCACCAATCTAAAACGGATTCCACCGACCTGAAACAAGCTCGCCGCGAAATGGAACTGGACCGAATGGCTGGATTAGGAACGTCCAAAACCGTTTCTCTTCCGCTTTCGCAAGTGGCTCGATTGTTGATTGACGCCGCCCAAAGCAACCGAACTTGGCTGATGGATTTCGCAGATGATGTGGTGCGAATCGACTCAGATTTGTATGAAGTCCTTCTGGCATACCAAGAACTGCGTAGCGATCTTCGCACCGCTTGATTGGTTGTCAGATTTGGATCGGATCCATCCACACGCACGACACTAACCATTTGTAACTCAGGAGCATTGCCATCATGCGATCAATCGCTGTCATCAACCAAAAAGGTGGTGTGGGCAAAACGACCAGCAGCGTCAATTTGGCCGCCGCTCTCGCTCGATCCGGTCGTCGCGTCTGTGTGATGGATTTGGATCCCCAAGCCCACGCGTCGTTGCACCTTGGGATCACCGCCATCGACGGAAGCGTTCCTTCGATGTACGAAGTTCTTTGCAGCGATGTTTCGCTGACGGAAGCTCGTCAACAAGTCGGTGAAAACCTCTTCGTCGTGCCGTCCAACTTGGACTTGGCTGCCGCTGAAATGGAATTGGCCGGTGAAGTCGGCCGTGAAATGATTCTCAGCGACAAGCTCGCCGACGATGAAGAAGAATTCGATTACTTGGTTTTGGATTGCCCGCCAAGCTTGGGTGTGCTCACGCTCAACGCGTTGGTCGCGGTCGAAGAAGTGTTCTTGCCATTGCAACCACACTTCTTGGCGCTGCACGGTTTGTCCAAATTGCTGCGAACGATCGAAGTCGTTTCGCGCCGCATGAACAACAAGCTTCGCCTCAGCGGAGTTGTGTTGTGCATGTACGATGCGAACACACGTTTGGCCGCGGAAGTCAGCACCGACATTGATGAGTTCTTTGCCGCATCCAAAGACGGCCGCGAATTCTTTTCCGGTGCCAAGTTCTTTGACACTCGGATTCGCCGCAACATTCGTTTGGCAGAAGCTCCCAGCTTCGGACAATCGATCTTCGATTATTCCGGCGAGAGCAATGGAGCGATTGACTATCAATCGCTCGCGGAAGAAGTGTTGGCACAGGAAGTCGCCAACGCTCGAAAGACTTCCAGTGTGTCGACTCAGAATGCTCGCATGGCGGCCTGAGGCCACCTCGCGATTTTCATGTTGGGCCGGCGGATTCGCGTCGGCCCGGATGGTCAGTCAGGCCACTTCAATTCAGCGACCGGTTCCCGCGGCGTGATGACCGCGGAAACTGGAACCGGATGGCCTAAGATCACAAACGTGTTTTGAAACGCGTCGTGAGGACCATGGCCACCAGGATGCACCGTTTTGCGAGCGGTGTCGACGAACAAGTCGCAACGCACGTGGCTGGGCGGTTTGACCTCACCATCCTTTGGTTTTGAAACCTCGTACTCCGCGAACCACCAGACGTGGATGCCTTCTTCTCGGCGTCCAACCCAATGGTATTTCGCGGCGTTTTCGAGCTTCGGAGCAGGAATGCACGCGTCGTCATTTGCAAACGTCATGTGTCTCCCAAACGCTAGTTCTTGCGGCTTCAGATCAACGCTCGACTTCTCGCCGGTTGCTGGCTCGGACTCACGTTTGCCTGATTTCGAAAGCGTTGCATTGGCTTCCTTTATCAAGCGTTCTTCATCGGCGAGCGACAAGCGAAACGCGATTTCGATTCGTTCGGACTCAGGATTCCACTGCAGTTCACAGAGTGTTTCCTGAGTGGGATGCAGTAGCATCCCACTGAGAACCAGCCAGCAAGAAGTGACAAACGCAATCATTCGTCGGTGGCCTCCGATGATTTGCTGTCGTCGTCGCTTTCTTTCTTGCCTTCGTTGGCTGCTTTCTTCGGCTTAGGCTTGCCGGCTTCAACCTTCTTCTTGGTATCAGCCGGCTTCGCTCTTTCGCCTTCGTCCTTTGGCTTCTTGTCTTCGCCAGACTTTTTGGAAGCTTCGTCAGAGGCTTTGTCCTTGGAAGCGGCTTTCTTTTTTTCTTCCTCTTCTTTCTTCTTTTGGGCGGCCTTTTCTTTTTCGGCTGCTTTTCGCATTGGATTGCTGGATTTGCCTGATTGATAAAGCTTGAAGCGGCTTGGTTCCAACTTCGGTGGCCAATGGTTGTTGCCGCCATCGGTGTCCGCGATTTCTCGCTTTGGATCGATTTCTAAGCGAACGATTTCTTTTTCGCTCAGGAACAACCGCTTCACTTCCTTGCTGTTCACCCGCCAAATTTCGGCTGGCAATTGGATGTCCTCGGAGGTGTTGTCGGCATAGTGGATTCGCAAAGGAACCGGCATCACCAATCCACCTTTGTTTGCCAAGTGCACCACGTAGAACCGCGTGGTCCGGCGAAGCATGGCACGTTGTTCGTCATCGAGTTTGTCCAAGAACTTTTGGTAGTTCTTGCGGTCGTTTTCTTCGACTTTGTCTTCGTCGTAGTCCGGCGCGTTGTAGAAATCCTTCAGGCCGGGGCGCCATTCGATGCGGCGGCGAAGTGGCAAAGCGCGGTTGCGTTCGTCAGAGATTGAATCTTCGCGAGCGTCTTCCTGCTTGCGTTTTCGCTCGGCGGCTTCGTCTGGATCGCCGCTGTCGATCAAGTACAGTTCGATTCCTTCGATCGAGACGTCAACGTGATCGGTGCTGTAGAACCAACCTCGCCAGAACCAATCCAGATCGGTGCCGGAGGCGTCCTCCATGGTGCGGAAGAAGTCGCTCGGCGTTGGGCGTTTGAATTTCCAACGATTCGCGTACTGCGAGAACGCATAGTCGAATCGTTCTCGTCCCAAGACGGTTTCACGAAGGATGTTCAGAGCCGTCGCGGGTTTTCCGTATGCGTTGGCTCCGAACTGCAGGATTTCATCGCTGCTGGTCATGATCGGACGTTGATTGCTGCCCCGCATGTAGGGAACAATCTTTTCCGGCGGACCACGGCGGGAAGGATAATTGTCTTCCCACTCTTGTTCGGTCAGGTACTGCAGGAACGTGTTGAGACCCTCGTCCATCCACGTCCATTGTCGTTCGTCACTGTTGACGATCATCGGGAAGAAGTTGTGGCCGACTTCGTGAATGATGACGCTGATCAAACCGTACTTGGTCGCTTTGCTGTACGTTCCGTCGTCCTCGGGACGGGGGCCATTGAAGCAAATCATCGGGTATTCCATCCCGTAGACCGGGCCGTTAACGCTGATCGCGACTTCGTAGGGGTATTCGAACGAGTACCGGCCGTAGACTTCCAGCGTGTGAGCGATGGATTCGCTGCTGTACTGGCTCCACAACGGTTCGGCTTCGTTGGGATAGTAAGACATCGCCAGGACGGTCTTGTCGCCAACTGTGACGGGCATCGCATCCCAGATGAATTTGCGACTGGCAGCGAACGCAAAGTCACGAACGTTCTTTGCCGTGAAGTTCCATGTCGCACGTTCTTTGGATTTGGATTTCTCGTTCTCTTTGGCTTCTTCTGGCGTGACGATGAATTCAAGATCTTCACCCTTCTTCATCTTCGCCAAACGCGTCTTCCATTCCGGTTTGAGAACCTCGTCGGTGTTTTTAAGCGTTCCCGTCGAAGCAACCACCATGTCCGCGGGGACTTCGATGCTTACGTCGTAGTCACCCAGTTCCAGTGTGAATTCGCCTGAACCGAGGAACTGATGATGTTGCCAACCGGTGTAGTCGGTGTAGGCAGCCATCCGTGGGAACCACTGAGCGATTTCGTAGATGTAGTTCTTGTCGTCTTCAAAGAACTCGTAACCGCCACGAGCTCGAATCACCTTCGCGTCGACGATGTTGTAGCTGTACTCGATCGCCAATTGGGTTGACTTGCCGGGCGGCAATGGTTTGGCCAAGTCCACTCGCATCATCGTGTCGACGATCAAGTGATCGATCTCGCCACCTTTTCCATCGGTTACCGAGCTGATTTTGTAGCCGCCATCGAAGGCTTGTTGAGCCAACATGGTTTCGACGAATTTAAAGGTTGCTTGCGAGCCGATCCCGGGAGCTGACTTGCTGGTGATGGCAACCGAATCGTTCTTGAATCGGTTTTGATCGAGTTGGACCCAAAGGTAGTCCAGCGTGTCAGGAGATTGGTTGTGATAGGTGATCTCGCAGGTGCCGCTGAGCGATTGGTTCTCATCGTTCAGTGAGATGTCAATTTTGTAGTCGGCCCGTTGTTGCCAGTACTGAGCTCCTGGAGCACCCGAAGCGGTTCGGTACACGTTCGGCGTCGGCAGCCATGGTTCCAGAGGATGAAATTTGTCCGTTGGGTCGCTGTGTTTTGGGTTGGGCAACGGTTGTGCGGACGCGGTGCTCGGTGCGACCGCGGTCAGCAATCCCGCCATTGCGACGGCCAAACAAACCATTGCAGTGGAGAAACGAAGACTGAACGCAGGAGCCAAAACGCGTGAAAGCAGGATCGATCGAAATCGCATCTTTCATAGACCTAGGGCGGCGAGGTACCAAACTGGGATCAAACTGAAGCTTCACAGGATACTTCGCCACGAAACGCCGTTTGTCCACGTCGCAGCCTTAATTTGGTTAGGGAGGTGATTCTCGCGGCAGCTTTCAATTGGCGAACTGTCCAAACCCATGAATGACTCGCGCGAGGGGCTCAGTTTTCACTCTTCGCTCTAGTTAAACCGGCGCAAATGTCACAAACCGAACGATCGGCATGAATTTCCACTTCGGAGGCAAACCCATTCAATATGCCCGGCTCACTGGGCAATGCCGGGCTAGGTTTTTGACAGAGTAGGAGCGTGATCCTGCCGCCCAGAATTGCAACCGTATGAAGTCACTTCCATGTCCCAAAGACCCTTCTTGCGATCGATCCAGCGATTTTTGCTCGAAGAAGATGGCCCGACCGCTGTTGAATACGCCGTGATGCTGTCACTGATCATTGTGACCGCGTCGGTGGGTATCAGCATTTTGGTCACTGAGACGAGCAACAGTTTGAACAACTCGTCCGACGCCATCGCTAACTGAATTGGATTGCCCCGTGAAAGCCAAGCGACCCACACGTCCGTTGCGTCAACAATTGTTGATCGACCAAGACGTCCAAGTAGCATTGATCCTGCGCGCAATGCTCTACGGAACCGCATGCGTAACTTATTTCGTTGTCATTCAATTCTTTACTCAGTCGATGATCCATCCCGGTGTGAATACCGCGGATCTGTTTTTTTCATTGACGGATGAGGCGATGTACTGGGTCCCCGGCCTGTTGGTATTGGGACCTTTGATGATTTACGACGTGTTGAAAGTCAGCAACCGATTTGCCGGGCCGATTTTCAGTATGCGTCGCGAAATGCAGAACTTGATCGACGGTAAAGAAGGTCGAAATATAACCTTCCGAAACGATGATCACTGGTCAACGATGGCGATGCAGTTCAACACTATCCGCGAGGAATTGTTGGAACTACGAGCCAACGTGCCCAGCGAAGCTGAAGAGGAAGAAGACGATAGCTGGATGGAAGCGACACCAGAAGACGATGCCGTCGCCGTTGGTTGATCTCGGGCTGTTGATTTCACGAGTCGCACGGCGTTAGCGGCGGTCAACCAAGCGATAAGCGAGGCGAACGCCCATCGACTAATTGTTGTCATTCGGTACACGACCAAATCACCAGCCTGATAGCATCGAAACGAAGCCGAATTCATGCTACTGGTTCTGTTCAGCAGCGGAATCAGGCCAACCCCGCGTCTCGCATCAGCATCTGAAGATCGGCCCAGGCCGCCTTCTTCGCGTCAGGATTTCTCAGCAAGTACGCCGGGTGATAGATCACCAACACTTTGCTTTCGTGGTACTGGTGAAAACGTTGCCGAAGACGACCGATGGAGAGTTTGGTCTTCAGCAATGAATGAGCACTGACCGCACCGAGACACACGATGTATTCGGGACGCAGGATCTGAAGCTGTTGCTCAAAGTATTCGCGGCAATTCGCCAATTCGGTGGGATCGGGGTTTCGGTTTTCAGGCGGTCGGCATTTGACCGTGTTGAGCAGGTAGATGTCTTCCCGCTGAAGCTTGCAGGCTTGAACCATTTTGTCGAGCAATTGCCCGGCACGCCCGATGAATGGTCGCCCCAATCGATCCTCGTCGGCTCCCGGAGCTTCGCCGAAGAACGCAAATCTCGCGGCGGGATTGCCTTCGCCAAAAACGGTCTGGGTCCGGCACTTGGCCAGCAAGGTGCATTTGGTGCATCCAGCGACAACCGACGCCAAATTAGCCAACTGATTTTCGCGTTCCGCAATCGGCAAGCTGGTTCCCGGGTACGGATCGTCGCTGGCAGAAAATGATTCGACCGGTTGCAGTCGGGTATCCGGCGCTCGCGGTGGCGTTTTGACCTCTGGTCCGATCGAAGAACCAGCGGCGGATGGTTGAGGAGGTGATTGCGGACTGGTCGCCGCGACGGCGGGTTGAGAGTCAGCTGGGGCAGCGTCCTGGATCCAGCGTGAATTCCATGATTCGACCGATTCCGCCTTTGGTTGGGGGATGAACCGAACGCCGACCCGCTGCAAGTGAGCCAGCAGTTCTCCCGCGGCTTCGTGAGTTTCGCCGGGGTCGAGGTCGTTTTCTGGGGAGGTCATGGGCAACTGGGGAGGCGTTTTCGCGTCAAAAAAACGGTCATTGCGGGGAAGTTCGAGCAAGGAAGGGATTCTTGAAATGCTCGACGCAGCTTACCATTGGCAGGTTACCACCGATTCGTCGATCCTTTTACCCTCTGTTCGATTTTTGTCATGCCTGTCCCTCAAGTCGCCATCGTCGGCCGCCCCAATGTCGGCAAGAGCAGCCTGTTCAACTGGCTCGCTCGCCGTCGGCTCGCCATCGTCGATAACTTCGAAGGTGTGACTCGCGATCGCATGACCACCCTGATCGAGTCGGATGACCAGTTTTTTGAGCTTGTCGACACCGGCGGAATGGGGGTCGAAGACGCTGATGACCTGACCAACGACGTGCGCCGGCAAATCGATATGGCCATCGCGTCGGCCGACGTGATTTTGTTGGTCGTCGACGTTCAGACCGGTTTGATGCCACTTGATGAAGAAGTCGTCGAACGCCTGCGGGGAGTGGAACGGCCCGTGATTCTGGTTGCCAATAAGGCTGACCAAGAGCACCAGGACATTCACGCGGACGAATTCCGACGCCTCGGACGAGGTCACCTGATCACGGTCAGCACCACGCAAAACCGACACCGAGATGACTTGATCCAGGTCATTGTGGATCGACTGCCGGAGAAGGACGAGGATTTGGTTGCGCCCGAATCTTCGATGAAAATCGCGATTGTTGGGCGTCGAAACGTCGGCAAGAGCACGTTCGTCAACACTCTCGCGGAATCCGATCGGATGATCGTCAGCGAAGTGGCCGGTACTACGCGAGACAGCGTGGACGTGCGATTCGAAATCGACGGGCAGACTTTCCTGGCGATCGATACGCCGGGGCTGAGAAAACGCAAATCGATTCGAACGGACTTGGATTTTTACGGGACGCACCGAGCCCAACGTAGCGTCCGGCGTGCCGACGTCGTGCTGATGTTCTTTGACGCCTTGGAAAAGACCAGCAAGGTCGACAAACAACTCGTCGGCTACATCATGGAGCATCACAAGCCCGTGATCTTTGTGGTCAACAAATGGGACAAGGTCGACAAAGAGGTTCCAACCGAACGCTGGGTGAAATACCTGCGTCACCAATTCACCACGTTGTCCTACGCACCGATCGCGTTCATCACCGGGCAAACCGGACGCAACGTCAAAGCGGTGATGAACCACGCGGCGATGCTTTACAAACAAGCCCAAAGCCGAGTGTCGACGGGCGAACTGAACCGCATCCTACGAGCCGCGATCGAGCAGCATCCACCTGCGATGTACCAAGGCCGTCGGCCAAAGATCTTTTACGCGACGCAGGTATCGACCGAGCCACCAACGGTTGTGGTGATGTGCAGCGATCCCAAAGCTCTGACCCACGACTACCAGCGATACCTGATTGGTTGGATGCGAGATCACCTGCCGTTCGGCGAAGTCCCGATCAAGCTCTACATGCAACAACGTAGCCGGGCAGAAGCCAAAGCGGAGCGGTCCGGGCAAGGTCGCTCGTTGGAATCCTAGAACGCTTGAGCATCCGCTGAATCGCGGAAGAAACAGTGGTCTTGGTGTGTCTCGTAAAATGGCGCGCCACATGCACTCATCAATCGTGCCCGACGGGGTAAGTGCCTCAGTCATCGCAAATTTTTCGCGATGCGAACATCCGATTGCAGCGAAGTGCCATGTCAACGACTCAAAACCATCCCCAGCCCTCTGCGCCACCGGCGCAAGGGGACGTGCCGTCGCCCGAAACGCATTCCATCGTGATCGGGTACATCGTCTGGATCTTTGGTTTCTTCGGAGCACACCGTTTCTACTACGGGAAGCAAATCACCGGAACGATCTGGTTCTTCACCCTTGGGCTAGCAGGAATTGGATGGCTGATTGATTTATTCCTGATTCCGGGAATGGATCGACGTGCCCAGAGACGATTCACGTCCGGCCCAGTCGACTACACGATGGCCTGGATTCTGCTGACATTTTTAGGGCTCTTTGGGATCCACCGCTTCTATCTCGAAAAGTGGATCACCGGCGTTATCTATCTCCTGACCGGTGGGCTTTTTGGCGTGGGTTGGCTGTACGACCTGTGGACGCTGAATGAACAAGTTGATCAATATAATCGCCGTGCGTGATCGGTTGCGATCGAGTTGTCTTATCAAAGAAGAGTTGATGGATCGTTCTGGTGAAGCACAGGCAGGCCTGAACCACCTACAATGGAGCCGAGCGTCCGGTTGATTTCGAAATTGACTGGACGCTTCCCCGCCCCATCATCCCACCGTCTTCGCGATTGAGGTTCACTCATGCGCCCGCTTCCTCTGCCCGGCATTGCACCGATTTTGTTTGTGGTGCTTTTGGTTCTCTCCACGTGCTCTCGGGCCAATGACGCGCCGGCGGACACGACCGATGGCGATCAATTGGTGCCGGAATACTTCGAGCAGCAAACTCGTTTGTTGGCGGAACGATCACTCGCGGACATCGAGGATTTGGAGGACTGGACGAGCAAGCGAGCGATGTACCGCCAGCAACTGCTGGACATGTTGGGATTGAACCCGATGCCAGAACGGGGCGAACTCCACACGACCGTGACAGGCGAAGTTCGCAAGGACGACGTGGTGGTCGAAAAGCTGCACTTCCAGTCGATGCCAGGATTGTATGTGACCGCGAATTTGTATCGGCCGGCGAAAGTAGATGAGCCCCTGCCTGCGGTCCTGTATGTGTGTGGTCACGGACGCGTCGTGGAAGACGGCATCAGTTACGGAAACAAGGTTTACTACCAACACCACGGTGCATGGTTCGCTCGCAATGGCTACGTGTGTTTGGTCATCGATACCATCCAACTTGGTGAGTTTGAAGGAACTCATCACGGAACCTACCGTGAGAAGATGTGGTGGTGGAACAATCGTGGCTACACACCGGCGGGCGTCGAAGCCTGGAACAGCACGCGGGCGATCGATGTGCTGCAAGCTCGAGTCGACGTCGATCCCGATCGGATTGGTGTGACGGGGCGAAGTGGCGGCGGAGCCTATTCGTGGTGGGTGGCCGCGATTGACGAACGTATCCAAGCGGCGGTGCCGGTGGCTGGGATTACCAGTCTTCACAACCATGTGGTCGATGGCTGCGTCAGTGGGCACTGCGACTGCATGTACATGGTCAACAGATATCGCTGGGATTTCCCGATGGTCGCCGCGTTGGTTGCTCCACGACCGTTGCTGATCTCCAACTCCGACCGCGATTCGATCTTTCCTTTGGAAGGTGTCGTGGACGTCCACGCCAAGGTGCGAAAAATTTACGAGCTTTATGGAGCGGAGGAAGACCTCGGTTTGCAGATCACTTCCGGTCCGCATAGTGACACTCAAGAGCTACGCATCCATGCGTTTCGATGGATGAATCGCCATCTGAAAAAAGATGAGTCACTGGTCGACACCGTGGCGACCAAACTCTTCGACACCAAACAGCTGAAGGTGTTTGATGAACTGCCCGAGGACGAACGCGTGACAACGATTCACGAAACCTTTGTTCCCAAAGCAACGCTTGAAAAAACGCCTTCAACACCTGAAGAGCTGGCGAGGTTGAGTGAACATCGGAAAGAACAACTTCGTGAAATGACGTTCGCGGGTTGGCCGGATGATGTCTCAATAGAACAAACGTTGGAAGTGGTCGAGCAACTCAAACGCGCCGACGCTGAGGTCACCTTTGCACAATACACGAGCCAAGACCCATATATCCTGCCATTGATCGTCGTGCATCCAGCCAAAGCGGAGAGCGATACTTCACCAAAGGAGCCAGCCACGGCAGGTTCGCCCGTCGATGTGGTTGTGTTGGATCAAGCGAGTTGGGAACGAGCCGCGTCCGGCCTGGCGGTGGTCGCCCCGCAACGTTATCCGAACGTGCAGCCTTCTCAGGATGTTTGGAACGAGATAATCGAATCGAGGCGTCCGACGGTCTTGATCGCACCTCGCGGAGTTGGCCCGACCGAATGGTCGCGTGATGAGCGAGAGAGAACACACATTCGTCGCCGTTTCATGCTGTTGGGACAAACTGTTGCCGGTATGCAGATTTACGACGTCGTCAGCGCCATGGAAGCACTGAGTGGACGTCGAGATGAATTGGCATTGGCCGGTCCGTGGACATTGAGTGGAAAGAGCGATTCGGCATTCATTGCATTGCACGCTTCCATTTGGTCGGATTCCATTACTAATTTGAAACTGTTGGATCTTCCGACATCCAATCGAGATTCACCGGATTTGTTGAACGTCAGCCGGGTGCTCGATCTGCCTGAACTTCTCGGCATCGCAACAGGCGACGTCGAGGTGTCGATCGGAGGCAGCACTCAGGCTGAGTGGCGGAAGAAGGCTGAATCAAACCCACTTCTTTCCAGCGTTGGTTGGCCAGCCGAGTGACGGGAACGACGGGTGGGTGAGCGGACTTTCGACAGCCGGTGTGGTCGCGTGCATTTGTTCCGTGGTCGCGGGGCTGATTGCGATCGCAATGGTCGCGAGAAAGCAAGGCCGTGGTGTGAGCTTGTTGTCTTGAGTTGTGCTTTGAATGAACACGTTGGGCGGGCCGTGACATGAATTGCAACTCAGCGTTCTTCGGAACCTTTCAACTCCGTTTTCAGCGACTCTTCGGTGCGTCGCTCTTTCTCGGTTGGTATCGGCAGTGACTTTCGTTTCACTGGTCTTTGATACCAGCCACCGCGATAGACGCTCAGCACGCCAAACTTGTAGCGGGCGATTGTGCCAGCCGACAACATGCCGATAAATACTATCGGAAAGAAATAGCCAATTTCGAATCGACCGAATAACGCGGGGGCCAAGAGGCTGAACGATAGTGTGGCGACAATGAGAGAGCGAATCCATTCATGTCCTTTCGGCATCTCGACGAACATTCGAGCTCCGCAACCTTTGCATTCGTATTGCAATGAGAACAATACGGACCCGATCTCGTTGGTTGTCCGGCAAAGCGGGCATTCATTTCTGGCGATTGCAGGAGGATCGGTTGGCTCCGATCCCGGCGGTGGAGTCGAAGGCGTTTGATAAGGGTTCGCACTCATTCAAACGGTTGGCTCAAAATGATTCTGACTTTAGCCAAGTGTTACTTCCTGGATGCTTTGATCGAGTCCTAGAAATTCCGACAGTCGGTTGACTTCCGACTCTGCGGCTAGACGGAAGGTTCGCTCCTTTGGACGGCGATCGATATAACTAAAATCGACTTTTAAGCCGCCTGCTTCCACGCCAGCGGTTGCCCAACCAATGATTTGGTCTCGCCAGAGAACCGGCATGGCATAGTAACCCAGTTTGCGTTTGTGCTTGGGCGTGTAGGCTTCGAAGCGGTAAGTCCAATTCCAAAAGTGCTCGAAACGGGTTCGATCTCGAACGACCGGATCGAACGGTGCAAGAATGCGAACGATATCCGTTTTCATCCTTCCGCGCCGTCCGGAGTCCAGCGACAAGTATTCGATCTCGTCGATCGTGTCGACGCGTATTCGACCAGCGTCGATCAATCTTTGCAGGCACCTTCGTCGATCGGCGACACTTTCGACCAAGTATTTGAAGTGAGACAGTTCGCTGAGCAGAAATCGACGTGTTGTCGCACCCATCGCTTGCAACGTTGCGAGCATGATTTCTTGCAGCCGTTCCTCTGGGGGCCGCGTTGGTTCAATCTCATCGGCCACTTCGTAAACGCGGATGCCATTGTTCCGGTTCGCGACTCGCAAAGCACCGCGATTGTGCAGCGTTTCCATGGCCATTTTCGCCGACCGAGAGAATCCGCCCCAGTAGTTTTTGACGCGTTCGCCACCGACATGCGATTCCAAGTCTTTGGAATGCATCGGGCCATGTTGCCGAATCACATCGAGCGTTTTGCGATGTTCGGCGGTCAGTTTCTTCTCCGTTTTGGGGTGCACGATTCGCCAAAGATCTTTTGAGAGGAATCCGTAGGCATACAGATAGCATTCCTCCAAATCGAGATCCGGGTAGCGGCGTTCCAGATCTCCCGCACGATAGTTTTTGACACGATGTCGGAGGATCAGATCCTGAGCTCGTGCTGGGCAACGAATCGGATCGGCTTGGACGAAACCGAGACGTTCGAGCGCATCGGCCATTCCGCAGGGTGAAAACAGGCTGTCATTCAGCACTCGTTTTCGAAATTGATCCAGGGACGGCATGGGCAACGCAACGGTGTCTTGGTGTTAGTGGTTTGTTCGAGACAACCGAAGATACGTTGTGGGATCGTTGGTTGGAACAAGGATGAGATCATCGTCGCTGCCCATTGCCGCATGAAATCCGACTCCGAGCGAAACAATGGCTCCCTCCGATACTGAGAACCATTGTTTGCCAGGTTGGAAAAACGGGTCGGAAGATTGCGTTTCAAAGGTTTCTTGATCAATGAACGTGTATTGATTGGTAGCGGGCTTTCCGTCTGGTGTGACGATTTTGACATTCCATTTGCCCGACATGTCAACATCGCCGGCAAGCGGCACCAATGTTTCGCCGAGACGTTCTCTGACTGGTTCGAGAGCCTTGCTGACTTGTTCCTGCTGCATCCGCTTCCATTCCAGTCGTTGTTGCTCTATCTCCGTGATCGCAGGTTTGAGTGAGTCCATGTCCTCGAACAATTCTGCGGTTCTGGCATGGACACCGGATGTCGCATCGATCACCAGCAGTTCCAATGACGGAAACGGTGCCATGGAACAATTGCCACCAAGCTGTTCCCACTCTCCCGGAAAAACCACCGATTGCGTTGCTTGCATCAACATCGAAAAGTCGAGAGGTGTATCTGGCGAGCCCCCAGCGTCGCGAGTGGCTCGAATAAGATCACCCACCTGGTAGACTACTGGATAGGGTTCTTCGGATTGATACTTGGCTCGTCCGGACGAGTAACCACTTGAGTAGCCAGTTCGATAACCGGCAAAGAACCCGGCGACGCAGAGGCACGCAAACAATAAGAATGCGATTGGATAGCGGAATGATCTGCGGTTCAAAACGGACATAGAGCTGATCGATTGACGGACAAGTGAATGAGGATGGACTTGCTCATTAATCTACCTGTTCCCCCCCAAGCGATGTTGGGATGGAGCTCAAACAACTCGGCGTATCGCGGTGTCCAATTGAGTCCGGTGCAATTGGCATGTTTCGGATTGCCTTGGTCACACAGAGGCTGCGCCGTTTTCCGATGTCACATTTGATCGACTTTTTGCAACAAACTCTCCCAAATCGAATTTTGGGGAGGTTGAGCGACGCCGTTCAGGGATACGTGATTGAGGGGGCCGAGCATAAGAAACGGCACGCACTCCCCTCCCCGAAATTCTCGCTGAACGCTCGAATTCCGACCCTCCCAAACTGCGTTCGGGAGGGTGAATTCAACCTTGCGAGCGTGGCATTTTAAAAGTGCACAACCTCCATTTAGAGGAGGTGACCAAAACGCTTATCGCACCCTAGTTGTCAGACTTCGGAGGGAACGAGTCGCTTGCTGCGATCCCTCGGTCC
Source organism: Rhodopirellula europaea 6C (assembly GCF_000338295.1). Taxonomy (GTDB): domain Bacteria; phylum Planctomycetota; class Planctomycetia; order Pirellulales; family Pirellulaceae; genus Rhodopirellula; species Rhodopirellula europaea. The sequence goes on from NZ_ANMO01000236.1 coordinate 62,257, forward strand.
AGCACCCAAACGTTGCGGAATCGCACGGGGTCGGAGTGATCTTGCAACAGAGTCGGCAATGGAAGAGCTTCCTCGGCTTTGCCGGCCCCGGTTGGACCTGGCAATGCGACGTTGTCTTGGACCTTCACTCCGTTGACCCACGAGGTCACGTGAGCGGGACGCAGCTTCTTGCCGTCGGCGCCGAATCGTGCGGCGGTGAAGCGGATGTCATAGGTTTGCCATGTGAGTGGTGGGAAAGCCATGTTCAAACGTGGTGGCTTGAATCGATAAAGAGCACCCAGGCCATTGAAGACTCGTTCGGTACCAAAAGAATCAAGAATCTGACACTCGTATCGGCTCTGCAAATAGATGCCGCTGTTGCCGCGTTGTTGACCTTGTTTGCCTGGCATGTGAGGAATGCGGAATTCCAAGTGCAGGTCAAAGTCGTTTAGCAACCAATTGACGTTGGCACCGTGAGCGAGCAAGCCTTCGTCGGTGATCCGAGCCTTTGTGAATTGATCCGTGTTCTCGCCGTTGAAGAGCACGAGTGCTTCCTTAGGCGGCTGCGCACCCATGGTGGAGCTGGTTCGAATCACGCGAGGCAATTCACCGAGTGAGTCACCGTCGAAATTGATCAAGCGACATTGCTCAGGACCGGCAAACAACGCCCATGGTCCACCGGACAGAACCAGCGTCTCTCCGTTGCGGCGGCCGATCAAACGGAGCTGCGTTGCCTCGTTGAATTTCTCATCGCCGGGAAGTCCACCTTCGTAGGCGAGAGCTTCGAACTCACCCGAACCGAGGGCACGAATTTGAATTCCGAAACGTTGGTTGGCGGCCTCGGTTTGAATCGAAACGTCGCCGGCGTATTCACCGATCAATTTGTAATCGACGGCGGCTGGGCCATCGGTGGGTGGCAAGGTCCAGACACCCTTTTCGACCCAGGCCGGATCTGGTTTGGGCTCGGACGGTTGTTCTGTGGATTCTTCCGTCGCCTCTTCTTTTGGGGCGTCTGCCGCTTTGTCGGCTTTCTTCTCCGACGCCTTCACTTCCTTGGCGTCTTTGGAAGGGGCCTCGGCCTTCTTTTCGGCCTTTTCCTGGGCCGGTTTCTGCTCGGATTTAGAGTCGTCCGACTTCTTGGCGGCGGCGGAGTCCTTTTCTTGTGCCGACACTGTCTGTGGCGTCAGCGACACCGTCAGGCACAGAGCGAGCAAACCCGTGAAAACGCGTGGGGTTGGGGTCGCGAGAAATTTGCGAAATGACATACTCGAACGGGTCTCGTGCTTTCGGGGATGGTGGGCAGTCTGGGGGGAGGAGACATTTTAATTCAATTGTGAATGGATGCATCATGGGACAAACGCAAAGTTCGACAACAAAAACCCGAGTGACACGACAACCGATCTCGGTTCGTGGATGCCGTGTTCACAACTTGCGTGACGTCGACGTCGACATCCCTCGCGGGGAATTGGTGGTCATTTGCGGGCTGTCCGGCAGCGGAAAAACATCGCTGGCGTTGGACACGCTGTATGCCGAGGGTCAGCGAAGCTACATCGAGAGTTTTTCGGCGTACACGCGGCAGTATCTCAACCAGCTCGATAAACCGGATTGTGACAGTATTTCCGGAATTCCGCCCGCGATCGCGGTGACTCGGGCGTCGGCGGTGAAGACGAACCGCAGCACCGTGGCCACTTCGACCGAGATCGCTGAGCACCTGCGACTGCTGTTCGCCCGTGCATCGGAATTGGTGTGCTACCAGTGTGGGCAGCCCGTCGTCATCGACAGCCCACAAAGTGTTGCGGCACAACTGAGTGATCCAGCGGCAAAGGTTCAGCGGGCGATCGTGGGATTTGAGCTTTGGCTGCCGAATCGGAAAGCCGCTTCGGAGATCCTGCTCGGCCTGCAACAGGAAGGTTTCGTGCGTTTGATCCTCAAGGGGGAAACGTTTCAGTTGTCCGACGAAGACCGCAGCAAGTTGGCCAAGCGGATTGGATCGAAGGGAGTGACGGCGACGGTGGTCGTTGACCGGCTTTCCTCCTCGTCGGAAATGTCTCGCTGGACTGAGTCCTTGGAAACCGCGATGACCGAAGGCAACGGGCGTGCGGTCGTGTTGTTCCAGGCCGATGCGGAAGATCGGTTCGCCGGGTTGCCGACCCAATCGATCGACGGACGGGAGATGTTGCAACGAGTCGCCAGCGATCGGCATCGCTGCGATCATTGTGACATCGAGTATCCCGATCCAGTCCCACGAGCATTCAACTTCAATCATCCGATGGGGGCGTGTCCGGAGTGTGAAGGGTTCGGTGATGTGATCGGAATCGACATGGACCGGATTGTTCCCGACAAGTCCAAGTCGATTCGCGAAGGTGCGATTGCGCCTTGGAATGCGCCTTCGTATCAGCATGAATTGGAAGAGTTGTTGGCGCTCGCGGATGATTACGATTTGCCGGTCGATGTTCCGTTTTCAAAATTGAAAAAGAAGCATCTGAAGCTGATTCACGAAGGCGTCCGCGAACGCAAGTTTGGTGGGCTGGATGGCTTTTTTGCTTGGTTGGATCGCAAGAAGTACAAGATGCACATTCGTGTGTTTGCATCGCGATACCGTAGCTATCGGACTTGCCCGGCCTGCGGTGGAAATCGGTTGAAGCCTGAATCGTTGGCGTACAAAGTCGGTGGACGCAACATCTCTGAAATGCTGGCGATGCGGTGTGATGAGCTGGATCAATTTCTGACGGATTGGCTTGGCGACGATGCATCCAGCGATAACGAAGCGGACGTTTCGCATGACGATGCTGTTCGCGAAAAATTGGTTGGGTACCAGACGCAGGCGGAGTTGTCGATTGCGGATCAGCAGCGTCGGCACACGATCGCCAGCGAACCAGTCCGGCAAATTCGCGATCGGTTGCGCTACTTGGATCAAGTTGGGCTGGGGTACCTGCAACTCAACCGCACGCTTCGCACGTTGTCCGGCGGTGAGACCCAGCGAATCGCGTTGACGTTGGCTTTGGGCAGCACGTTGGTTGGCATGTTGTACGTGCTCGATGAACCAACGGCTGGTTTGCATCCGGTCGATGTGGAGCAATTGGTCGACGCGATCACTCAGCTTCGCGACCGTGGCAACACCGTCGTCGCGGTGGAGCACAACGACACCTTGATTCAACTCGCTGACCGCGTGATTGAGATCGGACCTGGGGCGGGCGTCGGTGGAGGCTTGGTGACGTTTGAAGGCACGCCCAAACAGTTGATGAAGGCCAAAGACAGTTTGACGGGGCGGTATCTCGGCAAGAACCGAAAGCAGTCCATCCAGTTGGATTTGACTGATGGCCGGACACCGACAGGCTCGTTGGTTTTGAATGGAGCGAGCGGGCACAATCTTCGTGACATTGACGTGGAGTTTCCGCTTGGATGCATGACCGTCGTCACGGGACGATCGGGCAGCGGAAAGAGCTCGCTGATTCATGACACGTTGTATGGCGCCGTGTCGATTCGGTTGGCTGAGCGTCGTGGCGAAGTGCCGTCCGCAGACATTGTCGCCAACACCCTTCCGTTTCGAGCGTTTCGAGGCGAGCAAGCGATTGACGATTGTTTGTTGGTCGATCAGTCGCCGATCAGCCGCAGTCCTCGCAGTTGCCCGGTCACGTTTGCGAAAGCGTTTGATCCGATTCGGCAAGCTTTCGCGGGAACGGTTGACGCCAAGATTCGCAATTTCAAACCGGGACACTTCAGTTTCAATTCTTCGGCGGGGCAATGTGCGGCGTGCGAGGGAGCGGGCGTGCAAACGATCGACATGCAGTTTCTCGCGGATGTCTCGATGCGATGTGGCGAGTGTCGCGGGCGGCGATATCGCGACGAAGTCTTGCAGGTTCGCTATCGAGATCGCACGATCGCCGATGTATTGGAGATGACCGTTCGCGAGGCCTCTGAGTTCTTTCGCGAAATGCCGAAGGTGCAGAACAAACTGAAGCGTTTGATCGACGTGGGGCTGGACTATGTCGCATTGGGGCAACCAGCGACCACGCTTTCCAGCGGTGAGGCTCAGCGTTTGAAGTTGGCCGCGTTCCTCGCGGGATCGAGCAAGCGGCGGACGTTGTTCTTGATGGACGAGCCCACGACCGGATTGCATTTTGACGACATCACGCGACTGCTGAAGTGCTTCGACGCGTTGATCGATGAAGGGCACTCGTTGATCGTGATCGAGCACCATCCGATGCTGATGGCCGCCGCGGATCAGATTATCGAAGTCGGTCCTGGTGCCGCAGAAGAGGGTGGGCAGATCGTGGCCAGTGGGACTCGTGATGAAGTCGCGTCGGTCAACGATAGTTTGACGGGACAGGTCTTGCGGCAAATGCTTTGACGAGCAATCAGAATAGAACGTTTGTCTCAAACGTCTGGAGGTCGTGCAGTTTTGAAGTGCCGTTTTCGCAAGGTTGAAATCACCCTCCTGAACGCAACTGGGGAGGGTCGGAATGCGAGCGTTCAGCGAGAATCCTGGGGAGGGTAGTGCGCGACGTTTCCCATGCTCGGCCCTCACCGTCGCGTACGCCTGAACGGCGTCGCTCAACCTAGTATATCGCTGTTGCTGAGTTTGGACTGTTTTTCAGTCGATTCGCTGTGACGACCATGGGGCAGTCGCTCTGCT
>NZ_ANMO01000237.1 GCF_000338295.1 Rhodopirellula europaea 6C
AATTCCGAACGGTTCCTCAACACCAACAAATGTGAGACCGGACGATATTTGGCTCAACCGATCTGTTTCCGAGCGACGATCTACTGGATTCGCTCGCTTTGAAAAATCAGCCCTGGTCAAAACGACGGTCGGTCGTTATCCTTCGCGATTCGAAAATCCGACCTCCAGGTCAATTCCCACTTCACCCCGAACCTCTTTCCCGCCATGTATGCCATCTTTGTCGACGGTGGACGCCAATACCGAGTCGAGCCAGGAATGGAACTCGACGTCGATTACCGTGACATCGCTGCAGGAGAAAACCTGAAATTTGAAACCGTGTTGGCCGTTGGTGCCGAAGACGGGCTAAAATTAGGTGCTCCAACGTTGGACGGTGTTTCGGTCAGCGCTTCGGTGTTGGGGATGTCCCAAGACAAGAAGATCTACATCCAAAAGTTCCGTCGCCGTAAGCACAGCAAGAAACGGACGGGACACCGCCAAAAGAACACCCGCATCCGAATCGAAGAAATCGCGGGCGTATGACGCTTTCCTAATCGGCTGAATTGATGCCCCACCTTCGCCTGACAGATTTTGAACTAGGCGCAGTTCTCGGTGTGGGCACGGTCGGCACGGTTTACAACGGGAAAATTCGCGATGACGTCGAAGTCCATCCCGCCGCGGAAGCAATCCGCGTTCAGGATTTGGCGGTCAAAAAGCTGCACCCGGCCGTTTCTCAAGACGACCTGATCCAGGCTCGATTTCGCCGTGAAATGGTGATTTTGGAGCGTTTGCAGCATCCAAACATCATTGGCTATTTCGGTGGTGGCTCCGAAGACGGTCAATTGTTCTATGTGATGGAACGCGTTGACGGCGGCACGATCAAAGATCTGCTGGAAACCAATGGAGCTTTGGCGTGGCCCGTTGTTGTCGACGTCGCTCGACAGGTTTGCTCGGCACTGCAATGTGCCCACAACCACGGTGTGATTCATCGTGATTTGAAACCTGGCAATTTGTTTCTCACCCGAGACGCACTCGTGAAATTGGGCGACTTCGGGATCGCTCGTGACCAGCATTCATCGGACCTGACATCCCAGGGTTTGACCGTTGGTACCCATGCGTACATGGCCCCAGAACAAATCACCGGTGATGAAGCCATCAGTGGCAAAGCCGACCTTTACGCTTTGGGCTGTGTGTTGTTTGAGATGCTCGCCAATCGAAAGGTTTTCGCCGGTGAGAACTTTGCCCAGTTGTTCGAACAACACCTGCGAACCAAAGCTCCCACGATTGCTTCGATCGTGCCGGACGTGCCTCCGGAACTGAGCCAAGTCATCGCCGATTGCTTGGAAAAGTCACCGGACGATCGACCATTCAACGCTCGATCGGTCCAAGGTGTGATGATCGAGATCGGAGAGAAATACAATCTCTCGGCTTCGTCTGAGTCATCGGTCGGACCAAATCATTCCGAGACGGCGAATGCACACAAGGACGTCAGCGCCGACAGCGTGACCGAAAAAGGCCGACGATTGCTGGAAGAACAGATTCACTATCGATTGGGCGGCACGTCTCGCGAACCGGTGGGCGCGGGCAAAGTCGGCCTGATCGTGGTAGCGATCATCGTTTTGATCGTGTTGGCCGTCTCGCTGTCGGGTGGTTCGTAGTTGCCAGGCCGGGCCCCGTTCACATTTGCTGACTCCTGTTCCGACCTGATTTCGAGTCGCTGGTCTCAACGACTGCGGTAAAACGCATCATCGTTTTGCTTGACGTGGCAAATGCATTGCGGAATCTTCTGGTGTTTCAGCCGCATGGCACTGGCCTTGGTTTCGCCATCCAAACGCGGCCAACTTCCAAATGGCTCCCGTGTTTTGCGAAATCATTCACCCGAAGGTGCTTTGATCACGTTAAAAAACGGCAATTCTGAGTGAACGACCACACCCAATTCGTCGGGGCGTGAAGTATTCTGCTTCGACTGGTATCTTGAATGCAGGCAGCACGAAGTCTCGAAGGTTGTCGGCGATTGTCTGCCAACAACGCGTCTGCTTGCCTCCCTCTTAGGACATTACCGATGCCCCGTCTCTCCCGCCTAATTCCCACCCTCTGTTTGGCCACGTTCGTCATGACCTCCCCCGGCAACGCCCAAGATGATTCTGCGGCCAAGGTCGATGATCAACTCGGCTACTTCCTCGGATTCACCGTCGGCAACTCTTTCGTTCAACAAGGTTTCGAACCAACCGACTTCACCGTCGAAGGAATGAACCAGGGTTTGAAGGACGCATTGTCGGAAAAGGATCCCGCGTTGTCCGATGAACAACTGCAAGAAATTCAAGGCAAAATTCAAGCCATGATGCAAAAGCGTCAGGCGGAACGGATGGCCGAGCTCAAGAAACAAGGCGTGATGAACAAGGAAAAGAGCGACTTGTGGCTGAAGCAAAACGCCAAGGCCAAAGGCATCAAAGAGCTCGAGGGTGGACTGCAATATAAAGTGGTCAAAGAAGGCGAAGGAGCATCCCCGACCGCCGAAGACACCGTCGCGGTTCACTACACCGGCAAACTGACAAATGGCGAAGTCTTCGACAGTTCGGTCGAGCGTGGCCAACCTGCCAAGTTCCCAGTGGGTCGAGTGATCCAAGGATGGCAGATGGCCCTTCAAAAAATGAAGGTTGGTTCGAAGTGGATGCTCTACATTCCACCAGAATTGGCATACGGCGAGAACGGTTCGCCACCAAAGATCGGCCCCAACGAAGTGTTGGTTTTCGAAGTCGAGTTGCTTGAGATTCTTTAGGTCGCCACGGCGATCACGACACAATCGATTGATCATGGACGCTCGTCATTTGGCGAGCGTCTTTTTTGCTATCCCCACTTATCTCATTTGTTCCCCGAAGGTTCTCGCTATGAAGAAAACTTGGATTCATCAGCTGCTGCTCAGTGGAGCCGCGACAGCTTGCTTGGCCACGCCGGCCGCGATCGCGGAATCGCCCGATGCGGTCGCTTCCACGCCGAAGCAATCTTCGTCCACCATCAATTTGGCCGATCCTCCCGCATCGCTCGACGTATCACCGATGCCGGTCAAAACCGTGGAAGCCTATCCGAACCTTCGCATCAGTCGTCCGGTGATCATCACTGGTTCGGGCGATGGCAGCGGACGTTTGTTCGTCGCCAGCCAAACCGGTGAAGTGTATGCCTTCGACGAAAGCGACAGCGAGATTTCCGAACCTGAAATGTTCGGTGACTTCAGCGAAATGGTCACCTACAAAGACAACCAAAACGAAGAGGGATTCTTGGGTTTGGCGTTCCATCCCAAGTTTAAAGAGAACGGTCTTTTCTACGCTTACTACACCACGTCGGACAAACCGCACGTTTCTGTGCTGACTGAGTTCAGCACCGTCAAAGGTAGCAACAACCAGAAAGGCGATCCTTCGACCGCACGCGAGTTGATGCGGATCGAGCAACCGTTTTGGAATCACAATGGCGGCACCGTCGCGTTCGGTCCCGATGGTTACTTGTACATCGCTTTGGGTGACGGTGGTAAAGCCAACGACCCGCTGCAATCAGCACAAGACCCGAGTCAGTTGCTTGGTTCGATCATGCGGATCGATGTCGACAAACGCGATGGCGACAAGCCTTACGGAATTCCCGACGACAACCCTTACGTTGGCAAGTCGGATGCGAGACCGGAGATCTACGCGATTGGGATTCGCAACATTTGGCGAATGGCGTTTGATCCCAAGACTGACTTCCTATGGGCAGCCGATGTGGGCCAAAACGAGTGGGAAGAAGTCAACCTGATCCGTCGTGGTGGGAATTACGGTTGGAGCCTGCGAGAAGCCAATCACAAGTTCACGTTGAACGGCAATGGTTCTGACGCTCGTCCTGATTTGATCGATCCATTGATTGAATACCCGCACACGGACGATTGGGGTAAATCGGTGACGGGTGGAGCCGTCTACCGCGGAAGTCAAACACCGATGCTCGATGGTTATTACCTCTACGGTGACTATGTCAGCGGAAAGGTCTGGGCGTTGAAATACGATGCGGAGACATCGACCGTCACCGAGAACCGTCCCATCTCAGCAAGCGGTTTGCCCGTCTTCACGTTTGGTCAAACGGACTCGGGCGAAGTCCTTGTCAGCACGATGATGGCCGGCGGACGAATCTACAAATTCGTCGCCGAGTGAATCTTCGTCACTTGCGACCAAAGCCTCCCTCCTTCGGACAATTGATTTGTCCGAAGGAGGAACAATGGCTCGGAATCAGCGAGCGATATCGAACGCGAAAATCAAGTTTTGGTCACGAATGAACAAGGTCTGATCGGCCACCACGGGGTGAGCCCAAATCGCACCGCTTCCGCGAGGCAAATCGGTTTCGCGAGGAATGGTCAACTTGCCGAGCGGCGACCAACGATCCTTGTTGGGTTCCAACAGGACCACGGTGCCATCTTTGTCGTTGTAGCAATACAAACAACCATCGGCGAAGCAGATTGAACCGCTCGTGTTCGGACGCAGTTTCTCTTGCCAAAGCGTGTCACCGCTCTCGATGTCTTGAGCCATCCAGACACCGCCACTGGCTTTGGTCAGTCCGTAGATGGTTCCATCCACAGCCACCACGCCACCGTGGTGATTCATCATGGATTTCCCGTCCAGGTGGTAAATCTGCTCGGCGTTGATTCCGTCCCCGGCGGGTGTCAACTTCAACAACACATTGCCGGCACCGTAGTCACTGGTGTGATAGATGTGGTCACCGAGAATCAGCGGCGTAGGAATCGTTGCGACTTTGTTTCCCGATAGTTCATTTCCGAACAGCTTCTCGCCTGATTGGCAATCAAACGCGACCACGCCGATGCTGCCCGCGGTGACGTAGTAGTCGACATCGCCGATGGAACCCTTCATGGCCGAGACATAGTGCGCGACCGAGTCAACACCTTTGGACTGCCACAGCAACTTGCCGGTGCGACGATCCAGGGCGATCATGAAGTTGCTGCGTCCCGGGGTGACGACCACACGATCACCGTCGATCAATGCCGACTCGCTGTATCCCCACTTCGGGATCTCACCGCCGTAGTCGGCGACCAAGTCCACCGACCAAAGCTTGCGTCCATCCTGACGTCGCAATGCCGAGACGACACCCACGTCGGACATGACAAAGACCTGATCACCATCAACGGTTGGAGTGCTGCGTGGTCCGCCACCCCAACCGGTATTGTAGTCGTCACCGGTGCCGGCTCGTGAAATCGGAACTTGCCAGATCGATTTTCCGGATTTGGCATCGATGCAAATCGCATAGCAATTTTGTTCGTCCGACCCCATCGAGAACAGCTTGCCATCGACGATGGTCGTGCTGCTGTACCCACGTCCGGCGGTGGAGAATGTCCACTTCAATTCAGGACCACCTTCCGGCCATGTTTGAAGAAGGCTTTGATCGGCCGCTTTTCCGTCTCGGGCCGGACCTCGCCATTGAGGCCAATCGGCATCACCGGCCAGCAAATTCGTACCCAGCGTGCTCGTTGCTAATGTGATTGTGCCGAGCATCAAAGAAGTTGCGGCAATTCGATTCATCTTTGCCAAGATCGGCCGAACTGATTCGAATGAGGGCAGGATACGAAGTCGACGAAGCATGGTGGCTCGTTCCGTAGTGGTGTGAAGGCAGGGAAGGCCGGAACTTTTGGTTGAGTTCCGCCTTGGCACTTTAGCAAACCCCCTCACACCATCCAAGCAAGCCGAATGGTGATCTCAACGCCATTCGATCCCGGACCCATTTTTTCGGCAAACCTGGGAGCTTGTTTTTTGCAAATCGAGAATTGAGAAGCACTTATGAAGTGTGTGAAATTTCGTTGTCGAACCGAGAAATCAGTCCCCGTCCGGATCTGAAAACGCCATGATTGACAGTTGCACCACGTTCTTTCACCAAACCTAGTCCGGCGGGAGATCAACCAGGCGGTGAAACTGGATTAGACTGACAGACACCGTTTTTGCTGAGAGATTTCTGTTGAACCGTTCGCCTTCCAATTCGACGTCTTCAGACACCACGACCGCTTTGGTAATCGCTTCCAAAGGAGGCGACAACGAAGCGTTGGGTCGACTGATGCTGCGCTATCGAGGGTATCTGTTGATGCTGGCTCATCGGTACCTCAGCGATCAACTTCGGCGACGAATCGATCCTGCGGATTTGGTGCAGGTCACGTTTTTGGAAGCCAAACGGGACCTGCATGCTTTTCGAGGTGAATCGGCGGGCGAGTTCGCGGGCTGGTTACGCGGCATGCTGAAAAACAATGTTGCATCAGCGGTCGCTCATCACGTGATGACTCAGAAACGTTCGACCAAGAAAGAGGTGCATGCGGGAGGAGCGGGTGGCGACGGCAGTCAGCCGGACAACTGGATCGCACAAATGCCCGGAGCCAAAACCAGCCCCAGCGGCGTCGCGGTTCGACAAGAAGCCGTCAGTGCGATGATGCAAGCGTTGCATGAGCTACCCGAGACGCAAGCCGAAGCGATTCGTTTGCGTTACATGGAAGGCTTGTCGTTGAAAGAGATCGTCGACCGAATGGACAAGAGTGAAACCGCGGTTGCCGGATTGCTGAAACGTGGTTTGAAAAAGCTTCGCACGATTTTGGACACCGGTAGCAGTCCATGGTGGAAGACGTGATGGCCGAGTCCAACGAAGACGACTTGGATGAGATCTTCGCTTTGTACCTGTCCGCATGCGACACAGGGGAACTGACATCACGAGATGACTTTCTCAATCAGCATCCCGAACACGCCGATCAACTTCGCGAATTGATGGACGCTGCCGACTTGATCGGAACGTTTTCAATGACCGGCTCAGACGCCACGGGAACGCCAGGTCCATGGACAGGACCCATCACATTGCCACCCGATTCAGAGGTCGGTGACCAAGCGGCTCAGTTGGCATCAACGGCCAGCCAGATCGACGTGCAAACCGACATGGCGGACACGATCGGAATCGGCACCGCGTTGTCAGCCGACGGGTTGGGCGAACACTCCAACGTGGATCCCAATCTGACGTTGCCGATGGCCAATCGTTCACAGGGCGATTCGGGTCCATCGCTGCCGTTCGATCTGGGCGACTATCAGCTGCTCAAAGTATTGGGCGTTGGTGGGATGGGCGTGGTGTACCTGGCCAAGCAACGGGAACTGGACCGGTTGGTGGCTGTGAAGATGATCCGCAGCGGCATCTTGGCCGGACAAGACGAAGTCAAACGCTTTTACACCGAAGCCAAAGCTGCCGCGAAGCTCAAGCATCCAAACATCGTCGCCGTTCATCAATTTGGACGTCGTGCCGGTCACCATTTCTTCTCGATGCAGTACGTCGAGGGAGAAGACCTTCAAAAGGTGCTCGCCAAAGGCCCGTTGCCGTCTCGACGTGCCGCTGAGATCGTTCGCGACGTGGCTCAGGCCATTCATCACGCACACAGCCGCGGCGTCCTGCATCGCGATCTCAAGCCCGGCAACGTGCTGATCGATCCGTCGGGCCAGGTCCACGTGACCGATTTCGGTTTGGCAAAGCACACCGATGCGGACAGCAGCGTGACGGGCAGCGGTGCCGCGGTGGGAACGCCTCACTACATGGCTCCCGAGCAAGCTCTTGGACACAGCGATCGTGTAACCCATCACAGCGACATCTACTCGCTTGGTGCGATCCTGTTCGCCGCGATCACGTCCAAGCCGCCAATCGTCGGCGACACCGTGATGCAAACGTTGTTGAAGGTCGCTCATCAACCTCCGCCGACTCTGCGATCGGTGTGTCCGGAAGCGGAGTCAGATCTGGAAGTGATCGTCGCCAAGTGCTTGGAGAAGCAGCCCAAGGATCGCTACAAAACCGCGAAGAACCTGGCCGATGATCTGAATCGGTTTCTGTGCGGTCAAACCATTCACGCTCGTTCTCGAAGTCGCGCCCGCAAGGTCATCGATTGGTTCGGGCAAGTTCCCGTGGTCGCAGCGGTCACCGGCCGCCAAACATCTGGCACCCCGATCGGGCAACGTCGCTTTCAAAATGGAATCTTGGCGGCCACGGTTGTTCTCCCGCTTCTGTTGCTAGGCGGTTTGGTTTGGCAGCAACGAATCAACAACGCGATGCCAACCCAAATCCGAATTGCAGGTGGTCTTCCCGGTGGTCTGTACAATCGCGTCTCCGAACAATTGTCAAAAACGTTGCAGTCGCAAACGTCGGTTCCGTGCGAAGTCATTGGAACCAATGGCACGTGGGACAACCGTGAACGCTTGATCGCTGGTGAATTCGAATTGGCACCCATTCAAGCAACAGCGGTCAACGGTGAATCACTTCGCGTGGTCGCACCGTTGTTCTACGAGGCCGTCCACATTCTCATTCGCGATGACAGTGAGATCGATTCGGTCGAAGACCTATCGGGACAACGCATCGCCGTGGGTCCGCATGGCAGTGGTTCACGTCGAGCCGCCGAGATGGTGCTTGAGTCACTGAAGTTGTCCGAGTCCGTTTCGCCTCGCGTTGAGATGCCTTGGGAGACGCTGCAGGAAACCAGTCCGAAAGTCTCCACGGAAGCCGCGATCATTTGCATCGGCGTTGGCAGTGACCTCGTCACTCGAATGTTGACGGAGCAGCGATGGCATCTGCTGCCGCTACCCGATGGCGTGTCAATCGCGCTGCAGCATCCGACTCTGCACGCAATGACGATCGCGACGGATGCGTACGCGGGTTCGAGCATTCCTCCATCGGGAATTCATACGGTCGGAACCACCGCGTTTCTGGTCTGCCGCGATTCGGCCCCGGATCCGTTGATCGAGAGCACGCTGCAGGCACTCTACGAGGAACCATCCATTGTTGGGTTGATCCCCGCGAGACAGGCGGCGGAATGGCAAGGTCTCGCCTTCCACCGCATCTCGCGACGCTACTACGACGACTTGGAAGCTCAATTGGCCAACACTCAGTCAGACTAACGGGTGTGTTCCCAGATCAAGGTTTCGCTTGCTTCTTTTTCCGTTTGGACTGGCCGCGTTTCATGTGATTCAGGGCGTCCATTTCGGTCGCCTGTCCTTTGTCACCGCAATATTGCATCCAGTGATCGAGTTCCATTCTCAAGGATCGCATCGTCTCGCGATGAGCTGGATCGGCGGCCAGATTTTTCAGTTCCAACGGGTCATTCGCTAGATCGTAAAACTCGATCTCGGGACGCTGTGTGTAACGCTTAACCAACTCGATCGCTTTCGCGTTTCCAGCTTCCGCTTCGCGTTTCCAACTGACGAATTCTTTTGAACTCGTGCAGGCATTTTGGAAAGTAACATCCGGGGTGAAGTTCCAAATGTATTTGTAGCGATCCGATCGCACACTTCGAATTCCGTAGTGATCCGAACCATTGTTGATGCCTCGTGTGGTCATCTCGCCAAACACCAACTGTTTGTGATCTTGTTTGCCAGCGAAAACAGGAAGCAAACTTTTGCCATCCAGTTTGGTTGCCGCTTCGGCCTCGAGATCACCACCGGCGACTTCGATCCAAGTTGGAAGAAAGTCGATGTACTCGATCATGGCATTGTTGGTCGATCCGGCCGCGACATGCCCTGGCCAACGGATAATGCAACCTGATTGCAGACCGCTGTCATAGCATGTCCATTTGGCAAACGGCATCGAGTTGCCTTGTTCGCTGACGACGATCAACAAGGTGTTGTCTGCGACTTTGTATTGATCGAGCAAATCGATCGCTTGTCCCACCTGCGAATCGAAGTAAGTGATCTCCGCCAAATAGCGTGACATCCCCTCGCGAGTCTCGGGTGTGTCCAAGATGTAAGGCGGCAACTTGAGTGTCGCGGGATCGTACCGAGATGCGTCGCCTTTGTTCCACGGGGTGTGAGGTTCGTTGGAACACAAGAACAGACAGAACGGTTGCTCGGTTTCGGAGCATGCTTTCACGAACTCTTCGACCGCTTCAAAGTCGGGGTTGGAATTGCCAGGCAACTGCTCCCAACTGAAAACCGATGGCGGAGCGATGTGTCGTTTCCCACTCTGTGCGACCTGATACCCCAATGGTTGCAGGAACTGAACCACGCTATCAGTCCCATCGGGAACAAACGTGTGATTTGGGTACGCACCCGATTTCACCGGGTACTGACCGCAATAGATGCTGTGCCGAGTAGGCGAGCACATGGCAACCGATTGAAAGCAACGGGTGAATCGCATGCCTTCTTCGGCCAAGGCATCAATGCGTGGCGTGTGAGCTTGACCGCCATAACACCCGATGTCGCGAAAGGTGCAATCATCGGCGATGACGAAAACCAAATTCGGTTGTTCATTCGCCGTCGCAGGTTTTCCCATCGAGAAAAACGCGGAAACAATGACCGATAGAGCGAATGACAACCGAATCAAGAGCTCACCTTCTTTCGCCAAACAGGGCGAGCATTGGCCGTAATTTCTTCGTTCAGTTCCTCCATGCGAGCATGCATTTTCTGAACTCGATCGGGCTCTTGTTCGGCGAGATTGTTTTGCTCACCGATATCTTCGGAAAGATGGAAAAGAAACACTTCTGGTTCGGGGGCGGGGCCTTTCGCATTTCTGCCTCGGCGAGGAAGCTTACTCAAGTATTTCCAATCGCCCATACGAATGCCTTCAAGTGCACCGTGTGCGGAATAGAAGACAAATTCATCACGTGAAGACTCATCCGACGTGAAAGTAGACGTCAAGTCGACCCCGTCGATCTTTCGATCATTCTCGAGTGCGACGCCCGTGACCGAAGCGATGGTGGGAAGCAGATCCATGTTGGTCGCGAAGGCGTTGCTGGACGTTCCCGCGGGAATGCGTCCCGGTGCCCACATGATACACGGTACTCGTTGTCCTCCTTCGAACGTGGTGCCTTTTCCGGCTCGCAAGGGACCGGCACTTCCACCATGGTTCTTGAATTGCAACCAAGGGCCATTGTCGCTGGTGTAAACAATCAGCGTTTTCTTTGACAAACCAAGATCACGGACGGTTTGAACCAGCCGTCCCACTTCCGTGTCGATGTGCTCGATCACGCATTTGTATGCGTTTTGTGGATCGGGATCGTAAACGTCCTCCGGCACATACAAAGGAATGTGCGGCATGGAATGAGGCAGATACAAGAAGAAAGGTTTGTCCTGGTTTGCTTCCACAAACTCGATGGCCCGATCCGTGTACCGGCGGGTGATCGTCCGTTGGTCAACGGGCAGTTCGATGATCTCTTCGTCTTGCACCAACGGTGTATTCCACAGGGTGACCGCGGAAGACTGATCCGTCCAACGATCATCCGACGACATCTTTCCGAGTCGTTTGTTGTCGGGATGATTCATGTCATTGGAATACGGAATCCCATAGTAAGAATCAAAGCCGTTGGATGTTGGCAGCGTTTCCTTGTGATGACCGAGGTGCCATTTTCCGACGCAGGCGGTCGCGTAACCGGCTGACTTCAAATGGTCCGCAATGGTGACCTCTTCCGGATGCAATCCGTAATTGCTCTGCGGGAACAGAACGTGTTGATGCAACCCAACTCGTTTGGGATAGCAGCCTGTCAGTAGGGCTGCTCGAGATGGCGAACACACCGAGCAAGCTGAATAGAAGCTGGTGTAGCGACGTCCTTCGCTGGCCAAGCGATCAAGGTTTGGAGTCTTGATATTGGGCGAGCCATAACATCCCAAATCGTTGTAGCCTTGATCATCCGTGAAGATCACGATGACGTTTGGTTTCTCGGATGTATCGGTCGACTCAGCAGCCAAACCGGGGCGACCGAGCAACGTCAGCAAAACGGCGAGGCCAAGGACCACGGACCGGTGGCAAGGAATCGGGAAAGCGCATCTGGATGACATGACTTGCCTTGGGCGGGAGGGAGTGTCGAGGTTCCAAGGTCGACGAAGGAACCGGCGGTACTCCAACCATCATAGCCACTGTCGACCGACACTTGGCATCAACAGCTCAAATCATCACCCTCGCGCGGTGCGGTTCGCATCGATCACGCGGGAGCAATCTGTCTATCCAATCGCTTGCGGCGATTGGTTGCGTTCATGCCGACGGAGGGCCTCCGTCGGCTACGGGTGTCGCGGTGAATTCAGATTCGTCTCGGTGGGGGACCACCGAGCGACAGTGCCGACCGAATTCTTGGCGAATCCGGCTACCTTCCAGTCATTGATCCGGTCCTTGGCAACCGCAGAATTTCCTTGTTCTCTATAATCGCCCCATGCTACGATGATTAGAGGAGCTACCATCATGACGCACATCGAAATTTCCGACCAAGCTGTCAAGCAGATCGAGACGGTTATCGGGACATCTGATCCCAAGGCCATCGCCAGCGTGATCGAGCGAATGGCCCAAAATGAAGAAGCCATCACCACAGCATGGTTTGAAAACCGTAGCGAAGATGAAATCCGCAGCAGCGCCGCCGACTGTGACGCCGCAGCCCTGCGCGTCGAGGCTGGCGAAAGCAAGCCGTTTAGACAAGCCCTTCAAGAAGTCGCAGACAATATTGGCGTTGACCTCAATCGATGACGCATGACGTTCATGTGAGCCGCACCGCCCAAGTTGCGATCAACGAATACGCTTCCTATCTTGCGACCGAACAACAGGCACCGCAAGCGGCATCCCAGATGCTCGAGCGGATATGGGATGGGATCAGCTCACTTGAGACTTTTCCATGTCGATGCCCACTGGCACCTGAAAACAAGTTTTCAAAACTCGAGATTCGCATGCTACGGGTGAATGCTATGCTCATCTTGTTTACCGCGAGCGATGATGCCAAACGCGTTGACGTTCTTGCTGTGCGGCACGGTCGTCAGCAACCGCTGACAAGATTGGATCGCTAACCGGCTTAACATTCCCGGTCGGCTTAGTTGGTGAGCAACGCCTTGGTGGCGATCATGATGTTGGGCTGACGCATCAGCGATTCGCCAACCAAGATGGCTTTGACGCCACCGGCTTTCAACATGGCGACATCATCCGCGCTTCGGATACCGCTCTCGCCGACCACCAATCGATCCGAGGGGATGTCCGCTGCCAAGCGAACACAGTGCTGCAGATCAGTTTCGAAAGTTCGCAGGTCTCGGTTGTTGATTCCAACCAACCGCGTCTTGGTTGCCAGAACCGGTACCAGATTCTCGGGTTCGTAGAGTTCGATCAGCGTTTGCAGTCCCAGCTCGGAGGCTTGCTCATCCATCTCGATCAATTGCTGAGGCGAGAGACATTCCGCGATCAACAACACGGCGTCGGCACCTGCGACGCGGGCTTGCAGCAGTTGGTAGGGATCGACGATGAAGTCCTTGCGAAGGATCGGCAAATCGACCGCCGAGCGAACAGCGCGAAGAAAGTCCAACGAACCTTGAAAGAAGGGTTCGTCGGTCAGCACGCTGATGCAAGCGGCTCCTCCGTCTTCGTACGACTTGGCGATTGTCGGTGGATCAAAGTCTTCGCGAATCAGTCCGGCGGACGGACTGGCGCGTTTGACTTCGGCGATCAAGCGAACTTGATCGGTGGCCGCGAGCGAACCGTGAAAGTCGCGACACGCGGGAAGATCCTTCGCCGCAGCGATGAGTTCCGCGGCGGGCACGGAAGCTTGATCACGCGCGATGACTTGGCGAGTTTTTAACAGGATGTCGTCGAGAATCGTCATCGCAATGCTACCGGGCAATCAGTGTTTGAAGTGACGACGACCGGTGAAGACCATCGCGATTTCGTGTTCATCACAAGCAGCGATCACTTCGTCATCACGACGCGAGCCACCGGGTTGAATGATTGCCAGCACGCCTGCTTTGGCAGCCGCTTCGATCGAATCGGGGAAGGGGAAGAACGCATCCGATGCCAGAATCGCCCCATCGGATCGTTCGCCAGCCTTCTTGATCGAGATCTCGACGCTGTCGACGCGACTCATCTGGCCGGCTCCCACGCCGATCAAAGACGTGTCCTTTGCCAGCACAATTGCGTTGCTCTTCACATGGCGAACCATTTCCCAGCCAAAGGAAATGTCGTCCCACAATTCGTCGTCGACGGGTGTTTCCGTGACGGTCTTCCATTGCAAAGGCGAGCTGACCATGCGATCAGCATCCTGAACCAACATGCCGCCGCTGATGAACCGACGCGACACTTTGCGGGCAGGTTCGTCCAAGCGTCCGACCTGCATCAAGCGAACGTTGTCTTTCCAACGTGGTTTGGTTGTCAGCAGTCCAACCGCACCGGCTTCGAAGTCGGGAGCGACGATGGCTTCGATAAACAATCCGGGCTGACACAAGAATTCGGCCGTTGCTTCATCGAGCGTTCGGTTCATTCCGATGACGGAACCAAAGGCGGACAACGGATCACCCGCCATGGCTTTGTCGACTGCGTCGGACAAGGTGTCACCGGTCGCCGCACCACAAGGGTTGTTGTGCTTGATGACCGAGACAGCCGGTTCGGCAAAACCGCGAGCAATGTCGAGAGCGGCATCGAGATCGAGCAGGTTGTTGTAAGACAACTCTTTGCCACTGATCTGACGAGCCGACACCAAGTTCGCGGATCGATCCGACGAATCGGAATACAACGCGGCACGTTGGTGCGGGTTTTCGCCGTATCGCAATTGGGTCTTGCGTCGCAGTGACACGTGCATCGAAGCGGGGAACTCGCCTCCCACCGCATCGCCTTGCATGTAATCAGCGATGGCTCGGTCATAACCAGCGGTGTGATCGAATGCTTCGGCGGCGAGCTGGGTGCGTAGCTCGTCGGTGGTTCCGCCCAACGTTTCCAGCTGATCGAGAACGTCGCCGTATTGTTCGGGACTGGTTGCGATTGCAACATCGCCATGATTTTTCGCTGCCGCTCGCACGAGGCTGGGGCCACCGATATCAATCTGCTCGATGCATTCGCCTCGAGTCGCACCCGAACGACTGACCGTCGCGGCGAACGGATACAGATTCACGACGACCAAATCGAATGGCTCGATGTCATGATCGGCAATTGTGTCCATGTGCTCATCAACATCGCGACGAGCTAAGATGCCGGCGAAAATTCGTGGGTGCAGCGTTTTCACGCGACCATCCAGCATTTCCGGAAAACCGGTGTACTCGGCCACATCTTCGACCTTGATACCGGATTGTTCCAAGTGGGCACGAGTCCCACCGGTGCTGTAGATCGTGACTCCAGCGGCGGACAATCCGGCGGCAAAATCTGCCAGCCCCATCTTGTCGCTGACACTGATCAATGCGTTACGGACGGGGACCACATCAGACACGGTAAACGACTCGGTTCAAGAAAACGGTTGAAAGCCCCAAAGCAGCTTCCGGCAACTCAAACCGCCATGTTCCTTCCCACCGCCAAGACGGTCAAGGCACCGTCGACGATCCGTTCATGTGGCGAAAGGCCCTGCGGGCATCCGAACCGGAATTCCAGCCTCGGCCATGTGCTGTTTGGTCGGTCCGATTGGGTGGGTACCAAAGTGGAAAATACTGGCCGCCAGAACCGCGTCCGCCTTCCCATCGCGGATGGCCTCAACCAAGTGGTCTGGATTTCCGGCACCGCCGCTGGCGACGACAGGGATCCGAACCGCTTCGCTGACCGCTCGAGTGATTGGAATGTCATATCCGTCGCAAGTACCGTCAGCGTCCATGCTGGTCAGCACAATCTCACCGGCCCCCAGCTCTTCGACTCGTTTGGCCCACTCGACCGCTTGCAGCCCGGTCGGTTTGCGACCGCCGTTGATGTGCACCTCCCAAAACTCTTCGCCGTCTTTCTGAACTCGTTTGGGATCGATGTTCACCACGATGCACTGACGCCCGAATCGATCGGCGGCCTGGCGGATGAAATCGGGGTTGGTCACGGCTGCCGAATTGATGGACACCTTGTCGCAACCGGCCGACAACAACGCTCGAACATCCTCGACCGTTCGCACTCCGCCACCCACGGTCAGCGGCATGAAAACCTGTTCCGCGGTGCGGCGAACGACATCCAGCAGGATCGCTCGTTCTTCGTGGCTGGCCGTGATGTCCAAGAACACCAGTTCGTCGGCGCCTTCGGCTTCGTATCGCCGAGCCACTTCGACTGGGTCACCGGCATCTCGCAGGTTCACAAAGTTGGTGCCTTTGACGACGCGTCCGCCATGGACATCGAGGCAGGGAATGACGCGAGCGGAAAGCATGGGGGAATCCAAAGGGAGTGGCAGACGAGCAGGGCGGTGCTATCAACGTACCCAATCGGATTTCGAAAACGCAAGGATGCCAGCCGGTCGAGGTTCCTGCCGATCAAGACAGGTCGCTGCTCATTACCGCCGTTGAACGCTGCCTTGCTGACGCTGCGGGTTGTGATTGGTGAGACAACCCAAACCTCGGATTACTCCGCCTGGATCTTGAAACGCAGGTCCTGAATCTTGGCTTGCGGGTGTTCCTTGGCCAGCTTTTTCAAGATGCGACGTTTTTGGAACGTCAGCTCCTGCATCACGACGCTGTCGACGGCGTAGATCATCAGCACGCCGCGTTGCAGTTTGCCGACTCGAAACGAAGAAGCGATCGAAGCATCAACGGCCGATTTGATGGTCCCCGTCAAAGCTGACTCGGCACCGACGGAAGCGTATCCGCGTCGGCTCATCAACTGAGAAATCAGACTGCCGATCTTCCGCGGGCCGCCAGATTTCTCTTCGACCAGTTTGGGCGGCATGCGTTTGGAAGAATTTGCCCCGCGACCTGATTCACCGCGACTGGATCCACCGCCGGATGGTTTGGGCGGCTGTCCCATGGCGATCACCGATCACGAGCCATCGGCATGATGACGTAAGCGTACCCGTCGTCGGTCTGCAGCAGAGCGGGTGACTTCGCCGATTCGATTTCCATCACGACGGTCGATTCGTTGTCCATCACTTTGCAGAAATCGGCCAGGTAGCGATGGTCCATCGTCAGCGTGATCGACTCGCCGTCGTAGGCGATTGGCAACTCGATTTGTGATTCGCCCAGGTCGGCGGTCTTGGCTTCCAACTTCAACGTGCCGTCGGCGAAAGTGAAGTCGACTCCGCGGCTGTCCAAGTCCGTCACGATGGCGGCTTGGCGAAGGGCAGCGAACAGGGGCCCGACGACCACATCGATCTGAATCGCGTTTTCGCGTTGGGGCAAAACCTGACGCCAATTCGGGTAGCGACCTTCGACCAACCGGCTGCTGATGACCGCCCGTGGGGTCCGGATCAACAGGTCG
Organism: Rhodopirellula europaea 6C; assembly: GCF_000338295.1. Taxonomy (GTDB): domain Bacteria; phylum Planctomycetota; class Planctomycetia; order Pirellulales; family Pirellulaceae; genus Rhodopirellula; species Rhodopirellula europaea. The sequence continues at coordinate 17,104 of NZ_ANMO01000237.1, forward strand.
TTTCCGCGGGAGGCGACCTCGACGAAATCGTCCTTCTCGCTCAGGGCTCGCTCGATCAATCCGATCGCTCGCGTCGGCACGATGGTGGTCATGCCACTGGTTGCGTGGCCGCCAACCGATTCGCCGGTGCCTTCCATTCGGGCCAATCGTCGGCCGTCGGTTCCAACCGCGATGACGGAGTTTTCTTCCATCTCCAGCAGCACACCACCGAGGGCGTAACGGCTGCTTTCTGAGTCGGTCGCGAAGACGGTTCGGCGGAGCATTTCGCGAAAGGTGCGAGTGCTGATTTGGTGGTACTTCGACTCGTCGAATTCGTGGACGCTGGGGAATTCATCGGGGTTGTTTCCGGGCAAGCGAAACTTGCTCCGGCTGCCCGAGATTTTGATGCCCGCTTCATCGGTTTCGATCGTGATCGTTTCGTCGTTGCTCTCTCTCAGGATGGGCCCGGTGCGAGCGACTGGCAGCAGAGCTGTGCCTTCGGTTTCGACCTCGATTCCCTCGGTCACATCCAACCGAATTCCGACCTCTTGGTCGGTCGCCATCAGCGTGATCTTGTCGCCCGCGGCGGTCACTTTGACGTTCTGCAAAATCTCCTTCGGCGATCGGCTCGGAGCAATCGATGCAGCGAGGACGAAAGCGTTGGCGAGGATGTCTCGTTGGCAGGTGATCTTCATCGGAGCGATTGAAAAAAGAGACAGGGCAGGAACGCCGACAACCGCCGGCCGAGCCCCACATGCTTCGCGGCAAACACGTTGCTCAGGGCGGTCCAAGTTGTAACGCGATCGCTTCGGATTGGCATCCCCTGAAGACTCCATCGGAAGCCCCGATGCGAACACGGTCCAAAACCGGATGTGAGCTTGGGCGGTTCTTCCCAGGATCTTTGCTATCAAAACTAACTAATTTATTTACCGTCGTCGTCGTAATGCGTGGACACCGAGTGTCTGAAAGCGATGTTTGAAACTCAGTTGAGTCGGCAAAACACGAATAAAACAGCGGGCGGATCGTTGTGGATAACCTGTCGTTTGGATGTCTCAAATCTGTCTGAAGTTTGACCGACTTCGAACACACCCAGACAGTGGCTTGCCAATGGCTGTCAAAAATCAGACAGTTTTAGACAGACTTCAGACAGTGAAATGACAGGTTATCCACAGGTGTTTTGGGGGTGAAATCGAGGGTCTATGAGCACCAAAAAAGAATTTGAGAACGACCCAAAAAAGTCCGTTTCGAGGACGTCCGATGGGCCTCGTCTGACCGTTTTGTGGACGACCGTGGAATCTTCCGAGCAGGCGGAAGCGATCGCGAAGGGGTTGCTGCAGGAGCGTTTGGCAGCATGCGTGCAGATCGATTCACCGATCATCAGCCACTACGTTTGGGACGGCCAGTCCTGTTCAGAAAAAGAGTTCCGAGTGGTCATCAAAACCACGTCAGAACGGACCGACGAAGTGATCGATTGGCTGGCCCAGAACCATCCCTACGACGAACCTCAGATCGTCGTCTTGCCGGTCGAGAAAGCCTCCCCGGGCTACGCTCGATGGGTCGCCGAATCAACGTCGGAGTAGTCGCTCATTGGCTCCGCTCAATGGCCCCTTGCCTCTGACCAATGGATGGAGGCTCGCTGAAGAAGTCGTTCGTTCGGGTGGAACTGAACGGCGACGTTGATGCACCAAAAACGCCCTCTCGGGCTCTCGAGGTAATGCAGTTTTCTGCATTGGCGTACCTCTCCCGAAACGAAGTTTGGGGAGAGGTCGAGCGACGCCGTTCAGGCGTACGCGAGGGTGAGGGCCGAGCATGGGAAACGGCGTGCACTGCTCCGACT
>NZ_ANMO01000238.1 GCF_000338295.1 Rhodopirellula europaea 6C
GCTCCTCACGGGGCGCGTGGATTGAAACCAAGACGCCACCGAACAAAGCGTGGAGGCCAAGTCGCGCTCCTCACGGGGCGCGTGGATTGAAACATTGAGTACAAACCATCAATGCCAACGCAGGTGTGTCGCGCTCCTCACGGGGCGCGTGGATTGAAACATCCAGTTCGATCGAGTCCAGGAACTTGTTGGCAGTCGCGCTCCTCACGGGGCGCGTGGATTGAAACGAATGGAAGGAATGACACGAATTAGACCTGCTCCCGTCGCGCTCCTTACTGGGCGCGTTGGTCGCCCTTGGTAAGGAGGCTACTGATTTGACACGTCGTTTCCTCTTAGCCTTCGCTGTTTTGAACACTGACGTGGACGGTACCGTTTTCGTTGGAGACGCACCTGATGTCGACGTTCAAAAAACGTTGCAACACGTCGATGTGGGTTTGGCTGTGCAGCGACAACGGTCCGGTGCAAAATTCGCTTCGGTATCCGTTGCGTGCCGCCAAGCCCATTGGCAACAACAGTTGATCGGCGAGGTACACGCCCACCGGAACTTCGCTGGCCAAATGGGCTCGTGCTTCGCGCAGCGCCGCACGGGCGACCTGTTCCGCTTTGACGCCGACCTTGCCGAAACCAATGATCAGTTCACTGACATTGTCAAACCCCAGCTCGATCATCACGACGTTGCCGGGACCACCCGCCTGCTGAATTTCGACGACCTGGAACGCCTTTTTGTCCCATCCGGTTTTTCGTGCGATCACATCACACTCCCGCTGGCCGACCGATTCTGGAATCCTGGAAACCAATGCGGTGACACTCGGCTTCAGTCTCCCGACTCGGTCCATCAGTTCGAGCCCGCTCATGCCAGTGGATGGCTCGACCTTCATCACCATCCTTCCGCCACCAGCCGGATAGAAACCATGGGATTCGATGTCAGCGTCAACGTTCGCGTTCATACGAGCCAACAACGGCAGGTAGCAACGCAGGAAAAATCGAACGGTGGTGCCCAAGACGCGTGAGTCCCGCCGCCGATTGTGATCGTGGAAGGAGCGTCCGCATGAAGCAGTACCGGCAGAATGGTTTGAGCCACCAAAATGGCACTGCCCGCCGAACCCACTTCGAATCGGTAGTCGCCGCCGGACAGTTCACCGGGCACCAAAGTCAATTCACACGAACCAAGTTGGTCTCCGCTGACTTCGCCAGAACAAACCTGCTGAATCGCGCGAACACCTGCCAGATGCTGACGAAGCAAACCTGGTTTCTTGCGACCGCCGCGAATGTTGGTGATGCGAACCGGTTGCCCCGTCACCGCCGCAAGGGCGAGCGAGGAGCGAACAATTTGCCCGCCTCCCTCGCCCTCGCGTCCGTTGATTTCAATCATCCGCTTTGCTCGCATCCTTGATCACGAATCGTGCTTTCAAACGAGCCACCTCGCTTGCCAATCCCGCGGACTTCACCGAACGCAGAACTTCGTTGAAGTCTTTGTATGCGGCGGGGGCCTCGTCGATTGGGTACTTGCGACAATTGCTCAGGATATCGTTGGAATCAAATTCCGAGTCCACGGTTGATTGATCCAGCACACGCTTGGCGTGACGACGCCCGAGCACCCGTCCCGCACCATGGTTGACGCTGTAACAAGACGCCGACGCACCCTCATCAGCCACCATCACCGCTGAACCATCGCGTGGATTTCCAGGCAACAAAATCGGATGCCCCGACTTTGCAAACGGAGTGTCGGCGAGCGAATGATGCCCACCTGGCATCGCCCGCGTGGCTCCTTTTCGATGCACCCATGCCGGTTGATTGTCCACGATTTCCTTTCGAGCAATGTTGTGACTGATGAAGTAAACCAAGTTCCCACGTGT
>NZ_ANMO01000239.1 GCF_000338295.1 Rhodopirellula europaea 6C
AAGGACTTGCGCGAGGAAGTTCGTGTTCCAGCCCGCCATTCGTCGACGCATGGCGATGCTTTCTTTGTCGTCAACTTGTTTTAGCAGGCTGATCGCGAAGCGTTTTAGCCAAGCCAGATTGTCCGCGAGCGTCCGATTGCGAACTCGATTCTCATCCTCACGGAACGTGACATCCAGACACCAGTGAAGCGTGTTCTCGATTCCCCAGTGCCCTCGGACACACGCGGCATACCGCTTCACGCCCAACGCAAGTGAGCTGATGTAATACCGAACATCCGTTGTGAACTTCTTGCCATTTTCGCTCATTCGAATGACAACGCCGATTGTCTTCATGCCTTTCCACTTCTCTCGGCCAATCAAGTCATCGGGCACCGGAAGTTGATAGTAAACAAGCTCATCCTTGCGTCCATGTCCTTTGAGTCGCTCGGTGTATCTGCGAGCTGGCACATCACGGAAGTCGTTTTCCATATGCCCGACGATGTACTCGATCACCGCATCGTGAAGTGTTCCTTGGTTCCCTTTGAGAGCGAGGACGTAGTTGCCTTTGGAGTCGATGATCTTTGCAGCGATGTTCTTTTGGCATCCCGCTGCATCGATCGTGACCACAGAATCTGCAATTTCGATTTGATCTAAAAGCTCCGGGATTGCAGTGATTTCATTGGACTTTTCTTCCGTTGCAAGCTGCCCCAGGCTGATACCACGTTGGACAGCCCAAGCACTGACAAGAAAGAGTGGGCCGAGGTCAGCAGCCTTGTCGTGACTGCGACGCAGAGCCTTGCCATCAATGGCAATGACATCCAGTTCACCCTTTTCGCGGTTGCCCGAGAGACGCTTGATCCAACGTTCAAAGCACACTTGGAACGCAGATGGTTTGATTGTCATCAACACACGACCAATCGTGTCATGCGATGGAATTCCATTAGGCAGTTGAAGTCGATCGGTTAGCCAATCCTCATTGCTCTTGGCCCACACACCGATTGCCTTGGGGCCTTCAGCACCAGCGATGACTGCCATGATGCTGATAACGATCACGTCTCCAAGAAGGTGCCGCTGATTAATATGCGATCGAGGATCAGGCAGATCAGCAAAGTCTTGCAGGATGCTTTCGACATCGAAATCGGTTTTCTTTTTCTTGGCCAACGCGATCGCTCCAATTGTGATTTCAAGGACACAAAGTCGATGAAACCAGGATCGCGTATATTGCTACCGCGCCAGCCCAGTTTGCCTAGAGTGCGCGTCGGCCCTG
>NZ_ANMO01000240.1 GCF_000338295.1 Rhodopirellula europaea 6C
GCGAAATCAAATCCAAGATCGCTTGATCGCTGGCCGGACGTTCGGGGCTGCCGGGGAATGTTTGATCGCTGGCAATCTTGCCACGCGAATGCAAGAACATCGCGGCTGAATGTTTGTAGGCGGGAACGGGAGCACGGAACGCGAACGCACCGAGGTACTGCAACAAATCGTTCAAGCCATAGAACCGCGGGTCATCCTTTTCCCACATCGAATCACGCAGTGCGAACTCGGCTGGGCAGAAAGTCGACAATCCCAGCAAGTAATCGCTGCCGTAAATCACCATGTCGATCGCCAGGTCGTTTCCGGTCAGAACCTTGAAGTCCGGGCGGACTCGGTTGCGAAGTTCCAAACGTTGCCATTCCAAGATGCGATCGAGCGATGAATGCTTCGCCCCCAGGCAGTTGCCGATTCCCATCAATCGCTCATACAGCGACAGCGAGTAGATTTTGCCAAAGGGAGCAAACATCGTCCCCAGCTCAAACGCGTAGAACTGTTCGCATTCGGACGCGAGCTGCGAATAGGAATCGAAGATGCAGTCGTCGTCCCCGCTGGTCAAACCAAACGACTGGAACAAAATCGGTGTTCCATCTTGACGTTGGACTTGTTCAATGCCGCGGCGATAAGCGTCGCTGTCAAAGTCATCACCGGATCGGTCACCGACAAACACGCCACCGAGATAAGCTCGGTCCTTCGCGATTGCCGAGGTTCGAACCAGAGCTTCTTCGCGAATCTCATCCGAGATCAAATTCGCGTAGCCGGTGTCCATGTTGATGGCCGGCGTCAGCCCCGCGTCGAGCGTCGACACGACATGGGACTCGAAACCGTTCCAATCAATTTCGCCGCCAGAGGTCATCGGCAGCAGGATCGCCGACATGCCGGTGATCTTGCGGTTGCGGATGGGTTGAGGAGCGGACGTCAATTCGGGCAGAGTGGTTGTGTTCATGCCCGAATCGTAACGCCACCGAACCCCCGCGTCTTGGAGATTCGGGTGAAACCGCGACTATGCAATTCGGGCAAAACGCCCCGAATCACTCTTTGATTTCGAAAATCGCTTCGATTTCGACCGCGATTCCGCCTGGCAAAGCGTTGGTTCCCAAAGCACTTCGAGCGGCCACGCCCGCATCTTCGCCAAAGACGTCACGAAACAATTCGCTGCATCCGTTGATCACGGCGGGCTGAGCGTCAAAGGATTCGGTGCACCGCACCAAACCCAACAACTTCACCAAACGAGAAACCTTGTCGAGCGACCCGAGGTGATTGCGGAGCGTGGCGAGCATGCCCAATCCGGTTTGGCGAGCGGCGTCATAGCCGACTTCCACATCCATGTCCAAACCGAGACGACCGGTGATCAAAGTCTTGTCGCTCTTCAGCGGCCCGTGACCAGACAAATACACCATGTTGCCGACTTGCACGATCGGCTTGTAAACCCCCATGGGCTTCGGGGCCGGTGGCAATTCCAGTTTCAATTCGTCAATGCGTGCGTCGTAAGACATGGATGCGTCGCTGGGTCAAAAGGGGCAGGTGGTTCAAACGATGAAATCGAACGCCGAGCATTCGTCCTTCCAGGATGACGTGTCTTCCTCACTATTCCAAGATGACATGCGGTCAACAAATTCGAACACCATCCACGATGCCCGCACGCGTCGACAAGAAAGGCCCCACGTAGGCCAGGTTCCACCTGGCGGGCTGACCGGACGCTCATCATTGACCTCGTGTGAGCCCTCAAATTGCACGCCACGCTTTGCTACAAAGCGTCGGCTCATCTGCCATGTGGAACATGTCCTACGGGCAATCATTGCCTATCAAAAACTGGTTCAACATTCTTCTTGCGAACCGTGCAATTCTCGAGGCACATACTGCCCCGGGCCGTCGACCGAGTAATGCTGCTCGAGTGCCGCCTCAAATTCCTCGCGCGATCGCAGGCGAGTGAACGCCATCCGCACCTCGCGATAATTCGGATGGCTTTGCGAGTACTTGATGCAGAATTTCCGCATCAACAATGGTGCTCGCTGGACCGTGTAGGTCTCCTCACACAGCGCGAAATGTTCTCGCATCACGGCGGCTTGTCCAGCGATGGTCGGCGGCGCGGGCAAGGGCTCTCCGGCCGCGAGTGCTCGTGATTGTTGGAAGATCCAGGGATTGCCAATCGCTCCACGAGCGATGGTGACGCCGTCGATTCCGGTTTGACGCATCATTTCCAAACCATCGGCGGCCGCGAAAAGATCGCCGCTGCCGAGAATTTTCAAACGATCGCCGACGTGCTGCTTGACTTCCTTCAAGAACGCCCAGCGGCTCGGTCCGATGTACCGCTGCATCACCGTCCGGCCGTGCACGGTCACGCCAGCCAACCCGGCGTCGATCGCTCCATCGAGAATCTCAAAAAACTGTTCGCGTGATTCGGGCGTGTCATCCATGCCCCGTCGCATCTTGACCGTCACCGGGATGTGATCGGGCACAACGTCCCGGGTCCGGCGCAGAATCTCGATCGCGACTGCGGGTTGAGACAAATGGAACCCACCGCGGCATCGGCCCAGCACCTTTTTGACGGGACAGCCAAAATTAACATCGATGACATCGAAACCGGCCTCGACCAACTTCAACGCACCCGCAGAAAACTGTTCCGGCTCCGCCCCCATCAGCTGCCCGCCGACGGGATGCTCCTCGTCAGCGATGTCGAGGAAATGCCGCGTCTTTTCGCGTTTGGTCAGCGACAGCAGGAATTGGTCCAGCATCACTTCGCAAATCGTGTAGCTGGCGCTGTGTCGGCGAGCGATCACCCGCATCGGCAAATCGCTGTACCCAGAAAGCGCCGCTTGGACGACGGGAAAACCAATCCGGACATTGCCCAACGAAAGCTCGTTCCACGCGAACGGAGCGATCGTGGTGGCTTCGGCGGGAGTTTTGTCCGGGCTAGCGGATTCGGCACAAACGGTCGTTTCAGGAGCTGGCGAGTTCATGGACGCAGTTTAGCTCGCAAACGCAAAATCGACGATGGGAAATTCTTGCTCCCCATTCGAGTGACGGAATCCGCCAGTGGGCAAACCGTTCCACTTCCGCGAGAATGGCTTGGCCATGCGTTACGTCGAACTTCACTGCCGCAGCAACTTCAGTTTTCTCGACGGGGCGTCTCATCCCGACGAATTGGTTCAGCGCGCGGCGGAGTTGGGCTACGAAGGCTTGGCGATTACAGATCGAGAATCGATCGCCGGTGTCGTCCGAGGTTTTTCGCCGGCTCAAGAATTAGGCCTGCAATACATCGTCGGCACCGAAGTTCATCCGACCGACGCGCCGCCGATGGTGCTCTGGCCGACCGACCGAGCCGCCTACGGACGCATGTGCCGCATGCTTTCGATCGGCCGCATGCGATGCGAAAAAGGTCGCTGCGAATTGTCCTTCGAGGACATCGCTGAACACGCAAAAGGCATTCTGGCTGGTGTGATCGCCACCGACGAATCGCGTTCGATCGAAGACCATCACGCTCGCGTCAATGATTCGCGACAATTCCTTCGCGGCCCCTTTCGAGATGTGTTCGATGACCGTGGGTATTTGTTGGCATCGTTTCATCGCGGTGTTGACGACGCGGCAAAGGCGACTTGGTTGCGAAACCTATCGCTCGCTACGGATGTGCCGTTGCTTGCATGCGGCGACGTGCGATACCACTCCGCCGAACGAATGGCACTGCACGACTGCGTCGTCGCAATCTCGCAGGGCAAATCGGTCGAGCAGATTCAATCGGATCGATTGGTCAACAGCCAGCATCATCTGCGATCGCTCGACGAGATTGCCGAACTCTATCGAGACGTTCCCGACGCGGTGGCTCGCACGATCGAGGTCGCTCAGCGATGCACGTTCACGCTGGACCAATTGAAATATGAGTACCCGGTCGAACTCGCCCCCGAAGGCATGACGCCGATCGAGCACCTCAAGCGATTAACATGGGAAGGGGCTCGAGGCCGTTGGCCAGACGGTGTGCCGGAGAAAGTCATTGAAACACTACGGCACGAAGTCACCCTGATCGAGGATCTGCAATACGAAGCCTACTTCTTGACCGTGTGGGATCTCGTTCGGTTTGCTCGTTCGCGAAAAATCCTTTGCCAAGGTCGTGGGTCGGCGGCAAACTCCGTCGTCTGTTATTGCCTTGGCATCACCGCCGTGGATCCCACTCACACGGATTTGTTGTTCGAGCGTTTCATCAGTCGCGAACGCGGTGAAGCTCCCGACATCGACGTCGACTTTGAGCACCAACGTCGCGAAGAGGTGTTGCAGTATCTCTACGAAAAGTACGGTCGCGATCGAGCCGGCATGACCGCCGTTGTGACTTGTTACCGAGCTAAAAGTGCGATTCGCGAAGTCGGCAAAGCCCTGGCGATTTCGCCCGACATCATTGATGCGGTGGCGAAATTGGCGGGCAGCTACAGCCGCAATCCTGAGCTGCCCGAACGCTGCCGTGACGCGGGGCTGGATCCGGACACACCGCTGGGACGGCGGTTTTTGTATTTAACGGAAACCTTGATCGGGTTCCCGCGTCACCTCTCCCAGCACGTCGGTGGGATGGTGATGACCGCCGGCAGTTTGTGTGAATTGTGCGTCACCGAAAACGCGGCCATGCCCGGTCGCAGCGTGATTCAGTGGAACAAAGATGACCTCGACGACATCGGCATTTTGAAGGTCGACATCTTGGCACTCGGCATGCTTTCCGCGATCAGGCGTTGCTTTGAATTGGTCAAGGACCATCACGATCGCGAGCTCTCACTGTCGACGATTCCACCGGATGACACACCGACCTACGACATGATTTGTGCGGCCGACACGATGGGCGTGTTTCAAATCGAAAGTCGGGCACAAATGAGCATGTTGCCGCGTCTGAAACCGCGTTGCTATTACGACCTCGTGATCGAAGTCGCGATTGTTCGGCCTGGTCCCATCCAAGGCAACATGGTCCATCCGTTTTTGGCCGCTCGCGAAAATCCGGCGGCAGCGAAGTATCCCAACGATGCCATTCGCAAAGTGCTGGAGAAAACGCTCGGCGTTCCCATCTTTCAAGAACAAGCGATGAAGCTGGCCGTTGTTGCTGCCGGTTTCACTCCCGGCGAAGCCGATCAACTACGTCGAGCCATGGCGGCTTGGCGACGACCCGGTGTGATCGACCGCTTCCGCACCAAGTTGCTAAAGGGAATGCAAGCGAACGGGCTCAATGGCGAATTCGCTGAGAACGTCTTCCGCCAAATTCGTGGCTTCGGTGAATACGGTTTTCCCGAATCGCACGCCGCATCGTTTGCCCTGTTGGTCTACGCGTCGTGCTATTTGAAACGGCACTACCCAGCCGCATTCTGCGCGGCGTTGCTGGACAGCCAACCGATGGGTTTTTACGCACCCGCCCAACTGATTCGTGACGCTCAACATCATGGTGTTCAAGTCCTTCCCGTCGACATCAACGACAGCAACATTCGATCCAAGCTAATTCCCGATCTCAACCGCCCGCACCCAAAGCTGCGTCTGGGGCTTCAGATGGTTCGAGGGTTGCCATCCGCGGTTGCCGAAAAGATCATCGCCGCTCGAGACGCACGCGGCCCATTCGCGAATTTGCACGACCTGACGACGCGAGCCAAGCTGTCGCGATCCAACATCGCCACGCTTGCTGATGCGGATGCGTTGGCATCGATCGCGCAAGACCGCCGTGCCGCGGTTTGGCAATCGCTCGCACAAGATGATTCAGGCGATTCGATGCCTTTGCTGGCGGATTTGGAACCTGATTGCAGCGTTCCAGAGGAGTTGGTGCCAATGTCGCCGGCCGAAGAGGTCAAGAACGACTACGCGACGACAGGACTGAGTTTAAAAGCCCACCCGGTCTCGTTCTGGCGAGATGACTTGGACGCGCTGCGATGCAAACGAGCGTCGGACCTGCCCAAACTAAGAGACGGTGTGCACGTTCGCGTCGCGGGTTTGGTGCTGATGCGTCAGCGTCCCGGGACCGCGAAGGGAATCACGTTCGTGACACTGGAAGACGAAACCGGATCAATGAACCTGGTTCTGTTTGCCCAAGTTTGGAAGCGATTCTTCAAGATCGCTCGAGCCAGCGACGCGTGGATCGTCGATGGCAAGCTTGAGAATAAAAAAGGTGTCATCCACGTCATTGTCGGGCGAGTGGAGGACCTCAGCGAAAAAGCGAGCGGCCTGCGAGTGCCACGACGCGACTTCCGCTGAGTCATCACGTCTGGCCCTTGCTGATCAGCTATCGTCGATGCCCGTGCACTCGCATCACTGCTTATTACGGGCTCTCAAACCGCAATGCCGCGACGAAATATCCGCCGGGCATAACGCAAGCAACGTCGCTCCGAATCAATCCTTCAAACCATCGATCGCGACGACGGATCCGACGGGCTTGTCGAACTCTTCGCCCATCTGCGACACGTACAAACGATCGTCGGGGCCGAATGCACAAGAGACAGGTCCGTTGAGCGAAACTCCGGTCTCCTTGATCTCAGCTTCGCTTTCGTCGCCGAGAGTCGCGACCAGAACTCGGCCAGCGTTGGTTTGCTCCAGTGACCAATTGTTTTCGACAACAGCGAATTTATTTCCTTCGATATGTGCCAATCCCATTGGGTTGATCACTCCGGGCAAAGTCCACTGGGCGGCCGGTTTCTTTGATTCGACATCCCAAAGCACGATCAAACCATCCGCTTCACCGCCCTTGCCGGAATACAACACGAACAACGAGTTGCCTTCCCCGACAACGGTTTGCATCGGCGAGTTGGTTTCGATGCCGTTCTCGTCCGCCGAAAGCAATGGCTTCAGTTCTTTCGAATTGATGTCGGCGCTCAGCACCCAAGACTTTCCATCGAAGCCTTGTCCGCAGACATAGACCGTTGAACCGTCTTTGCTGAGGCTCATTCCGGTCAGGTTGCCTTCGCCTTTGTCGGCTGGGTCATCTGAGGTCGGAGGAACCGAGTTGGTTTTTGTTCCCGAATCGGCTTTGCCTTTGGCATCGAAGAACAACAAAGTCTCTTCGCCATCGGCTTTGCCGGCATCGGTCACAATCAACTCGGAGTCGGACCAGATCGCGGACAACGGTCCAACCGCATACCACTTCTTGCCTTCGTCGTTGGACTTCCAATGCTCGGTGTCGAAACCCGTGACATAGTTGACCGGCTGGTTGCCTTTCAAGACGACCACCAAACCGCGAGCGTCACACACGGTCAGTTCACCTTCGGGACTGAAGCTGACGCTGGATGGGTTCACCAATCCGCGGAGAACTGTGTCCACTTTGTTTTCAGCGGACGCGGATGTCACCATTGCGCCGGCACAAAGCAATGCAGCGGCACAGCGACGAATCAATTTGGACGAAGAATGAAGGCGGGCAAGACGCAGGCGGGAAGTCATTCAGGAAGCTCATTCGGTCGAGGCAAGGGAATCGTTTGACAGCGAAAGGCGGCGGAAAAGCCACGGCCTATCAACGCCCGTCAGTGGGCGATTGTCTGGAACCATTGCAACCGACAACGGGCGAAGAATGAAGCCCCCTTCTGCGATGCAGGGGCAAGAGTCGCCTGAAATCGCCATGGGACGGAGGGAGTTGATATAAATTCGCAAGTCGCTTCCCACCTCCCTCTCCCACCGGATCGCTCCATGACCTTCCTTCGATGGAGTCAGACGCTCGCTGCTGCGATGTGCTTGACGTTAACCTCCTCTGAGTTGCCTGCCCAAGACGACGCCCCAGCAGGTGTCCTTCAACAGCAGTTCATCTACGACGAAGCCCCATTCCCGTCCTGTCACGCATCGACAATCTGCCAAACGCCCAACGGATTTGTAGCGGCCTGGTTTGGTGGTGAACGAGAAGGGGCCAAGGACGTTTCGATCTGGGTCAGTGATTACGACGGAAAGGCCTGGTCCGCACCGCGAAAAGTGGCCGATGGTGTGCAAGCCGATCGATCGCGTCACCCGTGTTGGAACCCGGTCCTGTTCCAAGCCCCATCCGGTGTCACTTGGTTGTTCATCAAGGTTGGACCCAGCCCAAGGGATTGGTGGGGCGAAGTTTTGTTCAGCGATGATGGGGGCAAAACTTTTCGCGATCGGACGCGGCTTCCGGAAGGAGTGCTTGGCCCAATCCGTTGCAAACCTGAATTGGTTGACGATGGCAAGACGTTGCTGTGTGGCAGTTCCACCGAACACGATGGATGGCGAGTTCACTTTGAACGATTGATGTTGACGGGCGAAGCCAACGCGGAAGCAGTCTCGGAAACGCACTGGGACCGCGGCGAAGCCATTCACGACGGAAAGGAATTCGCCGCGATCCAGCCGGCCATCTTACGTTTGGCGGACGGTCGCTTGCGGGCTCTGTGCCGAACGATGCAAAGCGTGATCGTTCAAACGGACTCGGATGACAACGGACGGACTTGGACCAAGCCCATCTCAACCGACATGCCTAACCCGAATTCGGGTATCGATGTGGTCACGGCAAAAGACGGCCGGCATTGGCTGATCAGCAACCCGTTGCCATCCAAAGAAAACGGCTGGGGCGGACGCAGTCGACTCACACTCTCGGTCAGCACCGACGGAGAAACCTATCGTGAGATCGCGGTCCTGGAAAACGAACCCAAGGGCGAGTTCAGCTACCCAGCGATCATCCAAGCCGACGATGGCAAGTTTCACATGACCTACACCTGGAAACGGAAGAAGATCAAACACGTGATCTTCGATCCAACAGCAATCCCTTAGCTCGGGGGTCCCACACCGAGAATGAGGTCGTGCGGTTTTTAAGTGCCGCTTTTTGGCGGATTTAAACACGGCGTATCTCTCCCGAAACGAAGTTTGGGGAGAGATCGAGCGACGCCGTTCAGGCGAACGCGAGGGTGAGGGCCGAGCATGGGAAAGGGCACGCAATACCCTCCCCGGAATTCTCGCTGAACGCTCGCGTTCCGACCCCTCCCGCTGCTCGGGCGGGGTTCTTAAGGCATCACTGGCACAGCACTTAAAAACTGCACGACCTCTGCGTTCAGGAGGGTGATTTCAACCTTGCGAGCACGGCACTTCAAGACTGCACAACTTCTTTGCTCGCGGAGGGCGACGGACTTGGAAGTCCATCGTACGGGGGTGGGGTCACGGCGGGGACCGCCGTGATTCAGGTTTACTCCGCGTACTTTGGACTAGTTGCCGAAGCCGGCTGGCAGTTGCATTCCCGGTGGCATGCCTCCGGGAGGACCAGCCGGAGCTGCGTCGTTGGCTCCTGGTTCGACGAACAGTTCGTCGCGGTTGATTCGCAACTGACGGTAGGTCGCTTCGGGGATGATGTAGTACCAATCGGCGAAACGAGCGTTCAAGTCAGCGACGCGTCGCTTGGCAGCGTTCAAGCGATCCTTGCGTTCGTCCAACAAACGAGTGTTGGCCTTCAAGATCTTTTCTTGCTCCGCTTCCAAGCGTTCTTGCTTCTCTTCGTCGGTCAATTCGTCGAACGTTAACTCGTCGCTTTCTTCTTCGGCGGCCTCTTCAGCAGGTACTTCGGTCGCGTCGTCGGCAGCGGGCTGAAGAGCCATTTCTTCATCGGCTGCGGCTTCGTCGCTGGCTTCCTCGGCGGGAGTGTCTTCGGATGCTTCCTCCTGTGCCTCACCGTCACCGGAAGGCTCATCCGTCGAATCGTCATCGTCTTGTGCGATCGCGCCTTGGCCTTCGCCGGATGCTTCTCCTTCGCCCGAAACCTCGACCTCTTCGGTTACTTCGACTTCTTCCGTGGCAGGCTCAGCTTCTTCCGTCGATTCAGCCGATGCGTCGTCCGACTCAGCGGGCTCCGCTTCCTTCATTTCTTCTTCCGCAGCTTCAAGTTGCTCTTCCGACGCTTCCGCTTCGGTGTCTTCCGTTTCCGCTGGTTCTTCAGTTGTTTCTTCCGCTGCCTCTTCCTTCATCTCGGCTTCAGCAGCAGCGGGTTCTTCCGCTTCTTCTTCTCCGACGCCCAGCATGGCGGACAGTTCTTCGATGGTTTGCGGAACTGGCTGCAAATCAGGAGCGGGGAATTGGTCTTCGTTGACGCGAGCGGTGACCAACAGGTAACGGTTCACGCCGCCTGCATCGCCTTCCTCGTCGCTGTCGTCTTCTTCGGACAAACCTTGGACGTCGCCAAAGCGAAGCACGTATTCGACGCCTTGATCGACCGTGACGTTCAGCTCACCGTTTGCCGACAAGACTTCGAATTCGCCTTCGGCTCCCGATCCAACAGGAAAGAACCCGCGAGTGTAAAGCGACTGAACGGCTTCGCTGTCCGTGACCAAATCTTTGTCCGCACGCAGGTTGGCACTCATGCCTTCCGGTTTGCGTACGACATCGACGATTTTCAAATCGTCGAGTGCGTTTTTCATTTCGTTCAGCTTGTCCGTGTTGAGTTCCTTGTCGGCTGGCATCTCCACAACCTTGGGTTCGGCCATCGCGTTTTCGGAGTTGTATTCCAACAACTCGTTCAACGCCCACTCCGCACCATCCATCGCGAATTTCGCGGTGTAGCTTCGTTCCAGAGCAACGTTTCGTCCGGAGATCGACGCGGAGTAGTCTTTGACGACCGCTTCCTTGATGTCGATGCTGCTCATCTGCAGCAAGTCATCTTCGATCCAGTCTTGGAACTTGGTCGACAAAACCGTGTCGTCCATCTTCACGACGTACACCGGATCTTGACCGGGTTTGCGAACGTAGATCTTGCCTTCTTCGTTCTTGACCGGGTTGCCGATGATCAATGAAGCGAGCGTTTGCTGCGACTCATCTTTGAACGTGACCAAGCGTCCCACGCCGGTGTCGCCGACCTGCAAATCTTCCAGCTTGGGTTCAACAACACCGAGTGCCGCATGGTCGCCTTGGTTTTCGGTTTGAACATCCAGAATGTTCAGCCCCACCAACGCGTTGGCGGCGTCTCGCATCTGTTCCACCGCGTCGGCCGGATAACCTTTTCGCGACGGGATCGTCCATTGGCCTGATTCGGAATCACGGCGAACTTCAAACGTGCCGAGTTGCCCCTGTTCCTCATCAAACGTGATGATCTTCAGGTTCGCTGCGGTCAACGGATCCTTGAACTTTTCAAAGAGTGGTTTTCCGGGTGAATAAGGCGATTCGTTTTCAGTCGATGCGGGCCATGCCACAAACAACCCCACGGCGAGCATGACAGCCGCGGCAGCCCAAAACGCTCCGGTCTTCTTTCCTTCGTTCACGATTGCAGTCTCTATGAAATTGTTTGATTGATGGAGGGTTATTTCAGGCGGCTCTTGCTGATGTTTTCGCGTTCACGCAGACGACGTGAAGCAAACACCATGATGCCGACGATCAACGGCGGGATGCAGGGCAGAACCACCGCGGCCGTTTTGACTTGATTCTGAATCGCGGTGACTTCTTGTTCTGCCTCGCGACGAACGTCTTGGATCTTTTGCTCGCGTTCGTTCTGCAACTTGGCTTGCTGGACTTCCAAGATCCGTTGTTGGTTCGCTTGCTTGATTTGGAACGCAGTCAGTTTTTCACGCAGTTCGCCCGGTGAAACCGATCCGGTTTCGCGATCTTTCTGCAGTTCCTCGATTTCCTCACGCAACGCCTGCACTTCTTGATCGCTCTTTTCCTGAGCCTCACGAATCGTTTCGTCGTACTGCGTTTGGAATTCGCGACTTCGTTTGCGAACCAAGCTGGCCGCTTCTTCTTTAACCGAATCGATCATTCGCAAGCTGGCGTAGATCGGCTCGTGATTTCGAACATCAATGAAGCTGGTGTCGCCAGTCAACCAATCGATCACGTTCAAAGCAAACGTCACGTTTTGGAACTGAAAACGCATGTCCGAGATTTGGTCGGGATCAGCCCGAATGAGCAAGAACTCAGGCAGGATGATGTCCATGTCCGCGATGTAGACAGCTTTGACACCGGCGGTTTCTGATTCGCTGCCTTCAGCCGACTCGTCCGCTTCGATCGCCATTGCGATCGGCACGCTTGGGTTCACGCCTTGGATCTCTTGAGCCAACGTCGTTTGTCCCGTCATGACTTGCCCAACGACTTGCGAAGGCAATGTTCCCGAAAGAGGTCCGGTTGAAAGAAGTGCGGTGTGCTTGAGCGTCGCGTCTTTCTTTGCGTAGACCGCACCGCCGAGAATGGCGAGCACCTGACGCAAACCGCTGGTGATTGGGCTGTCGTCGCTGAGCGCTTCGCCGGGCTGAACCCCGCGTGCTTGCTCATCGATGAACAACCAAAGTTCGTTAGCGGTTTCGAGGTTCGGATAAGGGTTGTGTTGCTGCCAAACCAATTCGGGGCTGAACAAACCCTGCATGCCGGGTTGGCCAGGAACGTTCAGTTCCAACACATCCCACAGTTGGCGAATGTCGCCCTTTGGCGAAGCACCACCGCCACCGAACATGCCGCCCTGTGCTTGTTTGGCGTCACCGGTTGCGGTCACGTATTGAGCACCAATCGGACGCGGGTCTTCGAAGATGGCCGTGGGAACGCCAGCTTGAATCGCGGCGGTCAAACGATCGAATTGCTGAGGCGCCAACGACGAAGGCTGGACCGCCACCAAAGCGTCGTAGACACCCGGCGCGATTGGGCCGGACAAGTCGACTTCTTCAACGTCGTATTGTTTGGCAAGTTCGTCGATCAACGGGTGCTTCTCGACTCGTTGCATCGACATGCCGCTCATGACCGTGCCGCCCATCAAT
This sequence comes from Rhodopirellula europaea 6C, assembly GCF_000338295.1. Classification (GTDB taxonomy): domain Bacteria; phylum Planctomycetota; class Planctomycetia; order Pirellulales; family Pirellulaceae; genus Rhodopirellula; species Rhodopirellula europaea. The sequence goes on from NZ_ANMO01000240.1 coordinate 12,660, forward strand.
CGAGCGTCGGTGGCGACAATCCCCAATCGTTTTCGCGAACCGCGAGCGACGGTGTTGATGCTGCGAACGAGTTCGTATTCGACCGGGATGCCGTATTCGAAAATTGGCACGGTGACTTTTTCGAGTCCCGAACGGAAAGCGGCACCGAGGATCAGTTGCTTCTGAGTGTAGGCCCCTTTTTCACGGAACATTCGCGTGACCGGTTCGATGCCGAAACGGTCGGCTGCCAATGCCGCGTCTTCGCTGAACAAGTCAATTCCGTCGTACAGGTTGACTTGGATAGTGCGACCGTTCTTGGCCGCTTCACTGCGGAATTCCTTCAGCAGGTTGACCAACTCATAACGAGTCTTGGCATACAGTTCGGGGACTTCCTTGCTGATGAACGCGTCGATCACGATCGGTCGATCGTCGTCGAGTTCGCGAATCAGTGTCTTGGTGGCGTCGGCCAGCGAACTGACTTTGCCTTCCGTCATATCGGCCCGCACAACGTCTTTGCTGCGGAACAACATGACGGCACCGACGGTGAACAACACCAACGCCAATGCTCGGGCGACGTAGTGCCAAGCCATTGAGTTGCCGTCTTTGCCTCCGGTCCAGTGGCGGCGTCCGATCAAAACCATGCAGACGTACAAAGCGACTGCGGCAACCAGGATGAAGTAGATGATCGACGAAGAGCTGATCACGCCGCGGCCGAAGTCATCGAACGGACGAGCAATGCCGCTGTCACGAACCCATTCCGCCACGCGTTGGCTGGGGCTGACCGAATCAGCCAAAGAAGCGAACGCGAGCGGAGCGTTGAACAACGCACCGAGGATGAAGCCCACCGTCAAGTTGCCGGTCAAGAACGAGGCGATCATGCCGATCGCGATCATCGCCAAACCGACGAACCAGTATCCCAGGTAAGTCGTGAAGATCAGGCCCGTGTCCAGGCTACCTTCGGTGAGGATGGCAAGCGTGGTGAAAGTGCTGAGTTGGCTGAACAACAACGAGGCGGTGAAAATCGCCGCGGCCGACATGTATTTCCCGATCACGATGTCGAAGTCATCGGCGGGCAACGTCAGCAACAACTCGTCGGTGCCTTGTCGTTTTTCTTCCGCCCAAATGCTCATCGTGATGGCTGGGATGAAGACCAGCATGATCACGGGGAACCAGTAGTTCAGTTGGTCCAGCGTGGCCAAGTTCGAGTTAAAGAACTCGTAAGGCCAGAACGCGGCAACCGAGGTCAGGAACACGAAGATACAAAGGAAGACGTATCCCGTTGGGTTGCTGAAGTAACCAATGAAGTTTCGCTTCATCACCGCAAAGGCGGCTTGCTTGGTGCGGGCCAATGCGGACACGACCATCAGCAAGATCAACAGAAAGACGGCGTCTTTCGTGAGCAAGCTGATCAAGGCCATCGAGACGTTGTTGAGCGCCATGGTGGTACTGGAGAACAGAGGTTGGAGTACTGGATTCAGGAGCGAACGAATCAGAGACGCGAAGAAGGGTCTCGGGTGAAGGGCGTGTGGGTCGGTCCCATCACGCTTGGTCACCAATCCGATCGCGGAAGATCATCGTCAGGGAGTGTCTTTGTTCGGAATTCAATTCGGTTCGGCATCCAAACTCGGTCGAAGGACCGAATAGAAAATCAAACCGAGCTTGAATTCAAACTCGAAACCGAAGCTCAAGCCTTTGCGTCGGGCTCGGATTCGGCTTGTCCGGTCAAGTGATGGAACGCTTCGTCCAAGTCACCTTTGCCGGTGGTTCGCAAGCCTTCGACCGAACCGTCGTAGACCATGCGACCTTCGTTGATCATCACGACGCGATCGGCCATCGCCTCGACTTCTTGCAGAATGTGCGTGCTGAGCAAGATCGTTTTGGTTTCGCTGAGACGTCGCATCGTCTTGCGGACGCCGCGAATTTGGTTGGGGTCCAAACCAGCGGTCGGTTCGTCCATGATCAATACATCAGGCTCGTGCAGCAGAGCTTGGCTCATGCCGACCCGTTGCTTGAAACCTTTGGACAACTTGCTGATCGGTTTGTACATGACCGAAGACAGGTCACAAATGTCGACCACCGCGTCGATGCGATCACGTTTGATGCGAGGTGACAATCCGCGAGCGTCGGCGAAGAATTCCAGCATGCCTTTGGGCGTCATCTCCGGGTACAGCGGCCCGTTTTCGGGCAAGTAACCCAGGCGACGACTGCCAGCGATGCGATCGTCCATCATGTTGTGACCGGCGATCCGAGCGAAACCTTCGCTGGGAGCGATGTAGCCGGTCAGCATCTTCATCGTCGTGCTTTTTCCGGCACCGTTGGGGCCCAGAAAGGCCACCAGTTCACCTTCGCCTACACTGAAGGTGACTTCGCGAGCAGCCGCGAAGGGGCCATAGAATTTACTCAGCCCCACCGCTTCGATCATGGGTTTTCGACCGCCCGTTGTGGATCCGGGGGAGGTCGTTGTGTCCGCCGTTGTGGCTGTTGCCATCAGTGTCGTACCCGTCTTCTAACGTGGAAGAAATGGTTCAAGAGCGCTTGCTACGCGGCGGGTCTGCGACCGGTTCGCAATATTTGCCCCGCTCACAATGATTTACCCGCTCGCAATGTTGAAACCGCGGGCCGAACAGGACTCAGGCGAGGCCTTCACGTTTGATGATGACGTCCGCACCGGGAGTCAAACGACGAAGCTTGCGAGCGGCTTCGGTCTTTTCCATCGTGCCAGCTTTGACGCGTTGCAGCAGGTTGATGGTTTTCTTGCGACGAGCTCGCAGACGAGAAATTTCGCGACGACGTTCGGTTCCTGCCATGAGGATCAATTCCGTTGTGATGAAAGGTGTTTCAGAAATACGGTCCAGTGAGGGCCCCGAGATAAGGGACCGCCTACCCGGACCGCCAGGCGAATCCCGCATTATCGCGCTCGATGGTCAATGCGAAAGGGGGCAATCGGCGGAATCACCGGCTATCATTGGCGTTGTGTCCCTCCCACCCCGATCTCCCCACCATTCGACGAGTCCGACCGCATGAATCTTTCGCCCGAGGCTCCTTTCGATCGAAGCCGGCAGACATACCGGAGGGCTCGCGCCCTTCCGCTATCAACTCGCGCCGTTCCGCTATCAATTAGCCGGATTCCGCCAACGATTTTAGCTGCTGGGCGCGAGCCCTCCGGTTCCCCATCACCGAAGCCGCGGCCAATGCCGCTCGCCCTGTTGGTCACACTTCTGCTCACGGCATCACAACTCTCACCGGCGTTCGCGAACGAGCCCGCCGCCGGAACACCTCGCGAAATCCCGGCCGGATCGGAATCCTTGCTCGAAGGATCGCTGGCGGATTCATGGGAAGGCAGCCTCGATGACTGGACACTGGAAAACGGCGTTTTGACCGGAACGACGGACGGTTCCGTGAAGGTCAATCGCTTCATCACCTCGAAAACCGCCCCCGTTGAGGACTTTGAATTGGAAGTCGACGTGTGGGTCAGTGCTCGCGGAAACAGCGGCATCCAGTATCGCAGTGAAGTCCGCGAGGACCTGGGGCCAAACGTCATGGTTGGATACCAATGCGATGTGGTCGCGGCGACTCCGAAATACAACGGGATGCTGTACGAAGAACGCGGGCGTCGCATCTTGTGCCACACCGCCGAAAAAGTCGTCACCGATGCCGACGGGCAGGGCTGGGTCGTGGAGTCGACTGAGCCACCCAAGTTCGCCCCTGAAACCTGGCATCGCTACAAAGTCCGTGTCGTCGGCAACCATCATCAACACTGGATCGACGGCATCAAAACCGCCGAGCACTTTGACTTGGACCCAAACGGCCGTTCACTCTCCGGTCGCATCGGTGTGCAAGTTCACGTGGGCCCGCCGATGGAAATTCGCTATCGCAATTTCTTCGTCAAACGCCTGACGCCCACCACGCCTCCGAATGATTCGGTCGAGATCCCAGACGACGCGGAAAAGATTGTGCCGCAGGGAGGATGGAAGAACGCCGGCAAGCGCGACTCGAATCACAAGCTGGAAAAAGCGGAACTGCCTGGCACCCGCAACGTTCACCGAGCCGGACCGATCTGGCTGGCCGGGCAACCAACAGCGGAAGCGTTGGCGGCCGCGAAAAAGGCGGGAGTCAAGCGAGTGATCACGCTGCGAAGCGAACGCGAATTGGACTTCGACGACGAGGCGCTCGTGAAAAACGCGGGGCTGGAATTTCACGCGGTTCGTTTTGGCGGCCACCAGCAATTGACCGACGAGAAAATTCACGCGGTTTGCCAATTGCTTCAGGCAGCCGATCCTGACAACCAAGCTCTTTTGCATTGTGCGTCGGCGAACCGAGTCGGCGCGATCTGGATCGCCTACCGAGTCCTGGATGGTCGGCAAACGTTGGAAAACGCGATCAAGGAAGGCAAGCAAGTCGGACTGCTCGATCCGGACCTGCAAAAAGCCGCGGTTGAATACGTGCAGCAGCGAAAACGCTGATCCGAGCGAAACGGAAGACACGAAAAGCGAAGCTATCTGCCCGTCGTGACCAAACGTGTCACGGCGGTGGCGATCATATCAACATCGAAGTTTGATTCACCGCCGCCCCGTTCTTCGCCGCCCAGCTCACCGGATCTTCCCCATGTCAGTCGCAACGCTTTCACCCGCCGCATTCAACGCCAGCGAACAAGCCACCACCGCGTTCGCTCCTTCCGGTGAAACGTTCGCTCGCTCGCACGGCCGCGTTTGCGATCGAGCCAATTCGAAGTGGAGTCCCTCGAAAGTCTTGCGGACCGCGATGGCGGACAGCGACCGATTTGTCGTGCAACTGGATTACGTCGATTCCAAGGGCAAGCGAACTCGCCGAACCGTCAGCCCTATCCGATTCGCGGCCTCCGACCGATTCCTCGGCCTCTGCTTGTGCCGCGAAGAACCTCGGCAATTCCACTTGTCGCGTTGCAGCAACTTTCAACTGCTGGACGCGGACGACGTGATCATGCCCGTCGAAATGGTCGAACTGGACTGATCGAGTCGGACCGCATGCAGCCTGTTGATTTACCTGTTGATTTAATCGTATACCGCATGACAACAATTAGCCGATGGGCGTTAGCCCCGGTTGGCGTCTGATCAACCGCCGCTAACGCGGTACGGCTCATTAGATCAACGGCCCGCATGAATCCCGGTCCATTGAGCGTTTGCCGGCGTCGGATCGACGGAGTGATCCACGCCAATTCTGTAGGTCAGGTCGCAACTGGCGTTGATCAACGGCCGATCAACGATGGGCTCGCGAGGCCCGTGGACCGCTCGCAACGCCACCCTCCCGCCGGGCGTTCAACGCGGTCGCCAGATGAGACCTGCCCTACAGATTGGGCTCTTCATTGCAAATTGCAAATTTGGAAATGCAAATTGCGAATGGGTTGCTCTGCCGCAAGGCAGGCTTTCAAGCCTATCAGCCGCATGGTGTTAGCCTGGGCTGTCCAATCTTCGGTAGTGACACCGGAATTGACATGGCTTCTTGAGGCGGTTTTCTGTCTTCGGTCACCTCTCCCCCGGCGAAGTTTGGGGAGAGGCACGCGGTGTGTAAATCAGTCGAAAAGCGGCATCAAAAAACTGCACGACCTCAGTTGAGGGAGAGGTGGCAAAAGCTGCATCGTGACCTCGACCTGCAACCCCAAAGATTGAACGGCCCAGGCTAACGCCTAATGGCTCATGTGGTGGCTCTCAATCATTCCGGCCACCCCGCCCAATTTCAAATTTGCAATGTTCACTTTGCAATTTGCAATCGCCCCGGCCCATTCTCACAATCGCTAAGTCTGTAGACGATTTCCGTCGGCCGCCCGCCTGGGCTATCATCTGCCCCTGCAAATCGCGACTAGGGCGACATGGTGACCAAAGCGTCGCCGTTGCTCTTCTCTAGCCGCCGCCCCAACCAACCATTTCCCGGAGCCCCTTCGATGCAACCTTCACGCCGTGGATTCTTGAAAACCAGTGCCCTGGCGGGCGCTGTTGCTGGTTCGACCATAACCGCTTCTTCCAAGCTGATCGCGGCGGAAGAGACCAAGAAGCTTCGCCTGGCAGCGATCGGCGTTGGTGGCAGCCGCGGACGCTACAACCGTGGCGGCTCGATCGCTCACGCAGCCGCGAAATTCGCGACGATGGTCGCGGTTTGTGACGTGGACGATCTGCATACCGAAGAGTTCAACCAAAAATTCGATGGCAAACTGAACAAGTACCGCGATTACCGCGAGATGCTGGAAAAGGAAAAACCTGACGTCGTTACCATCGGGACTCCTGATCACTGGCACGTGCCAATCGCGATCGCATGCTTGCAAAGCGGTGCCGACGTTTACTGCGAAAAACCATTGACGCTGACGATCGACGAAGGCAAGCAAATCCGCAAAGTCGTCGAAGAAACCGGCCGCGTGTTCCAAGTCGGAACCCAGCAACGCAGCTCGGGTGACTTGTTCCAAAAAGCCATCGCGATGGTCCAGTCGGGTTACGTCGGTGACAACGTCAACGCTTACATCGCGATCGGCGGTGCTCCTGGCGACGGGCCATTTGAAACCGAGGAAGCTCCCGACGATTTGGACTGGAACATGTGGGTTGGGCCGGCGTCCGAGGCCGATTACTGCGAAGAACGCCGCAAGTTCTTCCGTTGGTACTTCGAGTATTCCGGCGGCAAAATGACGGACTGGGGTGCCCACCACATCGACATCGCTCAGTGGGCGTTGGCTCCCGGTGAAAACGGCCCGACCACGATCAAAGGAACTGGCGAATTCCCCAAGACCGTTCCCGCGGATTTCAATTGGAACTCGTTCTTCAACGGCGAAGCTTCCCTGCCCAATGGCTACAACACGGCGATGAAGTTCAACATCGAGCTGACGTTTGACAGCGGCTCGAAAATGGTTGTCACCGACCATTACAAACGCGAAGACGAGAACATCGATTTCCCCAACGGGATCCTGTTCGAAGGCGACAAAGGCCGGATCTTCGTCAACCGCGGCAAACTGACTGGTGCTCCGGTCGACCAATTGACGGACGAAGACAACGCCAAGCTCAACGAGAAAATCGCTGAGCTTCGCAAAGGAAAAGCGGCGATGAGCCACATGGCAAACTTTTTTGCCTGCATTGAAGACGGCGGTCAGCCGATCTCAGACGTGTGGTCGCACCACCGCACAATGACCTCGTGTCACCTGTGCAACATTGCGTTGATGTTGGGCCGTGAATTGAAATGGGACCCGAAAGCCGAGCGATTTGTCGACGACGAGCAAGCCAATGGGCTGATGAGTCGCAAGTCGCGGGAAGGATTTTCAGCCGAAACCCACGCGGCGAGCTGAAATCCGGTCGATTCTGTGATCGATTGACTTTCATTCCTCTTGTCAAAACGGGGCCCAACGACGACACTTGCGGCCCCGTTTTCAAAATTCTGGCGTGAACACGTGAGTCCAATGGCGGACGACACGAAGGAACACGCCGCAATTCCCCGCTGCACGTCGTTTTTGCAGCCTCGTTCTTGAACGAGGATTCGCTCGCGAAACGGGTCGCTGAATTGGATCGCACACGGAATTTCCGTTTGCATCCGGCCTTCGGTGACCATCGGTTCAGAGTCGATCAGCTGCGACGTTTAGCACAACCGTGAAAGTCACGATGGCACGTTACACAGGACCAAAAGCCCGCATCAACCGCCGCCTCGGCACGATGCTTTACGAAACAGCCGGCGCAGCCCGTGCGATGGACCGTCGTCCGCAACCACCAGGGATGCACACTCGCGGTCGTCGCCCGAGTAACTACGGTGCGGCTTTGATGGAGAAGCAAAAGATCAAACACTACTACGGTTTGGGCGAACGCCAACTCCGTCGTTACTTTGAAAACGTCGGCCGTAAATCGGGCAACACCGGGGAATTGTTGTTGCTGATGTGCGAACGCCGTTTGGACAACGTTGTCCGCCGCGTTGGCTTCACAAAGACTCG
>NZ_ANMO01000241.1 GCF_000338295.1 Rhodopirellula europaea 6C
ACCATCGTTGTTGACATCCGTCATCCGCCCGCGGGATGGACGGGAGTTGTTGACGCGTTGGCCTTCCGCCCCCGCAATATCGGCTCCCTGCAACTGCGAACCGAATTCACTCGCCCCATCACTGTTCATCTGATTGATGATCGCCAAGGCGTCGATCGCAGAGACCTGTCCGTCTTCGTTGACGTCTTCTGGAAATGCATCGTTGTGAAATAGATTGGCGGCCAGTAATTTCCTCGTTTCCAACGTTTCCGATCGTAGTCGACGCCGCTGCGATCGACGCCGCCGATTCTTTGAACGAGATGATTGGTGGCCTCCGATCCAACGATTCCAGAACTTTGTCATCGCGACACCTGTGCGGTTTTTAGAAGAGAAGAGAGAAGGGCGAGCCGCGTCAAACAAAAAGCTACACGTCTCCCTTTACAGGTACGATTCGCTGCGCAAAGCGCAACACTTCGGCCGAGAAAATCACCACAAATTCCGACCGACATTTTCTTGTTGCAAAATCCTTCGAAATCGTCCCCGGTTTTTTGGCCCGGTCGACCCGCCGATGACGCATTGAGTTTCAGCAGAGTCTGAATCCGATCCAACACCGAGACGCCCCATGTCCACTCACACACTCGATCTGTCTTCCACAGACGGCTCCGTCGAGCGACGCATCAATGAAGCTCGCCAAGGAAATCGTCAGTCATTGGGCGACTTGCTGCAGCTGTA
>NZ_ANMO01000242.1 GCF_000338295.1 Rhodopirellula europaea 6C
AGGGTGAAGCAAAAATTCCCCGCCCGTTGCCAAACGGGAGGGTCGGAAAGCAAGCGTCCAGCGAGCTTTCTGGGGGAGGACCTGAGCGCATCTTCATGCGTGAAAGCTCAGTCAGGGCCTCAATCACGAATCGGGTGATGACAGCTCACACCTGCCCCATGCTTGCACCGCAAGCCACCGTCCTAACCCGCCGCGTCAGCAAGGCACCACGCACCGTCCCCGCATGCACCAGAATTCGGATCGTCACTCGGGCTCACTTACGTTTCGGGTTGTGACTCACGACTCACCGCAGCCTGACAACCACCAACGTAGGCCAGGTCATCACCTGGCTCCCAGCCGATGCTTTTGAACAAAGCGAGTCGTCCCAACACCTGCACTCGCCAGCTCAACGAGGACCGGCCACTCACCCCGCCAGGTACAACCCGGCCTACGCCCCTGGTCTCAACCCGCCGCGTCAGCAAGGCACGCCCACCTTCAACGCTTCCCCCTCGCACTATTCCAATGCGCATCCATCTCCGCCAGCGTCGGAATCTCCGCCGGCCGCACCACACGGAACCCAACCCACGACGCATCGGTGTGATACCACAGACTCTTGGGCAATTGCGGATCCTGTTGCTTCCAATCCTCTGAGCTACCAAGCCGCGCTGCCGAGCGCAACCGATCCGGATCATCGAACCAACTGCCACCACGAACCACTCGTGGATACAACCGCTCCGGCACCGTCCAAGGGTTGATCAACACGCCGCCATCTTCCGGCACCGGATAAGACTCCCCGTAAGCGTCCGCGGTCCACTCCGATACATTGCCGTGCATGTCATGCAGCCCCCACGGGTTCGGCTTCTTTGTGCCGACCTTCTGATACTTGTCATTGCTGTTGTCGTAGTACCAACCGTGGTCGTCCAGGTCGCCATCGCCGAACGAGTACGCGGACGTCGTACCAGCCCGACAGGCATATTCCCATTCAGCTTCCGTCGGCAGCCGGTAGAAGTGCCCCGTTTGGGCACTCAGCCACTGACAGTATTTGTTGGCCGCGTGCTGGGTCATGCAGACGGCGGGATAGCCTGATTGCCCCATCCCAAAGCTCATCTCAGTGTAAGGCGGTGTCGGCTGACTGACGCCATCGACCGCGTCGTGGGTTGCCGGGTCAAAGTCCGTCCATCCACCATGCTTTTCGCGGCGGACCTCCGTCATCATGAACGGCTCGTACTCATCCCAAGTCACCTCGTGCTTGCCCATCCAAAACGGCGAGACCCTCACCTTCCTCCGCGGCCCTTCATCCTCCAACCGATCGGCTTCATCCTCCGGGCTGCCCATCAAAAACTCACCCCCCGGGATCGCGACCAACTCAAACTCCACCCCCGACTTCGGAATCGTCTCCCGATAGTCCGTCATCTCCCCCGCCGGCATCCCGTCATCCGCCGATGTCTCCTTCGCAAGAATCCCCTCGCGAATCCGAGCGAGCAAAGCCTCATCATCCAGCGAAACCTCCGGCCCCACCTTCACCGCCACAGCTGCTTCTTGCGCAGAAACTTCCCATGCGTTTCCGGCACCTATCACGCACAACAAACCCACCAAGCCAAACCGAACCCAACCGCCAAAACGCATTACAAACCAATCCCATCACGAGGCAAGAAGCCCCCGCATTCTAACTCAACGAAGCCACGAACGCGGCTTGCTATTAGCTGTTAGCCACGCCCTCAAGTTTGCACAGCAAGCGAGTGTCACAACCCGCCGCGTCAGCAAGGCTCCCACCGTAGCCGGATTCGCCAAGAATTCGGATCCCCCAAATCCCCTCGTCACACCCCGAAGCGTCAGCAAGGACCGCAGGCCACGTCGCACGTGGCACCCCAACCGATGCTTCGCAAGAAGCGAGCCGTCCCATCACAACCCGCCGCGTAAGCAAGGCCACCCCGCATCCGTTTTAGCCACAGAGAGCACCGGGTTCACAGAGAACCAACCGAACTCAATCAGAAATTCACCATCAACCAAGAAGACCTCCGTGCTCTCGGCAGCTCGATTCCAGACTGCACCGAATTCTTGGCGAATCCGGCGACGAATTTCCCAGCCTCACTCACGTATCGGGTTATGACTGGTGGCTTCACCACGCCCGATCGCTGCAGCCATCGCAAGCAAGGGTCCCAACCCGCCGCGTCAGCAAGCCCCCTCCACTCACTTCACCGCACGAGATCGACGTCGCCGCCACCCCATCCCAGCGGCAAGTCCGGCAACAAGCACGCCGCCGGTTCCGGGTTCGGGGACAGCGGTGGCATTCGCCAGAAACCCAATGTCCTGAAAAGACGCCAATGTCATCCCACTGATGAATGGATCCTCGGGCCCAACATTCAACCAGCCCGTCATCAACTCAAACGTGAGGTCACGACCGCTTGCGTCTGTGATACCAGAGAATGCACCTCCTCCGTCCGGCTCATCCCAGTGCCCATTGGCTGTTCCGGGGCCGCCACTCAGTTCGACATCGGGCGTACCGCCTTGACCAAACTCCGATTGCCATGGGGCAGTCGTGTTGGCACCCGTGAATTCACCGCTTCCGTTGACGTACACACCGTTGTCCGTCCAGAGGGTTCCAAAACCCAAGCACATGAGCCATCTCGTGCAACACGAGAGCATTCAACCGAGATGAAGAGAGCGTTCCGAAGTCGTCAGCATCAAACTGCATTTGACCATCGGTCGCAAGCTTGTAGCCGCTCGAATCAAACCCAAACTCGGTGACGCTGACTTGCCCCAACGTACCCATCAGTTCCATCAATTGAGACCGCAGACGCTTGGATCCGGACGGTCTGGCGAACTTGATTTTTAAATGCGGAGCGACGGAAGCATCGGCTAACAAGAAATCCGTCGTGGCAACCGCCTAGCAGACCTTGCCAGATATTAGCGCAAATTGGAACGCGGCTTCGTAAGAAGCCAACCCCTAGTAATCTAACTCTAAGATTGATGCAACGAACACAGCGCACCAAAAAGGGCTGACGAAACTCGCCAGCCCAATTGTTCTCCTAAGAAGCGGCATCCTCAAACCGTCGCCTGACGCTGCTTCCGACGCCGTTGAAGCAGCCCACTAAACACCGCCGCTCCTCCCAATGCCAGCAACGAGCTCGGCTCAGGTACAGCCGAGGCGTTGATTGTCACGGAACCATTAAGAATGGTGACGGCTCGGTCCGCAGGACTCGTATTAAACTGGTCACTAGCACCAGTGATCCCCGAGACGCCCGGATCAGGAACAGCAACCAAGTTCAACTCATAGGTTCCTGTTGTTCCTGGAAGCACATCGAACACCAAATCAAACAAAGCAGTGGTTTCGCCAACACCCAACTCAAACCCACCGTTTGTGTCACTAACGATGAAATCGTAGTTTGCATCGTTTCCGGATAGTGCTGCAACTAGATCTGCGGTGGCGGCACTATCAGCGTCAAACCCTACGTTTCCGTCGTTATTGTATCCACCGGCAACAGCCTGGGCGGATGTTGAGTTGAACACGAAGCCAGTGGGAATCCCAAATTCGCCATCATTTCCAAATTGAAAGTAAATACCGTAACCATTCAAATCGAATGGATTGTTGTCACCAACTCCATCATTGGTGGCGAAGATACGAATGGATTGCCCAATCGTATCGGAGACCTGCACCGGGTTGGTCGTACCCGTTCCGTTTCCAACCTGCAACACCAACGCCGCTGACGAAGAGTGGCAGAATGAGAAAGTAAGCAGCAGTGTGCAAAACGAGATCGATGTTTTCATACTTGTTGATCCTATTGACTTGGTGGGTACCAAAATACACCACCCGGGGAGTAACGCCTACCTTAGAGGAGTTTTTTACAAACGTGTCGAGAAGAAACCAAACCGTCTTCTCTTATTTCTATGTGACGACACCTCAAGCATCATGCAGATTCTTTGATGCCAAATCCCACTCACCACTACTTAGTAGCTGATCCTTGGCATCAGCTTCCGACTCCATATCAACCTCTTGAGAGGCAATCGTCTCAATCAGCTGTTCGTCCCGGTGAGCACCTTCGGAATGCGACCAGTCAGCCGAAACTGTCTTCAATTGCGTCGAATCAACCTCTTCTTGGAACTGGAGCAATGCCTCATCTTCGTGTCCGAGTTCTTGAGAATCCGGGTTTGATGCAAAACTACCTGCCAACATGAGGCTCATCGTGCTCACAGGTTGGAAGAGGTACGAACCAATTCGAGACTCGACGGCAGGAACGTCAAATACAGTGCTTACCAAACCATTGCCGTTCAAATCAAAAGTGGCATCGTAATTTGGTGCAGCCGCTCGAACTGTTCCATCGAACAGCTGAGCATTGATTACCGATGGGGCTTCAATCGCAATTTCGTCCGATGTGTTAACAACGTTATCGACCACAGCCCCGTTGACGGATCCCGAACTTTTGTCAACGTCTCCAGGAAGAACATTTAGACGGAATTCAAAATCCCCACCAACAATTCCGTTTCCGGATTTTCCGCTTGCCGGTTCAACATCGTTTGTCCACTCACCGTCGAGTGGGTTGCCAAAAGCGTCCCAAATACCATCGGACAATACAGTGACATTCACGGCAGCTGCCTGAATGGCCTGATTTAAAGTAACCGTCGCTCTCCTCGCACTGGCATCATATTCGACATTGATGATCGAAGGGATAGCCCCAGGCGTACTATCCGCATTCACACCAGCTACACCGTCAATTTGGAAATCGCCCGCGTCGACACCAAATACATCTTCATCAAAATCGACCAGAATCTCATTCAGCCCAAGCCAAGTCAAAGTGGTGGACTGTTCTGATCCGAATGGAATCTCGTAGCCCGCCGCTTCACCATCATTGAAATGATTTGTTCGAAGAAGATCGGAAGTTGAATCTTCGTCATAGTCGACGAAGTCTCGGAACAGATCCGTCCAAGTGGTCGAGTTCACACGAATCGCAGTAATGCTTGGCCCGTCGTTGTCTTCCGGCTCAATATCATTGACATTGATCGTCACAGTTGCTGACGTACTCTCGGCTGGATCCCCGTTGTCCGTGACTGTCACGGTCAGATTGTAGGTATCAAAATCCTCATGGTCGATATCGCCAACGGTCGTAATCTCGCCAGTTGCCGGATCGATTGCGAAGTCTCCTTGCAGATCGCCAGACGTGATCGTGTAGCTAAGGCTTTGGCCAGCGTCGTCATCGCTGGCCGTAACCGTACCAACGACCGTGCCAACAACCACATTTTCATCGACTGCAAAAATATCACCCGGTACTACGGGTGGGTCGTTTAGCGAATCAACCGTGACACTGATCACCTGTGTTTCCACATTGCCATCATCATCAGTCACCTC
>NZ_ANMO01000243.1 GCF_000338295.1 Rhodopirellula europaea 6C
TGAAGGTTTTCTGTTTGAGGTAGTCAAAAATCCGTTGGTTCGGTTCCATGCCTGAGGTTGCACAGGGGGGTGAGTCGGCACGCCTGATCTGAATGGTGGCCCACTGTCGGGAAAGGAACTGCCAGAAACCAACGCTGATGGGAAGAAGCTGTTGCATTTCTGGACGGTATGGTGTGGTAGTGCATAGATGTCGTGGCGATTCTTAACAAGCATCCAAAACGGGATGAATGCAATCGGCGCTCACTCACCGTCGACGGGGGCATCGAAGTTGTGAGACGCTATTGCAGAGACTGAAATGGAATGCAGGTCTCTCATCGGTAGCGAAGCAAGGGATGTTGGAATTTATCCGGACAGAATCGCTTGCTACGAAGAGACGGCAGAAGCCCTCGCAACATTCTTCTAGTGCTGGAACGGTCCAATCCGCTGAGTCAACAGCGATGCCGTTTTCTGGCAGCTCGAATCACGCCTGCGAAATTTAGGTAAATGCTGTCACGAACCCAGAGACAACTGAGGCACGCAGTAACCTCCAGTTTGAGACTCGCTGCCACCACCTCAATCGTTCTCGCGATTTCCCCAAGCACTGAGGTGGACTGGTTGATCGAGTTGAACTCGAGCGATCGGCATCATTTAACGCGTTTCCTTCAGCTCGCTCAGAGGCGATTTGGAACCTCTCGGGTGATCTCACCCTGGGGGCAGATAGCTCAAGTTCCAGTCCCTTCGACGAGTGAGCCGGTTCAGTGCATTTGGGGCTCACGCCGGACTTCTGGCCGACTTGTTTCGGTGCCTCGGCCTCGGCGGCCTGAACCTCAGCCCTCGGGGTAGTTGCGACTGGAATTGCCGAGCCCGCCGGACTTTTCCCTATCATGCGATCCAGTGGGCTGATCACTCTAATGTCCGCACGGTTGAGCGAGTGCAGGTAGATTCGTGTTGTCTTGATGTCCGCATGTCCGAGCAACTCCTGGATTGTGCAGATATCCGTTCCCGACTGCAGCAAGTGAGTCGCGAAGCTGTGTCTGAAAACATGAGCACTGACGTGTTTATCGACGCCAGCCTTTTGCACCGCTGCTCGCAGCTGGGCGGGAAAGGTGTCCTTGTGCAAATGATGACGCCGTAGGACTCGTGTTCTGGGATCACGCGAAAGTCGATCAGAAGCGAACAGGAACTGCCATTTCAATTCGCGGGCAGCCGACGGGTACTTTCGTTCCAGGGCCTTGGGTAAACACACCGAAGCAGTCCCTTGGTCCAGATCGTGCTCATGCAGCACCCGGCGTGATTCCATCCAATAGCGAAGATCCGCGACCACACCTTCGGGCATCGGAACAAGACGACTCTTGTCCCCTTTGGAGTTGTGCACTTCAATCACCCGGCGGTCGAAATCAAGGTCTTTCATACGAAGTCGCAACGCTTCGCTGATTCGCATCCCGCTGCCGTAGAGCAATTGGGCAATGACCAGATGAACGCCCTTCAGGCGTGAGAAAATGGTTCCAATCTCCAGTTCGCTTAGAACCGTTGGGATCTGCTTCCCTTTGCTCGCGCGGATCGCATTGACTTCGCCCATCTTCCGTTTGAGAACATGCTCGAAAAGATACAGCAAGGCGTAAAACGCTCGGTTCTGAGTCGACACGGCGACATCCCCATCGACCGCTAGGTTCGTCAGATGATCTTCAACATCGGCCGCACTGATCTGGTCAAAGTCCGCTTGGCACCTCAGCCCTCGCTCGCGCATGAATGCCCGAACATTGGAAACATACGCCCGCTCCGTCTCCAATTTGTTGTGACGCAACCGAGTGGCCCGGCGTAGGTTTTGGATGATGTCCGGTTCCCTGGGATCAATGTGTCCGACGACGTCGTCAATCTCCTCCTCTTCGCCCTGGCACATCCGCTTGATCTTTTCTTCCCTGGCGAGTGACTCCAGTTTGGTGTGGATGAATTTCAGGTCGTCCGGTGAGCCGGCCTGAACGTGCCGGCGGTAAAACATCAACGACTCGATGATCTTCAGTCGTTTCCAAGCGGGAGTCTTCCGCCGCACATGATCTTTCAGGAATGCAATCGCATCCTCCGGAGAGAATTCCCAAGTTGGCCGAGGTTTGCGGCCATGAAAACGGCACATTTTCTCGAACCAGATCTTCGACCACTTCTCTTGGCTTTGACGCCAAGTCCCATCGGCATAACCGGCTTGCGTCATCGAATCGCTCTCCGCTGTTGCCCGACTCGGCATGGCGAACCTGCCGAACCAGTCGTGCACAATCGATTCCGTTCCAGTGACCCGCGGCCGTAACCGACAACCGCGTCCCTCTCCGGCGAACGTTTTCAAAGCGTAGGGCGTTCTGGCGACATCGACTCTGACGTCCCTCGCGGAAGTTCGCCGCGGTACTGCACCGATTCTTCGCACCGCCCCAAAGAAGGTCAACTCATCACCCGAAAAAATGCTGGATTTGCTTGACCCACCTTTCGGAAGCCTCAATACTGACGTCTCCACCCACCCGGCGATAAGTCCGGCACCCCGGAGATATGTTCTCCATGCAACCGGCGATAACGCCCTGCCTGTCACCGATGATGCCGAAGGCACACCCAGCGATAACGCCTTGCTCGTACCCTTATCTCCGGACCAACCGGAGGTAATTACAT
>NZ_ANMO01000244.1 GCF_000338295.1 Rhodopirellula europaea 6C
ATTGGTTACCCGCGATCTTTCCGCGTCACATTGGCAACCCAAGTGTTGTCGCAGATGTGTCCCGATCAACAAATGCTACACAATCCCCGCGTTTTCGGTGCTTGTCAAACTCCATGGTCGAATCGCAGTAGTGCACTTTGCGATCGCACGTCCCGCAGTGGCGTATCATCGGGTCCGAAGTAGCAGCCAAATCAATCCACATCTTCGGGCATTTGAAACGAAATTCGTCGGAGCAGTTGCGGACGTCCGAATACACTGCCCAGTAGAACAGGTGCACGAAGTTCCGAAGCGTCTGGCGATCAGCGGTCTCGTAATCGAAATCAAATTCGAGCACGAACTTGATCAAGTCATAGGTGCGTTCATCGAGATCAGTGGGGAGCACCAACGACAATCTGTCGTCCGCGAAGCCAATAGGAAGGACACAGTGCTCGCGCGCCACCGATTCTGGGACGCGTTCAATCGCGTCTCCATCAAGCGTCAAACGTTGCAGCTGTTCGAGCGTCAGCATATCAGTCGGGT
>NZ_ANMO01000245.1 GCF_000338295.1 Rhodopirellula europaea 6C
GTGATGGGGAATTGCCTACAGAACGACATCTCTTCTCTGTAAACTCGGTGCAATCTGCGGCAAACGCGATTCAGTTGGCAGAAAGCGAGGCTGGCTGGACGCCTCGCTTCATTTGAAGCATCGGCTGAGTGCCATGTGAGACATGGCCTACAAAGCATGAACAATGAAACGAGAATTCAAGTGGCTCCGAATTCTGGCGGATGCGGCTACGGGTGGGTGACCTTGCTGACGCGGCGGGTTGTGACGAGAGGAGGCCAAGTGAACGATGGCCAAGCCAGGGATTCCGACCACCGCAAGTCATAACCCGAAACGTCAGTGAGGCTGCACAGGATGTTGCAGTGGCCTTGCTCACGCGGCGGGTTGGGATGGGAAGAACCAAACGTGAAACGGAGCAGGGCCGCGAGACACAAGTCGGCTTGGGTTCAGATAGAATGCGTGGCCTCGGAAAAACTTTCCGAGACTCCCTCCCCAACATCCCACCCTTGGAGCTGACCTGATGAATCGTGATGTGAATGCTGTTGATGGATCTGAATGCCAGGATGTGAAGTCCGACTACTCGGCACCGGACGGCTTGCGCCGTTCCGCTAACGATGGGGATGCGCTGGCTCGGCGGGGGTTTCTGAAATCAGCAGCTTTGGCTGGAGGTGTTGCGGCGGGGGCGACACTCAATGCTCGCACAGTGCATGGGCAGGAGACTCCGGATGTGATTCAGGTGGCTTTGGTTGGGGCGGGTGGTCGTGGGACGGGGGCTGCGAATGATGCGTTGCATGTGGACAACGCGAAGCTGAAAGTCGTCGCGGTGGCGGATGTGTTTCCGGAGAATGTGGCTCGCAGTGTGAAGGCCCTTTCAAATGAACACATCGATGCACCGGAGAAAGTGGACGTGCCGGAGGAACGGCAGTTCGTTGGCTTCGATGCTTACAAGCATGCGATGGATACGCTCGAACCGGGTGACATTGTGATCCTGGCAACGCCGCTGGCTTTCCGATGGGTGCACTTCCAGTACGCGATCGACAAGGGCCTGAACGTGTTCATGGAGAAACCGCTGACGGCCGACGGGCCTTCGTCCAAACGGATGCTGGAACTTTCCGCCAAGGCCGACGCGAAGAATCTGAAGTGCGGCGTGGGTTTGATGGTCCGTCACTGTCGCGGTCGACAGGAGTTGTTCAAGCGTATTCAAGACGGCCAGATCGGCGACATCATCATGATGCGTGCTTACCGGATGCACGGCCCGATCGCGTCAGCGTTCACCAAACGTCGCTCGGACGACATGCCAGAAACGCTGTGGCAGATCAAGAATTTCCACAGCTTCCTGTGGGCCAGCGGTGGTTGCTTCAGCGATTTCTATATCCACCAAATCGACGAAACGTCTTGGATGAAGAACGCTTGGCCGGTCAAGGCTCAGGCTCTGGGCGGACGTCACTACCGCGGCGATTGGATCGACCAAAACTTTGATACCTACGCGGTGGAGTACACCTATCCCGACGGCAGCAAGTTGTTCTTTGACGGCCGTTGCATGAAGGGTTGTCGCAACGACATGTCGAGCATGGTTCATGGCAGCAAAGGGTCAGCGATCGTGAGCACGTCCGGTCACACGCCGGGCAAGGTCCGGATCTTTGAAGGGCAAAACCAAAGTCGACGCGAGGTGGCTTGGGCGTACCCGCAACCGGAGAAGAATCCTTACCGTCTAGAATGGACGGACTTGGTCGACGCGATCATTCACAACAAGCCCTACAACGAGGTGCCGCGTGGTGTGCAAGCGAGCTTGGTGACCAGCATGGGCCGCATGGCGGCTCACACCGGCCAAGAGATCAGCTTCGAACAGATGCTGAACTGCCCGCATGAGTTCGCACCTGGCGTGGCGGAGTTGATCGTCGACGGTCCCGCCCCCGTGATCGCGAATGCGGATGGTTCGTACCCGGTTCCTCAACCTGGGATCTTGAAAGAGGTTGAATACGAGTTGTTTGATGTGTGAGGGATGCGGCCTTGCTAACGCGGCGGGTTGTGACGAGAGGAAGCCAAACGAGAGGCTCGGGGCATTGCAGTCATAACCCGAAACGTGAGTGAGGCTACGCGAGACGCTGCGGTGACCTTGCTGACGCGGCGGGTTGGGACGGGTTGGCTCGCAATCATTGGTAGCCGGATTCGCCAAGAATTCGGTGGGTGACTGGCTGTTACCACGGAGGTCACAGAGAGCACCGAGGTGATGGTCCGGGGGCAGTATGCAGGCTTTGCGAAGATCGATTGCTGGGCCTTGCCGACGCGGCGGGTTGTGACGAGAGGAAGCCAAGCGAGAGAATCCGGCCGCC
>NZ_ANMO01000246.1 GCF_000338295.1 Rhodopirellula europaea 6C
CACGCCAGAATCGTTCAGCGCACTCAGCGTTGTTTCAAAGGTTTGCGATGTCGCGTCGACACCGCTGTCGTTGAAGATGCCACCCCCAATCGGTGCGGAGTTGCCGCTCACAGAAGTCCCGTCGACTGTCAGACTGCCAGAAACGCTGTTCCAAAGTCCACCGCCTTCATTCGCGGCGACGTTGTTCGAAACCGTCCCGCCAGTGATCGTGACTACTCCGTCGCCTGAAATATGCAACGCACCACCATTACCAGGTGCTGCGGATCCACCAGGCCCGGCAACATTTTGGTCCATCGTTACGTCGGTCAACGTCGTCGTGGATGCCGCCGTCACTTCAATGGCACCACCAGCACGGTTGGCAGTGTTGTCAGAGATGTTCGTGTTACCACTGATGGTGAGCGTTCCTCCATCATTGAGAATCCCACCACCGCTGCCGCTGGCACCATCGGCAACGTTGAATCCGATGACTGCGTCGATCACGTTCAGTGTGCCGCCGTCATTGAACAGACCGCCGCCACCATTGCTGGCGTCATCGCCACTGGCGACGTTCGATGAAATCGCCCCGCCGTTGATTGTCATCGTGCCGGTCGAAGAGTTCCACAACCCTCCGCCTTCGCTGGCCGCCGTGTTGCTACCGAAAATGGCCAGGTTCGATGTGACATCGGCTGCTCCGGTCGAGTGCAAACCGCCACCGTTGATTCCGGCGAAGTTGTTCGAAACATCGGTTCCAAAGTTTAATGTCACCGTGCCATCGATGACTTCGATGCCACCGCCAGCACGATTGGCTGTGTTGCCTTCGGATGGAATCGCACCGCCGATCTGGCTCAAATTGACTGTCACCGCACCATCGGTGCTGAAGATTCCACCACCGCTGCCTAAAACACCATCAGCCGCATTGCCACTGATTGTTGAATTGCTGACCGTCAGCGTTCCGCCGTTGTTGAAGATCGCTCCGCCACCGTCATCGGCCGCGTCACCTGAGGCCGCGTTGCCGGTCAAGATGGTTCCATCGACCGTCATCGTTCCGGTGTTGTTCCAAAGACCGCCACCTTCTCGCGCCGCCAAGTTATCTCGAACCGTTCCGCCTGAGATGTCTGCGTTGCCATCACCAGAGATATGCAGCGCACCACCGTTGCCCGGCGCGGCAGATCCATCCGGTCCGGCTACGTTGAGTTCCATCAAGACATCGGTCAGCGTTGTGCTGCTGCCCGCGGTGGCTTCAATCCCGCCACCAGCACGGTTTGCTGTGTTGTCACTGATCTCGCCGCCGGAAACAGTCAATGTTCCCAGGTTCAGGATGCCACCGCCGCTGCCGGACACACCGTTTGCAATGTTGCCCGTGATTGTCGAATCGGTGATCGTCACGTTCCCGCCAACAACGGCCAAAGCACCGCCACCCATGTCCACGTCATCGCCAGTCGCAGTATTTCCTGTCAACGTGACGTCAGTTAGAGAGAGAGACTGGCCCGATCCGACGTAAATTGCACCACCCGATTCCGCCACGCCATCTTGTAGCGTCAAACCGGAAACGTCGACGCTCACCACATCACCGCCGGACGCATTGATCGCAAAAATTCGAGACGCGTTGTCGCCACTGATGATTTGGCCGGATGAATCACCCAAGGAAATTCGTAGCGATTCGGTGATCTCCAGTTCGCTGCCTAACAGAATCATGCTCAGGCCATCGGCGAAGCTAATGCTGTCGATTGCGGTGGCCGCCGGTTCGCCTGCCACAGTGTCTGAATTGACGGCCGTATTGCTGTTCGAAGCTTGGATCGCCTCGCGCAGACTGATCATGCCATCTTCGGCAACCACGTCCAAAGCAGTGTCAACAACGTAGGCCGCCAGAACACGACGTTCCTCGAGACGCTCGCCGATCAATCGATTCAGAGTTGCACGGCGTGATTTCGTTCGGCGCCCGGTTCTTTTTCGAAACTTCCCAAAGTCTTTGTGTTCGTGGGAATCGTTGGGGTGATCAACTGGTTGATTATCGAGCAAGCGGGCAGAGCGAAATCCGAACATACTGGTCTCCGGTGAGTCAAAAAATGGGGAAGATGGGGCGACGTCTGGCCACCCAAATCGCGCAATCCCCCGCGTTTGACCGAGTGAGACGCACTAAAAAAGCGACGGCCACCCGAGTTAGGGATGACCATCGCTGTACAAAGCAACAGATATGCCGATTATGCGATTGGGATCGGTTGTGACTCTGGGGCGTCCAGTCGGCTGCGAACCCCCGCTTCGAAATCTGGATGCACCTTGCCGAATTGAGCCAGCATTCTCTCGCGAATGTTTTCAGGGCTGTCGGCCATTGAGTTGGAGATCGCGGTGCACAATCGCTCGCGGGCTCCCTCGTCCAGCACCTTGTTCCAAAACATCTGAGGCTGACCGTAGTAGTCTTTGTCATCGCAGGCAAATTCGTCGTAACGATCGCCGTCACCGTGCACGGGCATCGGCGGTTCCATCGTTCGCCCAGTCTCTTTCGGCCCGTTCATTTTATTGGGCTCGTAATCGACGGTGCCCCCGCCGTTCCCATCCACTCGCATCGTTCCATCGCGGTGATAAGTCGCATACGGGCAACGCGGTTGATTGACGGGGATTTGGTGATAGTTCACACCCAATCGATACCGGTGAGCATCGGGATAGGAAAGCACTCGATTCTGCAACATGCGATCGGGTGAGATCCCAATGCCTTCGACCAGGTTGCCAGGTTCAAACGCGGCTTGCTCGACATCCTGAAAGTAATTGGATGGATTGCGATTGAGTTCGAACACGCCGACTTCGATCAACGGATAGTCATCGTGCGGCCATACCTTTGTCAGATCGAATGGGTGCCATTCGTAGTCAGCCGCATCGGACTCAGGCATGACCTGAATGTGCATTCGCCATCGGGGGTAGTCGCCTTTCTCAATCGCCTCAAACAAATCTCGCGTGGAGTAATCCGGTGCTTCGCCCGCCATCTTGATCGCTTCATCGGCGCTGAAGTTCTCTGAACCCTGTTCGGTTTTCAGATGAAACTTCACCCAGTGCCGGACACCGTCTTTGTTGTACATGCTGAACGTGTGGCTTCCGTAGCCGTTCATGAAGCGAGCACTCTTTGGCGTTCCCCGGTCGCTGTAAAGGAACATGACTTGGTGCAAGGCTTCGGGCACTTCGCCCCAAAAATCCCAACGACGCCAGTGAGGCTGCAAGTGATTCTGAGGCTCTCGCTTCTGAGTCCGAATGAAGTCGCTGAACTTGAGCGGATCACGAATGAAGAAGATGGGCGTGTTGTTGCCGACCAAATCCCAAACGCCTTGGTCGGTGTAGAACTTCAGCGAAAATCCGCGTGGGTCACGAGCCGTGTCGGCCGAGCCACTTTCTCCGCCGACCGTTGAAAATCGTGCGAATGTTTCCGTCTTCTTGCCGACTTCGGAAAACAGATCCGCCATGCAGTATTTGGTGATGTCGTTCGTCACGGTGAAGGTTCCGAAGGCACCGTAACCCTTCGCATGCACCACGCGTTCAGGAATTCGCTCCCGATTGAAGTGCGCCATCTTCTCGACCAGGTGAACGTCCTGCATCAAGACGGGACCACGCGGCCCAGCGGTTTGCGAATGTTGGTTGTCATCGACCGCCCGGCCGAATTGCTGAGTTTGAAACGGGCACTTGGATTCTTCGGACATAGAACTTCTTTGCTAGAAGAGGAATAGAAACGAGTTTGGATTGATACGATTGCAAAAAAGAATCTGACCAGCGATGCGAAGGGGTCACTCAGGTTGCGCGGCCTTTCCAACAGTGCCGTTCAACATGGCGTTCATGGAAGACGTGGCCTCCAACTTCTCCATCACCATCACGACCGCAATCAGGATCGGGACGGCCAAGAACACGCCCAGCATTCCCCACATCCATCCCCAAATTACGATGGAAATGAACACCAGCACGGAAGACAATTTCATCGATTTGCCCAACAAAGTCGGTGTGATGAACTGTCCTTCTAAAGTTGTCAGCGTCGCATAGGTTCCTGCGACTACGAAGGCGAATGATGCATGCTCAAAGCTGACCAACGCGACGAAAAACACCATCGCGATTCCGACCATCGCGCCCACGATGGGGATGAAGTTCAAAAACATGGCCGCGACTCCCCACAACAATGGCGAAGGCATTCCCAACAACCACATCGCAGTCCCAATGCAAGCACCCAGGCAAGCGTTGATGCAAGTAACCCAGGCCAGATAGCTACTCAAGGCATCTTGCACACCTTCCAACACCTCGATGAACCGTCGCTTGGATGAGAACGACGGCAATGAACTCACAACGGTAACTATTAGTGAGTCACCAGCCGCCATCAAGAAAAACAAAAGCGCCGCAGCGATGGAAACAAACGAAACCGCGTTTCCTGTTCCGGCAATCAAAGGCGACGAGGTTGTCCACGCGGGTTGTTTGATCTCAACGGGAACCGGCTTCTCGTCTGATGTAATGTTTTCCTCGTCAGCCGTGTCTGAGATGTCTTCGGTCGCTTGATTGACGGTCTCCAAATGGTCAAAGATGAAGCCCAGCTTTTCCTTGACTTCAGGCATGGATCCCGGCACCTGTTGCAACATGTCTTGCGCTGGCCCCGACAGCACATAACCGATCGTTCCAAAGACAGTCGCAATGGCCAGCATGATTGCGGTGGCAGCAAACCCAGACGGGATTCCGATCCGGCCCATCGCCCGAACCACAGGCCGCAAAGTCAGGTAGGCGAACCCGGCGACCAAGATTGGCATGAACAAATTGCGACCGATGTACAACGCATACAACGTCAGAAACCCGGCGCACAACCAAATGCCAAACGAGGCCCATCGAACGTTTTTCGACAACTGCTCAACAGCCACCAATTCATCCGACTTGTCACGCCGTCTTTCGGGACGCGCCCCAGTCAAAATGGTATGGAATTGGTGGATGTGCGACATCAATTGGCACTCTGCGAACGAGGCTCACCGACGTCAAAAAACGCCTCCACGCGGATGAGCGACGACAACTGCATGGTACCACCCAAGAAACATGTGGGGAACATCGACGCTTGCTCACTTTGATCCGCGCCCAAAACAGATTTGTATTCCTCACGCTTTCGCAAACCACGTGCCGATTCAGTCGTTACGAAACTCGCGTCGTTTCTCTGGTCTCGAACACCCGTTCCACCGCGGTCAAACTGGCTGGCAATCGAGCAATGAAGCTGAAGTCGCATGCTTCCGCAAAACAACTTCAACACGGCGATTGGCTAGCCAGCGATCGCAAGCCGACCGGACTGTTCATTCATCGATCAGATCGAGACAAACTGATGGCACCGGGTGCGAGTCCACGATGAGGTTCTTGGCCAACGGAAGTTGGTGCGAACGGCTTTCGAGGAAATGCATGAAGTAGCCGGCCGTGTTCGGGAACGCGATCAATTCTCCGCGTTGAACACCGTTTGGGAACTGCATCTTCCGAAGCGAAATCAATTCCGATTCCGTGCAATAGGCACCGACCAGGTAACCCGACATCGGTTTCCGCTCGTACGGGCGGTCAGTGGGCCTTTGTTTGGGAACCAAAATCGGATCCACCAGGAAATCATCACTGGAGGTCCGGCATTGCGTTCGGTTCATCGACAATCCGATCAACCAATCGCCCTCCGCATTCTGTTTGCGGAATTCAACGCGAGCGACGGTCAGACCGCAGCCGTCCAAGATGCTCCGGCCTGGTTCGCAACGTAACTGAACGTTGAGTTCCGCCAAGCGATCCGCGATCGATTTGCCATCCACCACCGAGTCCAAAACGCCAGCCAACCAATGGCTGCGAACCGGACGCTGGAAGAAGGGATACATGCTCGGCTTCCCGACCACGCGTCCGCCTTCAACCGAGAATCCCAACCCGTGGCCTCGATAGGTCAGTGTGTCTCTTTCGCCCAACAGTGCCCGACGATGTTCCTGCCAAAAAGTGTTCGATTGGCGAGGCTCGTCGAGGTAGCTCATTGGGAAACCGCCGCCCATGTCGATGAAATTCACGGGTTGGCCGACGGCCCTCAGACGCTGCGTCCAATCCATCGCCACGGAAAGAGCTGATACACGTTGCCCGGCGTCATAGCCGTCCAGGTGAAAATGGATGCCATGAACCATCACCGGCAACGACGTCAAACGCTGAGGGAGATCTCGGTCGCGATCCACATCGAAACCAAACCGAGTCGGAAGCTTCGTGCCCTCGTGCCGAAAACCGCCCAACCGCAACGCGATTCGGGCCATCCGGCCGAGCTCATTCGCTCGGTCAACAACAACCTGCAGTTCATCGTCGTTGTCCACGGCGATGCAGACTTGTTGTTGCAAACACAGATCGATCAACGATTCACTTTTGATTGCCGCCGTGCAGATCAAATCTTTCGCCGGAACGCACTGTCGCAAACACTGGCGCAGCTCATTCTCGCTGGCGGTGTCGACTCCGAAGTTTGACTCGATCGCCTCATCGACAAACCCCAAGCACTTGTTCGCCTTCCGAGCGAAGAACACTCGGAAATCGAGACCACGCTGGCGAGCGACCGCGTTCAATTCCTCGACGTTGCGACGCATCGTTCGCGGTCGCACGAGATTCAGTGGCGAACCATAGGTCTCCACCCAATTGAACAAGTCCTCGGAACGCAGACAACGTTTCATCCACGACTCGATGCGGGCATCCAGAGGCAGCACGCCTCTGCAACCGCTTCGCAGCGAACCCGTCTGATTCGCTCGCCCCTCGCCCAAGAAACTCTCATGCATTGGACCAGCCGAAGAGCGTTCAAAGATGGCGTCGAGTACCTTATCCATGCATTTCCACCGCGATCGTACCGGCCCAGTTCTGAATTTGCGAATGCAACGTACGTGAAAGAGTGTCGTTGCCAACAACCCAACCCTCGGTCGCACGACCAAACACGGCGAGTCCCTTGCGTCCACCCAGCACATCGCCTGAGTCGCTCACGCGGATCGCTTGAGTCAGTGGGTCCACCTCGACATCGCCACGCAGAATGAGTTGCGATAGCGGTCCTGTTTCATCGGCCTGGCTCGGAGAGGCAATCACAGCGTTCACGACCACCGCTCCTTCCGGTGCATCCGTTTGGTCACTCAGTTGTACCACGCCATCCCGCATCAGACGCAGCAATTTGGCGACGCTTTCTGCGGGCGGGCCAAACGCGATGCGTTCCATTTCCATCGCAACCTGTTGAAACGCCTTGTACTGACCTGCGGCCAAACCGCCAAAGCTGACCAGTTCAACGACCAGTGGGTACAAACGTCGCCAAGCGTCACCCAACGCAAATGGGATATCAATCGGTCGAACTCCTGTCGCAACACCGTAAGACTGCAACATCGCACGACGTGCTGCTGCCTCGTCCATTTTGTATCGCGACCAACCACGAAACCATTCTTCAACGTCGCGCGAAGTTGTGTCTGTGCCGGATTGTGACAAAGACGCCGCTGCCGCCTCGCAGATCACACACCAAATGTCTTTGTGGAACTTCAGCATGCCATGGTTAGGCTCGCACGCTCGCAGTGCCTCGCGGTACGGTTCCCAAAACACATCGGTGATTGGCTCCACCTTCGCGGTGGGTTTGGCCAGCATGGGCCGACCCGATCGGCAGTGAACCGTGATTTGCTTGGGCTCGTTTCCACTGCGGACATAATCGGGAAGAGCATCACCGCTCTCGAAACGGCCATCGCGTCCTTCCGTCAGCATCATGATGGCATCGATCGCGGTCAGCCCAAACCCGCGAACCCAAACGTCACTTCCGGCCGGAATGCGATCGGTCGAAAGATTGGTTTCCACCGGGAACACAAAGGCTTCGTCGTCCGATGAAGACACTCTGTCCGAGGCACGCAACCCTTCATGTCCGGTCGTCAAAACAACACGATCAAACGTGGTTTCGTCTTTGCCATCCCACAGCAACCATTCGCCGCTGGATGTTTGGTTGGCGACATATCGGATGGATTCCACTCGACCGCGAATGACCTGCAGCTTCGTCCAACGACGCAATCGTTTGCAGACCGATTCAAAGCAGTCGTGCAAGTATTCACCGACGACCGCACGCGGCACAAATTGGTCCGACGCGGCGTATTCGGGATAGTTCTGGTCCAGCCATCCGATCAACGAACCTGATCGTGGCGTCGGTTGATTGGAATCGACCTTCCAAAAATCAATGTGCTGCGTCGCGAAGTTCATCCGCAGCATCCGAGGTTGCTTCGGATCATAGATGCATCCCGCACCGGGAAACGGCGAGGGTTCAAAGACCGTGATCTCCATTCGCGACAATTCTTCGGTCGACAATTTTTGCGACAGTGCGTCGAGGCACTGCAAACCACGAGGCCCGCAACCGACGATGGCCAAACGCAAGGGCGTCTTGGATGGATTGTCATTGGTCACCAAATAATCGGCAACGCTACCGCCTGAAATCGCAACGCTCATGCGTTCACTCCTTCACACAAATCAAACGAGAAAGAACCGACCAGATAGTTGAGTTCCTCGCTGGTACATCCCAGCGAATCCGAAACCCACTCGTCGTTGAAAACTGTTTCGAGATATCGCGTGCCCGAATCGTGCAGCACCGCGACGCAGCGTTTGCCTGCGAATTGTTCTTGCATCTTTCCGACGCTCATCAGAACGCCACCCGCCGATCCTCCGATCAACATGGCTTCTCGCTGAGCCGCCCGGCGGCATCCGACGACACATTCCAGATCAGTCACGCGAACGAGATGATCGAATGATTGTCCCGCCGCCAACCGCGGTTCCTTCCCAGCTCCCAAGCCGGGGATCTTGCGAGGCCCGGATGACCCGCCGAACAAAACACTGCCAACGGAATCGACCGCCACGACCTGGACGTCGCGTCCTCTCGACTTCAGATAGTCGCGGCAACCTTGTGCGGTCCCCGTGCTACTGGTGGCCACGAACAAGACATCAAACTCGCCATCAAGTGTCTCATCGATCTCTCGGATGGTGCCTTCGAAGTGCGATCGAGGGTTGTCTGTGTTGGCGTACTGATTGGGCCAAAAACTGTTCGGTGTCGTCTCGATCAGCTCGCAAACTTTCGCGATGCGTGCGGCCAAGAAATCGCCGTTCAGTGGCTGAGAGACAAGCTCGATCGTGCCACCGAGAGCCTCGATGATCGCAAGGTTTTGCTTCTGGGCACGAGGATCAACGACGCAGATGAATTTCAATCCGTGGTACCGGCACGCTTGAGCCAACCCGATGCCCATGTTTCCTGATGTCGACTCGACGATCGTGGTGTCGGGGCCGATTTCGCCACGACTCAGTGCCTCGGAAAGCATCTTGGCGGCGGGACGATCCTTTGCACTTCCGCCCGGATTTGCCGCCTCCCATTTCACGATCAACTCAATATCAGGTCGGTCCAAAAATCGGTTGAGTCGAACCAAGGGTGTGCCGCCGATTGCATCGAGGACACCATTGCTAACTCGCGAAGAAGGTTGGTTCATGGATGGTTGGCTCAGGAGCAGTAATTTGATTTGCTCCGTCTAACGCAATCACTGTGCCAATGAGGTTGCCTCGATTGAGGGAATGCGACGCCGCGATGATCAGAGACAGTCTCGTTCGGTCGGTGATCGCGAGACAGCTGACTCGATCAACACGAAAACCGCGGGTTTGCCGTGAGTCAAAAGCCCACGATCAATTGATAATTCATTCACTCCATTCGAATGCCGTCGCCATGCCAAAGGACTCGCAGGTCTTCTTTCGACCACTGCTCCAGCCCAACCGATGGATCTCCGACAAGCATCCGTTGCCCGTCGCTTGTCAGTCCCAATGCGACCACACTGTGCCCCATGCCTGGAATCCATCCCCACTGATCGACATAGCGTCGGTCGTCGACTCCGTACGGCAACTTCACCGCCATCAACACTGGCCAATCATCGCGATTCCACATCTCATCCAACGTTTCGTTCAGCACATTGACCGAACGACCTTGTTCGTCCGCGACCAATTTGATGCCACGATACAAACCAAGCGTTGGTGTACCACTCGAGTCCGTTAAACACATGGGAATCAATTCGGATTCAGAAATGTCGATGCCTTCCGCACGTAGCAACGTCGCTTCCGCGGCGGGACTGCATGTCGCCCATGACGTTTGCATTGCGACACCGTTCTTCCACTCATCCCCACCTTCGGGCGCCGGACGGATGGCAATGGAAAGCAGCGGCCAAAGAATCGCGGCAGCAGACACCATCGCCAACAAAGCGGACAGAATTCCGCGACGCCAGGCGGGTGTCTTGGGGAGACGCAAGGCCCAACCCGCCGCAAGTGCCGCGAAGATGGACGCAAAGTTGGTGTAGACGATCGCCGCAGAGTTGGACACGTATTTCGCCCAAAAGAGCTGACCAGACGCGTAGAACAGAAAGTAAATCATCGCCAAAACCGATAGCGACAGACATAGCATCACGCGCTGGCCTTTGTCCGAATACCCGATCGCATACACAAACCAGCCCGCCGCTATCGATAAACCTGCCATTACCAACATCGCGATCATCAAATCAGTCGCTATCAACTGCTCTTCCTTCGGCTGAAGTCGTTCAAAACTGTGATCGGCGGCCTGCGAAACAAATCGCGGGGACGAGACACGCCAATCATCGTTGCGGCATCAACGCAAGTCTCACGCCGTAATGGGTTGAACCGTCCCACAAGCAGCTTCCCACCGACCGCAAACCGGTCAGCTCGCTCGGTAAACGTCCCATCGAGCGTGCAACAACCGCGAACCTGAACATTCTTGATCGTATCGGCGATCGAAGAAACCAAGTGGCATAGGCTTCCAGCCTGTGATCCGCGCAATCACAGGCCGGAAGCCTATGCCACCAATTCAACGCGTTTTGCTACTCCGATGGAAACCCCGAAAACTCATTGTGTTTCTATCAAGGCGTCAGCGCGGCACGCGATCTG
This sequence comes from Rhodopirellula europaea 6C, assembly GCF_000338295.1. Classification (GTDB taxonomy): domain Bacteria; phylum Planctomycetota; class Planctomycetia; order Pirellulales; family Pirellulaceae; genus Rhodopirellula; species Rhodopirellula europaea. The sequence continues at coordinate 10,900 of NZ_ANMO01000246.1, forward strand.
CTTCCATTGTCCTTCGAAATTCAAAATCGCACAAAAAATGAGGACAAGAATATGAGTGACCAAACACTGAACAAGAAGCGTATCGCCTTTCTCGCAACGGACGGCTTCGAGCAAGTCGAATTGACCAAGCCATGGGACGCGATCAAATCCGCTGGCGCAGAAGTCGTCTTGGTTTCGCCGAAGGATGGAAAGATCCAAGGCATGAACCATGATGTAAATGCCGACCAGTTCACGGTCGACCAAAACGTCAGCAATGTTTCCGCGGAAGACTTCGACGGATTGGTGTTGCCAGGCGGTGTCGCCAACCCCGATTCACTTCGCACCTGCGAAACATCGGTCAGCTTCATTCGCGACTTTTTCAAGCAACACAAACCCGTTGCGGCCATTTGCCACGGACCGTGGACGTTGATCGAGGCGGACCTTGTCCGTGGGCGCCGAGTCACTTCTTGGCCAAGCCTGAAGACTGACTTGAAGAACGCGGGCGCTGAATGGGTCGACGAGGAATGCGTGTGCGACGAAGGCCTGGTGACAAGTCGCAACCCCGATGACTTGCCAGCCTTCTGCGACAAAGCGATCGAAGAATTCGCTGAAGGCAAGCACGCCGCCCAAACGGTCTGATCCGTTCATCGCTTCAACAGGCCAGTTCAATTGAGCTGGCCTGTTTCTTTTCAGGTCCGTCCCCACGATACTCGGAAACTCACCATGGCCTACGCACAACCACTCTCCATCAATGAAGCTCCCGACGAATCCAAACCGATTCTCGAAGCAATCGAAAAGAAGTTTGGTCAGTCGATGAACATCTTCAGCACGTTGGCTCACCAGCCTGACGTGTTGGGCGGCATGACTCAGATCAACGATGGCCTCGAGAATGATCTGCCAGCGAAGTATCGTGAACTCGCTTACTATAAAGCGTCCCAGTTGAATTCGTGCGACTACTGCTCGCACTACCATCGCCAAGCCGCAAAAAAGGCAGGATTGTCTGATGAACAACTCGATTCAATGAACGTCAGCAGCGGCGACTTGTTCGACGAAAAAGAACGAGCCGTTCTGAAATATGCCGAACAACTGACGGCCAAGGCCAACGTTGATTCCTCTGTGGTGAAGGAACTCAAGTTGTTCCTCAATGAAAAGCAACTCGTCACGCTCGCTGCAGCGGTCGCTCTCGCGAATTTCACGAATCGCATCAACCACGGATTGGACATTGAACTGCCATGAGCAGCGAACAATTCGACTTGGTGGTCCTGGGAACGGGGCCATCCGGCGGTACGGTCGCGACCAAAATCGCAAAATTAGGCAAGCGAGTCGCGTTGGTCGATTCTCGAACCTTCGGTGGCGTCTGCGCACTTCGTGGATGCAACCCTAAAAAGGTCTATGTCAACGCGGGGCAGTTGGTTGACCAAGTCCGACGGAGCGAAGGGAAACTGGTTTCAGATGCGTCGGTCAACATAGACTGGAAACAACTTCACGCTTTCAAAACCGAGTTCACGCAGCCTGTCGCTAACAAGTCGGAACAATCCTTTCAAGACAAGAGGATCAAGACGTTCCACGGTGTCGCTCGTTTCATTTCACCCGATACGATCGACGTCGTCGGAACGGAACTGACCGCTGACCGATTCTTGATCGCCACTGGTGGACGCCCTCGAGAACTCTCGTTCGATGGTGCAGAGCATGTCACTCGCAGCGATGAATTCCTTGAATTGGAATCCATGCCCAAACACGTCGTCTTCGTCGGCGGTGGATACATCTCCATGGAATTCGCGGGCGTGGTTGCCCGTGCGGGGTGCCGAGTGACCGTGATCGAACAGAACGATCAAGTGCTATCTGGATTCGACCCCGACCTCGTCAATCAATTGACCGATTCGCTCCGTGATCACGGAATTCAATTCCAGATGAATGCCGAGATCACTGGAATCGAAAAGTCTTCGGACGGTTGCTTGCACGTTCATCTCGCGAATGAAGATGCACCGATCAAGTGTGGTTTGGTGGTTCACGGTGCGGGTCGAGTCCCGAACATCGACGAACTAACCCTTTCGCGAGGCGAGATTGAGCACAGTGAGAAAGGAATCGCAGTCAACGAGTTCATGCAGAACCCAACCAACCCGCGAGTCTTCGCGACGGGCGACTGCGCCGACACCGGAATGCCTCGGTTGACCCCTGTTGCAAACGAAGACGCACGCACCGCGACGAAGAATCTGTTTTCGGACAACTTGGAGCAGACACCCGACTACGGGTATGTCCCCAAGGTCGCGTTCACCATCCCATGCATCGCTTCGGTCGGTTTGTCCGAAGAAGCTGCTCGCCAGAGCAACGACAACGTGAAGGTTCTCAGCGACGACACTTCGTCGTGGGGAAGCGTTCGCAAAACTGGATCGACGGTAGCCGGCTACAAAATTCTCGTCGATTCGGAAACCGATGAGATTCTTGGTGCCCACTTGCTCGGCCCTTCCGCGGAGGAAACCATCAACCTGTTTGCTCTCGCGATGAAGTTCAACCTGACGGCAACGAACATGAAGTCGACCCTGTTCGCCTTTCCGACCTTCGCGTCGGACGTGCGCTCCATGCTGTAGTCTTCGGCGGGCAATCCGAACCTGAAGTTCTGCTCCAGGGGCGTCGCCCGCTGGCTATATTGAAACAGGCCGTTGGCCATCCTACGAAAAAACGCAGATTCAAAACTCACGCGTCGAGTTGTGAACTTGCTCACATTAACAAGCCGCTAGGCGTTGGATCGGCTTGAAATCATAGACCACTGCCATCAGCGGTCAGAACGACTTTGCCTCGTTCCACGCCGTTCTCGACATGCTGGTGTGCTCGGCTCAATTGAGAAAAGGGATATATCGCGTCAATCGTGATTTGCAGTTGCCCCTTCTCTCGCATTTCAATCAGCGTCCGCAAATCGTCCGCATTGGGCTTTGCCAGCATCACTGTTCCCGATTTGGACATCGGCCAAGTCACCAGGGTCATCAACATGCCTTTCGCGTCGGGCTCCGTCGAGACATAGCGGCCGCCGTCGTTGAGCACCTTCTTAACATCCCAGAATCCAGACTTCCCTGCCGCATCAAAAATGAGATCCCAACGCTCTTCCGATTCGGTGAAGTCGGTCTTTTCGTAGTCATAAAAGTGGTCGGCACCCAATGACCGACAATATTCCTCGTTGTCGCCGCTGGCGACAGCATCCACATGGCAATTGAAAGCCTTGGCAATCTGAACAGCGAACATTCCAACTCCGCCGCTCGCTCCGTTGATCAAAACGCGTTTTCCCTCTGCGATGTTTCCGTGATCACGGAGTGATTGCAGGGCGGTTGTTCCGGCCAAGGGAATTGCTGCCGCCTCGTTGAAACTCAAGGAGTCGGGGATCGCTGCCGTCACGTCCACGGCAGCCACCGCGAAGTCGGCACTCGCGCCCCCTCGCATCGTGTCAAGAAACGCGATCACTCGGTCGCCCACCTTGAAGGGGCTATCGGCGGCACAATCCGCGATCATTCCAGACACGTCGTAGCCAGGAACGCGAGGAAATCCACCCGGCAGCAACCCTTTCATCTCGCCACTCCGAATTCGGTAGTCGATCGGATTAACGCTTGATGCCTGAACATCGATCATTACCTGCCCAGGAAGTCGGTCAGGCAAAGGAACGACCCCCGAATGCAAGACGTTCGCGTCGCCATAGTCGTCGTAAACAACCGCATTCATCGTGTCACGTTTGTTCTGGGTCGCTGACGCACTCATAGCAGCCTCTTTCTTCGGTGTTTTAGTGTATTGCCAATCTCGCGATTCGCGAGGTTTCAAAGCATTCGACGTCAACTCAAAGCAATTGATGTTCCAGACTCGCGAAGACCTGCCCCCAGCATAAAACAGCGGTGGTGAAATCGACTTGGACGCTTGGACCACCCTAACGAGCGAGTCACGCTCGAACGATTCGGAACATTGTTTGCATCCAGCAACCGCTGCATCGGCAATGTGATGCCTAGCCAAACCAGAATCCAACCGAAAACAGTGAAAAATGGAGATCCAGAATGTCCACCGCTACCGAAGAACGCGTTCAGTTGGTCGATCCGAGACAAGCGTATGCGAGGCCGCCATTTGAAGATCAAGAGGCGATGAAGATGCCGGGCAGCACCGAAAAAATGAATCCACGGCCTGATCACGGCGAGGAAAGCTACGAAGGCTCAGGCAAACTCAAGGGTCTGACAGCATTGATTACCGGCGCAGACAGCGGAATCGGCCGAGCGATTGCAATTTGTTACGCGCGAGAAGGTGCGAACATCGCGATCAATTATCTCTCCGAAGACGCGGACGCGAAACAAACGGCAGAAGTCGCTAAGCAAGCTGGCGTCGACGTGTCCGTGATTCGCGGCGATCTTCGCGAGGAATCGTTTTGCAATGACTTAGTCGAAAAGACTCGCCAAGAACACGGGGCAATCGACATTCTCGTAAACAACGCGGCTTATCAAGAGACAGCCGATGATGTCGACGAATTTTCGACTGATCTATTCGATCGCATTTTCAAAACCAACGTCTACGCTCCGTTCTGGCTCTCTCGTGCCGTAATGAAACATCTGCCACCGGGTGGAAGCATTATCAACACGGTATCAATCCAAGGCTATGATCCCTCGCCGTACTTGCTGCCATACGCGTCTACGAAATCAGCGATGTTGGGCATGACCAAGGGCTTGGCAAAATTGGCGATGGATCACGGAGTACGGGTCAACGCGGTGGCGCCCGGTCCCGTTTGGACTCCCTTGATTCCAGGATCGATGCCTGAGGATAAGTTTAAAGAGTTCGGAGCGAACAACCTATTCGGTCGTCCTGCCCAACCAATCGAATTGGCACCGCTCTACGTCTGGTTAGCCAGCCCCGATGCGAGCTACGTGACCGGTGAAGTCTTCGGATGCACCGGCGGTCGCACACCCGTCTGATCGCGTCAGCATGTAGTCACTCGGAGAAAAACGCCGAAAACAGATGTTCCATGGCAGGTTCACCCCATTGGCGAACCTGCCTTTTCTCTACTTCGAAGGATCATGGCCCCAATTCTTGAGGCTGTAGGACCAGTCCGTTCCAGAAACATCGCCGTCGGGTTCTTGTGCCACATGCCGCTTGATGTAGCCACAAACCTTTTGCATGTGATCCACTTGTTCGTCAGAAAGATCCGATTTGTTAGTGCGTTTGATCTCGATGATCTTGCGAGCCGACTGCCGACCGACGGATTCATCATCGCCTTCTTTGGTTTGACCAACTGATTTGGACTCGTCCGTTTCCAACCAATCCTCAATCTCCTTGGGCTGCATGTTCACGAGGTCATAGAACTCTTCGTAAATCTCTTCTTGCTTCTCCGATAGGCTGGTCGCCATGATCAAACCTTCCATTGCTGACTGTGTGGTGAAAGAACAATACGTCTTCCTCGCTGCAACCGAATGAAATCAGCGATGGGCCAGTTCATTTCTCCGGACGTTCGTCAGGCGTTTGCAGGGAAGCGTAAAAGGTTGCCAGATCAGACCGTTCCTGTTCGGACAACTTGTCTGCAATGGGATGCATCAAGCGTGCCGTTTGAGCCCCACCTCGGACTCGCTTCTGGAATAGTTCCAATTGTCGCTGCAGATACCACTTTGACTGCCCCGCCAAATTGGGATATTCATCGCGTCGGTTCTCCGCATCCGGTCCGTGACACTTTTGACAAGAAGGAATTTTTCGTCCGCGATCACCATTCATCGCAAGCTCACGGCCTCGTTCAATCGTAGCGTGATCCGCTACCTCTGCTTCAAGACTGGCAGGCAGATTGGTCGAAACCGTTTCGTGATAGTGTTTGGACAGAGCATCAATTTCTTGATCGGTCAGAGCATGACACACCGGCATCATCACACCACTGTTCCGTTCGGACGATCGGAACGCAAGCAACGACAGCCGGAGATAGCCTTCCGCTTGACCGGTCAGATGCGGAACTTGTTTGCCCGCACGGCTGACTCCGTCCACGCCATGACAATCAACGCAAGCTTGAAGGACAGGCAACTTCGCAAGTGCAGCCAAGTCGTTTTCTGATCGCTCCGCATCAAAGGCTTCGCGATTCTCTTCCAAAGCTTGTCGCAGGTACGCGACCACGGGCCAGATCTCATCACTTCGCGTTGGAACGGGCCAAGCGGGCATGCCAGCGAACTTGATTCCGTGCTGGATGATGTAGTGCAACTCCCTCGGTTCCTTCTCAAGCAGCGATCGGTCCAGCCTCGGTGGAGTCGGTGTCATCCCCTTGGCAACGGGCGGCTGTTCTTGCCCCGGCAAACCGTGACAGAAACGGCAGTTCGTTTTATAGATCTCGGCTCCCAATCTCGCGTCCATCAGGCCACTGTCTTCTGGTGGCTGAGTTCCACGAGAGTGAAAACTCACCGACCGGTCGCTTGCGAAGTTGAGAAACCAACGTGTGATCTGCCAGTGACCACTGCTGGCCTTGACCGGTACCACTCCGCTCACCAAGACAACGGTGCCGAGCATCCCAAAAACGCAACACGCGATCAAGGCTCGCTTCCAAGTCAACAACATGAGCCCGCACCATTGATTTGCGTTGAAAGATGAAATCCAGAATCACTCATGAGGTGCACTCCCGAAATGTCGCTGGAACGATGCAGGAGCAAGTCGCGACGAAAGCTTCTCGCCATCGCCGACCAAATCCTTCGTGAGCCAGAGGCCGCCGGCCAAGAATGCGATCCCGCCAACCACCAGCATCACCGCTCCGCCAAGGTGTTGGTCCGTGATTGGTTCCAGCCACACCGAATGATGGTGTGAATAGAGCAATCTCGGCGAAAGCGTCAGCAAGGCACCAAGCAACGTCATGTGCATGGAAGTCAGCAACAACCCAATCACCCCCGCACCGCTGCGAGATGGCGAACGCGGTGCCGAGCCTCCAAACGCCGAGATCCACACCCACACTCCAGCCGCCAGAAACATGGATTGCTCGATAACAAATCCCAACAAAGAGTGACGAGCAAAGTGATGCAGCCCCGGCGCGTGCCACGCCCATACGATCAACAGCTCACCCACCGAAGCTGGAATTGGCGAAAACAAACTCGGCACCTTCCGAACAGGATCCAATCGCGTCCCGGAGGCGGCGATCGCGAGCAACGGAGACGCAACGGCAACCACCGCCATGTGCAACATCATGTGAGCGGCAAAGGAGACTTGTGCGAGTTCAGGCAACGGCCCCAACCACGCAAGTCCGAGCACCAACCAGCCGAGATTCCACATCCAAAGTTTCATCAGTCGCAACTCCCCACCAAGACGAACACCAAAACGGTGAACAAAGTCGCCACGACGCTCAGTGATGACAGCAAGAACGCGGTGAAGCCAAAGAAGTGCGTTCGATCCGTGGGATCGTCAAAGTCATACGGCACGGGTGGATCGCCGCGTCGAAAGTTGCGATAGCTCGAGTAGCCAACCCAGATGATCACTGGCAAGGCGATCGCCGTGTAAATCCCGACGGATATCTGAAGAGGGCGAAGGTTTCCCTCCCCAATTTTTTCGCACCAGACCGCAGCGGTGATGTAGCACGCCAAGAAATGAATTGCCCACACCGATGGAGAGATCGCGATCCACCACAAACGCTTCTTCATCGGGCGGCGTTGCCCGTGTTCATGCAGTGGTACCGGTTGCTGATTCACGCTCTCACTCATCAGGCCACCCAAGGAAAGAGTGCCAGCACCGATCCCGTGATCGCGACGGTCAGCAAGAGAAAGTGCCACCCCAAGGTGACGTTGACGATGTCCGCATCATGCATTGCGTCCATCTTTCCAAACAAACGCCGGGCGATGCAGTAAACCAACATCGTGGCACCAAGAGCCAAGTGCACCACCGTCCACAACACCAACACGCCCGTTGTTGAGCTGTACACGTGCACGGTCGGATCCAGGCCGTTGGAATACGGGCCCCAAACAAGTGCCGCCCCCGAGGCGACGGTCGCTGCGACCGCCAATAGACTCGATGAGTAAAAGCCGACCGAATGATTGCCGCGATTCAGACGACGAGCCATCACGACCGCGCACCACGCGACGACGGCCAGCCCCACGGACACCAAGGGCCAAATCGTTCCGGCACCAACAACCGGTTCGCCGTTCCATTGTTCCGGCAGAAAGTCTTCGTGCACGGTCCAGTAGAAGAAGTAGCCAAACACCAGCGAAATGAACGCTGTCATGTCGCCCAGCATCGTGATGAACATCGCCCACCAACCCACCGCCGCAGGCCCTGAAACATACAATGGCAACGATTGGTCCAATCCAACCGGCTTGGTTTCCTTTTCAGGAATCTCCGCGGTCCCGGTCCACAACCACGTCACGATGGTCGCGAACGAGAGCGCGCTGCAACAACCGGCCGGGATCCACCAGTGATAAGTTGAAAAGATGAAGACTCCACCGGTGAACACCGCCGCCCAAAACGGCAAGAACGATGGTCCCGGAACACGCAAGCACTGCATCAACTCCGCATCCACCGCACTGGTCACCAACGTCTCTCGTCGTCCTTCCTCTGCATCGGGCAGGTAGAAGTTCCCAGCATCGATGTCGGCCCGCAGGTTCTCTTGCTCCCAAAGCGGGTATCGCGAATTGATGATCGGAATCGAGCGAATCCCCCAGGGCTGGTCCGGGACCTCGCCGCTCCACTCCAGCGTCCCCGCATTCCAAACGTTTCGCGGTACCAAGGGCTGCTTGCCTTTGGGGCGAAACACATCCCAGAGCAGAACCAGGAAACCGGCTCCCAAACCAAACGCACCAATCGACGAAATCAGGTTGGGCCATTCGAATCCCATTCCGCCTGGGAACGTGTAGACGCGGCGAGGCATCCCCATCAATCCCGCGATGTGCATCGGAAAGAAAGCCACATTGAATCCGATCAACATCAACCAAAACGTGATGTTGCCCAGCCGTTCTGAAAGTTGCTTGCCGGTTACAAACGGGTAGTAGTAATAGAACCCGGCGACGATCGGAAAGATCGTGCCACCGATCAACACGTAATGAAGATGTCCGACGATGAAGTATGTGTCGTGGGCTTGGTAATCAAACGGAGCGATCGCGACCATCACACCGGTCAGCCCGCCAATGATGAAAGTCGCCAACCCCGCCAGGATGAACTTCAGACAGACATTGCGCTGAACACGTCCAACCAACAGCGTCGCGATGAAGCAGAAAATCTGCACGCCGGTCGGAATCGCCACGGCCTCGGACGCAGCGGAGAAAATCCCGATCGAGATCCCCGGCAATCCGGTCGTGAACATGTGATGCACCCACAACCCGAAACTCAGGAACCCCGTCCCCACCGCGGCCAACACGATCCACCCGTAGCCAGCCATCGGCGTGCGAGCGAACGTGGGCACCATCATCGCAACCAATGCGATGGAAGGCAGAAAAACGATGTAAACCTCGGGGTGCCCAAAGATCCAAAACAAGTGCTGCCACAGCATGGGATCCCCACCCCGCTCGACATCGAAGAACGGCCAATCCATGGCCCGCTCCAGTTCCATCAGCAAATCGCCAGCGATCAATGGCGGGAACGCGAACAGGATCATCACCGCCACCACCAGGATGTACCAAGCGTAAAGCGGGATCAGATTCAAACGCATGCCAGGCGGACGGCACTTCAACACGCCGACGATCAATTCAACCGCCGCAGCAATCGATGCGATCTCGATGAAAGAAAGCCCCAACAACCAGATGTCAGGCCCGATGCCGTCTTGGTACTCCGTCGTCATTGGCGGATACATGAACCAACCACCGCGAGGTCCGACACCAAATAACAGCGAACCGCACACGAACACGCCGCCGATCAGAAAGCACCAATAGCCGTACGCCGACAACCTCGGAAACGGCAGGTCTCGCGCGCCCAGCATCTCGGGGAGCAACATGATCGAGATGGCTTCTAAGATTGGCACCGCAAACAAAAACATCATCACGCTGCCGTGCATGGTGAAGATTTGGTTGTACTGGTCGGGCGTGAGCCAATCGTTGTCTGGCAAGGCCAACTGAACTCGCATGATCAGCGCCAGCACACCGCCAAACAGGAAGAACGCAAACGCGGTGAGCGTGTACCACAGTCCGACTTCGCTGTTGTTGACTGCCGACCAATACCGCCATCCCTTGGGCGTTTCCCAGGCCTTCAACAATCGATCCGCTCTTGGGTCTTTCACTTCAATTCCCCCAAGTAACGAACCAAAGCTCGCAATTCATCTTCAGCAAGCGTCTCAAAAGCTGGCATCTCCACGCCTGACTTGACTCGATGAGTCTCCGCGATCCACCGAGTCAAGTTGTCCGCGTTGTTTGGCAGCACGGACGCACCAATGCTTCGGCGACTTCCGAAGTGAGTCAGGTCTGGCCCGACAACGCCATCGGCCGAAGTGCCGCGAATTGAGTGGCAGGCACCACAACCGGAGCCTGCGAAAATTTTCCGACCGGCCTCCGCTTCATCAGATATCGCCACCGCTAGTGATGCCTGTTGCCGGAGCCACTCGTCGTAGTCCTCACGCGACTCAACGATCACATCAAAAGCCATCTGAGTGTGAGCCTCGCCGCAATATTCGGCGCACACGCCGCGATAGACGCCGACTCGAGTCGGATGCAGCTTCAACCGATTTTCGCGACCGGGCATCATGTCGACCTTGCCGCCGAGCGAAGGAACCCAAAACGCATGAATCACGTCCTCGCTCTTGAGTTTGAATTCCACCGGTTCGTTCACAGGCAGATGAATTTCGTTGGCCGTTTCCACGCGATTCCCGTCAGGCATTCGGTAGTGAATTCGCCACCACCATCGCACTCCCGCGACCTCGATGACTTGGCTGCCCTCCGGTGCCGGGCGCTGAAGGTCCGGCAACATTGCCAATCCATACGTCAGCAACGCTGTCAAAACGATTGTCGGAAAGACCGCCCCGCCGCCGATCACCAACATTCGCGTTCTCTTCTGATCATGTTGACCGGGAACCACGATCGCGTAGACCGCCAACCCAACGACAATCAGCCAGATCAAACATCCGCCAATGAGCATCACCCAAAACAATCCCGCAATCGATTCGGCGCCGACACCGGCGTGATCAAGAGCGGACTGGGATGGAACGAAGTTCATACACGTGGTCGGTTAATGCTCAGTGGGATCGCAATTCGTCCGTTTGCCAACGTCAATCTTTCAGAGTGGACGATTAGCGGACTGCGGTCGTCAGCAGCAATCGGCATGCCGCGAGGACTTTCTCGACACGCCCGAGCAAATGAGGCGGCGATCGCGAGCCAGCGTCAGGCACACATTTTGCTTGACCATCGCCGCATGCTAGACAGCCTCGATATCACTCAACTGCAAACGATCGCCACCGCTGGCGGCCTGGGTGCACTCCTAGGAATCGAACGTGAGTTCGCTCGCAAGCCCGCGGGCGTCCGGACACACATCTTCGTGTGTGCTGGGGCGTCGATGATGATGCTGCTGGCCCAGGAAGCGGTGAACCACTTCCAAGCCTTGGAACCCGATTCGATGCTTAGTGCAGACCCCATCCGGGTGCTTCAGGCAATCGTGGTTGGCATCAGCTTTTTGGGTGCTGGCACGATTGTGCACCAGAAAGGAGAACAGGTTGAAGGTCTAACCACCGCGGCGAGCATCTTCTTGACCGCGGGAATTGGCGTCGCGACGGCTGTCGAGCGAACCGCTCTGGCAACCAGCGTCGCTATCGCAGCGGTTTTTGTACTTCTCGTGGTTGGTTGCGTTGAAAACCGTATCGCGTGGTGGGTGAGTCGACGCAAAAAGCCAAACCCGCCCATCAATCACCCCGACGATCCACACGATCGGTGCACACCAGACGTTTGAATAAGTTCTAGCGAAGATCACCGTGAGTGAGCAACGGAACGATCGCTTCTCTCACGATGCTGCTGAACCAGGCGGTAAACCCATATCGCAAGCATCACTGCAATGACACCCGAGCTCACCCAACTGAGTGGACCTGCCAAGTCACCGTAGTTTTTACCCAACCACAATCCGATCACGGCCAAGAGTGCTGTCCAAGCGATAGTCCCGATCGCAGTGTAAGCAGAGAATTTTGCCGCTGGCATGTTCGCGAAACCTGCCGGGACACTGATGAGTGTTCGAAGCCCAGGGATCAGACGACACAAAAGCACGGCCGCCGCACCCCAACGTTCGAACCAGCGATCAACTTGGTCGATGTCGTTCCGGGAAATGGTCAGCCAAGCACCATGTTTGTCCACCCACGTCGCGAGCCGCTCCTTTCCGATCCGGCGAGCTACCCAGTACCACGCATAGGCACCGACAAATGAGCCAGTGCTGCCCGCGATGACAACCGCGATAAAAGAGGATTGCCCTTGGCTGACTGAGTAACCAGCCCACGGCATCACCAATTCGGACGGAATAGGAGGAAACACGTTCTCCAGTAACATCAGCATTCCAACGCCGAATGCACCGAACTGTTCCAAAATACTTTCGATCCACTGATCCATGATTGAACAAGACCTAACGAGTGCGGGTCAAGTCAAAGACAAATTCTTCGACCATCCGAAAACCGCTCGTGCAACCAACGACTGGTCGCAATCATCTTCAGAGTGACACTCAACCGAGTGACGGAGATGGGTTTCGGAAGAAAATACACGCCGACATATCGTCGGGCTTTCCGGGCGATGGCTTTGCTTCCCAAGGTGCTCGTCACAATGACGGGCAACGTTGCAATTCGCTGGTCTTTCGACCGCCGCATCGCGTCGACCAAATCGAAACCGCTCCAATTGGGCATTTCGATATCAGTGATCACCGCGTTGACGCTCTGCTTGGACAGCAACTCGAACGCTTCACAACCATCCGCCGCCTGAACGCTCTCAACTTCCAGATTGCGAAGGACTCGCGAGATGATCGTTCGCATGACTGCGACATCATCCACGACAAGAACATTCTTCATACCGATCGTTGGCAGCGGCAATTCATGTGCGACCTGCACGTTCAGCTCAACCATCGTCAGAGTCCTTCTTGCGATGGTTGATCAAAAGAGCCGAGCAATCGTACTCCAGCACGCCACCGGTCAACTTGATCGGCGGTGACAACTGCTCTGCAAGCTCACTGGCCTTCAATCCCAATGTGCCGAAGTTGGCAGTTTCAATCGTTGATGCACACGCGCCATAGGCAACGTGTTCGATGCCGGCCAATCCAATCGCGGCTAGGCACATTGGGCACGGTTCACCAGTCGAAACAAGCCACAAACCGGAAAGATCTGGTCCACCTAGCTTCTTCGCTGCCTTTCCGATGGCCACCACTTCGGCGTGCGCAGTCGGATCGCAGGTCGATACCACTTGATTGTGAGCAACTGAAATTTGCTTCCCGCTTTCGGTGAAGACACCTGCGCCAAAAGGATGTTCACCCATGGCCACACCTTCAATCGTCTTCGTCACGACGGACTTCATCCACTGGCGAAGCGTTTCGCTGTTAACTGCCATGGATGAGGACATAGATCTGAACCGATGAAGGAATGAATTGACAAAATTAGATACATCGCAAGTACCGTGCCGCAACCTTCACCAAGTGCCGCACAGCCCGCGATTCACTTGATTTCTGAACAGCACTGGACCGGAGGTGACGACCGGCGCGGTTTTGGGTCGATCATCAGCACTGAGCGACCAGATATCGCAGATTTGGAGGCCTGAGCAACGATCTATGCTCAGCCTGAAACTCGATTGAGAGCATTGCTTGGTCTGCAATCGACCGTTTCGCGTCAAATCAACCCAATGCGTCTCAGGCTGCTGGATCGCTCAACTTCGGCATGCAACCCGGACCAGTTGGGGCTTTGCCATGGTCTGAGGTAGTCAAACCCAAGCCGACGCGCACAGGGTTCAACAAGCCGCCAAACCGTTACTTCCGAGGGTCGTTCGCGGGCAACTTCTCGTGCCTCGTCGGAGTGATTCCTCCCGGATGCTCAACATAGATTTTCTCGCCGCAGTTGGGACACGCGGGAACGCGGTCGTCCACCGGCTTGCCGCATCCGGGACAAGGAGTGTGGTTGAGAGGGGCGGTGTCTTGTTTGGGTTCGTTCATCGTGGTGTTCCGTTTGAAAGCGGTGGGATCAGGACAGCAGGTTTCGAGTAGAAATCAAAACAATGCCGGCGTTTGCGCCTCGAAAGGCAGTGTTTGCTTGAGAAGTCTTCCGTCAAAAGTCACCCGCAATCGGCGAGCCAATCATAACGGCGAGGGTTTTGGCCCGCCGTTTGCTTCAGGGCTTCATCACAACGCAGCAACACGTTCAGCGAAGCTTGATTCGCCCAACCAAACCTCACTCAAATTGACAGGACTTCCCGTGAGCCAAAAGTTTCAAATCAACCAATACGTTCAGTGGAACTACGGCGGTGGAACGGCCAAGGGACAGATCAAAGAGTCCTACAAAGAAAGGGTGACCAAAACCATCAAAGGCAACGACGTGACGCGGAACGCCAGCGATGACGAACCGGCTTACTACATCGAGCAAGAAGACGGTGATCACGTGCTGAAGAGCGAAAGCGAACTGCAGGACGCGTAAGGCGATTCGCTTCTGATGTGAGTTCGACAACCAAAAGCAAATTTCCGCTTCCAACAATTTCAAACAAACCCATGAATCGCAAAGCAATCATCACCGGCGGAAGCACAGGCATCGGCCGCGCAACCGCGGTCGCCCTCGCTCGATCCGGACACGATGTCGCAATCACCTACGCACATGGTGAAGACGACGCCAAACGCACCGCTGAAATGGTTCAAGCCGAAGGACGTGTGTGCGTGGTCAAACAGTTGGATCTGTCCAACCCTGACACTGCGAATCCAGTCGTCGATGAGATGGTTGACGAACTGGGCGGCCTCGATGTGTTTGTCAACAACGCTGGGATGATGGTCAATCAAACGATGCCTGATCTCGACGTCGAAACCGCTCAGCGAATATTCAACGTCAACACGATTGGTGCAACGCTTGCGATCCAGCGAGCCGTGCATCACATGTTGCCGGGCGGTTTGGAAGGCGACGCCAAATCAACTCCGGGTCGAATCATTGTCGTGACCAGTGTTCACGAAGCGATCGCCAGTCCGGTCGACACGCTCTACACGATGACCAAACACGCTTTGGGTGGTTTGGTGAAGTGTTTGGCGTTGGATCTGACTCCGCTGAACATCACGGTCAATTCCGTCGCCCCCGGCGAAATTGCCACTCCGATGAACGACATGGATCCCGATGACGCCGAGAGCTCACCACGGGAGGCGATTCCGGTCCGCCGGGTTGGTCACCCCGATGAAGTCGCGGCCGTCATCAATTTTCTTGCCGGCGAGCAAGCGGGATTTGTCACCGGGGCACGCTGGCCGATTGACGGTGGCTTTGAAGCCGCCGCACCACTCGCCGCCAGTGCTTTTCGAGAAGACTACTTGGCTCAGTAGCCCCACCATTCGAGCCCTTTCACTATCAACGGCAGTCACTGCCATCACAAACACCAACGAGTTCAAACGATGTCGACTACAACCCAAACTCAATTCAAACGCGATATTCTTCAAGACGAAACCACCGCGGAAGTCACTGCTTTGTTGCAAGACAACCTGACCAACCTGATCGATCTGGCTTTGCTGATGAAGCAAGCCCACTGGAACGTCGTGGGTCCTAATTTTCGAAGCATTCACTTGCAACTCGACGAGATCATTGATTCCGTTCGAGCGGGAAGCGATGAAGTCGCCGAACGGATCGTTACACTCGGCATTCCAGCTGACGGCCGCGTTTCCACGGTCGCTGCCGACAGCAATGTGGCAGGCTACCCTGACGGATTCGTGAAAGTCTCCGAAACAATTTCGCGAGTCGCGGACGCTTTGAAACAAGTCATCGAGTCGCTGCGTTCGGCGATTGAGAAACTCGGCGATCTCGACGCGATCAGCGAAGACATGCTGATCGCAATCTCGGGTGAACTCGAGAAGCATCTGTGGATGCTTCAGGCCCAAGAAGTCTGATCCCCGCGACGGACGCCATTGCCGGCAATTCGTCGGCCGTCCGCTGATCGCATGAATTGCGGACGCAACTACGAAGGACTTTTCCTCCACTCACACAAAGAGCTCACACATGTTGATTCCAATCATTGGCTGGATCATTTTCGGTTTGATCGTCGGCGCCCTCGCCCGGCTAATTTATCCCGGACGGCAAAACCTCGGCATCGTCAAAACAATCTTGCTCGGTGTTGTCGGTTCATTCGTCGGCGGCTTCCTCGCCTTCCTGTTGTTTGGCGGATCGGCCATGCAAGCGTCCGGATGGATCGGTTCCATCATCGGTGCCGTTGCGGTGCTCGCAATCGCGACTCGCTGGAATAGCAGTTCACAGCAATCGATCACCCATTGATTGGCTGACGAGCGACTGTCACACAAATTGGCGAGAGGTTTTTCCTCTCGCCTTTTTTCGTGTTGGCTGATTTTCGTTCGCATTGGCCTCCGATTTGCGACTCTTTGCAATCGTTTCCGAAATACTTCAACCGAAAGAAGCACGATGAATACTCACGAAAAGCTAATCGACCTGATCCAAGACTTTGATACCGCGATGCTGATCACGAAAGCAGATGACGGTGGTATGGACGCTCGCCCCATGGCGATCGCGGAAGCAACGGACGACGGCCAATTGTGGTTCGTTACCAATCGGAACTCTGGCAAGATCGCTGAGCTGATGTTGGACCGTGATGTCGCGGTAACGATGCAAGGTTCAAACAAATTTGTGACGCTGTCCGGCAAATGCCGAGTCACCGACGATCGGGCCAAGCTGGACGAACTGTGGAAGGAAGCCTGGAAGGTTTGGTTCCCAGAAGGCAAAAACGATCCCAACATCACATTGCTTCGCGTTGAGCCCGAACGCGGGGAATATTGGGACAACAGCGGCTTCACTGGCATCAACTATCTGCTGCGTGCAGGCAAGGCTTATGTTCAGGGCGAACGAGCCGAAACCGACAAAAACATCAACGCTACCGTTTCGCTTTGAAGCTAGCTTCAAACAATCACAACGAGAGTTCAGTCCAAAGAGCACGATGATGATTCATCGCGCTCTTTTTGTATAACACGTGTCCTCCAGATTCAGGAAGCGAAGCCAAACACAAACGCACCATAAAGATTCTTCCCACGGCACAGCCCCCAATGCTCCTTTCGAATACAGAGGTTGTGCAATTTCCTGTTGCCGCTTTTCGGCAGATTTGCACACGGTTTACCTCTCCCGAAACGAAGCTTGGCGGAGGTCGAGCGAAGCCGTTCAGGCGTACGCGAGGGAGGGGGCCGCGCATGGGAAACAACACGCACTCGCCTCCTCCGTAGTTCTCGCCGAACGCTCGCAATCCTCCAGCTGCTGCTGGTCGATTGAACCGACAATGAGGTTTCAACCCATGTAGGATGGGCACTCCTGCCCGTCCAAGTTTTGGATGTCTGTAGGATGGGCACTCTTGCCCGTCGAAGTTGCGGACGTCGGCCAAGAGCGGCCAACCGACAGCAAAATCGACTCGCCCTTTGCCAAAGCGCGAGGTTCGCGGGACGTCACGAGCACAGCACTTTAAAACTGCACGACCTCTACATAGACCAGTACCAGCATGAGCAGTGAATCCTTCTCCGATCGTTCGGTCCCATCCGACGAACACACGACCCGCCGTGGATTCATGAAGGGCACCGTTGCCGTGGGAGCGGCGGCGATGACGGAACCTCTGATTGCGGCACCGAGTCCCCAAGAAAAACCGATTCCCATCATTGATTGCCACATTCATCTCTTTGACGGATCGCGTCCACAGGGTGCACCCTACGTTGGCCCCGGAGGCGATTCTCCCACCACCGCCCTGCCGGCTGACTATCGCAAGCTTGCCGTTCCACTAGGAATCACCGGTGCAATCAAGGTCGAAGCCAGTCCGTGGGTGGAAGACAACCTGTGGGCACTGCAAGTCATGCAGCCCGACGACATGATGCTGGGACTGGTTGGGAATCTGCGGCCAGAGAAACCGGACTTTGGTGAACTTCTCGCTCGACATGCGAAGAACCCTCTGTTTCGAGGCATCCGCTACGGAACCCTGTGGGGCTACGACTTGACGAAGGTGATCGAGGACGACGTGTTCATGAAAGGGATGCGTTTGATGGTGGATCTCGATCTGTCGTTGGATGTTGCCAACCCATCCGTGCGATTGCTGGAAGCCGTCGTGAAGCTGAACGAACGTCTGCCAGACTTGCGCATCGTCATCGATCACCTGCCACGATTAGAACCAACCGCCGCCAACCAAGCGGCTTACGACAACGTGTTGAATGACCTGCATCATCGAACAAATGTGTTTGTCAAACTCTCGGGCTTGATTCATCGCATCTCAGGCAAGATCGTGAAAGATCTGGAGGTGCATCGTCCAGGCCTGGATCGACTGATCGAGGTGTTTGGAGACGACCGAATCCTCTTTGGCAGCGATTGGCCCAACAGCGACCGAGCGGCTCCTTTGGAAGAAGTCGTGGGCATCGCGAAAGAATACTTCGCTGACAAACCACGTGAGCTCCAGGAAAAGTACTTCTGGAAAAACGCCCTCGCAGCCTACAAGTGGAAGCCGCGAAAAGACCTTCGAAAAGGCGTCGTTGAATAACATGCTGGGGCGACTGCCGCCGCCTTCCCCGTTCTCTTTCCATCTTCCCTTTCAAACATTTTGCATGAAGACAACTGCCTGCCTGTTGCTGGCCCTTCTGACCATGTCGAATATCGCGTACAGCGATTGGGATCTCCATGTCGCCGCCGATGCAACTGCTGGTGGTGACGGAAGTAAGGCCCGCCCCTTTCGATTCCTGACCGAAGCCCGCGACGCGATCCGCAAACTCCGGATTGATCGACCAAGTGAATCCGCTCGTGTTCTCGTGGGAAATGGTCGTTATGAAATCGCGCAGCCGTTGACGTTTGAAGTCGGCGATGGAAATGTGACTTACGAAGCCGCACCGGGGACAACCCCGGTGATCTCAGGAGGTCGTCTGATATCGGCTCAGTGGTCCGAGGGCGAAGGAGGCACTTGGACGACGCAGCTTCCGCCGGAATGGCGTTTTGAACAGATGTGGGTCAACGGGCAACGGGCTGTCAGAGCACGCGAACCGGACAATTTTTTTCACTACATGGTTGGATGCCGAGAACAACCGATCGACGGCGGCAGGCGTGCTCGGCAAACAATCTCAGTACGTCCAGAAGACATTGCCAGCCTGGAAGGACTCACTCCGGAAGAGATTCGAGAAGTACAAATCCTGGCGTTTCACAAATGGGATACCACCCGCCGATTCCTGGACAGCGCCGATGCGAAGAACGGCCAGTTGGTCATCTCAGGGAGGAAGATGAAAAGTTGGAACCCGCTGACACGCAACACGGGTTACGTCCTTGAAAATTTTGCCGCGGCACTCGACGAACCGGGGGAGTTCTTCCTGGCACCGGGAGGAAAACTCAGCTACCAACCTCGTGCGGGTGAATCGATGGAGGATGCTGAGTTCATCGTTCCCGTCTGCAAAGAGCTGGTAGTGATCCAGGGCGACGCGGCGAACGATCAGTTCGTTGAAGGCCTGGAATTTCGCGGCATCGCGTTCCGACATTGCGGCATGCTCACGCCGCGGTCCGGCTTTGATCCATCCCAAGCGGCCTCTCCGATTGAGGCCGCGGTGCAAATCGACGGGACGAAAAACGTCGTGTTCGATCATTGCGAGATTGGTCACACCGGTGGGTATGGCATTTGGTTCCGCAAGGGCTGCACGGGAGGCCTCCTGAGGCAGTGCTTCGTGCACGACTTGGGCGCAGGTGGAGTGCGTGTTGGTGAAACAAGAATTGCATCGAACGAATCTGAATGGACTCACGACATCGTTGTCGACAACAACATCATCTACGATGCTGGGCATCTCTTTCCATGTGCGGTCGGCGTTTGGATTGGCAACAGTGCTGACAACGAAGTCACGCACAACGAAATTTCGAACATGTACTACACCGGCATCTCGGTCGGTTGGCGTTGGGGATACGATCGAAGTCTGGCATCGGGAAATCGAATCGAAAACAACCACATCCACCACCTCGGCAAAGGCTGGCTCAGTGACATGGGCGGCATCTACACGCTGGGGCCGTCGCAGGGCACTGTGCTGCGAGGCAATCGGATCCATGACATTGAGTCTTGGGGATACGGCGGGTGGGGGCTGTACAACGACGAAGGCAGCACCGGCATTTTGTTGGAAAACAACCTCGTCTATCGCACCAAATCCGGCGGGTATCACCAGCACTACGGCCGCGAGAATGTGATTCGCAACAACATCTTTGCGTTCGGTCGCGAATACCAGATCCGGCGAAGTCGAGTTGAAAAGCATCTTTCCTTCACCTACGAACGGAACATCGTTCTGTGGGATTCCGAGAAATTGTTTCATGGCAACTGGGGCGACGGTGGCGTTGAAATTGGTGGCAACCTGTATTGGCGAATGGGCAAGCCGGTTGAGCTTGGAAAGGCCGATACAAGCGACAGTTCAATCGTTGCGGATCCGCTGTTCGTCGATCCGTTGAACGATGATTTCCGTTTTGCAGACCCATCGGTCGCGAAAACGATTGGCTTTCAGCCATTCGATGCATCGCAAGCGGGCGTCTATGGTGACGAAGCATGGAAAGAACACGCCAAGTCGCTTTCGTTGCCGGAAATGCGTCAGGCACCTCCCCCTCCGCCGCTCACCTTTCGCGAAGACTTTGAATACGGCGATCGCCCGGTTGGCTCATCCGTTTCGGTCACGCCGGAACTCGGCGGAATCCAGGTGATCGAGTCACCGGTAGCAAGAAGCGGGACCAAGGTCTTGCAGTTCACCGACACGCCCGGTCAGAAGCACCGTTACTATCCGATGCTGACTCTCAGCCCGAAGCACAGTGAAGGCACGACGAGTTGCCAGTTCGCGATCCGACTGGGAAAGAACGCCGTTTTCCAGCATGAGTGGCGAAATTCCAGCCACCCTTACCAAAGCGGCCCCAGCCTGTGGTTCGAAAACAGCAAGCTACGTTCTTCGAATCGCATTCTGACAGAACTCCCAATCAACGAGTGGATCCTGATCGATGTCACGGCAAAGCTGGGTAAAAATGCGGGCCAATGGAGCGTCTCAGTGACGATCCCCAACCAACTGAAGAAAACGTTTGATCAGCTACCGCTCGTCAGCGATGAGTGGGAACAACTCGACTGGCTGGGATTTGTGAGTCAGGCGGACACTGATGCGGTGGTTCTGCTCGATGATCTTCAATTGACTCATTCAGAGTGAGCGGTGTGCCAGACGCGCGTTAGCATGCGATGCGTCTACCTGTCATCACTTTGCCCGATGTCGCAGAAACGTGCGTCACTTCCGCAAAGTCTCTTTTGCAGCGTCTTTCAAACGTCGGAAGCTACGACATCCTCGACGACTTCAACGCGTGCATGATCGTAAATGGGACAGAAGTCTGTCGGCGGATGAAGTCACGACGGATTGATGGGGCTGTAGCGGATGAGGCATGGGGCAAAAGGGATTCAGGCAAATTTTGAACACAACCATGTTGAGACTCTGAGACAAGCCTTGGAAAGGTGTCATGATTTCTTGAATTTTCGTCGTCATTCTTTTAACAACACTGGCTCGCCTTGCCCACGCTGCCATGACTCGTATCAACACCAACGTTTCGTCGTTGGTCGCCCAGAACCGCCTGGCGTCCAGCAACAATGACTTGCAGCAGTCGCTCACGCGTCTGTCAACGGGATTGCGAATCAACAAGGGTTCGGATGACCCGGCGGGTGTTTTGGCCAGCGGAAGTTTGCGGGCGGAAATCACTGGGCTGACCAAAGCGATCAGCAATACGACACGTGCCAGTCAGATCATCAGTACCGCCGACGCCGCGCTCGGCCAAGTCGGAAACTTGCTCAACGACATCCGCGGCTTGGTCGTGGAAGCGGCCAATACCGGCGGCCTGTCAAATGCTGAAATTGCAGCCAACCAATTGCAGATTGACTCGTCACTTGAGGCAATCAATCGAATCTCACAAACGACCACCTTTCAAGGTCGAAAGTTGCTCGACGGTTCGCAAGACTATGTCAGCACGCTTTCGACCACGCCCGGGATTGCCGACTACGCGATTGACCAAGCGAATCTCGGCACGGCGGGCAGCGTGGACGTGGAAGTCAACGTTGCGGCCGCTGCGACAAAAGCGGGCATTTCCATCAATGGGGACGCCTTTGACCCACCACTAGATGGTGATGCGGTTGCAACGAGCAAACTCGAAACCAACACGTACTATCACGCGGTGCTGAACGACAGTGGTATCCGTATCACTGGCGATTTCGACTCGGTTCAATTCATCGACGACGGTAACTTCAACAGCCTTCCGGCAGCATCGATCAATGATGGCGTTTTGACGCTTCGTTACGACTCGTATGATCAGCCGCACAGCATCGCTTTCAGTGCGTCAGCGATCAACAGTCTGCCCGGCATCGAGGCCAATTGGGAGGGAGGGCCGTTCGAGAATACACAGCAAACAGGAGTCGTCCGGCCGGTTCACGCTGGGATCGAAGTTGCGCGCAGTGACGGCGGCAACATCGCGATTGCATACACCGACTCGGATCAAGCCGCGACCACGGCGTCCTACGATGAACAGACCAACACCGTTAACATCGCTTTGGGTACCGACGAGACATCCAAAGGGTTCGTCGACATTGCTCAACTGGTCAACGACCTCCCGGCACTTTCCGATGGCACCGAACTGACCGCGACGGTGATCGACAGCGACGGAGAAGAAACAACCGGACCATCACAACGCCTGAACCTGACCGCGGATGATTTCAATCCAAATACCACCAATTTTGAGCCCAAGCTAAACGGAGATCTCATCTTCGAACTTAGAGGAAGCATGGGCAGCGAAACCTTCCAGTTCTCCGACGGTGCGACCGCTCTTCAAATTGCTGCCGCGGTCAACTTAGTGAGTGATTCAACCGGAGTGGTTGCCAGTACTGAAAACGGGCTGAACTTCACGAGCCAAAATTACGGCAGCGACGAGTCCGTCGAAATCGAGGTGATTGGCGAAGGTGAGGCAGGCACGTTCAAAAGTAGTCTGAGTGAAACCCGTGGTCTCGGAAGTGACGTCGAAGCAACCGTCAACGGTGTGACAGCAGGCGGAAGCGGAAACAAACTGTCGATCAACACATCCACCTTGGACCTTTCAATCACCGTTGAAGACGGCAGCAGCTCCAATTTCAGCTTCAGCGTCACCGGCGGAGGAGCAACGTTTCAGCTTGGACCGGATGCCACTAGTGCGCAACGCGCGTCGCTTGGCATCGGCAGCGTTTCAACAGGAAAGCTCGGCGGAGCAGCAGGGCGACTGTATGAACTTGGTAGCGGGCAATCCAAATCGCTGACCAACGATGTTCACGGTGCGGCCAAGGTCATCGACGAGGTCATGGAGAAAGTCTCGAACATGCGTGGGCGATTGGGATCGTTCCAAACCACAACCCTGCAAAGTAGCCTTGTCTCGCTGAGTGAAACGAAAGCGAACCTTCAAGAAGCAGTTTCATCTATAAGCGATGCCGACTTTGCTCAGGAATCCGCGAATCTGACGCGTGCGCAGATTCTTGTGCAATCCGGCACCAACGTTCTTTCGCTCGCCAATCAAAACCCACGAAACGTACTCTCGTTGCTGGGGTGATGGCTTCAACAACATCGTTTCGCCAAATCTCCATCCAATCAGCTTTCCAACCAATCCTCGACGTAAATCTGTTTGACCCACAGCATGCTGACCGCGAACATTGGCGTCGCGAAAACGATTCCCCAGAAACCAAAGACGAGTCCACCGATGATCTGGGCCAAAATGACCATTGCCGGTGGTAGCTCGACCTGATGCTGCTGAACCATCGGCGTGATGAGATAGCTTTCAATGGTTTGGATCACCAGGTACAGAACCAGAACGCTGACAAACGCTGTCGACCCTTCCTGTGACGCCAACAGTAACGCGGGCACAACGGCGGCGATGCCTCCGATGTTTGGAATGAACGTTACCAGCCCCGCAAACACGCCCAATTCCATCGGCATGGGAACACCGATTACAGCGAGACCGATCCCAAACACAATTCCCACCAATGCCATCGCAATCAAGCGACCGATCATCCAACGCCACAACGTTTTCGAAGATTCCGAGAGCAATTCGGATGTCTTCTCTCGCCAAGCGGTTGGAAGCAGTCGAATCGCCCCCACCCGGTACTTTTCAGGACTGATCGCGAAGTAGATTGAAAGAATGAGTAGGATCAAAAAATCCGCCACCCCACCAAACGCGGACGCGAAAAAGTTTTTTGCCAGCCCAAAGGACTTGGCTGAGGAAGGCAACATTGAACTGAGCTTCGCATCGTCTTTCAAATGATCTTCAACAAGCGGTTGTTGTTTAAATGATTTAAACGCTTCCTGAACCGAGCTTTCGATGCGATCATTGAATTGAGCCGCCTTTTGAGCAGCTGAGCTCGCAAACGAATAGATCGTCAGACTAGAAAGCACAGCGATTGTAGAGACCACCAAGCCAGCTCGGAAATTTCGCGAGAGGTCCCACGGAACCCATCGTCCCATAAGATCAGCCAGTTGGTTTAGAACAACTGCAATGAGCACCGACCCAAAGATCAGTGGCAACAAATTGCGCGCGACGTAAAGCAGCCCAGCACTTGCAACGACCAGCAGAACAATGCCGCTGGCTAGAAGCACGCGTTTTGCAAAAGCGGTGTGATCCATCAGGATTCGCTTTCTTCAGTTCGAGTGGAGCGGTTTTCATCTGAACGATCGGATTGACTGGCCGACGCCGGCGATTGGAAGCCAAGGTGTTCAGGGTTTTTGAATGTCAGCGTTCGATACGGGAACGGGATCTCGATCCCAGCGGCGTCCAAATCACGCTTGATCGCTGCGACAACTTCATCGCGGCTTCGGCGAATATCCAGCGGTTTCGATCCCGCCCACCAAGCGACCTCGAAGTTAACGCTAGAGTTGGCGAACTCCTTCGCAAAGACTTCGACGGTTCGCTTGCCTTGCACCGTCTCACACGACTGAACTGCGTGCTTGATCACATCGCGAGATTGATCGACGTCTTCGTCATAAGCAATCCCACATATGATGCGAACTCGACGTTGCGGTTGACTAGTCAATACATCGACGTTGTTTTTGAACAGCGAAGCGTTGGGGACAACCGCTAACTCACCATCCAGCTTTCGAATCAAAGTGTTGCGGATCGTGATCTGCTTGACTTCGCCGGTCAGATCTCCGCACGTAATGAAGTCGCCGCGGTCGAACGGATATCTCCACAGGATCAAAATACCTGCAAAAAAGTTCTCGAAGATGTCTTTGAAAGCGAAGCCAATAGCTACGGACCCCAACCCTAAAACGGTCAATGCCTTTGACGGAGTCATGCCTGGAAACGCAACGACCGTGGCAATCAACAGTCCCACAATCCAAATGGCGATCGAGGACAGTTGATTGACCAAGTCCTTCAGGCTGGTTCGCATCCCGCGATTGTCTAGCAACCGATGAATGACCCAACTCGCCAGTTTTGATAACAGCGTTGTCAGTAAAACAACGAACAATGCGGCAACCAACAATGGCGAACGAACCAGAAAATCGGTCCACAATGAATCCAAGGACTTGGTGACCACCTCGCGTGTCGAAGCCAGATCAACGGCGCTGTTGATTGACATCTCATTGATCACTGCGACAACATCCTCAGTTTTGCGAGCCACGTTTTCAGCCCATTGACGATGTTCCTCCGTATCAGCCTGACCCCGAATCGTCACAATACCGCTTTGCAATTCGACTTCCGCGTCGGACAGCCAACCTGCTTCCTTTGCAGACTCGAAGATCTTCGTCAGTCGATCGCGAATGGCTTCATCATCGCTTATATTTTGAACCGCGACGGTTTCAGCCGGCGCGTTGGCATCTTCCACGGACTCCGATTCAGCCGTCTCCTGAGCAGAAACGCGAATTGAACCATCTGCGATGCAAAGGGTAATCGCGACAAAGAACATGCATCGAATCATGCTGAATATTCCGCAACAACATGACTCATCGCTAGCTTTGGCGTCAGTTTTCATCTTCGAGGGCCTTTTCGAGATCGCGGATGGGTCCTTCAATCAGCTCGTTGAGTTTCTTACACCTAGAAATTTCAATCACCCGCTTTAACGATGCAATGAAGTAGAGCGATGCGTTCCGATCATTTCGTACATAAGGGACCAGTTGCCAAAGCATCGAATGAACGAAATCCGCTCGCGTCACGTCCGTCGTGATGATTCGCAGTTCGCCTTGCTCGTCCATCCGGTATCGGGTCGGAAGCTGTCGTTGCGACAACTGCACCAATCCATCCGACAACCAATCGATGCACTGCATCGCTGTGAACGGATCGTTTACACCTGGTGACAAGGCTCGCGTCGCGACTTCCACAAACTCATTCAAGATGAAGAACACATCCTGAGTTGGCGTTCGTGAATATCCGATGGTGAAACCGCGGCGAATCTTCTTTGCGTGCTCCTCGCTCCATTCGGGCATTCGCGTGACCTCAGCGATGATCTCACTACGAAATACAAAATCCCCTGGACGCTTGCTCAACCGCACAACCGCTTGGTTGGTCTTTGCAAATTGGATCAGCTCATCATCGTCGATCCCCTGCAAGTAACCGGTCACGTCCGATCGAACCGCGTGAAGAAAGTCGCTAGACAAACGCGGAACGTCTCTTTCTTCGGCCAACGCTTGTCCCACCGTCTCGGGATACAGCTCCTCGAACTTCTCGGACATATCGACCGACAATCGACGCAGAACCGTCGAAATATGGATGCTGTCCGGCACATGGTGAATGAAGTAGATCAGTTCGCCAACACTGGCAATCGTCAGCACGAGACTGACAAACAGCGAAAGTTGCGGAACAAAAGCTTCTACCGACAAGTCCCAACTTTCGGGCACCGCACCGCCGCGGACAACTCGCAAAACCAATAGGCAATACAAAAATGTCGCGACAAAGGTGCCGAGCGTGATTTGATTGCCACGATCTCGCATGAAGTTGTCCAGCAATCGCGGACCGAAGTGCGATGTTGCGTGTGAGACGGCCAAGATGGTCAGCGAGAACGTCACGCCGGCCACGGTGATCATGGATCCCGCAACGGTCGCAAGCAACGCACGTGCACCGTCGGGTTGGTTCATCGACGTGAACCAATATTCCTGTAACCAAGCGTTGCCGACGGTTCGATCGGTCCAAATCGTGATCTGCGACAGCACAATAGCGGATAGCACCATCAACGATGGAATGAACCAGTAACTGCCTTTAATTCGATACAATAGTTGTTGTAGATAGGCCTTCATGCGATTAGGTTCGCCTCGCCGTCAACTGTCTCATCGTGTTCCGTTGCACGCAAGACTTCCGTTTGCTCGGCTCCCAAGTCACCTTCACCAACGGACGTGGTGGGTTCATCAGCAGACTGAGACTTCTCGGGCAAAGTCGGCGGTGCCGTCGGCAATTGCTCCACCATTTGGACGGGCACGCCTTGAGGGAATACCAACTCACGAGCCTCATCGGGCATGGTGATTTCTGCGTCGGTCAGTTTTTGCTTCACCAGTCGGATGACACTGCTGCTGACCTTCAGCGGCGAATGAGTCGTTTGGTCGAACCAATAGTAAACTCGCAAATTCACGGTGGCAGATCCAAGAGATTCGACTATCGCGATCGGGGCTGGGTCGCTGACCACACCAATGTGATCGTCCAAGACCGACATGACGATCTCTTGAGCCTCCACGATCGAATCCTCAAAACCAATGCCGACGGTGAAATCACGTCGACTCAGGGGGGTTGCCGTGTAGTTGATGATCTTTCCTTTGTAGACAGTGCTGTTGGGCATCTGGATCTGGTTGCCTTCCAGTGTGTTAAGCACCGTTCCCCGTGTTGTGACTTTGCGGACAAACCCCTTCGCTCCTTCGACTTCGATCAAGTCACCTACTCGAAACGGGTGATTCAGCGATATCAAGATACTGGCCAAGTAGTTTTCCGCGATGTCGCGGAAAGCAAACCCGAGCGCTAGGCCAACCAACCCCGTACCACCCAACAACGTGACGGCCAACCTTGTAAGACCTGACACTCGCAACGCGACGTAGACTCCAATGATGAAGATCAACACACCGACAACATTCCCAACGACTTGCCGCAACAGGGCACTGTCGATTCGCGAACGGGTGAACCAGCGAGTCAATCCCGCGCCGGCACGAGCGAGAAAGTAAGACACGAACCCAACCGCCAATGCGACCAACACCAACGGCAGCACGCCGGTTGCTTCGCGGCCAAGTTGTTTGAGCGATGCGATCGCCGGAGCGAAATTCCAAAGCGGAAGCTCAGCAACCTTCAGTCGATTGACCACGGCGACCACGTCCGAAGTCTTGATCGCAGTCGCCTCCACCCATTCTCGGTGACTCTTGGTATCCGATATCCCGCTAAGGAAGGCAACACCACGATCAACCTTCACCTGTGGATCAGTGAACCAACCAGTGGCTTCCATGATCTCCTGCAGCCGAGTTTCGATTCGCTGATCACTATTGATCGGGTCAACCTGAACTTCGTCCGCGACCTGGACAGCGTTTTTGTCGCCTTCCTGACCATCGCCCGTCACCTCAGCGGCAATATCTTCAGCTGTGGGCGTGTCTTCTTGAGCGACCGTCTCTTGTGAGCTTGCGCAAACAAGCAATGCGAGACATAGCATCACCCCGCGTGATAGAAAGAGTGATCGAGGCATGAACAGATAATTGGTGCGGGAACAAAATTGAACGCGGTACAACTACCGAACGAGCTGTTGTGAAGAAAGCCCGCAGGAGAAACACCTGAGACGACAGATGCCCGAGACTCCGTCGGCCTCAGGCATCTTGTCAAGAAATAACGAATTCAATCGAACGATCAGAAGTCGACACGATTGTTTTTGCTGTCGAAGCGTGCTTCGTAGTCGATCTGCACCAGGTAGTCTTTCAGCGCAACCAGTTCACGGACATCCAATTCGTCTCTGATCGAATCGATCGCTTCTTCCATCCGTTTCACCATCCGGTGAACTTTGATGAAGTCAAATTCCCGGTATTCAGCATTGGGTTGATGGCGTTTCGCGAGCGTCTTTTCGATTGGACGTCGGTAGGGTTCTAGGACAGGACTGTCCAACGGTTCGGGCCAGTAGATCTCACCGGTGTCGCGTTTGATTTGATTCTCGTTCAAGCGATCCGGTTTTTGTTTGTTCGCGATTTTCATCCGATCCGATGCGGACATACGATCCTCCTTCAGCTGTTCCTCACGAAGCTGTTTGATGTCGTAGTACAGCTCGACCGATTCTTTTCGGTTCTCGAGTTGCTTGTCGATCGCTTCTTGGAACCGCTTCGCGGAAAGCGAACGCAGCACGGCACCTCGTCCCAATCCTTCCGCCAGATCGCCACGTGATTCCAGAATGTCTCCGGCCACAGTGGAAGCTCCATCGGTGTCGAATAGCCCGTCGTCTGCATTCGCAACAGTAATCGCGAACATCGCGGTCAGCACCGTGGCCACTATGGCCACAGCAGCATGTCGCGAGTTGGTTGAATGTGTCATCGTCGATCCCCGAGTTCAGTTTGATGGAAGAGTTGTTATGAGGGGATCTACGCAAACACCGTTCCAAATCGCTTTGGCCTGAAATTCGCGTCCTTTTTGGCACTCTCCTTCAACGACGCTGAACGCACGACTTGCTCGCAGCACCTTGCTTCGATTGCATTGTCCTGAAGCGAGACTCTGCGGAAACTGACAAGCTTCTATTCTAGGAAAGCGACACGATGGCCGACGATTCAACAAACCGTGACAAACGTGTTACTGCGGCGACGGATCGCATTGAAGCGATCGAGCCTTTCCAGCCGCATCCGCTTTGCCACGGCGGTTGGCTGCAAACAATTTCAGTGAAATGGTTGAACCCGCAGCTGTCCTTAGATACCCGGCCAGACTCGATTGGAATCTCTATTCCAGACGACCACACCCCGCCCGATGAGCTGAGCGGCTACTACTTTCCCGCCACTGACAAACAAGCCGACAAACCATTGGTCACCGTTTTTCACGGAATGGGCGGACATGCACTGAGTCGATATATGCGTTCGCTAGGCCAGCGACTGAACACCAATGGATACGACGTTTTGCTTTGGAATCATCGTGGTGCGGGACAATCGGCTTCGAAGTGCGCTCGCTTTCATCACCCGGGTTTGACCGCCGATGTTTGCCACCTCACCGAACACCTGAGAGCAGAACGACCAGAGTGGACGCGAAACGGCCTCGCGTGCGTGGCATTCTCGCTGGGTGCCAATCTATTGCTGAAGTATCTGGCGGAATCCGGTGCGGAATCCAACTTCGATGCGGCGGTCAGCGTCTCCGCGCCGCTCGACATGGAAATCACATCGAAGAACTTGCGAACGGGATCGAATCAGGCATTCGACCAGTATCTTTTGAACAAGCAACGCGATGAACTGCTGCGTAGTTCCGCAGAGCTAACCGATGACGAACGATCCACGCTGAACAGCGTCTCGTCTGTCTGGGAACTGGACGATCAATTCACCGCCCCGCGTTTTGGATACGAGGGAGCCAAAGACTACTACGCCGAAAATTCGGCGGTCGATTCCATGCAATCGATTCGCACACCCACATTGCTTCTGCATGCCAAGGACGATCCCGTTGTCGTCCCGGAAGTATTCGAAGGGATTGAATGGGAAAAGAACGAGGCTCTTTACCCGATCCTGTGCGAATCCGGTGGCCACACCGGGTTCTTTGACCAAAACCGACGACGATGGCACGAAGCGTCCACAATCGCATTCTTCGACGCGGTCCTATGATTGAGCGATCAACGATGACCAACACGCTGACATAAAAAGAGGCTGACCCGCTATGAACGGATTCAGCCACACGCGATCCAGCGATCATTCAACCGAGTGACAACCTTGATCAGGCTTCGTAACGCTCGACCGAAACCGGGTCGCACGTCTTCAGCGTTTGGGCGGCTGTGTTGAGCTTTGCCTTGTCACCTTCAATCACGATCAGCGATGACCCGGCGTTCAGGTTGGACTCGTAGTTGGCACTCGCCTTGTCGTCCAAACCCCACGTTTTGACCGACGCGAGCAAGCCGCCTCCCACCGCTCCCGCAGCCATTCCGGCGATCGGACCGGCAACGAGAAACGGCCCGATCATGGTGGGAGCGGCCAACAGGGCCCCGATAGCACCTCCGGCCAAAGTCGCTGCCCCCGTCGTCTTTTCCGCTGGTGGGGACGACGCCATGTCGCTCCCGGCATTGTCACTTGCAACTTCATGCGGATGCTCAGCCGCCGTGATGACACTGAAATCATCCGGCGTGTAACCATCCTTTTGAAGGGCCTCAACGGCGACCGCCAACTTTTCGCGATTGGAATACTCTGCAACTAGGCATTGCTGACTCATGACTTTCTCCTGGGAATTGATTTGCATCGGTTTGGGATTTCACTGGGAATCGTTTCGCTCAGATCAGTCTTCGCGTTCAGCCTCAAATAGCATCACCTTGCTGCCCTTTGGAGACTCGAACTTCTTCGGACGATCCGCACCGGGCAACGCGTAGCAGATTTCGAATTCATCGCCTTCTTCCATTTTGATGATTCCGAACGACTTCATCGGGGGCATCCCTTTCATCTCGGTTGTCATGTCGATGTGAACGGGCTTCTTTGTTTCATCGAGCGTGAACATGGCTCGATAAACTTCGCGTTGCTCACGGTCATAGGTGACGATCATGTTCTTTTCGAACTTCATGATCGTTCCTTCCAGTTCCTCTTCCGTGATCTCCTCGCCTTGGTTGACTCCCTCTTCAACTTCCCAAACTCCCGCCAGTTGCTTGAGCATGGAATCGGTGTGCTCATCGGCTTGGACCGGAACAACTGGGGCAAACAAGAGACAAGGCAAAACGGCGAGCATTGCGTAGCGTGGCATGGGACGGATCCTTCTTTAGATGTGATTGGATTGTTTTCATACTCGCCGAGGAAAGCGGAATGCCTTCGCATCGTCAGTCAACGACTACATCAACCGCACGCCTCGGGAAGTTGAACTTTCTTAACGTGCCAATCGAACGCAATCGCCATACCAGCTGGCAATTGCCGGACTCGATTTTTGCGCACGACCACACGAGCCAATCGCAATCGGTGCCGAAGACTGAATCAACGCGTCCCACTGAACGACGACCGACCAACGTGCTCTCGAAAGCACCGGCGAAGATCCGCAAACCCGTTTCAAACGACGTTGTTAAAGAAACGATGACTCGGCTCGAGGAATCCCCCAACAGCGTTTTCGCCAACGCCCGCTATAGCCAAACCACGAACTATCACGGCGATTTTGAAATGCGAAGACGTTTTGGCCCGCGAAATGCGTTTCTCTCCCTTCGCCATCTCAGACGAGATCGCAACCGAGACAACACACATTTAAAGGAGTTCAACTCATGGTTAATCGTCAAGAATTGCAGGGTCACTGGAACGAAGTCAAAGGCCGCTTGAAAGAGCATTGGGGCCAGCTGACCGAAGACGACCTGCAGCAAGCTCGTGGTTCGGCTGAGCAGCTGGTCGGAGTCGTTCAACAGAAGACTGGTGCGACGCAAAACGAGATCGAAAAGTTTCTCGACAGCGTGTTGAGCCGGAACTTCACCGATCAAGCATCTGAAACCGTTCAGCAATACAGCGACGCCGCCCAGGCCGCCGCCGCAGATGCCGCCGCCTACGCTCGGCAAAACTACCAACGCCTGGCATCGCAGTCCGGTGAGTACGGGGCCAAGTTGGCCGACACCGTCCGAACACGTCCCGGTGAATCGTTGGCGATCGCGTTCGGACTCGGTATCGCCGCTGGTGCAATCCTGTTCTTCGGTAACAAGAAATAGTCATGGCGACCACGCTTGCAACGAAAAAACAATCCGCTGCGATCAAACAGCGAATGGCTGAGATCCGAACGGAGCTTCCCTATGAAGTTGACGATGCTCGCGTCCGAGTTCGCCAACTGACGGATTGGAAGTATCACATGTCGCGGCACCCACTGCCGATTCTGGCAGGTGTCGCGGCACTCGGATTCCTGGTCGTTCCCCACAAGCGAACGCCGGAGCGAATCATTATCCGCGAAACACCAAGCGGTACTGAGTCGACTCCCGCACCAGCGAAGAAGGGTTTGGTAGCAGGCATCGCCGGAACTGTGATGACACTCGCGTTGAGGCAGGCCAGTTCCGTGGCGGCGCAACAAATCAACCGCATCTTGACCAACCGAACATCCACATGATCGCTCCCGCACATTCGCGACCGCCCAGACGCATTGAGTTTGACGAGGCTCTGCCCGAGTCTCGCCACACCAACGCGGATTGCGAGTCGCCTAGCAAATTGAAATTCATCAACCAATCCGTTGCCAAGTACCCAACCGCATCACTCGTTGCGGCTGGCGTCGTCGGCATCGCCCTTGGTTGGTTCGTAAAACGCCGACCCTCCTGATTGATATGCCCAACAACGCCAGCATCCAAAAAGTCTTGCGAGACGTTCTCGACCTGTGCGAACTGCAACTGCAATTGTTGTCAGTCGATGCACAAGCGGCGAAACGAAAGCTGACCAATGCCGCGATCTTCACCGCCGTCGCGGTTGCCTTGGCAGGCTCCGCACTGACCGTGTTGCTGGTCGGCTTCGGATTTTTGCTCGACGAGCTGACTGAACTTTCGACCGGCGGTGCTTTATTGACGCTCGCGGTCGCAACTTTCGTTGTTGTCGGCATTTTGATGTTCATCGCGGGCAAGGCGATTCAAGCCGCAACCGCAGCGATGTCTGAAACGAAATCCGAATTGGCGGAGAACGTTCGCTGGCTGAAGGCCACAATGATCTCACCATCGACATCCCCGCGAAATCAAATGCGTCGCGAATCGTTCCAGAGTTTTCGCGAGCCACCTCACTACTACACACCCGACCCAGTCTCTCCCCTTTCTGAAAGGTAATCGTCATGAACGAAGCATCCACTCAACACAGTCAACCCGGCACCACGTCGAATCCTTCGGACATGAATGGCATGTCCGACCAGGCTCGCGTGGTTGCCGACCGAGCCACCGCTGGTGCAGTCGAGTTCGGCAAAGACGCCGCTCAGCACTACGTCAAAGAACCAGCCCAGGACCTCTTTGGCTTGGCCAAGGAATACGCCAAGGACCATCCCGATGTCGCCGCATGCTGGGCATTCGGATTGGGCGTCATGGTCGGTTGGAAACTCAAACCGTAGTCACCAACGCGAACGCTCATAGCAACGTTTCATCAACGCGTTCCTTCGCGATCGCGTGACACAACACTCGCCAGAGCAATCCGAAACGGTTGCTCTTTTTTTAGGGAATTACTTCGATGCAAGAACAACTTGAACAGATCAAAGACCGCGCCGCGAACCTCTTCGACGATGAAGCGGATGGTCGCAACGCAGGTATCGGACAAGCCGAGAACATGATCGCATTTGCCGCCGCGATCGGATGCACGTTCATGGTTCGCCAAGGTTTGCAACTTGGTTGGAAAGCAGCCTTGAAACGCGATCCGCCCAAGAACCCAACTTCGCACGAAGTCGAGTGGCGTGAAGCGTTGCTTTGGGGCGCTGTTTCCGGTGCGATTGTGGGTGCCGCACGCATCGCATCTCGTCGTGCATCGTCATCGGCGTATCGGTCAATGCGGTCGGTATCATGATGACGACGGAAGACGTGCACGATCGGCTCGAGACCTTGTCGCGGAAACACGCGATCAAAATCCGAGAAGTTCGCCGCTACATCCACCGCTATCCTGAGCTCTCCGGTTACGAGTATCGAACGACCGAGTTCCTGGCAGAGATCATTTCCGACCTCGGACTCAAGCCAACCCTCGCGGAAGACAACCGAGGCTTGTTCGTCGACATCGGCGAACCCAGAGAACTCGGACGAACCGCAATCCGTGCGGACATCGATGCGTTGCCGATTCAGACGATGGTCCAACACCCGTACGCGAGTGGCACAGACCAAGTCATGCACGCATGTGGTCACGACGCGCATGCTGCGATGGCCTATGGCGCCGCTGCAATCCTGACCGAACTGGCCAGCGAAGGCATGGCGGTCAACAGCCGAATCATCTTCCAGCCGGCAGAAGAAACGAGCCGCGGTGGCCTACACATGATTCGATCCGGTGCGTTGCAAGGTGTCCATTCAGCAATCGCATTGCACGTGGACCCAACTCGCCCCGTTGGCACGATCGGAGTTCGCGAAGGAGCCTTTACCGCGGGTTGCGATCTATTCACTGTCGAAATGTCCGGCCAAGGTGGCCACGGCGCACGTCCGCATCTCACCGGCGATCTCGTCGGTGCCGCGGCGCAGTGGGTGGTCGATATTTATCGACGAGTCCCGCGTGCAATTGATGCTCGCGACGCAGTCGTCATTAACGTTGGCAGCCTTCACACCGGCAACGCGCCCAACGTGGTGCCTTCATCGGCTTCGATCAGCGGAACGCTGCGAACACTGTCCTCTGAGAGTGCCGAGAAAGCCAAGGAGATGATGGCCGAGATCTCACGATCAATCGCATCCATTCATTCTTGCCGCATCGATTTGGAATTTGGGCAACACACGCCTCCCGTGATCAACGACGCGGCAATCGCGCGACGGCTTCGCAATGCTGGCATCGAAATTCTTGGTGAGGCCAACGTCCGCGACATCGCACAGCCAAGCATGGGCGCCGAAGACTTTTCATTCATGGCCCAGCAAGTTCCCGCGGCAATGTTCCGGCTAGGTGTTGCCGGAATCGACGTCGGCAGCGAACCGCTCCACACACCCAAATTCGACATCGATGAATCCGCATTGCCAATCGGCGCCAGCGTTCTGGCGTTGGCAGCGATCCTCGATGATCCCAGTGTGGTTTCCGCCTAGAACGCTCATCTCTTTCGTCTCATCCACTTCGTTTCTGTCCGGTCTGGTTTCCAATCGGCGGATCCTACATTGATCGGAGAACAACCGTGTCTTTCAAAGTCCCCACCGTCGGTGTTGAAGAAGAGTATCAGCTTGTTGATCCACAAAGTGGAGCGTTGATACCGAACTGCAAAGAGGTCATGAGAACGATTCGTCGCAACGGTGGCTCCGAGGAAGCCCACTCAGAGATCCAACACGAATTGCATTTGAATCAAATCGAAATGGCGTCGGACGTTTGCAGCTCACTGGAAGAAGTCCGTGACGCTCTCACACAAACTCGACGAATGCTGATTGACGCGGCTCGCTCGAATGAATCGGAGCTGGCGTCCGCTGGCACAAACCCGTTGCCGATCCCTGCGGACGAAGCGTTGACTCCGAAGGATCGCTATCAAGCGATGACGGATCGGTACCAGCAAATTGCTCGAGATCTGTTCATCTTCGGCTGTCACGTTCACGTTGCGATGGAAGACCGCGAACTCGGCATCCAAGTCATGAATCGTTGCCGTCGTTGGCTTCCCATTTTGCAAGCGATCACTGCGAATTCACCTTTCTGGGATGGCGTCGACACTGGCTATGCGAGTTATCGACGCGAGCTTTGGGCACAGTGGCCAATGGCGGGCCCACCAGCCCACTTTGATTCGTTGGCCGATTATCAAAGCTGCGTGGATGACTTGGTTGCTTGCGGAGCGATCAAAGACGAGAGTTTTCTGTATTGGGACAT
Source organism: Rhodopirellula europaea 6C (assembly GCF_000338295.1). Lineage (GTDB taxonomy): Bacteria > Planctomycetota > Planctomycetia > Pirellulales > Pirellulaceae > Rhodopirellula > Rhodopirellula europaea. The sequence goes on from NZ_ANMO01000246.1 coordinate 47,524, forward strand.
TCGCCTGCCCACTCGTGTTCCCACGATCGAGTTTCGAGCCGCCGACGTGATGACTCGGGTTGAGGAAACGGTGGGTTACGTCGGAATGATCCGCGCAATCGTGATGCTTGCGGTCTCCGAAGAGGAACTGGGCAAACCGATCGCCCCGATTCGCCCCTCCGTTTTGTCCTACGCGATCTGGCACGCGGCCCGCTATGGGATGAACGATCAGCTCGTTGACCCTGAATCTTGCGAGATGGTTCCCGCGTCGGAACTACTCAATCGCCTGATGACCGCACTCGATCCTGCACTCAAAGCGACCGGCGAGGCCCGTCCGGTCGAAGCATTCGCAAACGAGTTGATCAAATCGGGAACGGGTGCTGATCGTCAGAGGCGAGGCGGAGAATTGAGCAGTGTGGTCGCTAGCGTAGTCTCCGAAACCGTCCCATCCGCCATCCTCGCTTAATCGTTGGCCCGAAAATTGCTCGGCCATCAACCAAACTGATCGACAAACGATTCTTCAAACGATAATCTTTCACACTGGGTGATCTCCTATGGCAGCAGGCACCGCTCTCCAAGCCCCTCACAATGAGACGGGGGCCCAATCCGCACCTCGCTCAAAGTGGTCCAAATCCATGCCCAACCTACTCGTCATTGACGACGATCGCACCATCTTAGCTCTCGCTGAGAAGGCGCTGGCTCCCATTGCCGACGTGTCGGTCGCCGCGAATGCCGCAGACGGTTTAGGACTGCTTCGCGAAGGCGAATTCGATGCGGTGCTTCTGGACATTCAGCTTCCCGATCAAAACGGATTGGCCGTCTATTGCGAAATTCGCGAGCATGATCGTCGCATTCCAGTGATCTTCATGACTGTCGAAGCGGCCAGCAACACCGCGATCGAAGCGATGCAGTTGGGAGCCTTCGACTACATCGCGAAACCATTGAACGTCGAGTCACTTCGCGACCTCGTTGAGAAAGCGATCGAGCAGCGACAGATCAGCAGCGTTCCAGTTGCTATCTCAGCTGACGACGAAGGTGGCGATCAATCGGCTGAGCTGTTCATCGGTCGATCACCAGTCATGCTGGATGTTTTCAAAGCAGTCGGGAAGGTTGCCAAGCAAGACGTGCCGATCCTGGTTCGTGGCGAAAGTGGGACGGGCAAGGAGCTCGTCGCACGAGCTCTTTTCCAATACAGCCATCGACGCGATGAGACGTTCTTGGCGGTGAACTGTGCCGCTCTACCAGATAACTTGCTCGAAAGCGAATTGTTTGGTCACGAGAAGGGTGCCTTCACCGGAGCTGAGTCACGCCGGATCGGTAAGTTCGAACAATGCAATGGCGGCACGCTGTTCTTGGACGAAATCGGAGACATGGCCCCCACCGTCCAAGCAAAAGTTCTTCGCGTTCTGCAGGAACAACGCTTCGAGCGTGTCGGTGGCAACAAAGAACTAACAACGAACGTGCGAATCATCGCCGCGACCAACCGACCACTCGAACAAATGGTGGAAGACGGCGATTATCGCGAAGATCTGCTGTATCGACTCAATGGTGTCACCATCGAGTTGCCGCCTCTTCGCGATCGATTGAGCGACGTGCCCGCGTTGATTCGGTTCTTCCTCGCACAGGCAAAAGTCGAGTTCAACAAACCAGATCTGGAAGGCTTGTCACCGGAAGCCGTCGATTTGCTGACGGTTTACGATTGGCCCGGAAACGTTCGACAATTGAGAGCTGTCATTCGTCGATGCGTTTTGGACACGGTGATGCCCGTCATCACTCCCGACACGTTGCCCGATGCAATTGCTGGTTCGCGACACAGCGGAGGCAAATCGGAATCCGACAAAACCGACAAGCTCGAAAATGAAGCTCCAGGCAGTCAACTGCCACAATTGGTCCAGCGTCTGCTGAAAGAGAAGTCGACCAATGTATATGGCGAATCAATGGAGTACATGGAACGCTTTGTGATCCTGCAGGTGCTTCAAGCCACCGACGGAAACCAAAGCCAAGCAGCTGAGATTCTCGGAATTACCCGCGGAAAACTTCGCGATCGAATCAACTCCTACAACATTGTGCTGAAAAGCGACGTTGCAGTTGAGTCTTGATTTGGCAATCGCGCGACGCCGCTTTGAAGGCGTCGCCCAGCGTTGCTAGTTCGCGAAAGAGTTCGTTGAATCGCGATACAAACGAACTTCCCACACCTTCCTTCCAGAGATCGGCATTCGCTCGATCGACTATCCCCACCCACTTTCCCATGACCGAAGCCCAACGCCAACGCTTCGCCGCGGCTCTTCAGCGAGTTGCCGGTGACGAAGACATGCTCGTGATGCTCGCTAGCATTGCAGCCGAAGATGGACCTCCGATGCTGAAGCAAGTGCACACGCACGTCGAGAGCCTTGAACTGAGTGAAGCCGCTCGAGTCGGACACGCACTCAAGGGGCTGCTGAGCACGTTTGAAAGCGGCCCACCCGTCGATGAACTGCAGCCGATGATTGATGCCGCACGAAAAGACGATGGCAACGCCACGCAGCTCGCCCATGCCTCGGTATCGCCGAAGTTAGAGCAGCTGCTAGGCGAGATTGAAGAACTCGCCGGAACCGGAAAATGACCGGCTAGCGACCAGGCAATTTTTGCTAAGACAGCCTTGATAGCGAGGCGGTCGCTCTCCGCACTGCAACGGAGCTTTTCCCGTTGCGTGGCAACTCGGCCAAGATCGAGTCGCACCTAGATTGAGGCCGATTGGATGCGGTGGCGTCTCAGTCTCACGGACCGTGGACGCCGCACGCATCGCGGCAAACCATTCGCCTAGTTGGCTGACCACATGATCAACGCCACGACGCCGGAGACGACGGCGAGCACCGCGAGGTAGCTCAGTGCGACGAAGATGAATGGTGTTCCGGGAGCTTGTTCGCCGAGCGGACGCTCGTTATCGGTCACAGCTTTTTTTGTTTCTTCAATGATGCCAGTGTCGTTGGCCATGATCAAATCCTTCGTTCGAGTGCGTCCCCGCAAACCGCCGGGACATTGAACAAACAACAGACGCAACGACCGTGCCATTCGGCGCTACAAATCTTGCTCCGCGGTGAAATCGGGGACCGCCACGCGTCAGCCATGCGGTCATTTCATGCCGTGATTCAACGGCCGATGATCGAGCAATTCCCACAAGGCGGGCGTCGGATGGTTGATCAGGAACCATCTGCTAGATTTCCAAAACGCACTCCCCAACAAAAACTCAGGTCTAAAACACTGGAGAATCTGCCCGTCGGACGCAAACCCAGCTCAACTTGAATCGAAATCGCGAATTTGCGGCATGTCGTTTGCTTACTGTCCCGAGCGAACAAACACTCCCTCGTTGCATGGAAGAAAACGATGTTGGTATTGAGTCGAAAAGCTGGCGAACAACTGGTCATTGGCGACAATGTGGTCATCACTGTGTCGAAGATCAGCGGCAACCGAGTCTCGATTGCGATTGACGCTCCCCGTGAAGTTTCGATTCAGCGAGGAGAGCTTGCCAGCGAACCAGTCGCAACGCGATCCGCTCAACAAGGCGGAACCGCCGCTGCCTCAGTTCATGTTGCCGCGCATCACGCGTGAGCCCGCTGAGCTGCGACAATCTTGAATATGCTTTCACCAGGGTATCGACGCCCTAGCTCGAAAGCGACCTTGTTCCATCTTTGGACGAGTTGCGCAAACGGTGCATTGATCCATCGTTGCAAGTTTTGAGAAACAGAATCGCCGGCTTCGCTTACCATCCGCACGGTTGCGACTTAGCCCGCCCTGCATCAGCTTCGCCAGGCAAGAAATCTCCTTGCATTGCCCGCCACTCTGGCTGTTGGCAATCCCTGACGTTGCAGGAAGACCGCACGCGCGGTGAACATCGCTTCAAATCCTTCCAAGATGTATCGATGCCGGTCATCCGCTCCTCTCGCCGGTTGCTCCCCACAAATCTCGTGGCCTTCCGATGTAAACCGCGAAAGAACATTGCTTGAGTTTGCTACAAGCTGAACGGTCGTGAGTCAAAAGCATCCTCGGTGATGCCGCTCAGCAGACCCTATCTGAGCACCAGCCTTCTCAATTCTGAAATGAAGCTCCTTGTTTGCTGTCCAGCGTTCGTGACGTTGCTTGACACATGCAGTCAGTGTTTCTCAAGCATGAAATAGAAAACCACCAGTGTCATGCGATGCCAGCCTGCTCGTGAAAACGTGGCGTTATCGAACCTTGGCACACCGTTTGCCTTTCTTGTTCATCCGCGGCAATGACGCGAAACACTTAACTCGATCGGGCGACAAGCCGCTTCCTCGATCCAATTCAAATTGAGAACCAAATGAACAAGACATTTTTGATGACGCTGCTTTCGCTTTCGCTGGGCTTTGCAACTGTTGGTTGTGATGTTGAGAAAACACGTGAGGGCGAGATGCCCGACGTGGACGTCGACGGTGGTCAACTGCCTGGCTACGACGTGGACGGCCCCGAAGTCGACGTGACGACCGAGGAAAGCAAGGTCAAGGTTCCCGACGTGGACGTGGACATGGAAGAAAAGACCATCACCACGCCTGACGTTGACATCGACCTTCCCGCGGACGAGTGATCAACGCATTGACCATCCGCGGCTTACCAAGCATGCGGAAGGTCCTGTGCTAACGAACTCTATCCCCATTCAAGGAGATTGACATGACGACTGCTGTAAAGAATGAAAACACCGTGCTGAAGGTGATTCTCGCGATCCTGCTCCCGCCACTTGCCGTTTACATGGACAAGGGGGTTGGAACTCAGTTCCTGCTGAACATCGTGCTGACACTGGTTGGTTTCTGGATCATCGGAATCATCCACGCGTTGTTGGTCGTGCTGTAGGCCGACACCTTCACGTAGAAGATGACAAAATCGAATTGGGCGACCCGGTGGTGTAACGAATCACTTAGTCGCCCTTTTCTATTTCCCTCCGCACCCACGCCACTCAACCAGGATGGACTCAGATGTTTGAAAAGTGGATTGACATCTCGTCAACCGAGATCGCCGGCATTTTGCTCACGGCAGTCTTCGCCTATGGAGCGGTGCTGGCGTACACACGTGTGACCGGACTGAGAAGTTTCTCCAAGATGTCCGCACCCGACTTCGCAATGACAATCGCGACCGGTTCGATACTCGGTGCGACCATCACGCAGCCGTCACCGACGCTGTTCATGGGAGCACTCTCGCTGCTTGCGTTGTTTACGATCCAGTGGACGATCGCCTTCTTGCGTCGCCGATCCAGCAAGTTCAGCGATTGCATCGATAATCAACCGGTCTTGCTGATGGCCGGCTCAACAATTCTTCATGAAAATCTCCGTCGGGCCAACCTAACGGAAAACGATTTAATGGGAAAACTAAGAGAAGCCAACGCGTGCAACTTCAACCAAGTCCTAGCGGTTGTCTTCGAAACGACCGGTGACATTTCCGTCCTTCACTCATCCACAGACACGCCCGTCGATCCGCGGATACTTCAAAACGTCTACGATGCAGAACGACTGAACTCGAATTGATTTCGAATTGGATCATCGATCCTGGTCAGGCTTTGACCAGCGTTCTCACACCAATTTCCTGAGTCCCGAAAGGTGACAAGATGTCGACCGCATTCAACGTCCTGATCTATTTGCTGTTCGGCGTGTTGGTTTTCGGCTCTCTCGCACCGCTGAGCTCTCATCCGCATTGGTTCATTCGAGGATGGGATTTTCCGCGTGTCCAAATTGTTTTGATCGCGATTGTGGCGGCAATCGCATTTGTTGCCGTCAACATGGTCAATTCGCGAGCTCCCGCGATCAGCTGCATCTCCATTTCCATCCTGGCAACTGCGATTGCCGGTTGGCATTTGTTCCGCATCATCCCCTACACAATTCTCTCCAAGACTCAGGCGACGACGTGGGACGTTGTCCAAGAAGACGAGGAATCCGCTAGCCAACGCCGCTTTCGATTGTTGGTGACCAACGTTGAAATGGAAAACGATCGTTTCGAACAATGGTCGAAAGTGGTCCGGGACACCGACGTCGACATGGTGATTGCAGCGGAAATCGATGATCGTTGGAAACCAACATTGGAAAAGCTTAAGTCGATCTTCCCGCATCAGATTATCTATCCACAGGACAATTGGTACGGCATGGCGATGCTATCGCGCCTGCCGATTCGCGAAAGCGAAATACGCTTCCGAATTCAGGACGACATTCCGTCGATCGATGCGATGGTCGAACTGCCCAGCGGCGACGAAATTCGGGTGATCGGAGTTCACCCACGACCGCCCGAACCCATCCGCGACAACGATGCGACGGCGCGAGATGCTGAATTGGTCATCTGGGGAAAAGAATTGGCGGAAGACGATCGTCCCATCGTGATCGGTGGCGACTTGAACGATGTTGCTTGGTCTCCCTCCACGCGATTATTTCTACGACTCAGCCAACTACTCGATCCCCGCCGTGGCCGTGGTTTCTTCAACTCATTCCACGCCGACCACGTTTGGATGCGTTTTCCATTGGACCATGTTTTCCACTCCACGCACTTTGGCGTCCGTGATCTGCAGCGTTTAGGTCACGTCGGATCCGATCACTTTCCGATTTTGATCGATCTGCAACTGCAACCAGTGCTGAAGCAGGAGCAAGAACCTTTGGAAGAGAAGGCCAGTGACGAAGAAGAAGCGGAAGAAAAGTTGCAGCGGGCCGTTGAATCGGAGGAAATCAGCATGTCGTTCTCACCATTGTCAACGCGTACGCCTGCGATCGGCTGAGTGATGCAAGGACCGAACAACCATCCGGGAACGACAGGACAGAAAGCAGCCGCGTACGGCGTGCATGTGCTGACCGCGTCCGGGATCCTTCCCGCCTCTCTGGCGATGCATGAAATCATCCAGCCCGACTGCGATCCGCGGCTCGTGTTTATTTGGTTGCTCTTAACCACATTCATTGACGCGATTGATGGGCCACTTGCTCGCCGGTTCAGAGTGAAGACTCTCGCCAAATCAATCGATGGACGGACGATCGATGACTTGTTGGACTACCTTACTTTCGCGTTCATCCCACTGATGTTGGTTTGGCGAATGGATTGGTTGCCAGATGGACTTGGGTTCACGGTCGCGATTGCCATGGGAGCCAGCCTATTCGGATTTGCACACTCGAACGCCAAGGATGAGCAAAATGGGTTCTTCCGCGGATTCCCATCGTACTGGAACGTTGCAGCGTTCTATGCTGGCTTGCTGCACCATTGGTGGGGCCCGTGGCCAGTCGCGGTGATGATATGGCTGTTGGCCGGATTGACCGTCATGCCGATTTGGTTGATCTATCCCAACCTCGCACCTGCAAAACATCGAACCTGGTTGCTGGCTGGAGCGGGCATCTGGGCGATATTACTTGTCGCTATGTTGCCAATGTATCCCCGGCCTCCAGCTTGGCTGGTTTTAGTCTCGCTCGGCTATCCCATCTTGTACTCTGCGACGTCGTACGCATTGTCTCGAAATCGGACGGATGAGACGGAAGAACCAAAGGTCACGCAAACTTCTGCGTGATAGCCACATTAACTTCTTGGAAACGCCCGCAGTCGCGGCCGCTAAAGCTTCCTGAACTTCGACGACGGGTCGGTTTGGCACGTTGTTCGCAACGGCTGTCGGAGGTTATCCCCACCCCAAAGAGTATTTATGCCAACCACACCGCCCCACGATCCTGACCATTCTCGAAGGTGCGTGATCGCGGACGACGTCCGTGTCATCCGAGAACAACTGGGTCAATGGATGCGAGAACTCGGGTATTCAGTTGTGCATGCATCCTGCGGTGCGACTGCCCTTGCTGAACTCCGCCGCCAATCGCCCGACATCTTGATCGCTGACATCGACATGCCACATCTCAGCGGCTTGCATTTGCTGCAAACGGTGCGATCCGACGCCGACCCGAATGTCGCGGCGATCCCCGTCGTTGTTTCTAGTAGCTTGGAAGATGGAGAAATCCAGCGAATGGTCGGAGCGCTCGGTGGAAGCGCCTATCTAAAGAAGCCAGTTTCGAAAGAGCAGCTGATTGCCTGCGTGAACTATCTAACTCAAGGCAACACGGCGATACCGCCAGAAGGGAACGTGTCGGCGTCGCATTCGGTGTCCGCACGATTCCGCCGGATCGCGTCCGAATTTCGCGAATTCTGATCTCGAGACCTCGCCGACCTCATTGCATGAGACTCGCAACTGAGAGTCGCTTGGCTGGAGAATGGCCATATTGATCGAATTCCATTCGCGGATAGATCTTGGGTGCATGATCGGGCAGCCGAGCGTCAAGCAACCTACGTCACGCGAATTGGATTATTCGGATTCGCCAGGATAGCTCGCGTTGAAATTCCTGCCTGATTTGCGGGGTTTGCTCTCTTTGATTGACAGCGAGGCCGGCTTTCGTAAACTGAAATGGCACTTATTTTGCAGAGGTCCATATTCGTCCGGACCGGTCGTTTTGCAGTCCATATCGACCGGGCAGTGACAATCCTGCGATTCGCTCATTGTTGATACCCAATTCGTTGGCTTCTCGCCCGGTGCACAACTCGCCATGAGTGAAGGGTGCCTGTAGACGGCAACCAGTTCTTTCACACCATCATCTATGGCTGACACCAAAGCTTTTCAGAACGTTTCGTTTGGGACGGATACCAAGCGCGAAATTGTTGCCTCGCCTCCACGCGGAACACACCAGCATGTTGTAGGCATCGGGGCTTCAGCCGGTGGCCTCGAAGCACTCGAACAGCTTTTCGGAAAGATGCCGGTCGCCACTGGGATGACTTTTGTCGTCGTCCAGCATCTATCACCGGACTTCAAGAGCCACATGGATGAATTGCTTCGGCGAGTCACGAACATCCCGGTCGAAGTCGTCGACAATGGTGTCGAGGTTCAACCTGACACGATCTATCTGATTCCTGCCAAGAAAGAGATGGTCATTAGCAATGGCAAGTTGTTGCTGACTGATCGAGGCAGCGAAAAGATATTGACCCACCCTATCGACCAGTTCTTACGGTCACTGGCTCAGGACCTTCAAGAACGATCGATCGGGATCATATTGTCCGGCACCGGCAGCGATGGCTCTCGCGGCATCGTAGAGATCAGCAACAACGGAGGCCTGGTGGTCATTCAAGACCCTTCGACGTGCAAGTTCGATTCAATGCCGGTCAACGCTCGCAACACCGGGCACGTCGACCTCGAATTGGCTCCCGCAAAAATGGGCGAGGCCTTGCAGCAGTACTTGTTCGATGGGCAAAGCCCCGAGGCAGATCGGACGATCCATATTGAGGAGATCAAGCGATCTGGTTTGGACCGTGTGTTTCAACTCCTCAAGAAAAATCATGGGATCAACTTCAATCACTACAAATCGGGCACCGTGCATCGCCGAATCCAACGACGAATGGATTTGTTGCATCTCGATAGCCTGACCGAATACGTCGATCACATCAACGAGAACGCCGATGAGGTGAACGAACTCTATCGCGATCTGCTGATTGGCGTGACAAAGTTTTTTCGTGACCGCGATGCTTTCGATGCTCTTGAACAACGCGTCATTCCCGAATTGATCGAAAAAGCCGATGACACGATCCGCATTTGGGTCTGTGGTTGCGCAACGGGCGAGGAAGCCTACACGATTTCCATGTTGTTGCGAGAGGGCATTGAGCGATCTGATCGAGAAATCGATTTCAAAATGTTCGCGACAGATCCCCACCGTGGTTCATTGCGAATCGCTGCGGCGGGAACCTATTCAGACGCTCAGATGAGCGAAGTTTCGATAGAACGCCGCGAACGCTTCTTCACAAAGCGAGAATCGGGCTATGTGGTCAAGGATGAACTTCGCCGAAGCGTCGTGTTTGCAGCGCAGAACGTGATCAATGATCCGCCGTTTACGCAAATGGACCTGGTGTCGTGCAGAAACATGCTGATCTACCTGCAACCACCTGCCCAACGCAAAACCCTTTCGCTTTTCCATTTTTCCTTGAAGGCCAATGGGATTTTGTTCCTAGGCCCCAGCGAAAGTGTTGGGGATATCGGCGACGAGTTTGATGCACTGAACACGCAATGGAAAATTTTTCGCAAACGACGGGATGTTCGCCTGCCAATCGAGCTGCGAATGCCTTTGACCAATCAGACGCCGTCACCAGTGTTGGCCCAAACGCCGTCGATGGTCGAGCCTCCACCACAACGACGCGGTGAAAACCTGCTGGAAATCTACAACATCTTGTTGGCAAACAAGATGCCTCCCAGCTTGGTAGTCGACACTGACTACCGCGTCATTCATGTGTTCCCGGGTGCCAATCGATACCTGACCGTTCCCAGCGGGACTCCGTCAGACAATGTCCTGCACATGGTTCCCAAAGAACTGCGTGCATCGATCGCGGCCGCGGTGACGCAAGCGATGAAGCAACAAAACGTAGTCCACTACAAAGGCATTCCATCCCCCGTCGACGGCCCCAATCATATTTTGGAATTGATCGTTGAACCATATCACGTCCCGAAATTGGCATCTTCCTGTGTGCTGATTCAATTCCAAGCGTCTGAAGTACGCACCGCACTGAGCGAAACATCAACAACCAACGAAGATGACAAACAATCCGAAGGCACGTCACTGGATTTTTCCACCGCCGCACACACTCGAATCGAGGACCTGGAGCAAGAACTCAGCTTCAATCGGCAAAACCTTCAGGCCACCATTGAGGAGCTAGAAACTTCCAATGAAGAGTTGCAAGCGACCAACGAAGAAATGGTGGCTAGCAATGAAGAGTTGCAAAGTACCAACGAGGAACTGCAGAGCGTCAACGAAGAGCTCTACTCGGTCAACGCCGAGCTTCAAGTTCGCGTAAACGAGGTGAACGAAGCAAATGCCGACATGGTCAATCTGTTGGCAACCACCCGTGTCGGCGTCGTCTTTTTGGATGATGATCTGCGAGTTCGCCGGGTCACACCAGAAATCTCGCGGTTGCTATCGATCGCGCCCAATGACTTAGGAAGCTCATTCGAGGCCTTCATTCATCCGATTCAAGACGACCAATTTCTCGACCGCGTTCGACAGGTTCGCGACGAACGTGTTGAATTGGAATGGGAGGTCATTTGCAGAGACTCGTCTTACTTGATCCGTGCCCTACCGTACCTGCGAAATTCCGAGATCAACGGAGTCGTGATCGCGTTCGTGGACGTCAATAGCCTTCGTCGAGCCGAACGTGACGTATTGAAGTTCAAGTCCATGGCGGACCAGAACATCGACGCGTTGGTTTTGCTAGATGAGAAAGGAAAAATCAGCTACGCCAACCACAAGATGTGCGAGCAGTTGGGTTATTCGAACAATGAACTCCTGGGGCAACCACTCACACGATTCAAATCAGAAACCGACCCAAAATCGTACGACGTTCGGCTCGACACATCTCGTGCGAAAGACGGAAATCTGTTTGAGTCTTGGCTCCGGAGACTTGACGGAACCGAATTCCCCGTCGAGGTGGCTTTGACGCCAGTGCTCTTGCAGGGCAAACAATTTTTGTTCGCGTCGATCCGTGACATCTCACTTCGCAAGTCGCATGAATCGCAGATGCGGCTGCTCAGTGAAGCAGTCCAGTCAGCAGCAAATGGAATCGTGATCACGGACTGTTCGCTGGACGACAATCCAATCACGTTTGCAAACAATGGTTTCATTGAGATGACTGGGTTCTCTGAGCAAGAGATCATCGGTCGCAATTGTCGATTCCTTCAGGGAGAACATACAGACGACGAAACAGTGCTCAGAATCCGACGTGCACTCAAACGTGGTGAGTCAGTTCGCGAATTGATCAAAAACTATCGCAAGAATGGCGAGCCATTTTGGAACGATCTTTACATCACCCCGGTTCATGATGAAGACAACACGCTGACGCACTTTGTTGGCATTCAAAACGACGTGACGGAACGCATCGAAGCCGCTCGGCGAACAGAGACAAACGAACGAACCATTCGACTATTGCTGGATTCCACCGCCGAAGGATTGTTTGGTTTAGACGTCAACGGCATGTGCACTTTCAGTAACGAAAAAGCGGCCCGAATGCTTGGCTACGAACACGGAAGTCAGATCGTCGGAAAGGAGCTCGTGGATCTTGCTCAACCATGCGGTCCCGATCGGCATCCTCTCAAGAAAGAGTCCTTGCAGATTCTTCACGCGGTCCGAAACGGGGAAGCGATCAATCGATACGATGAACGGTTCTGTCGCAAAGACGGCGAAAGCTTCCCTGTCGAATATTGGTGCCACCCAATTCACGAAGACGGCAAAACTGTCGGCGCTGTGGTGACCTTCGTCGATATTCAAGAGCGACTGCAGGTTGAAAACGAACTGCGGGAAGCAAAGCTTGCCGCTGATGCGGCCAACGAAGCGAAGAGTCACTTCCTGGCCAACATGAGTCACGAACTTCGCACGCCACTGTCAGCGATCCTCGGATTCACAAAGATTTTGCAGGAAGATCCTGATGAAGGCACGATCCAAGAATATCTCTCAACGATCCAGCGCAACGGAGACTACTTGCTTCGTTTGCTCGGCGACGTCCTGGACTTGTCTCGCATCGAAGCGAACAAATTCACCACCGCGACCAGCAGCGTCGCATTGGGTGAACTGCTGGCTGATATCTATGAAACGATGAAAATGCGAACCCAGGACTATCAAAACACGCTTCATTTCGACGTCAGCGAACCACTGCCGAGAACGATCACGACGGACTCAGCTCGCCTGCGTCAAATTTTAATCAATTTGATCGCCAACGCGATTAAGTTCACGCCAAAGGGACGAGTCGAAGTTGTGGTGCGATTCGAAAGGATCGACGACCAATCGTTCCTACTTTTAAAGGTCATCGACGACGGAATCGGAATCGCAGACGAGAAATTGCGAACGTTGTTCGAGCCATTTGTCCAAGCGGACGCGACCATTTCGAATCGCTTTGGCGGAACCGGACTCGGACTCAGCATCACCAAACGCCTCACCAATGCGTTGGGCGGGACGATCCAAGTCAGCAGCACCGAAGGCGAAGGCAGTGAGTTCACGATCCGATTGCCAGTCGATCCCGTCGGCAACATGGACCAACTGACCATCGAATTGACCGAGGAAAAAGACACCGACAATTCCAAGACCTCTCTCGATCAAAACATCCAGCTCAACGCTCGAGTCCTGATCGCGGATGACATGCGAGATGTTCGCTTCGTGGCCCAACACTTCTTGAAGAAAGCTGGTTGTGAAGTGGAGGTTGCTGAGAATGGACGCCAAGCCGTCGACATGGTCGTGGCGGCGGCCAAAGACGGCAAGCCGTTCGAGCTTTGTCTGATGGACATGCAAATGCCCGAACTGGATGGTTTGGGGGCCGTGAGAGAATTGCGTGAGCGCGGGATCGAATTGCCAGTGATTGCGTTGACGGCGGATGCGATGAAGGGCACCCGTCGCCGCTTGATCAGCGAAGGCTTTGACGAATACCTCAGCAAACCGCTGAAGGTCAACCGTTTGCTACGAATCGCGAAAGGTTTGCTGGACGCCTGAGAACGGCCTCAGATTTGCTTTGGATGTGAGTTTTCAACGTTCCCGATCACAACAAAGCATTCATGTCTGAACCGAAACCGGAATCCTTCCAAGCGGACCTGCGTAGCTGGCTCACTCGAACCGCATCTTCCGCCGATGATGTCGCCGACATGGCGATCCGGCGAATCCGAAAGCGTTGGGGTCGCAGCGGCGTTCCCCAAATTCAATCCTACACCGGATTCGCGACGGCTGACACGATTCATCTTCGAGGACGGGTTCTCAGCAACCCACCTTTGGATCCAGACTTCCACAACGATCGCTGGTGGCAAAACCTGACGCACACTTGGCGTCGTTTCGCCAGTGATGAGGTTCCCGGAGTCACGATCGAGGGATCATTCGCTGGCGTGACTGGCCAAACCGTCAGCGACAGCGAAGGGTATTTCGAACTCGACATCCCACGCACTGCCGACAACAGCGAGTTTGCGTTCTGGATGCCGGCACAACTCGCAATCGTGGACGACGATCGAGTCTCACCTTTGGAGTCGTTTTCCGTTTGCGACGTCATGCACGTTTCATCCGAAGCGAAGTATGCCGTCGTCAGCGACGTCGACGACACGATCCTTCGAACGGGAGCCACCGACATCGGCACGATGGCGAAGCTGACCTTCTTTGGCAATGCGAGAACGAGGGCGCCGCTCGAAGGAGTCGCATCGCTGTACGAATGGATGCAACACGATGGCAAACGCTTTGGATCTCCCGTTAACCCGATCTTTTACGTTTCCTCTTCGCCGTGGAACCTCTACGACTTGCTGGAAGATTTCCTCGAACTCAACGCCATTGCAAAAGGCCCACTGTTCTTACGCGATCTTGGAATTGACGACGACAAATTCATCAAGCAAGGACACGATCGCAAGCTCGAACAAACTCGCAGACTGATGAACGCGTTCCCCGATTTGCCGTTCGTCTTGGTCGGCGACTCGGGACAAGAAGACGCTCGTCTGTACGCAACGGCCGCGGAAGAATTTGGCCCGCGTATCCCAGCGATCTTCATCCGGGACATTGATCCAGAGACGATGAGTGACCATGACGAAAAGGTTGGCCGTTACGCCAAACAAACCGCCGCGGCGGGTGTCCCAATGCATTTGGTCAAGGACAGCATCGAGGTCAGCGTGATCGCCGAGCGACTCGGGCTGTTGTCGAAGGACGTTCTACCAGCCATCGAAGAAGCAACCCGCCGCGACCATGATCGTAAAAGCGGGTTGATTTAGTCAGCAGAGTTCGCCTGGCGTTTCAGCCCGCGAACAGATTGGATTCACTACGCCGTGGTCGCTTTGGTATCTCGTTTGATTTCTTCGACCACGCGAACGGCTTTGGGTTCGGGGCGAATTCCATCGCCGTAGCGAACCGCATAGACCTGCGTCGCTTCCGCACCGAGCAGAACGATCATCGCGGTGTAGTAGACCCACACCAACAGCACGGCCAACGAAGCGGCCGCCGCACCGAGCTGTGCTCCAGGTTCACTCATCGAGAAATACAACTGCATCGCGTAGCGGCCGACCAGAAACAAAATCGTCGTGACCGCGGCTCCAACGGCCACATCACGCCACTTGGTAATCGCGTCGGGCATGAACTTGAAGATTGACGCGAAGATGACGAAGACAACCAAAGCCTGAACGGCGAAGTTGGCTAGGTGAGCAACCGTTTCTGACATTCCAATCCAACTGCCCACTTGATCACCCAGTGCGGTCAAGATCGAAGAGACGACCAGAGAGACCAGCAGTAAAAAACCAAGTCCCAAGATCATCCCAAAAGACAAGAATCGTTTCGCAATCATGTCTTTGATACCGCTGGTTTCAGGGTCGGGCTTGACCTCCCAAACTTGATTCAGTGCCGCTTGCAATGCGGAGACCACACCCGTCGCACCAACCAAAATCCCAGCGAAACTCAGAAGCGTTTTCCACCACTTCCCCGAGGTTTGCTCGTGGTTCTCCATGATGGTCTCGATTTGGTCGACCGCCGCAGGGTTGCCGATCATCTGAGATGCCTGCGTTTGCAAAATTCCCTGAGCCTTCTCGGTGGCCTGCTCGCTGTCGTACATCACCGACAAGCTGAATGTCAGCACGGTCATCATCAAATACAGCAGCGGGGGCAGTGCGAACGCGGTGTAATACGCCAACGCAGCCGCCAGCGTGCTGCATCGATCCTTCGAGAACTCCGAAAATGTCTGCTTGAGAAAACCCACGACTCCACCACTCGATTGAAAGGAAAACGACCACGTCGTTGTCTTTCAACAGCAATCGATGTGCCGATTGGCCCGCGAGCGGATTCGGCAGACGAATCAGTCGGTTTCTCGGAGTTCTGGGAACACGTCCAGATCGAGTTCACGCCGTTTGATGACCGCCGAAATTCGAGTCAGAAAATCGCTCTTCAAATTCGCGACTTGCTGCTGAGTCAGGTTCAGCTGCTCGGCCACCTCGCGATTGCCACGGCCCATCACAAAAAGCAGCTCGATCGCTTTCAACTTCACAAAGTTGCCACGCGATTGCCAATTCTCGATCTGTTCGAGGACGACTTCGACGACCAAGTCTTGTTCCAACTCTCGACGTTCTGCACTGCGACAGATTGAACTTGGCAACCGAATCCCATCGGCTTCGACTTTGTCGCCGCTACCTGAGCCCGATGAACTGCCGCGTCCCAGCAACGGCAATTCGGGACGACGCCCACACTGCCGCAAGTGATCGGTCAGCTTGTAACTGCAGATCGAGAACAGATAGCTCTCGAGCTTTCGTCGCGAATCGTAATTCGGAAGCGAAACGAGGAAACCGACGAAGGTTTCTTGCACGATGTCTTCACTCGTTGCCAGATCACCAATCCGCCGACGAGCGTATGCCAACAAACGACCTTCGAATTGATCGATCAATTGTTGCCAAGCCTGCGAATCGCCCTCGCGAATCGAACCGATCAAACGAATCTCATTTTCGCGATCAGGATCGTTGGCGGCGGACGGCGAGGGAACGGAAGCATTCATGGGCACCAGATTACATGCAAATCGCAAATGCGTCGATCAACCTCGATTTTCACCTACGAATTCAATTCCCACAGCTGTAAAATCAATGCATGAATGAATCCAAAACATCAACGGACTGGTCCAGCCGCCACTGCGTTCCCTGCGAAGGCGGTATCGATCGCATCGCCGCCGAAACCGCGAAGCAGTATTTGAGCGAGCTTCCCAATTGGTCGCTCGACGAGGAGGGCAAACAAATTTCACGCAAGTTGAACACGGGCGACTTCCAAACCGCGGTTCGGCACCTCAACGCGATCACTGAACTGGCAGAGGTGGAGCAACATCATCCCGATCTGCACTTGACCGGCTACCGGCATCTCCGCATTGTCCTGACCACGCACGCGATCGGTGGATTGAGCGAAAACGATTTTGTGATAGCTGCCCGCATCGACCAGGTTGTCTCGTGAGCGTTTCCTACGACCGAGCCCTGGCGCTACTGGACGAATGCAATGGCGACGATCTTTGGAGCGTTGACCACTGTCAACTTCGGCGGGTCCCTCAAGAATGGATCGACGAGCTGGCCGATGCCTTTGAAACCAGCTATCGATTTCGCGACCAAACCATTTCGGTCCCTGACCCCGCGGGCCGTCGCGTGGTCAACCAGTATCACGGTGTCCGAGACGTCGATTTGGCGGTCAAAATCGGCCGGCAATTGGGAGTCAACATCGATTCGATTCAGTCGATTTCGCTCACCCGTCAATCGCTCGTGCGAAACATCAAGGACGCGGTTTTCGAAGGCTAATTCGCTCGCGGAAACGGCACTTGAAGCAAAAGACGCAATTCTTTCGGACTTGTTGCCAAAGTCATCGATGCGGTATAGGCGTGTTCGCAAGCGGTCCAACGTACTGCTAACGACCAATGCCCGTCTTTTCAAACGCGACCCGCCATGGCTCAAGCAAACCTTCCGGGAAGTCTCCCTTTCTTTTTCCGCTCGCGAATCGTTCGCGGACTCGCATCCGCCTGCCTCTTCGCTGCCGGCACCGCCGCAACGAGCGATCATGTGCACGCCCAGGGTGGATTCGCCCTGCCGTCCAATTCGGTCGCTCGAGGACCGTCCACGGCTGAAACACAATCCGCTCCGCAAGGCTTCACGCCACGAGCCGCCGGCCCGACCGCAGCAAACACGCCGCCCAGCCTGCAAACACCGCCGCAAACCACCGCAAACCGAAATGCCTTGCCCGCTGGCGGCGCCGCTCCAACCGGCCAGCTTTCCAACGGAGGCCAACTGCCTCGCGAAGCCGGCCAAGAGCATCGCGTTTACAACATCAGCCCCTACACTGGCTACTTGACCAAACACGACCGTCCTCACCAAGCCATCGTCGACTGGATCGTTCGCGAAACGGGAACCGACGTCTGGCACACCGAACCATTCGGGTTCATGAGTGCCGATCGAGACGAACTGAAGGTCTACCACACCAACGAAATGCACCACGTCATCGGCGGGATTGTCGAACGCTTCGTTGCCGGAGACAAAGAACCCCAAGTCATGAACCTCCGGTTGATGACCGTCGGCAATCCAAATTGGCGCAGCAACGCTCACATGTTGATGCAGCACGTCAACGTTCAATCGCCCGGCCTGCAAGCTTGGTTGCTGACAAAGGAAAACGCCGCCCTGGTCATGAACATGCTTCGTTCACGAACCGACGTTCGCGAAGTGCAAGCGGTCGACTTGATCACCAACAATGGTCAAACAGAAAAGCTCGCCAGCACCCGCGGTCGCAACTACGTCCTCAATGTCAAACCTTCGCCGGCCAACTGGCCTCCTTACGAACCCGAAACCGGTGAGATCCAAGAAGGCTTCCAGATCGAAGTCAGCCCGCTTCTCAGCGTCGACGGTCGCACGCTCGATTGCGTCATCAACGCCAACATCGACCAAGTCGACAAATTTGTGCCCGTCGAACTGGACCTACCGCTTCCGAACAACCAAGTCCACCGCACCAAGATCGAAGTGCCCCAGCTCGTGAGCTGGCGTTTGCACGAACGATTCCGTTGGCCGTCGGACATGGTGCTGCTGCTCTCCTGCGGTGTTGTTGCCAGCCCCGAGCGTCCACAATCCAGTTTGCCACTGTTCAACCTCAGTTCCATCACCGGCACCACCGCTGGCCGAGCCGACGCGTTGATGTTTGTTGAATTCCGAGGCCGTGCCTCTGACAACTTGACCACCACCCCATTGGTGCCACAAATCGGATCTCGCGTGTCGGCCCCCAATCGCGGCCGCTATTGATTTGCCCACCGGCTCTCGATTGAAGCCGCAGCTCACGTTTTGCCCACTCTTACCCGCGTTTACGCCGGTCCGCAGTGGGTTCCGGCGTTCACGTGCACTGTCCCGCTCCCGCTTCGCGGACGGATTTGCTATCTTCGCCGGCCCGCAAAGTCCTCCATTCCTGCTTCGATTCCATTCGGTCTGATCTGACCGGGTACGAACCAATCCAGATTGTCATTCATGCCAGCTACCTCCGCCCAACGCGTCGTGATCACCGGCATCGGCGTGATCAGTCCGCTCGGTAACACTCCCGAAGAACTCCTCAGCGGATTGCGGGAAGGCAAAAGCGGCATCGCTCCGTTCACGCAAATCCCGACCGACGTTCTGCCCATCAGCAACGGCGCAGAAGCGAGTGCGTTCACCGGCCACATCAGCGACTACGGCCCGCTCGAAAAATCGTTGCAACGTACGATTCGCAAAGGCAGCAAAGTCATGTGCCGCGAAATCGAAATGGGAGTCGCGGCGGCTCAGTTAGCACTGCACAACGGCGGTCACAACTCGGACGACTTCGATCGCGATCGCACGGGAGTCGTTTACGGATGCGACTACATCATGTCGCTTCCCGAAGAATACGCCGAAGGAATTGCCGCCTGCACAACCGATGGCGAGTTCGACTTCACCAAGTGGGGCGACCTGGGACTTCCAAAAGTCAACCCGCTGTGGTTGCTGAAGTACTTGCCCAACATGCCCGCTTCCCACATCGCGATCTACAACGATCTTCGCGGCCCCAACAACTCCATCACCCTTCGCGAAGCATCCGCCGGTGCGGCGATCTCCGAAGCGGTCTCAACGATTTCCCGTGGCCATGCCGACGCATTGGTCGTTGGCTCCACCGGTTCGCGAGTTCACACGTTGCGAACATTGCATGCTTCCATGCAAGAGAAATTGGCGTCGGACACGGAAGACCCCGGCCGCATGTCGCGTCCATTTGACGCCAGCCGTGATGGCAGTGTCGTGGGCGAAGGAGCCGGCGCGTTCTTGTTTGAATCATTGGAACACGCCGAAAAACGAGGCGCGACGATCTATGGTGAAATCGTCGCCTGCAGTTCCAGTGCAGTTGGCCCGGCCGCCGGTGAACAACCCATGCGAAAGGGTTTCGCCAACGTCCTGCGAGGCGTGATCAACGCCGGTCGTGAAAATGGCTTTGCTCCCGCCGAAGGAAAGATCAACGTCGGTCACATCCATGCTCACGGACTGTCCGACGTAGACACGGATGCATGCGAAGCCGGCGCGATCGCCGACGTGTTTGGATTTGCAGACGGCCAACCACCTGTCACGACCGCCAAGGGTCACCTCGGCAACATCGGTGCCGGCAGCGGCATGGTCGAAATGATCGCCAGCCTACAAAGCCTGGGCAACGAACTGTTCCCGATCCGTAACCTGGAACAACTGGACGAAAATTGCCCCATCGCGGCCGTGACGTCGGGCGACCAATCCGCCGGTGATAACTTCATCAATCTCAACATCACGCCGCAGGGTCAAACCACGGCCGTTTGGATCACCAAACCTCGCTAGGCACGTTGTCGCTCGCACTGGACGACTGAAAAAAGAGCGGCTCCCGGTCGCTCGAGGGCTAGTCGAATCGCGGACCGGGAGCCTCGCCGGTTTCGGAACACCCTCCACCGACTCAAGCTTCTATCTCTCGAACCGATTGCAAACGCGTTGCACCCGTTTTCGAGAAACTCACTTTGCAAACGCCTGCCGCGTTTTGCGATCAATCGTGATCGTGTCCCTCATGGTCATGATCGTGCGAAATCTTTCCGGTGTAGGACTTGCCATCGATCTGCAATGTCACAGCTCCCTCGGCACCTTCTTTCATCCATCCAGCCATCTCGGCATCGGAGATCGTGAATGACGAAGCTTTGCCGTCCGTTGGGTTCGATGCGGGCAGAGCAAACGTCCTCACTTCGTCGTCGTGTTTCAAGCTCACCGACAACTCGGCTGCATCGATCGCCACCGTCTCTGATGCGGCTCCATCCAAGACGTTCAGCGTCACCGACTGATCGTCGTGAAGCATTTCCAAATGGAAAGCTTCTTTGCCCAATTCAATCAATTCACCGCCGTTGGGCCCGTGTTCCGGATGGGCGTGCGAGTCCGGTGGCGCTCCTTCCATCACCACCGTGTCGGGATCGGCTCCAGAATCTTCAGCAGGCTTCGCACCGCAACCCACTGAAAACAAACAAGCCAGGGCCGTCAAACTCCATGCAAACTTCATCTCTATTCCAGGGACAAAAGGAAGGGACATCAACATCTCAACATTTGGCTTGGATCGACTCAGTTAGACCTGAATCGCCGCAAACCAAAGTCACTCGCGTCTGTTTCAATTCTCGAAGGGCTCGCTGAGTTCGCCAGCCGTCTCGGCCACCATTTGCTGCCCGGCCGTTCGACCGATCGCCCAGAACAAAGCGGGCCGAACGAAGAATTCCGCCAGCGTGCTGCTGAGCAACCCTCCAACGATCACGGTCGCGATTGGATACAGAATCTCTTTGCCGGGCTCGCCCGCGGCCAACGCCAACGGCAGCAATCCAATGCCAGACGTCAGCGCCGTCATCAGCACCGGGGCCATGCGTTCTTGCCCCGCTCGCACAACCATCTGGTGCGTCCATGATTCGCCTTCGTGGCGAACCAAGTGCATATAGTGATTGAGCAACAGGATTCCGTTTCGACTGGCGATCCCGCACAACGATATGAACCCGACCATCGCGGCAACAGTTAGGTTCTGGTCAGTGAGCACCAAAGCCGCGACGGCACCGACAAACGCGGTGGGCAAAGCGACCAAGACCTGCATGGCAAAGTTGACGTTGCCAAAGAGCGTGTAGAGGACCAGGAACATTCCCACCAAAGCGACACCCGACAAGATCATCAATCGACGAGTCGCGGATTGTTGGCTCTCAAACTGACCGCCATATTCCAAGTAGTATCCCGGCGGCAGTTCCAAATCCTCCAACCTCAATTGGATGTCGTTGACCACGTCCACCACACCGCGATCGGACACATTGGCCTGCAACACGATTCGGCGACGTACCTTTTCTCGCTTAATCATGTTGGGCCCGTCACTTCGATAAACATCGGCCAATTCGTCCAGCGGTAGCGTTCCGCCATTTGGCAATGGAACTGGCAATCGCATCAGCTTGTCGATGTTTTCGCGATACGGTTCATCCATCCGAAGCATCAAATCAAACGTTCGTTGCCCCATCACCACTTGGCTGACGACTTGCCCGTTCATCGCGGTCTCGACCAACTCCATCACATTCGCGGGACGCAATCCGTTTTGAGTCAGTGCAAGCTGATCCACATCGATACGTAGTTGCGGGATGTTTGTTTGTTGCTCGATCATCACGTCGGCCAAGCCGGGGACATCGGCAATCCGTCGCTTCATTTCCTCGGCTTTGTTTCGCAACAAGTCCAAGTCATCGCCGTAAAGCTTGATCCCGATTTGAGCCTTCACTCCCGAAATCATGTGGCTGATTAAGTGAGCAAGTGGTTGCTCGGTACTCGACACCACACCGGGAAAGTCCTCCATCGTTTCGCGAACCGTCTCGATGGTCTTTTCGCGATTGGCACCATCGTCAATTTCCAGAAACATCTCGGTGACGTTGACTCCTTCGGCGTGTTCATCCAGCTCCGCCCGACCGGTCCGGCGAGCGACCGACTTCACTGAGTCGATCTTCATCAGCTCCTCTTGAATCGCAACACCAATTTGATTGCTCGTCGCCAGCGACGTCCCCGGGGCCAACAACGCGTTGACCTGGACCGCACCTTCATTGAATGGCGGTAGGAAGTCACGCTCCAACCGTGAAAGTGCGATTGCGGCGAAGACAACCAAAACCGCGGTGGCCGCGAGAACAGGAACAGCCAATCTCGTGCTGAACTGAATCGCCAATCCAGCGATTCCCTTCAATCCCTCGAGCAAACGCCCTTCTTCGGCGTCTTCACCACCCAGCATCCATTCCGAGACTTGGATCAAAATCCAAAACACGGGCGTCAACAAAAGCGTCCAAGCAAGTTGGCTTCCCGGTAGCTTCCAACCTTCGATGAACCAATGCGACAACCGAGGCAAGACCCAAGTGACGGTCAATCCAGAGATCCCAAATGCCAACACGGGAACGACAATTTGCCAATTTCGCTTTCCGACCATCAGTAATGACGCTAGGACTGGTGTCACGGTCAGCGACACGCCCAAGGACGCGATCAGAGATACGACATAACCCATCGCCAAAGGAACGAAGAGCTTGCCTTCCATTCCCTCCAACGCAAACAATGGAATGAACACTAACACCACGATCGCTGTGCCATAAACCACACTGCTTCGCACTTCGACACTGGCGTCGTAAACCACTCGCAACACCGGACGAGGACTGTCCGATTGCCGGTTCTCTTTCAATCGACGAAAGATGTTTTCCACGTCCACAATCGCATCGTCGACCAACTCGCCAATCGCTACCGCCAATCCACCCAGCGTCATTGTGTTGATCGACAAGCCAAAGATCGCAAAGACGCAGGCCGTCGAAATGATCGACAGCGGAATCGCGGTGAGGGTGATGAACGTGGTTCGAAAATTCAGAAGGAACAAAAACAGAATCACCAACACCAAGACGCCGCCGTCGGCCAATGCCTCGACCACGTTCTCAATTGCACGATCGATGAACGAGCGTTGCGAATAGACGTTGGCAATCCGAATGTCGTCCGGAAGCGATACTCGAAGCTCTTCGAGTGCCTCCACAATCGCCTGATCGACTTTTCGCGTGTCGCTGCGGGGTTGCTTGTTGATCGTCAACACCACGGCGGGACCGCCCTCGACATTGCCCACTTCGTCTCGCAGAAATGCCGACGAGTCACCACGTTTGACTTGAGCTCCCTCGACCACTCGTGCAACATCGGCCAACGTCACCGGCCGGCCCGCGCGCATCGTGATCGCGATCTGCTTGAGTTCATCCAGACTGGTGATGCGTCCGAGCCCTCGCACCAACAACTCATTGGCACCTTGGTCGTCCAAGTAGCCGCCCGTCGCGTTCATGTTGGATTCGTCCACCGCCGTATGAACGTCTTCGATGGTCAGTCCAAACTGAATTAACTTGTCCGGATCGATCAGAACCTGATACTGCTTTCGACCGCCGCCCATCGTGAAGACTTGCGACACACCGGGCACCGTCAGCAATCGCTGACGTACGACCCAATCGGCCAGCGTCCGAACCTCCATCGGCTCAGTTTCGCCTCCTTCACTCCACATCCCGTACATCAGGATTTGGCCCATGATCGACGAAATCGGTGCCAGGGTTGGCTTCACACCATCGGGCAATTGCTCTGACGCGAGTTGCAGTCGTTCATTGACGATTTGCCGGTCGTTGTAGATGTCGGTGTTCCACCCGAACTCGACATAGATGACCGACAAACCGATCCCGCTGCTGCTGCGAACCGCCTCCACACCACTGGCCCCGTTGAACGCGGTCTCCAACGGAAATGTGATTAGCGTTTCGACCTCTTCCGGAGCCATCCCGTGGGCTTCGGTGATCACAACCACTCGCGGTCGGTTTAAATTCGGGAACACATCAATCGGAAGCCGACTGGCTTGCCAAGTCCCCACGCCGAGCATGATCGCGGCGGCCACCAGGATCAGCAGGCGGTTCCTCAGCGAGAATTGAATGATCTTGTCTAACATCGTGAATCTTCAGTGGAATGGTTTAACGCAGTGACGTGACGCGGCGTGCAAGGTCTGCCGCATGGATCCGCCCCGGAGAGAATCTCAACGCGAGTCGGTGTGGAACGTTGTCAGTGGTTGTGTCCGGCGTGCGGATCGATCGCTCCGCCACCACGGTTCTTCATTTCCATTTGCAACTGATGAGCGCCGCGAACCGCGATTCTCTGACCAGGCCAAACTTGCCCATCGTTCTTCAGTGCGACGTGAACACTGTCGCGAGCCATCACTTCCACCGGAACACGATCGAAGTGATCACCGTTTTCGATGAAGACGAATCGATTCAATCCTTCCTCGGCCACCGCATCCTTCGGAACGACGATCGCGTTTTCCATTCGCGAGACTGGCAAACGTAGCGTTAATCGTTGCCCCGGTTTGAAACGCCAACTGACGTACCGCTTTTCGCTCCGCGTTTCATCCCTTTCGATTTCATTCTCAAGTCCCACATAGAACGCGAGCGAACGAGATTCGGCCTCCACTTTGTTGCCGATGTAAACCACGTTCAATCCATCCAACATCTCGACTTCGCCGTCCGCACCGCTCATGGTCGCCTGCACTTCCGCATGCGTGTCGGCCGCCTGACGAAGCAATTTCGCGTCGCGCTGGTACGCTTGTCCTTCAATCAACAACTGGGAGAAATCAGATATTTGCGAAATCTGCTGGCCTGCCGTTACCGACTCGCCACGTCGCACGTCCAGCTCCGAAACCACGAATTCAGCATCAATGTGCGTGTGCCCATGGTCGTCCAGTGGAGGAGGCTGCATCGAAGCGATTCGCGCGTCTGGATTGCCCGCCATCCGGTTATTGGCCCGGCTGAGCGACTCGTGGTGCAACGAGTTGTCTTCCTCCACCCAAGGGGCCCGAACGACTAATTCGCGAATCAAAGTTCGATCACGCTCGATCGACTCGATTTGCTGTTCGGTCAAACCATGCAACAACATGGACTGCTTCGCCGCACGGATCCCCGCCAGCAATTTCTCTCGCTCATACTCGCGAGCCAACCGCGTTTTGCCGGACACAGCCCCCGAACTGGTGATCGCAGACAATCGCTGAATTTCCCGGTCCTCCACATCCAATTGCCCCAACTGCAGCAAGAAGTTCTCTTGCGTCTCGACCAAATCCTGGTGCGTGAGCCGCAGCCGAAACATCGGGGCACCGCTTTGAATCAGCTCGCCACGCGAGACGTGAATCGCGTTGATCACCCCGGTCAGCGGCGACGTGATGGAGATGTGCGTCTTTCCCGGCCACGCGGTCACCATGCCGGGAACCTCGACATATTTGGTGTACGGACCGACGGTGACTGGCTCGGTGCGAAGACGCAAATTGGCTCGCGCCTGCTCACTCAGCTCAAGCGAATTCGCTTCGTCATGGGCCTCGTGATCGTGACCTTCATGACCGCCACTTGAATGATCGTGGCCGGCATGGTCATCCGACTCGACCACTGCCTTCGATTCGGCGGTCGAACGACGTCCGAAATCGGTGAAGAAATAGAGACCGGCCACTACCGCGATCACGACAGCTAACAACGAAAGAATCGAAGTGCGAAGCGACGCGAGCCACTGATTGGATGAAGTCATGACACTGCACAGAATCTGAGTGAACGATCGGATGACTATCAGGTCCAGCGGCAAAGCCGAACGTCATGCCAAGCATCTCAGTTCGCGTCGGAAAAGAATGGACTTGCGAGGCTGATACATCGAGCCAACGCAAAACGTCCTTCAGTGCCAATCACGAACGATTGCTCGTTCCGATCTAGAAAATGGTTTGGGGATGAAAGCAGAACGATGTTTGAATCGTTGGTGTGGCATGACCACACTCACGAACAAACCATCGCGAAGCTTCCCAAACTCAAATCACCCAAGTGCACAGCAACGCACAGTGGTACCGGGATCCCATCGCAGTCCAGCCGACATCGTCAGCGACCGCCCCCGCTTTGATCGCCGAACTCTGAGGTTCGTCGCCATTCAAATGCGTATCGAGATAGGCGAGCATTGGCATTTCGATGACGAACTGCACGTCATTCGAATTCACAAAACTGCACCCCGCCCCGCCGTGACACCCGGGATGGTCATCGTCACAGGGATCCGATTGACAATCGCACCCAACACCACAGACCGAACCGTCAGCGATGGGTGAATCCTCTTTCAACCGCTCGGTGTCACAACCTTTGTTGTGATGATCACACGTCCCATGCAGTGCCGAATCGTGATCATGCCCAGCGTGGACACTTGGCGATTCGTCGGCCGCATTCACGTGATGACAACCGTCGTGCACATGCCCCTCACACGCAATTGCATGATGCATCGAACACCCGAAAAACAGGTGCAGCAACAATGCTACGGCGGTGGTAAGACGAAAAAATGCGGACACGGTTTCTCTGAATGTGAAAGGTTGCCTGTATTATCGGTTGTTCCGACGGCGAAGGCCAGATCGAAGAAATCGTCGCGATTGGTTTTCCACTAAAAACTTGAAACGTTGCGGAAATATGGAATTCAGCGGTGCCGGTCACTCATATCAACCGTCCAAGGTCACCAGCAATCCTTCGATTTCGGCAGCGGCTTGTCGAGCTTCCGCGGCAGCTTCCAAGACGCTCAAACGCGTGTTGAACAAGGTTCGTTGAATGGTAAGCAGCTGGATGTAGTCCGTCTCACCGGCCTCAAACGCTCGCTGAGAAAGCTGATACGTCTCTTCTGAGGTCGGTAAAACGCTGTCATTCAAACGGCGGTACCGCTCGAGCGCGACTTGATAACGACCAGCCGCACTGGCCAGTCGCCCTTCCAAACTGAGTCTCGTTCGATCAATCGCAGCTGACGCCTCAGCGATACTGGCACGAGCACTTCGAATGTTGCCTTGGTTGCGATTCCACAACGGAAGTGGCACGCTCACGCCGACGCTTGCGAACGTATCGTCCGTCGACGCATCGACGCCGACACCAATTTGACCGGTAATATTGGGCGTGACTTGGGCGCAAGCCAAACGCAATGACCAGCGTGCACGTTCCAGCGCCGATCCAGCCGCCGTGATCTCAGGACTGGTCGCGGTGATTTCGGCGAGCAACGACTCCCAGGGTGTTTCGATCAAGCCTTCGCCGACCTCACCCACCAACGCATCCGCCGGCAAAGTTTGCAGTCCCGCTGCTGCGGCGAGCACACCACGGTTGGCCCGCAATTGCGTTGCCGCATTCTCTGCGGTGATTCGAGCTTGCTCGGCTTCGACGCGTGCTTGCAACCAAACCACGCGTGAAACTTCTTGAGCATTCAACAAGTCCTGGACACTGCTCAATGACCTTTCCGCCAAATCAACAATCTGGTTGGCGATCTGAGCCCGACGTTGAGCAACGATCGCCGCGGCGAATGCGGACCGAACGTTCGTCAACACACGCAACTCCGCCATTCGCAACTCAGAACGCCGGCGTTCGGCTTCGTGAGCCTGAACCTGCTGAGCGATCTCCAGTTTGTTTGCGGTCACAAATTGCTGCGACAACTGGACGGTGTGCAATCCAGACGAGGATTCGTTGCCAATCTCATCCGACTGATACTGCAGCACAGGATTGAATGGCAAACCAGCCTGGATGGCTTGTCCAGTTGAAAATGCAACCCGCGCTCGCGCTTCCGCGATCGCCGGGTGCGTCCCCAACGCCATCGCCTCCACCGACGACAGCGTCAATCCACTTTGTTGAACAGGACCAGCAGACGGTGAGTCCTCAGACAGTGACCCAGCAGCCAAAGACGAAGAAACTTGCTCCTGCGATGGCTCGACCTCGTTCATCGTAGCTTCCAACGCCATCGCATCTCGCAATGTTTGGGGCTCGATGACCAACGTGAAGTCCTGGTCATCAGCCGCATTCATTTCCGGTGGCGCTGTTACCGCGATCGGATCCGGCTCTGTTTCACGGGCTAACGACCACTCGTCAAAGCCGACTTGCTGAACTCCTACCTGCGGATTCGAGCCCGCCAAAACCTTCGACTCCGCGACCGTTTTCGAAACGGGCTCCGAAGCCGCGATCGATCGATCCGAGCGAGTTTCGCCAATGGTCTGACAACCACCGCTCATCCCCAATGCAGCCAGCAACAGCAAGCGTTTCGCAATTCGCTTCCGCCCATCGACATCTGAATGCTTTTGCACAACGACACCTTCCATGAAAATCACAACTAGCCCGATCATTCCATCGGTCCAACACGATGGCTGTATCAGCCATCATTGCGACAACCCAAACGATTCATCTCATCGGAACGTCCGTCTGTACCGGTTATTCCGGTCAGCGCCCCCCGTCGCCCCTCCTACTCCACTTTGCCATTCATTGTCAGCCGGCGAGCCGCATTCCTTTCCGAGCCGAATCCGCTCCATCAACGACTCGATCCACTCGCCCCGAACAACCGATCATTCATCCGTCAGTTTGATCGGAACGACATCAACCGCGTCGGGCAATTTTGAAACGACAATCGCGTGCGTCGGGTACGTCATTGCCATACCAACCGGCCCGGTCCCGCTCGGCGAACTTTCTCGCAGGTACACATTCAGAACATCTTTCCGCAAAGCGATGCCGACGATCCGGATCGAATAGCCCGTCGTGTTGCGCTCACCAAGGGCGGCGATCACGACGGTCTCCCTCGAAAAATCGACCGACTGAAAAGCCTGTGAGACTGACTCAGACGGCTGCCCCGTCAATTGAACAAAGTCATCGACTGACTGGATCAAGTGAACGCCAGGCGACATCACTCGGCCGACGTTGATTGTTTGCCGAACCGGGACTTGCTCCCCATCGACGATCGGAAGCTCGTCGATCTTTGATGGGGCACATCCGGTGGTGAAACAAACGAGAACGGCAAGAATTGGGCAGGCAATGAAGTTGGTCATGAGAATTCATCTCGTCTGAGTAGTCGTGAAAAGCTTCGGGGTTTGGTCTTCGCCGATTTCATTCACCGCATACAAGTATCGGCGATTGGATCATCGCGAGCGACACGGACGGCCGTGCCGCTCGAACATTGACGCAAGGACTAATTCAAGCCTTGTTCACGAAGCCACTTTGCAACTTCGGCTCGGCCGTTCTTCACCTCGTCCAGCGGGTTACTTTCTTTGTCGGAGTTCCCAAACGGTAGTCGCTTGCCGTAGTACGCATGCTTTGAGACACCATGCTTCGACGGTCGTGGGTCGGCAGTCGCATACTCCAATGCGTTCTTGCCATCCATGCCTCCGTAGAAATCTTGCAGCACATCCGCAACGAATGAGCCGCGGACGCTTTCGTAAACACGTCCTTTCGACAAATAATGGTTTGCACTTGTCACTCGTGTGGAACCATCCCACCGAACTTCAAATCGTGAATGCTTTCCACCTTGGGCGATCTCATCTTCGTCGCATCCCAACGTTGACACCGCTTGCAAGTCCGCTCCCATTTCAACCAAGCGTTTCACGAGCTTCAGATCACCCGCTGCGGCGGCGAAGTGCAAAAGCGTCTTGCCTCCGCAACGGCTCTCGACCTGCACCTCGCCTTTTTCCAACGCCTCCAACAGAGCCGACGAATCACCCAGGATCAGTGATTCAATTTCGGATGGATACTGGATGGTTTGGCTGCTAAATCGAAACTGATAATGGGGCTGGATCAAGGCGAGCTCTTCGATACGAAGCCCCGACGCCAATTGCCACTCCTTCAGTCCATCGGTTGTGATGACTCCGAGTTCGTCCAATTGGTGCTCCTGGTTGATCCGTCGTGCCAGTCCGGGGTGCCCTGACGTCGCGATCAGATGACCAACCGCGCAGTGAGTCCCCCATGGGTCGATGAACACCGGTCGGCGTCCAGGCACAAAGATGTTTTGAGGGAACACACCACCAGCCGCGTATTCGCGAAGCCGCTGGATATTCGCCAGCCGCTGCTTCACTTGCGATGCGTTCAAGTCATCGACCTTCGCATTGCCGAGTCGCTCGACCACCAATTCAAAGTGTTTCTGAAGCAATTTGACTTCGCCAACCACGTCTTCGCTAGCGAGGTCAAAGGCCCCTGAACCCAAGATAGCGGCCCAATTCGGATTCACTTCACAAAGCTGTTCGTGCAACTTCGTTGGCGGATCCACTTGACCCGATTGGATCGTCGCTGATTCCGATTTCGCCGATACGGGAGCGGAATGGGCGAACGTAGGTTGCAGCATCGCGGCCGCCAACGCCATTGGGAGAACAACCGGGATGACTGTTTGGAGAAATGTTTTCTTGAAAAGCATTGGTTTGGTTCCGTCGCAAAAGAGAAGAAATCAGCGGTGCAGCCCCGCCTCATACTCACCTGCGATTTCCAGCCAATTTCCCCTCAACCAAAAATGAAACTTTTCAAACTTCGCCAATGCCCCACTTACAAAACAGGACAAAGAACAACCACACAAACTCCGCCCCGTCGATCATGGGTCAAAGCTTCCCAATGAAGTCTCGTCGCAACAACGTCGTTAGAAAGGTGGCATGAGCCAAGTAGAGAAACACGGCCGCGGTGAGCCATGCCAAAACGCGTTCACGGCGAGAACGATAGATCCAACCAACGACGAGCAACGAAAGACCAATTGCAAGTCCATTGCCGATGAAAACGTAGGCCGGCCAACTGACATCTGGAACTTCAACATTTCCAGTCGAGCGACGTGGCACGAAAAACATGGTGCACGCCAGAGAAACAATCGCCGAGACGATCGTCACGACAGGAGAGACAAACAGTGCACAGACAAGCAAGCGTTCATTCTCGTATTTCATCAATGGATCAACCACTGGATTGCGACCTCTAACATGCAAAAAGTTTCCACAAACCATCTGGATCGAATCCCAGAATCACAGTCGCAAACACATCCACCAAGGCCAGCCCACATCACCAAACAAACAACGAAGACAGGTGCGCCGAGGGCCTGGCGCAAAAAGCCTGTTGGGTGTCCGTCAATTGCGGGGCGGTCCAATTTTGGCAGTCAGCATTTGGCGGAGACGCAAGTCATCGTCTGCGGACAGCGTGCGTCTCGGAATGACCGAGAGATCACGTTTGCCGTGGTACATGATGTAGAAATCGTTGTCGAATAGCCACGACTGATAGATGGACCATTGAAGGGTGGAGTCGATGCTTCTGGTTTTAAAACCGATTCCGTCCTCCGCAAACCGAAGCGAGTACTCATCCTTCAATTTCGGTTGCGAACGATAGAGGATGGAGGGCAACACGAAGAGGGCATACGCGACCATCGAGAGCAATACGACGCCAGCCACCAACAGTGCCCACGCGGTCCATCCACCTGATGAGCGCATCATCAAGAAGATGCCGCCCGCCACTGCAAACAGTCCAGCAACCACATCCCGCCCAACGTTCAACGCCGAGCGGTAATGCCGCTTCATTGCGAGAACGTACTCGTCGCGAGTGAAGGTAAACGTTGTGGTTACAGGTGAATTCATAGCAAGTCGAGGTCGCACAACGAGGAACTGGACAACAACATGCCGTCCAGTCGTGTGGTGAATTCCCAAATTCTACCGGACATGGATTGCTGGATGGCGGTTGTGCTCATCAGTGACTTGCCGTTCTCGTTGCCCGCCCGTTGACTTCCTTGCCGCTGGTCGGATGAGTGCCGCCATACCAAGGTACGTTGCACTGATCGCCAAGATGATTTGGTGGGTGCGGCGATTCGCGTGGCCGACGCTCCATGTTTCTTCCCGGCGACGTCCCCATCAGATCCTGTCTGCCATCGATGTCACCTACTGCCAGCCCGAAATTACTCTTCAAGTGAACTGACCTGATGGCACGACTCGAACCAACTCGTCGAACCAGTTCGCGTTTCAACTAGAGCTGTCGATGCATCTCCTTCGGCTGGACGACGCGTTCGGTCGGAAGAACGGAAACTTAGCCCCCCGCCTCATCCTTGCGCTAGGCAACCTCGCGTTCTTTTTGAGCATCCCTGCGGGTTTTCTGATCAACGTTTTTCGTCCGAAATCAACAGACTTCGCACGTGGCAAACGAAGAACTTTGGACAGTTCAGCAATTCGCTAAATATAGACTTTGCCGTCGCAGTAACGCAGTGAATCCAGTCCGCTGTAATCAAACCTTAGGCGAGACTGATCCCCGCAGGCATTCCATGTTGTCTATGGACCACGAACAAACCCGCCGGGTCGATCTGAACGGTCCGCCCGTTGCTTAACGGAGCGTCCCAAGACCGCGTTTTGCTTCGAGACCACCAAATGAACTGGTTCGGTCCGAAGCGATCATCCGCGATGGCGTGCCCGTCATCCAATCAACGAAACAAACAACCTCTTGCCGTTTTGTTGTGGTCGCGCATTCAACTTGTTCTTCTTCCATGCCTACTGAAAGGGAAATCTGGTGAGCATCAATCGAAACTCGAATTCACAAACTCGCGCCGCATTCACACTTGTCGAACTGCTCGTGGTCATCGCCATCATTGGAGTCCTCGTCGGGCTTCTTCTACCAGCGGTTCAGTCCGCCCGGGAAGCCGCTCGTCGGATGCAATGCAGCAACAACATGCGGCAGTTGGCGCTCGCCTGCCACAACTACGAAAGCAGCTACAAACAATTTCCCGCATCAGCCGATAACCGCGACTTCGTCGGTGTCGGTCGGACTTGGATTCGAGGCATCTTGCCATACGTCGAGCAGTCCGCTTTGGATACCGATGACTTGATGCTTCACGGTCCAAGCTTCGACGCGGATGCCATCCTTACCGAGGTGCCAATGCTGAACTGCCCCAGCGACCCGTTGTCGCAAACGCCAGTCAATGTCGGCTTTGGCAGCACCGTGATCGCCACCAGCGCCGGAACCAACTACTTTGGAAATGCTGGCCACTATGGTCGCTCGTCCAATCAGTATCACGGAACAGACGCCTCCGGTTTTCGCGGGTTTCCGGCCGCGTTTCAGTTTTCAGCTGACGGAATGTTCCATAGCCAGGGATCAGCATTCGGGCGTGTTCGATTCGCGTCGGTGATCGACGGAACAAGCAACACGTTGCTGATTGGTGAACGCGGACTCTTCCCTGCCAAAGCCGGGTCGGTGCAAACCGGGGGATGGTTGACGACCTACACCGGCGCACCATTTGGAATGGGACATTCGGTCCTTTGCTATGACTCGCCCGATGAAGCAGGCGGTGGATTTGTGCCCTACTATGGCTTCCCCGTCAATTCGGACGGCGTTGGCGGCATCTTGGATGACGAAGATTTGACTGGCGGCTTGGGAAATCTTCCCGACAACGACGAGCACTTCTTTTTCAGCTACCACCCCGGCGGTTCACACTTCGTGATGGCCGATGGCTCGACCAAGTTCGTCACGTACTCGATCGCCCAAGATGTGCTGACAGCATTCCTGACCAAAGCAGGTCACGAGGTCAACACTTATCAGGAATAGCCCGAACGCACGGATCGTTCGCTATCGAATCCCCGTTATCCGGGTGTCGATCTAGCGAAACGCAAACTTCCTGGCGTCTCTTTTTGAGCGCCAGTCTTTCCCTTACTTCGAACACGCTTCTCGGCTACCACACCAAATCCATGTTACGTATGACTTCCGTCCCAAATTGCCTTCGTGCTGTGTTGCTTCTCGGTTGTTTGAGCACCTTCGTCGCCTGCGGGCCATCGGGCATCTCTCTTTCAGGTACCGCGACGATTGACGGATCGCCAATCGAGAAAGGAAAAATCAGCTTGGTTCCCAAGGCAAACGTTGACTCACCAACAGCCATGGCACCCATCATCGATGGCAACTTCACCATCCCGCCTGAGTCGCAACTGCGTGAAGGCGAATTCGATCTGCGTGTCAGCGTTACCGCCGACCGAACGACCAAGGCTCAATTGACGTTCTTGAAAGGTGGCAACAAAGCGGCCGTGGGCACTGCCATCAACCAAGCTCTGAAAGATGCCCCGCCATCCGAAGAAAGTTTCACATCCGATTTCGAGGTGACCGGATCAAACGATGAAATCAAGCTCCAGTTCAATCGCGAAACGGTTCCAGCAAAGCGGCGATAAAAGCCTCGCCATTCAACGCCTGACCTTCCGTCAGGATAGGCCACGCCATTGCGAGTTCGCTCGGCTCAGTGTCGAGCGAAACGAGTGCAGCATGAACGCCCAAAGTATAAATTGGGCGTTCGCCAAGCCACCAACAGCTGAACTGGAAGGTCGCTTCGCTTCAAAAGTCTTCTTCGATGGCAAGCTCGCTCTGTCTGATGTTGATGGAGACAAATTTTCATTAGCCTCAGGCACGCTCGCATCGTTGTTTCGCGAAGCAAGTCGAACCTCGAGCCCATACCGTTCGACACGATCCCACTTTTGAATTCGCACCATTGATCCCGCATCCAAAGTTCCATCGATTGCCCATGCTCGTTCGTTGCCTTCTCGCGTACCTCACCCTCGCCTCCACCACTTTCATCGCCGCGGCGGAGTTATCCGTCGTTCCTTTGCCGACCAAGGTTGAGTCACCCGGCGGCGCCGCTCTGATTCTGCCAAACGTAATCACCGCAAAGTCACCGGCAATTCCGGGCTGGAGCGATCATCTAGAGATTTTTGGCGAGCATCTCGGACGCATGACTGCCGGGAAACATCAGCTGCAAACTTCAGACGAAAACGATTCGGTGCTGCTGGTATCGCACGCACCAAAGCTTTCGCCGGAGGCCTACACGCTCTCAATCAATCAAACGCAAATTCAAATCGAAGCATCATCAATCAAAGGTCTCGCACACGCCACGGCGACACTATTGCAACTGATCGGCGGGAACGACACGGAGTCGATTCCTGCGATGCGTATCGAAGACGCCCCGGAGCTGTCGTATCGCAATTTCATGATCGACATGGGACGCAATCCTCACAGCGTCGCATTGTTGAAAGAGACGATCGATCTGCTGTGGTTTTACAAGATCGATTCCGTGCAACTGCACCTCACCGATGACCAAAGAATCGCATTTCCGTCGACCGCCTTTCCAAAACTATGGGACGGTAAAGTCACACGGTCGGAATTTAAAGAACTTGAACGCTATGCGGTCCAGCGAGGCGTGACGATCATCCCCGAGCTAGAAGTCCCCGGCCACTCGGAATTGCTACGACGAAACTATCCCGAGGTCTTTGACAAAACGGGAACTGACCTCACGAAGTCACCCAAGGCAATCGAAGGTATCAAAACGCTATTGGACGAGATGATCGCCCTCTTCCCCTCCTCGCCTTTCATTCATATCGGTGGCGACGAGGCGTTTGGTGTTCCTGAAGACTTGCAGCGTGATCTGATCAACGAATTGCACGCGTACCTGAAGACTCGCGGCAAAGAAACATTGGTCTGGGAAGGCCCCGCTGCCGGCTCAGGCGATAACCGAGTGCATCCGGATGTGATCCATCTGAACTGGCGAACGATCAACTATCCCGCCGATCAAATGGTCAACAATGGACACCGAGTCATCAACGCTTCGTGGGACCCGTTGTACTTGGTCGACCACTACCCTCGAACCAATTTCACGATGACGTCGCCCCAGCACATCTATGAAACGATGTCGCTGACGACGTTTAAACATGTGAATCCCCAAATTCAAACCTTTGCGAAACCGATTGAGGTTGATCCGACCGACAAACTGATTGGTTTCTGCATGCCATGGTGGGAAGGTCGTGAAGAGAATTTTGTCCAGCAAACCTTTCCACGATTGATCCCGTTTGCTGAAGTCGCGTGGAATCCGGAAATCGAACGCGACTACCAGGATTTCCAAGAGCGCACGTCGCACACCGAACTTGCTCGTATGGCCGGGTTCTATCCGGTATCCGTTGAATCAACACGAATGCTCTTGGATCAAGATGGCGTATTCGAACAATCGACTCAGGTGTCACTTCGAATGCGAACCAGCAACAGTGACTCAGCGCAAACTGAAGCAGAAATCCGCTACACAACCGATGGGTCGGAACCAACGAAGGATTCGACTCTGTACCAAGAGCCATTCACGCTCACAGACGATGCAACCATTCGCGCGACCGCATTCATCGCTGGTGCACCAATTGGCCATGGAAGCCGACGAAACCTGACAATGGTGAACGGCCATCCCAACCTTGCGTTGCACAAACCGGTCACCTCGAGCACAACCTCGGGACCACCATTTTCAGTTCAGAGAATCACCGATGGTGGCACAAACAACCTCGGTTTTTACTTGGGTTACCCCGCCGACCCTGACCCGATCCTTTTGACGATCGATTTGGAAGCCGTTCAGACGGTCGAGCGCGTCAAAGTGTTCGCCTACAGCGTTTCGGGCTCGTTTGAAATGTACAGCATCGAAACGTCGACCAACGGAGTCGACTTTGAAGAGGTCGCGTCACGGCTGGAGAAGCCCGAAGACCCAACTTCTCTGGTCGAGCATCGTTTTTCGCCACGGCAAGTTCGCTATGTTCGTATCCGAACGCAAGGCAACAAAGGCTACGTCTTCGATTCGTTCTCAAAAATCGTCGAAGTGCAAGTCTTCTAAGACCGTTGCACCCATTTGCGAGCCGCTGCTTCCATCGCCGTTCGCACTCCAATCATCAACCTGTGCAGGGACATGGCACTTTCATACGTCGACTACGCGATCATCATCGCGTTCTTTGTCATCACAACCTCGATCGGACTTTTCGCGAGCCGACGGGCGGGCAAGAGCTTTGCCGAATACTTCCTCGCTGGCGGTCAAATGAGTTGGTGGATGCTCGGCATCTCCATGGTCGCAACCACCTTCGCCGCCGACACACCCAACTTGGTCACCGGCATCGTTCGACGCGATGGGGTCAGCGGCAACTGGGTGTGGTGGGCCTTTCTGCTGACAGGTTTGCTGACCGTGTTCGTCTATGCCCGGCTATGGAAACGCAGCGGTGTATCGACGGACCTTGAATTTTACGAACTTCGATACAGTGGCAAGACAGCCGGATTCCTTCGCGGATTTCGTGCGATCTATTTGGGAGTCATCTTCAACTGTTTGGTCATGGCCAACGTCATTTTGGCCGGCATCAAACTGGGTGGCGTCCTGGTCGGAGCGACACCCATCCAAGTTGTACTGATCACCGGTATCGTCACCGTTGTCTACACGTTGCTGGGAGGATTGCGGGGCGTGATCTTAACGGACTGCTTTCAGTTCGTTGTCGCCATGTTCGGCGCGATCGCGGCGGCGTACGTGGTATGCAACTTGCCCGAAGTCGGCGGTTTTTCCAACCTGCTTCAACACGAAGAAGTCCGTTCCAAGACCGCTTTACTGCCCGACTTCAGCGACATGGACGCGTTAATACCGCTGATCATCATTCCGTTGGCCGTCCAATGGTGGAGCGGATGGTACCCGGGGTCGGAACCTGGCGGAGGCGGCTATGTCGCCCAGCGAATGCTGGGTGCACGCAGCGAAAAAGATGCGACATTGGCAACACTTCTGTTTCAAGGTGCCCACTACGCCTTGCGACCATGGCCATGGATCATCGTGGCGCTCGCATCGATCGTTGTGTTCCCAACCTTGGAAAGCATTCAGGTCGCTTTCCCCGACATCGATCCACAGATTGTCCAAGATGATCTCGCCTATCCAGCGATGCTGACCTTCTTGCCAAGTGGTTTGCTAGGAATCGTGATCGCCAGTTTGATTGCTGCGTTCATGTCGACGCTTTCAACGCATTTGAACTGGGGTGCGTCATACATTGCACACGATTTCTATCGACGATTCGTGAATCTGGACGCGACCGAACAACGCTTGGTTGCAACAGGACGCTGGGCAACAGTCGGATTGATGATCGTCGCCGGCGCGGTTGCGTTGACACTCGAAAGTGCGATGGAAAGCTTTGGCATCATCCTTCAAGTCGGTGCGGGCACCGGGCTGATCTACATCCTGCGATGGTTTTGGTGGCGGATCAACGCGTTCACAGAAATCACCGGCATGGCGGTCTCATTGGCGATCGCAATGTTCTTCAAATTTGGATATTCGCACACGGGACTGCCCGAACTGAACTCATGGCAACAGCTTTTGACTGGCGTCGTCATCACGACCACGTCGTGGATGTTAGTCACATTCCTTTCGCCGCCGACCGACCGAGAAACGCTCAAACGATTCGTCTTAAAGATCCGTCCGGGCGGCGTGGGATGGAAGTCAATCCGCGAAGAGTTGGCAGAAAGCGGAACTCCTGTCGAAACAGGCGATTCAATCACAGCGGGATTGAAAGCCATGATGGCATCGACGTTCCTGGTCTATTCCGCATTGTTCAGCACGGGGTACTTGCTATACCAATCGTGGGTCTGCCTAGCGATCAGCCTCAGCGTGTGCGTCGTATCGGCGATCGCGTTGTGGAAGACTTGGCCGTCGCTGAACATCGGCGGGCCAGCAAATGCATCTGACCAGTCGTGATGAACTACGGTGCAAAATGGCCGATCGCGACACAGGCAATTGTCACTGCTTCGCTTTCGATAGAACGTCCGCCAACTCGTTCAAGTCTTTGACGATCACGTCGGGCTTTTGAACGTTGGAATACAAAGTCGCACTAGGCCGTTTCACAAAAGCGGTCTGCAATCCAACGTTCTTTGCACCAGCCAAATCCCATGCGTGTGCGGCTACCATCAGCACCTCGCCGGGTTGAACACCCAAGTCATCCAGAACCATCTGGTACGTGTCTGGGTGAGGCTTGTACTTCTTGATTTGGTCGATGCTGTATCGTTTTTCAAACAACTCGGTGAGCCCAGCGTTGCTCAATTGCGTCTCCACGCCAGCCTTCGAAGAGTTCGTCAAACTCACCAATCGAAAGCCTTGATCTGAAAGCCGTTCCAATCCTTCGCGAACGTCTGGGTGAGCGGGCAACGATCGCAAGGAATTGACGATCGCAGCCTTCGCAGATCCCTGATCAAGTTCAATCCCTTCTCGCTCGGCCACCATCATCAACGCGGCCGTTCCGATTTCACCGAAGTCGTGGTACTCGCCCGAAAGAGTTTCCACCAGCGAGTAGTGCAACATATTCGAAAACCAAAGCGGCAGAAGGTCTTCTCGACCATTCAAAGCCTCGCCAACCGACTTCTTCAGCCCCGCGAGATCAAGCAACGTTTCATTCACATCAAACACGATCACTTTGGGAGTTGGCATCATCGAGTCCTTCTCAGTTTGGATCACGGCGGACGATTGCTTGCCGTCTTCAGCAGTAGTTGGAATTTCTTGCGCATGAGAAACATTCGCGAATCCAGCCACCATCAAAGTGGGCAAGATAAAAAGAGATGTTCGAATGAACATGAAAGCACCAACAGGAAATCGATAGAAGAGAATACGCGCAACGCTTATGTGGTTGCTCGCTGACTTCTGAAATGAGTTTCGCTTTGAGAGAACCGCCGGATTCGCTTCCAACGCACATGTCGCGCCGTGTGATTCGTTGTCGTTCAAGAAAGCATTCTTTCGGCCTGATCCGCGACCTGTTTCAACGAGGTTTCTGCAAAGACACCTCGCCCAAGAACTCGGATACCAACCAGCATCGCAACCAACGCGTTCGCGGTCGATGCAGGTTCGACGGTTGCGGGAATGGCTTCCAATTCTTGTCCACGGCGGATCGATGCTTCGAAGAAGTCCACGATCTCCTCGAAAGCGGCCGACACCATTTCTTGGACCTTTGATTCGTGTCGGGAATAGTCCAAAGCGGTGTTCACCAAGAAGCATCCCCGTTTGCATGGATCCTCACACGAATCCTTCACCACACCATCAAAGAACAGCAGGATCGCCTGTTTTGGATCGCCGACATCTTGCAAACGCGCCAAGATTGTTTGTCGTGTGGCTCGGTCGTATCGCAACAACGACTCGACAAACAATTCATCCTTGCCATCGAATGCGTTGTACAGACTGCCGCGTTGAATTCCGGTTGCGCGAGTGATGTCCGAGATTGACGTGGCGGCATATCCCTTCTCCCAAAACAAATGCATCGTCCGCTCAATCACGTTGGACTTTTCGAATGACTTTTCCCAGGGCATCGCTGTTCCTCGTGCGGTGGACTCAATTCGTGTTGCCCAGCTTGATGGCGAGCATTGACTGTTAATCGCCAACTTGCAGTCATCAAACCACTCGTTTGACGGGCCGATTCAAAGCGTTCAAAAATGCGTTGACAGCGAAAGACTCGTAGATAGAATCGCCGACGTCCGAGGTGACCGACTTGGTTTCTGCCAAGTCGGTGAACAGGGAACTCCGGTGAAATTCCGGGACGGTCCGGCCGCTGTGTGCCGCCAGAGATCTTCCAAGCGAAGTCTCATTGTTTGCTTTTCTACTTAGCCATTGCTCGTGCTTTCGCGTTTCGACGTGATCGTGAGTGAGAAGGCCATGAGCAAACGAAAGGGTGGTGAGTCAGAAGACCTACCTCGTACAAGACGTTTCGGTGCCTTCTTGGATTGAGGCGAACGTTGCAACGTGAATCGGCAATGATGCAGAGTTCTTGTTTGAGCTCGCAATGGTCGACACGTTGGATTTCCGTCACCAACTTCTGAATCCTATTCCCGACAAACGCGTTTTCCCACGCTAATCGTCTCGCGTTCGTGTTGCAATTTTAGCAGCGGATGTGGAGTCTTCGAGGAAAATATGCGCCGTCGGAATTCGATTCAAAGTGGATCCCATTTCGAATTTCACTCATGTTCCTGCTTCCCTCAATTCTTCGTTTCCGCTCGCGAAACCTAATCAAAGCCCCCCAGTCCAAATGCAGCACACGCGATCGCTTCCTGGTCGCTTTCACACTTCTATCGCTCTCGCAGATTGCGGCATCGCCCGCGCAAGCTGATGTGGTCGTTGGTTTTGAGAGCCAGGACCTAGGGAGTTCGGGTGTCTACAACGGACCTGTTCCAAACGCCAACGTGGTTCCAGGTGCCTATGGAGGAAATGATCACATCGGTGTTTTCTCCGCCGACGGTGTCGACTTTTCAAACAGCCACAATGACCTCTACGGAAGCTGGAGCGGTTTCGCGGTTTCCAATCACACCGATACTTCGACGCCGGGATACTCCAACCAATTCAGTGCTTATGCGGGTTCTGGTTCGGGCGGATCCGACAACTACGCGGTCGCATTTGGCTACGCCAATTCCACGCCGACCAACATCAACACGTTGACTGCCTTGCCAAGCATTTATCTGCCGGACGGGGAACTAGCCAGCAGTGCAGACATAACCAACGCCACCTACGCTGGTTTGTCGATGCGCGATGGAGACTCGTTTGCCAAACAATTTGGTGGCGTTACGGGATCAGACCCTGACTTTTTCAAACTTTCGATCTTTGGGATCGATGCGAACAACCAAATTCTCGACACAACGATCGATGTGTTTTTGGCTGACTTTCGATTCACCGATTCTCTTCAGGACTACATCTTGGATGACTGGGTGACGATCGATCTCAGTTCGATGTCCGATGCAAGAAGTTTGCACTTCAATCTTTCATCCAGCGACGTTGGACCGTACGGAATGAATACGCCTGGCTACTTCGCGTTGGACAACTTCGCCACCGTGACCGCGGTCCCCGAACCGAGTTCCCTCGCGATGATTGGAAGCGTGTTGCTGGGGACGGTCATCCGGCGACGTCGGCGTTTCAAACGCGTGCAAGATTCCACCGGGAAGGCACTCGAATGACAGATGTCACTCCTCCGCACGCTGCTTCAACGAACCATTCTCGGCGGCCACGATCGCATTGAATTGGGAAATGAGTTTTTCATCGCCGAGCCGACGCAGATTTTCTGCCAACGCAACATTGTCGGCGATGCGAACAAAACGCTCGTACTTGACCTTCGTCTTCGCTTGGTCCGTCTCCGATTCATCAAGTAATTCGCGATACCTCGGGTAGTCCGGGTGATCTTCAATCGCTTCGACAAACTCGTCCTGGCGACTGGTCAATAACTCGATAGATACCGGGTTCAGCACGTTCGCAAGCTCGGGCCATTTCCGTTCCAAGTCGCGTGTGATCCGCCGACGCAAACCTTCTTCGGGTGGCGAACGTCGGCGGCGTCGACTCGAACCTCGGTTTCGATCGGATTGCGTCGTCTTCCAAGCGTCGGTGATTCTTTGATCTCCGGTTAACTCCAGTTGCTCGGACAAACCTTCCAAGATTGCTCGTTGTGAACGAGTCGCCAAGCTCAGAATCAACGCATATGACTCATCGTTCCTCAACAAATTGGGATCGTCTTCATCGAAGAAGCTATGAACACTCAAAAATTCGCCCGAACTCATCACGGGCAAATCGATCGTGTCGGCGGTGATCACCGTGTACGCATGTGCTTCATCAAATGAAACAACACCATCGCCGTTGTAGTCCGGACGTTCGATCAAGCGTCCGGAACGGTTTCGACCTGATAGTGCCGCCCAAAAGTAGGTGCTGTATTCGACGTAGGTCGCCTCATCGACTTCG
The DNA here is from genome assembly GCF_000338295.1 of Rhodopirellula europaea 6C. Classification (GTDB taxonomy): domain Bacteria; phylum Planctomycetota; class Planctomycetia; order Pirellulales; family Pirellulaceae; genus Rhodopirellula; species Rhodopirellula europaea. The sequence goes on from NZ_ANMO01000246.1 coordinate 90,305, forward strand.
GGCGTGCATCCAGATGCGGGACGATCGTGAACCGTTGCGAAGAAGCCGATGCGATTTTGGTCGGACAAGCCTTTGTCGGGATCCCCTTCCTCGAAAATGAACCTCGCAAAACCGCCCGCATGGCACTGGACCATGATCGCAACGACATCGACACCTTTGGGCAATCCATCCAACATCTCGACAAACTCAGTCATGCGAATCGCACTGTTGTTCCAGGTCGCGATGGTCGTGTCATAGGGCGATTGGCGATCACTGCTTCGACTGCCGTGAGCAGTGACATACACGTAGAGCCGGTCGCCCGATTTCATGGTCTGTCCCACACCACGAAACCATTTGCGGATGTTGTCCGGTTCGGTGCTGCCCTTCACATTGGGAATGTTGTGGTTCCGGTAAGACAGCCCCAAGTCGTTGCTGCTACCGAAGAACTCCGCCATCAACCGATTGGCCTTGGGAACCGAACTCGGATCCATCACCTGAAGGTCTTTCCCGACCGCATCACCATCGGAAAAGAAGATGTCGTTGTGTTCGCCCAAAACGCCTTGTTCACCGAGAGCACGCTGCGCAAACAACACGTTGTTCTCGAGCGATGCTTGGTTGCCGGACGGAGAGTAGCCGCCACCAATTGTTAGAAAGAAATCTTCCGCACCGACAACGGAGCAACATCCCAAAAGTAGAGCTGGCACCAACCAGCAAGAAGATCGACTCATCTGAGGTAACAACCATGGTCGCGGGAGCACGATGCCAACCGGAGTTCAGTCGACAAAGCACGCAGTTTACCAGGCAGACCATCCTCGGTTTGTATCTTCTTTACAGCTGCCGCAACCACGTCTCCAGCACCAGCAGATTCCACAACCGGTAGCCGTGATTTTGCTCGCCGGTTTCGTGACTGCGGACCAGATCCGCGATCGCTTCCGGACGGAAATACGCGTTGATCCGAGCATCCGATGCCAACATCGTGTCGTGGACCAACGGTTTGAAATCTTCACGAAACCATTGCCCGATTGGGATACCGAAACCCATCTTGGGTCGCGTGAAGATCGATGAAGGTATCCGGTCGCCAAACGCATCTTGCAGAATCAGTTTACCACGACGACCTCGGAATTTGTGTTCGACGGGCATCGATGCCGCCAACTCAACAAATCGGTGGTCCAACATCGGTTGGCGGACTTCTAATCCGTGAGCCATCGATGCGATGTCAACTTTGGTGCACAGGTCACACGGCAGATACGATTGGATGTCTGAGGTTGATGCTCGCGTGACAACATCGCGTCCTTCACTGCGAGCCCAGACGGATTCCAAGAAATCGACCGGATCGTGGCCCGGCAACGTCTGAACGAACTCGTCGTTGTACATCGACGCTCGCATTGACTCCGGAAAAATCTGAAGCCAATTCATGTACCGCCGAACGACGGGTTGGTCGATCGCTTCTAAGAACCGCTTGGCACGACGAATGACGGAACGACGACGATTGGAATCAGGCAATCGCTGAACCAGTCCAATGCCGGGGAACTTGTTCAGCGGGAACAGACGAGCAATTTTTTGGCTCATCCACAACGCCCGGTAACGTTCGTATCCGGCAAACAACTCATCACCACCATCGCCAGACAAAGCCACCGTCACACTTTCGCGAGTTAGCTTGGACAGGTACCAAGTCGGAACGGCTGATGAATCGCCGTAGGGTTCGTCATAGTGCCAAACCAGCTTCTCAAGAATATCAATGCCGCTGGGTTGAACCTCAAACCGAGTGTGGTCGGTCTGCAGGTGCTCCGCGACTTGGGCCGCGTAACGAGTCTCATCAAAATCTGCGACGGGGAAACCAATGCTGAACGTTCGCAGTGCCGTGTCGGTGTGATCGCCCGCCAAAGCTGTGATCAACGACGAATCAATGCCGCCGGACAAGAAAGATCCCAGTGGAACGTCGCTTCGCATTCGCAGACGAACGGAATCGGTCAACAGATCACGAACTTTCTCGATCGCTTCCTCTCGACCGAGCGGACGTTCGATCGATGGATCGAAGTTCCAATATCGTTCCACCCGCAACCCACGCTCATCCAACACCGCGAAGTGCCCCGGCGGCAGCTTATGCACGCCTTTAAAAATCGTGCCGGGATGCGGGATGTATTGATAGGTCAAAAACTCGTCGATCGCGTTGGGATCCACCTCTTCGCAGACACCGGGCACCAACCTCAACGCCTTTAACTCACTGGCGAAAACCAAACGCCCGTTCTTGTAGGAATAATACAGAGGCTTCTGACCAATCCGGTCGCGAGCCAGCACGATTCGATTGCGTCTGGCATCCCAAATCGCGATCGCGAACATACCGTTGAGCGACGAAAAACACTCGGTGCCGACGTCTTCGTAAAGGTGAACGATTGATTCACCGTCGCCCTGAGTTGCGAATTGGTGGCCGGCACCCTGCAAGCGTTTGCGAAGCGTTTCGTAGTTGTAAATCTCGCCATTGAAGACCATTCGGACCCGGCCGTCTTCGTTCGAAAGCGGTTGGCGTGCGCCTTCCACGTCGATGATTGAAAGCCGTCGGAATCCTAAACCAACGCCGATCGGACGCCCCGTCGCGTCGCGATGTTCCGCGTCCATCCAGGTCTGCGAATCATCCGGACCACGATGAGCGATTTCGTTGGTCATCCTGGACAACAGATCGGCACTGATCGCTTGGTCGTCGCGTTGCCAGAGTCCACCGGTGAAACCGCACATAGAAAACGAGAGGGCTAAAGTCAGGAAGGAATTTCAAATGACGGGGTGCTACTTGGACCGCCTGATCGCGACCTAGCCGACACGTTGGCTTTCACCGTTGGTTCGACGGATTCGCATGTTTTCGATCTTTCGATTGGTCGCGTGCAACACTTCGACTTCCCAATGACCGACGTTGAGTAAATGCCCGGCGGTTGGAATCATTCCGGTGTGATGCAGCACCCAACCGGCAACGGTTTCGTAGTCATCGCTCTCGGGCAAATCCCAGTGAACCAAATCGTTGACATCGTCGATCATGACACGTCCGTCGACATCGATGGTGTCATCGTCGATCACGCGAATTTCGAATTCTTCTTCTTCGTCTGATTCGTCGACGATCTCGCCGACGATCTCTTCCAAAGCATCTTCGATCGTGACCACACCCGCGGTTTGTTGAAATTCGTCGAGCACGATCGCCATGTGCGATCGGCTGTGCAAAAACTCTCGCAGCAACAAGTCCACGCTGCGGTCCTTTGGAACCGACCATGGCCGGCGGCACAGGTCGAGCAACGGCTTGTTCGGCAAACCCTCACCAGCCAAGTACGGCAGCAAGTCTTTCACGAACAAAACACCAACCACGTTGTCGATGGTGTCTTCGTAAACCGGATAACGAGTCCGCCCGGTCTCAATGATTGACTCGATGGCTTCTTCCCAAGTCGCGGTGACCGCAATCGCGTTGACGTCGACTCGCGGTGTCATGATGTGACCGACCGTGTCCTCGTGCAGTTCCATCACGCCTTGGATCATTTCGCGAACCCCGGGGGCAAAGAAACCTTCTCGCGTTCCCGCCGCCACGATGGTTCGGATCTCGTCTTCAAGTTGTTCTTCGTCCTCATCCTCGGTCTCTTCAACACCAGCCAACCGGCGTGAAATGATTTCAAGCAACTCACCAGGCGCATGCAGCGGACGCATCACGAATGACATCGTTCGCCAGAACGGCCACGTGTGATAAAGCAACGGAGCCGAGGCAAACCGCGTCACCGCATTGGGCAACCACGTGTGAGTCAACATCGTTAAACCGGCCGCCGCGATTCCCCAAGCGAGCAGCGTGTTCAGATCCACATCGACGCGGTTGACGACAACGATCGTCCCAAACAACACGAACATCACCGAGCCAATGACGTGCAAGTACGCACCCGCTCGAATCACCGTGTCTTGGTGATCCAGAACCGATCCAAACCGGTCTCGGTTCTTCTTGACGCGGCAATAGATCTCCAACGAACGCCCCGCGAACCGATCCAGCAGTTCGCTTCCGAGCCCGCCGATGCTGCCAAGAACAAAGCCCACCGCAGCGAGAGGCATTGCGTTCAAATCCGCTAGTTCGCTCATGACACACCTCCACTCATGATCCCACCGGAGGAATCACTCGCGTCGTCATCAAACGAGTCGTCTGGTTCGGATGCTGAGTCCTCGTCGTTGCTCAGCGGCAAATCGATCCCCAACAATTTCATCGCGGCAATTTCTGCTCGACGCATCGCGGCACGAGGTGCGGGCGACTGATCATCGTGACCGACAATGTGCAACGTTCCATGAACAACGTAGAGCAACAACTCTTGGCGAGGCGACAACGGGTTGCTGGGTTCGCTGGCGTTTTCGATCGCCGTTTCAAAACTGGCGACGAGCTCGCCTTCGACCATCGGAGGATCCAACTCATACGGGAAGCTGATCACGTCGGTCGGATAATCATGTTGCAGAAACTCGCGATTGATGGGATGGATCGTCGCATCATCGCAAATCCGGACTCCGATGGAACCACGATCACATCCTTCCACCGATGCGGCAGCGATCGCCGCGTGGGCAAGTTCCGTGCGAGCGGTTTCAAGGCTACCAAACCAGATCGATAAGTCGGGCTCCGCTTCCTCATCAATGAGGACATCCGCGGTCAAGTTCGTTGGAGACTGTTCCATCACGCCGATTGCTGTCCAGGATACTTCACGCGTGCGTGGTAAATCGCCGTCAGCGACTTCACCAAACTTTGTCGAACACGATGCAACTGAGCGAAGGTGATGCCACAGTCATCGAACTGACCGTCGGCAACCTTCTTTTGAGCGATCGCATCAACCAACCCTTGAATCCGAGCCGGCGTCGGATCGACCAACGTTCGCGACGCACTTTCGACCGTGTCGGCGAGCATCAGCACGGCGGCTTCGAGAGTTTGCGGCTTTGGTCCCGGATAGCGGAAGTCTTTGTCACTGACCGCTTCACGATTGGGATCTTCTTCGCTGCGTTTCGCGGCTTCGCGGTAAAAGTATTCGACCAGCGTCGTGCCGTGATGTTGCAGGATGAAATCGATAATCGGCTCAGGCAAATGGTGATTGCGAGCCAGATCGGCTCCGTCTTTCACATGAGCGATGATGACCAATGTGCTCATCGCGGGCTGCAACGAGTCGTGCTGGTTGATTCCCGCCGATTGGTTTTCGATGAAGTATTCCGGTTTGAACATTTTGCCGATGTCGTGGAAGTACGCTCCCACGCGAACCAGCAAACCGTTCGCACCGATCGCATCCGCCGCGGCTTCTGCAATTGACGCGACATTGATCGAGTGGTTGTAAGTCCCCGGTGCACGTTGTGCCAAACGTCGCAATAACGGGTGCGATGCGTCGCCGAGTTCCAACAAACTGAGGTCGGTTTGCACGCCGAACGCTTTCTCGACCAAAGGCAACAAACCGGTCATCGCCAAGGACGAGAACAAAATGCAAACGCCCGCCCAACCGGCTTCGGCAACCAAACCGTTGACGACGTGATTGAGCGAACCGCCGCTGAGCATTCCTTCCAAGTTTCCGCCCGGTGCACCAGACGAAAGCGTTTGTCCCGTCACGATTCCAACGCCCACAACCGTGAACATGGTGATTGTGGCGGAGATCAAACCAACCGTGACCAAGTGAGTTCGCGAACGAATGCGGCCGGTCAACAAGGTGCATGTGGTGCAGGCCGCCGTCACGACGACTAAGTTGGGAATGTCAGCTCCCAACAAAAGAATGACGGACAAACAGACTGACGCCAGCAGCAAGATTGCGAGTTCGCGACCGTAGACGACCGCGGCGGTGATCGATGCCAAAACGAGCGGCACCAGTTCGGCTCGCCAAGCATCTCGTGATGCGTGATAAGCCAACACAATGGTGACCACCATCAATGCGAGCAGCTTGACCAGTTTGTTGCGATCCAACAGCAACGATCGATCATCGACAAACCAGATGTACGAACCGCATAGCAAATACAGCGCGGCGATCATTCCAGCGTAGGCCGCGACACGAGCGACTCGGTCGCCCCAGCGCATCGATTCGACCAACTTGGACCACTCACTTCGAAGCAGCCCCAATTCGCGACCGGTCAACGGCTGGCCCGCGTCAGCCAATTTTGTTTGGCCGGCGTAGAACGTCATCATCACGTCTTCAACGGCAGCGGCCGCTTGATCGCGAACCTTTTGACTGGCTTCGTCGTCGTATTTCAAAGTCTCGAATTCAGGCAACCGTGTTCGCAACCAGTCACCAATCATGTCCGCCGCAATCAAACCTTCGTCGCCGGGAAATCGCGAACGGAACTGGTCACGAAGCTCTTTGACCAATTGGTTGCCAGCTTCGGCAATGATGACTTTCGACAGTTCCACCGGCACGGCTTCATCAGTTTGGTCACCGGTGAAGACACGAATCATCCGCTGCGAACCCTTTTCGGGTGGGTGCTGCGGGGCTTGCAGAATGCCGTTTTTATAGAGCTTCAGCATCGCGGAATCGACCGCGGCTTCCAACGTCGCCAGGTCCTTGTCTTTGCTGAAGACTCGCTTGAGCAACGCGAATCTTTCGGCGGGTGACTCGCCATCGGGCGCGGTCTCGCTGCCCTCATAGAATTCCGTCAGAGCGGATCGTTCTTCTTTGCCAAGTTGCTCGTAGTTGGCCGCACCGAGGACCAAGAACAGGCGGTTTTTCAATGCCGCTCGCAACTGCTCCAAACGCTGGGGCGAGTTTCGATACAGCGTCATCACTTCACGGCGGCGACGTTCTTTCAAATCACCGGTGGCGATCGCATCGGCGACCTGGAAGTCCACTCGCGAAATCAAATCTCGCGCGGGAATCGCACCACTTCGGTAACTGAACGCTGGTTTCCACGTGAAGCACAGAACCAAAATCGTGCACGCGGCGATCAATGTCATTCCGACGCGAAGCGACCATTCAGCTTTGTCTTTGCGGTCCCACCAAGTCGCCCATTTGGACTTCGGGATCCCTAGCGACTCAATGCGTTCTTTGCCCGCACGTTGTTTGCCTTTGGTCGTCCCGCTTTTGCTCGCACCGCTCATTCGCTCGGTTGAGTCTCCGAATCAGAGTTCGTGATCGGCTCGGATGTCGAGCTCGACGCCGCCGAATCGCCGGAGGGTCGCTTCTGCGATTTTGTAAGCGTCTCTGAATCACCTGATTGAACTTCGGTCAAACCTTCGTCTGATCGTTCCGTCGCAGAGCCGTCCGAGTCGGCTTTCTCCGAGTCGGCTTCGTACGCTGCAACGATCTGCTGCACCAAACGGTGACGCACAATGTCCGCGGCTCCCAAACGGATCTGCGCGATTCCCTTGATGCTGCTCAGTCGGTACACCGCGTCGTGAAGTCCACTGCGAACGCCACGCGGCAAATCGAGCTGCGTCGCGTCACCGCTGACCACCATCTTGCTCCGTTCACCCATCCGGGTCAGGAACATCTTCATTTGGGCAACAGTCGTGTTTTGAGCTTCGTCCAAAATGATGAACGCGTCGTTGAGCGTCCGACCTCGCATGTACGCCAAGGGAACGATTTCGATGACATCTTGTTCCATCAATGCACGAGCTTGGTCGTAGTCAACCATTTCGCCGAGCGCATCGAGCAGCGGTCGCAAGTAAGGGTTCAGCTTCGCTCGCAGGTCGCCTGGCAGAAAACCGAGGCTTTCGCCGGCTTCGACCGCGGGACGAACCAACACAATTTTCTTGATCGATTCGTTTCGCAAAGCCTCGACCGCGGTGGCCACGGCCAAATAAGTCTTGCCACAGCCGGCCGGTCCCGTTGCAATCGTCAGATCGTTTTGCCGGATGGCTTCGACATAGCGAGCTTGCCCGGGAGTTCGCGGCGCGATCTTGCGACCCGCGTTTTGCAAGTTGATCGCCTCGCCGCTCGGCGTTGGTGGTCGACCGTTTTCGATCTTGGCACCTTCTTCCGCCGCAGCGGTCTCGATGTCGCCGATGCTGAGCGAGCCTTTTTTGCGGCACAGCAAACGCAATTTTTCCAGCGTGCGCATCGCGGCACCGACGCCAGTCTCTTCTCCGGCGACGCGGATTTTCCCAGCTCGATGCGTGATATCGACGCCAAACAGCCGTCGCAGCTTGCGCACGTGTTGATCGCGAGGACCGAACAACGTCAGGACTTCATTGGGACCCGCTGTCGACAGCGTGGCTTCGTTCATTGCAGATTGGACCGACATGCGTCAGAGCGTTTCATAAGGAGTGACTAATTCTAACCGTCCCACACGTGGTCCGACCATCGTGCGACATTGGATTGAGCAGAATTCACGGGAGGCCGAGGGGCCGTCATGCCGCGGCCGCTAAACACAGAAAAGACGGCAAAGTCGCAGCAATCAACGAATCCGTCACATCCCAGACTCCCCCCAAACCGGGAAGCCAATTTCCGGAATCTTTTGCCCCACAGTCTCGTTTGAACATCGATTCCGCCAAATCACCAACGATTCCGGTGATGGCAAGGGCCGGACCAAGTATCAACGCCCAACCGATGGAAGGCAGCGAACTCAACGGAATCGCATCGGAAACCAACGCTGGGAACAACCACCGCAAACAGGCCATCGCCACCAAAGTTGACATCACGACACCACCAACCGCTCCCTCCCAGGTCTTGCCTGGACTCAGTCGCGGAATCAGCTTGTGACGACCGAGAGCTTTGCCAGCGAAGTACGCCCCCGCATCGGCCGACTTCGTCGTCGCGATCATTGTTAGCAACGCAGCCAATCCCCAGGACGTGCTGACATCGCTTCCCAAACCGCGAATCGCGAAAAGCAGACTCATTGGCAACCCGACGTACAATGAGACAAACGCCGCCCGCATGGTTCGGTCAATACTGCTGGATGCCGGCAAAACAACCGCATCGACCTTCGCCGTCGATGCGTCCAACTGCTCAGGAACAACCGCTCCGTAAGTTCGCATTTCGCGAATCAGAAGTGCAAACAGGGACGCGATTGCCATCGCGATTACCCACCCCAATTGTCCGATGGGGCAATCCTTCGGGTAGGTACCAATCGCACCTCCGCTAAGCTGCGACGCCGCGTTGACCAAGGCCGGAATCGCGGGACCAAGACTGATCGCACCCACGGCGATCATGCACCCGGCTCGCCAAACATCTCGACCAGACGACATCAACAATGATGTGACATCCCAGGTCGTTCCCAACGCGAAGAACAGCAACAACGGGACGAGAAGCAAACCTTCCGTTCCAGGTGTGCTGAATTTCGCGTCAACGAACAAGCATCCCAATGCGATCGCAATCAACACCGCTGCGCTGCGAAGCCGGTCGATCAACAATGAATGGGATCCTTGCGAAAAGTCAGATTCAAAATTGTCCGTGTGAGCCCCAAACGGCGAGCGTCATTCCAACGAACGATCACCGTGCGGCTCAAACAACTGCGACTCAAACATCAACGCCCAATACGCCAACGGCCAGGGCGTTGGTTCAATCAGCCAACCAAATCTTTAAGAGCCTGCAGGGCACCTTCGTAGTTTGGTTCTTCGGTGACTTCGGACACAACTTGCTTGTAAACCACTTTGCCTTCGGCATCCAAAACGATGACGGCGCGGCTCAGCAACTTCAGCTCTTCGATTTCGACTCCGTAGTCTTCACCGAATGCGTGCGTTTGGTAATCGCTGGCGGTTCGCATTTGAACGTTTTCCGCACCGCAGAAACGCGCTTGAGCGAATGGCAAATCGCGGCTGACCGTCACGGCATTGATCTTGTCGCCCAATTCGCCCAACTGCTCGTTGAACTTCTTGGTTTGAGTCGCGCAAGTTGGCGTGTCCAAGCTGGGGACGATGCTGATCATCGAAGGTTTGCCCTTCAGATCAGCCAACTTCAATTCTTTCAAACCTTCGTGGGCGTAGTGCAGGCTGAAATCCGGAGCTGCCTGACCGATGGCCAATTCGCTGCCAGCGAGAGTCATCGGATTGCCTTTGAACGTGATCACACCACTTTGACTCATCGAAATTCACTTTGATTGAGAGAACAGGTCGGACGGGAAGTCGGCAGTATGCGCATCGCCGATCCGGTCGTGAACCCCGGGCGATGCTCCTGCTCGAAACACTCCACTCTGCCGTCAATTTGATGCTTCCAGCGACCGTGTCCATTAACGGCCAAAAAGATTAGCTGAATTCTTTGTGAATTTGGAGCAGTATCTGATGCAATGCACATGGATTCAGGTTGCAAAGTGCTCTCAGGAATGCGCAAATGGGACAATTCGGCTAGACGCAGGTTTCCCTAAACCCACAACGAGCTAGACTACGCAAAGTGGTGGTGGGATACGCCTAACCACCACGATGCCCCAACCAACTATGGTGTTTGCATCGTGTGTTCGAATGGAACACACTGGTCGTGGCGACAAGTTCGTTGCGGTGATTTGCGTCCGGACGGGGTGCGCAGGAGTAATGGGATTTGCATGTAACGGCTGCGTATTTCAAGGTTCCTCGCACTCCCTCCGGGCGCAACTCGCTTCTACAATGTCGCAACGCTTTCTCTGACCGCAATTTCGGTCCAGCGCGGCAATCAACTCACTCGCGAATTCTCTTCGCGATGAGTCGCTGAATCGACGCTCAAATCTGGGTTGGATCCCTCTCCGTTGCCACTATGACCAATCAATCCACCACGGCGATTGTCCTGCGAACGGTGGACTTCAGCGAAACCAGCCTGATTGTGACGTTGCTGACCAAGGATCTGGGCCGAATCTCGGCGCTGGCAAAGGGTGCACGCAGACTCAAAGGACCGTTTGAGGGATCACTCGATCTGCTTTCCGTTTGCGCCATCACGCTGATTGATAAACCAGGCGATACGCTGGACTTACTGACCGAATCCAAACTTCGCCGACGTTTTCGCGGCGCCCAACGATCCTTGGAACGTCTGCATGCCGGTTACTACATCGCGGAAATGCTTCGGCTGCTGGTCGACGACGATGACCCGCACCGCGAATTGTTCGACATGACGCTGTCGGCAATGGGGATGATCGATGGCGAAGGCGATGTCGCAAAAACATTGCTAGCGTTTGATGCACAATGCCTGCGGTTGCTGGGACATGCACCCGCGACGCGGCGCTGCACCGTATGCGGACGCGATGCTGAACGGAGCCGCCGGCGAGCTTCGTTTTCGTTGGTCGGTGGCGGTGTCGTGTGTGAAAACTGCCGGCCATCGCAAAGTCACTTGATGACGGCCAGCTGGGATGCTCTGGACGCGCTGCGTGAACTCGCTAGCGCCCCCGAAATGCAGCCCTCCGTCACGGACGAGAACGCGGACAATTCCAGCCAACCGCCGCCAACCTCATTCCCGATCGGACGTCTGTTTCCCACGATGACTCCTGCGATCTACCGAGACCTTCGGGGACTGCTCAATCGCACCCTGGAATCGCTGGTCGGCCAGAAGCCCCGAATGCAACCCTTCCTGCCTGACAAGCTCGATTCGCTCTAGCGTTGTGAAGTCCAGGTAGAGTATCCCCAACGAGTCATTTCGAACTTGACCGAAGGAAGTTGCTCGTGACGTCTTGCCGTTCGCTTTTACTTGCTGCTGCTATCATTGCCTGCCCAGTGCTGGTGACTGATTCCCTGTATGCCCAATCGGGATTTTGGGATTCCACCAAAGACACCACCGACCGTGCCATGCGGTTCCTCACCATGCGTGAGCAACCCAATGCGGAACGAGCCCGCGATTTGTATCAAGAAGCCGACCAGCTATTTCGCGCCGCCGCGTCTCGATTCAACCAAACCGAACGTGATGGCGAGGCCGAGGGTTCAGAAAAGAAAGACTTTGCTCGCGCCGCGAAATTGTTTGCTCGAGCCGCCGACGCACAACCCGGCACCGCGCTCGCTCAAGACGCGATGTTCATGCAAGCGGAAAGCCTGTTTTTCTCCGATCAATTGCCCGACGCAGCCGACGCCTACGAACGCCTGAACAAAGAATTCCCGAACAATCGCCATGTCGACCAAGCTGCGGCTCGCGCCTTTGCGATCTCCCAGTACTGGATCGACGCAGAAGTCGCGACCCAAGACGACTGGTTCAAGTTCAATGTCTTCGATGCCAGCCGACCACGACTGGACGCCGAAGGCCACGCCGTTCGCGTGCTGGACCAAATTCGCTACGACAACCCGACGGGCCGGCTGGCCGACGATGCGACCATGGCCGCTGCGGTGGAGTACATGCGACAAGGCGATTTTGAAACCGCCGATGAATTTCTCACCGACCTCCGCGAAACGTTTCCCGAGAGCGATCACTTCTTCAACGCTCACCTGATGGGCATCCGCTGCAAACTCGAAGTTTTCGCCGGCCCCAAATACAGCGGCTTGATGCTGGAAGAAGCCGACAAACTCGTCCGCCAAACTCGCGAACGTTTTCCCGATCGCTTGCAAGATCCTGAGACATCCGAAATGGTCGCCCGAGCGGCCGCCGAAGTCGCCTTCCGCCGAGCTGAAAAGCTGAACGACCGAGCGATCTATCGCGAGAAACGAGCCGAATACCGAGCCGCTCGGTTGCACTACCAAAAGATTCTGCGTGACTACCCCAGCACCCCGTTTGCTGAACGTGCACGCGAACGATTGGAAGCCATCACGAGCTATCCGGATGTGCCCGCTGAACGCGTCTCGGCAACTCTGTTGAAACGAATCTTCCCAGACAGCCGGCGCACGACGCCTTTGGAAACCAAGTTCAACTCACCGACAGGCGAACGCAGCGAGTCGATTTACCGATGAGTCCTCGACCGCGACGCGGAAACACGACCGCCTTGCTCAGTCTCTTCGCGATCATTTTCGCGGGATGCCTGGTCGGATGCGCGCCATATCAACTCGGCAGCGCATCGTTGTTCCCGCAGAACATCCGCACGGTACACGTACCCATCATTCGCAACGCAACGTTCTGCGAAGACCTGGGCGTTCGCCTGACCGAGGCACTCACCAAAGAAATCGAACTGCGAACACCGTACAAGGTCACTGCTGATCCGCTTGCTGACACCGTGCTGCGTTGCGAAGTCATCGACGAAACCAAACGTGTGCTCACCGAGAACGACGCCGATTACGTGCGAGCCCTTGATGCGGCGGTCCAGGTCCGAGCCTCCTGGTCAGACCGACACGGTCGACTGCTGATGAAGAACTCGATCGTGCCGACTGATGACCTAACAATTTTGTTCAGCCAAGACGAACGCTTCGTCCCCGAAGCCGGCCAGTCGATCGACACCGCAACTCAAAAGGCCCTCGAGGACTTGGCGGACCGCATTGTCAGCCAGATGGAAGCTCGCTGGTAAAGCGAGCTTGCGGATCAAACCGCCAACCACCACGCTCCGATGGCCATCCACACCGGGATCAACACGATCCCGAGCAACGAGGTCGACAGGACAACCCGTAGAGCCGTCGCCGTGTCGCCCTCATAGAGCCTTGTCAAAACAATTGGGAACACCGCCGATGGCATCGCGGCTTCCAACAAAAGCACCTGCTTCAAATCCGTCGCGGTGACCGTCACCGATGCGATCCCGAGCATCACGATCGGCATGAACAGCTGGCGGAAACCAACCGCCAACCCGATCACGGGTGCGGAACCGGTCCAGTCCGCTGCTCGCAAGAAATCGACCAGAATCGCACCGCTGAGCAACAACCCAAGTGGGATCGAACTGGACGCCAACAACCCGACCGATCGCATCACCGAAGTCGGAATCAACGTTTCCGCTCCCGTTGCTCGAATCGACAGAGCGACGATCACCGCAATCAAGGGTGCACTGGTGGCAACCGGGCTGACTCGCTCCCAGTTTCGACGCCAAGCACTCTGCTGTTCCTTCGGCCGCTTCTTCCCATTGCTGCCGGTGACGATCGCCACACCGACGCTCCAAAGCGAAATGTCGACGCCGACGTTGTGCAGAATCATCTCGACTTCCGCGTTCGGATAAGTGATCTGTGCCAACGGCAATGGGATGTACCCGTAATTGCAGATACCGGCACAAAGAGCGAACGCACGTTGCTGGGCATCCGTTTTCAAACCCACGAACGGCCCAATCGTTTTCGCGGCATACCAAGCGGCCAGAAAACCAAACGTGGTGATTGTGAACCCGAGCACCGGCGGTAGCCACGCGGACGCGAGGGAATCCAATGTCGAATCACCCAGAATCCGATCCAGAAACAAACAAGGCAGCAGCACTTTCGCGGTCAGCTTGGCCAGCGAAACGTCGGCCTGGTGCGTCAGCCAATGCTGGATCCGGCACAACGCACCGACGCCCATGACGAGAAAAACGCCCAGCACGCTGCTGATAATGACAGCGAAAGCTTCCGGGTCCATCAACATGCCCGAGCTCCCTCGCATCGGCCGTCGAGAGCCACCGTTTTCGCGTTTCGACTTGCCACGCCGGTGCCGGGTTTCGTATCTGTGATGCGATGGAAACCGTGTCGATCCAAGCGAAACATTATTGGACGTGCCTGTGGCCGGGTATGTCGGAATTGTGGTGGCGCGGACGATTGTCAGCCCTGCCCACCGCCGTCGCGTTTGCCGCGGTCGTCAACGCATTGCTGATCGCCAAATTCATCTATCCCGGCTGGTTGTCCGGGGCACTGGTCGCGCTGGCCTGCTGGATCGCCGTCGCCGCCTGGGTCGTGCTGACGGTTCGTTCGTTCCGCGAATTGCCATTGCTGCTGGCGCCACGACAAGTCAGCGATCAACCAGACCGCTTCGCCGAGGCTCAGCTCGCCTATTTAACGGGCAACTACGCGTTGGCAGAAGAGGCGTTGACAGCAGGATTGTCAATCGAACCGCGTGATCCGCCCGCATTGCTGCTTCTGGCCGCCGTGCTGAGACACACCGGGCGACTGAACGCCGCTGATGCCTTGCTGACTGAAATTCCAAAATTAGAAGCCGCCGCCGCTTGGAACCTGGAATGGGAAAGCGAGCGAGCCCGACTAGAACGCGACCTCGATTCCCGAGGCGAATTGCAGAACGACGCCGAATCTGAACACGAACCGCCTGAGAACGCTGAAGAAACCAACGCCAGCCCATCGCCCGCCGCCTCAGCCGAAGAACCAGAAACCGAAACCACTGAACCAAACCCCACCGCTATCGCCGAAGATTCCGACAACGCCGAAGCGAACACGGACGACGCCGAAGAATCCGAACCGGCGACGCTCTCGATCGACACGGCACTGCGATCGTTCTCATCCGGCGAGGAAAACGACCTCGATAACGAGCGGCCAAATTCTGGCTATTCAGAAGCGGCCTGATCTCGATTCAGCGTTCTTCGCGGAGACGCGTTCGCTCGATAAAATCAGAGCATGAATGCATCCTCCGCTCGCCGATATCTTCCATCTCGCAAAACACCTCACGCCAAAGGTCACTTCAAACGGCCGCGACACACGGGTGTGTCTTTGGTGGAAGTCATCGTGGTGGTGTTCATCCTCGTCATCCTGTTGGCTCTGTCTGTTCCGTTTGTTCGTAACATGCGCGAGCTGACACGACGCAGCAATTGCGACCAGAATTTGATCCGCCTGGGTCTAGCGATGCAGGCCTACTCGACCGATCACGCCCACCTGCCATCGGGAACCGCATCGTACAACGCGACCTTCCGGTTTTGGCCCGAGGTCCCCTCACCAGCCGAACCCGACGCCGATGCTTCGCCGGTCGATCTTGCCATTGTCAGTGAGCCCGAAGGCTATCACCACAACTGGGCATTGGCATCGCTCCCGTACGTTGACCAAGTCGGCCTGTCCCAATCGATCGACACGACATCCAGCATCTACTCCGAATCCAATCGCCTGATTCGCGAAACGATGATCCCGGTTTTTCGTTGCCCATCGGATGATTCGGTGCCGACAAACGCGAGCTATGCTGGACTGCATCATTCCGCGGCCAGCCCAATCAGCGCATCCAACAACGGACTGATGTTCCTCAACGGTTGGGTTCGCCCAGAAGAAGTCCCTGACGGAATGTCCTCGACGATCTTGTTTGGCGAAAAGCTTTCCTTCGCCGGAGAACTTGGATGGTGCAGCGGCACGCGGGCAACGCTTCGCAACGCCGGGCATGCGATCAACGCAATCCCGCAATCGGATCAACTGGAGAACCCGAGTTTCGTGGGCGGTTTAGGAAGCCGACATTTTGGTGGAGCCAGCGTTATCAAGGGCGATGGAGCGGTAACGTTTATCTCGGAAACGATCGACCAAAAGCTGTTTCAATCGATGGTCAATCGCAACGACCAACTGGTACTCGCTTCCGATGCAGTGATCTCCGAGTGAACGCAAACAAGCCAGCTCAATCGCTCTGCAAGCCAACCGCTTGTCGACCGCCAAACCTTAACCGAGGTCTTTTTCCCACTGACGACCTTGCTCGTCTTCGGCGAACTTCAGCGTTGCAAACTGCCCCTTCAGCTTCACCGCGTTGGAATCAATCGTCGTTTCGACCGTGAAGATCTGGCGATTCGCGAGTGACTGCACGATTGACGAAACCAAAAACTGCTCATGCGTCGACAATTCGCGTTCGGCCATCGATGTCACAAACCCCTTCTTGGGCTGCGGTGCGGGAAAACCATTCAGCTCAACCGGATGCATCAAACGCAGCGACAGAATCGATCGAGCCCCGTCCATGACTTGGCCCTCCGGATCACCCACCCAAAGATCGATCGCGGCAAGTTGCTCGTTGGTTTGGTGATCGACCAAAACATTGCGTTCCATGTCGAAGTGACTCATCGCGACCGCCGTGCGATGGTTCAGTGGCAACATCGGCAAACGATCAATCCGCGTCGAGCGACGTAACTGCAAAAACTCACGATTGACCGGCGGGCGATAAGTCGATGTGTTCACAATCAAACGCTGCAGACTCCGTGCAACACGGAATCCATGCCGGGACAACAACGACGCCACACGTGCGTCCGTCACGGGAACTCCCAATCCATGACCGATCGGCGGCAATCCGCCATAACCATTCCGAGCATCGCGAACGGGTCCGACACAGATTCGTTTTACCCCCGCGTCCGCGGCACGTTGCATGGTTTCGATCAACAACGAATCGCACATCGACAACCCGGCTTCACCGGCAAAGCAAATTGCGGCGACCAACGAAGTCGGCACCGCATCCACTTCGGGTACTTCCGCGATGGCTGCGGGTGAATCGCTTTCCAACAACTCAGGCGACGGCGATTGCCAATCATCGGAAAATTGATGGCACCACGCCACCACTTCACCATCCGCTTCGGCAACCAAGAGACTGGCCGGATCAAAAAACGTCCGCGAAAGAACAGCTCGTTCCAGGATCGAAACGCTGACCGGCGGGATCTGACCGGCGGTCTCCCAGTGACGCATCCAAACGTCAAACAGGCCGGGAAGATCAGAGTTGCGAAACGGACGGATGTTCGCCATGAGGGTAAAACACGGTGCAATGAAAACGAAATAGGTCGGCGGTTCATCCTACCGCGAAATCGCTTTCATGTGTCCCACACACCAGCCTCATCGCGCCCGATTGCGGGCACTACTTTTCGAGTTGTTCCATCACCCGGCGAGCGATCACCTGAATCGCTTCCAAAGGCAACTCTGACGAACCAGTCATCTTGGCTTGTGTGGAGCGAACCATCGCATCGATCTCTCGTTCCGCGGTCAAGATCAACGCTTTTTGCTTATCCGACAACGGAACGCGGCCTCGACCAAGGTCCCAGCCACGGGCTCGCGCGCCCGCACGGAATCCTTCCGGGAATTCCCCAAGGCCGATCATGGCGTCGAACAGCGGCAGCAACATGTACTGTAGCTCCATCGCCAATTTGTGATCACCATCGGCACAAGCCCGATGGATCGCTCGAGTCAGCTCAGGCAAAACGCCGCTCGTCGCGTTCGTTCCACCATCCGCTCCCGCGATCAGCATCGGAGCCAGCGCCGCATCCCACCCGGTCAGGAACGAGAAATCATCTCGCATCGGCCGGATCGCGGCCATCATTCGCATCAAGTTCGGCAGATCACCGGAGCTGTCCTTCAGCCCAATGATTCGCGGATACTCTTCCGCCAATCGGATCACCACATCGACTTCGATTGGCGACGCAAACATCGGAATGTTGTACAGAGTCACGTCGACGCGCACGTCGCGAGCGATGTGGGCGTAATAGGCGTGAACGCCTTCGCTGCTGATCGGATAGTAAAACGGTGCGACGATCGCGACCGCTCGAACCCCCATGTCACCATAGGCATTGCAGGCTTCGATCGTTTCTTCGACGTTCGCCTCCGCCGCGCCCGCCAGCACGGGAACCCGGCCGGCGGCTTGGTCGACAACGATCCGAACGATTCGGCGGCGTTCCTCCGCCGTGAAGCGAACGAACTCACCCGTGCTGCCGTTGGGATACAAACCATCCACGCCATGGTCGATCAACCAATCGACGTACCCACGCAGCTTGTCTTCATCAACGCGTCCCCGGTCATCCACCGGCGTGATGTTGGGAGTCAAAATGCCGGAGATGCGTCGATTCATGCTGAGTGTCAGTTCGGAGAGGAAGGAGCCAACCCCAACAGTTCATGGAGTCGGTCAGGAGGCTGATAGCCTACTCGGTGAGCGATCACTTTGCCGCGCGGAACGGCCAACAATGTCGTCGGATAAGTGGTCACCGGAATCCGAGCCAGAATATTCGGATTGGTATCGGGTCGCAGAATGATCGGCACAAAACCATTGGCGAGTCGAGACCGAATGCTCGCGTCGCACAACGTGTTTTGTTTCATCGCGTCGCAGAACCGGCAATCTTCCGAGGTGATGAAGATCAGCATCGGTCGTCCGGAACGCCGAGCGGCCGCCCATCCGGATTCGAAATCGTTGTGCCACATTGGCGTGTCGGCCGAAACGAGTTCGGTGGCACTCGATCGAGTTGCCTTCGCCGCCGACAAACTCGAGACCACCTTGCCGATGATTGGAACCTCGGCATCTGCGGTGGAGCTGAAGAGCCCGATGAATGCGGCCAACGCCGCTGCCCGCCATCCAAAGCTGGACTGAAAAAGAAAAGAATTGCATCGACCGTTGCAAGGCAGAACCGATTGGCGATCATCGCCGGTTCCACGAAACAGGTTGCTTCCCGCAACCACTGACTGAGCCATGAGATTTCCCCTCGTAAGGCAAAGACACAACCCTCACAGCGAAAAGACGGAAGCCATGAGGACCTAGAACGGTCGAAACCTATGCGTCTGAAAATGGCCCCACAAGAGTCAAAAAGTAGCGATCGGGCAATTTGCGTAGTTTTTATGACGACAGTCTAGAAAACGCTCGATCGTCGCCCCTCCATGGGAAACGGCCCCACCCTCAAGCGATGAATCCACCCGCAAACGGATAGACAAACGACCACCGATGACCGCCCGTCGAAGATCCGGCGACTCCGATCGACACTTGGATCCGCGGCGTATGTCGATGAACGACTCACGCCGTTCTCGGCGCCTACTTGGACCGCTGATAGATCGCGGTGAGCAGCGACTCGGTGTCTTTGAATTTCTTGCCCGTCGCCAACGTTTCGTCGATCAACTTGCGAGCATCCGACTCCGAGTGCCCCAGCGTGACCAATGCGTCGTAGGTGTCTGAAACAATCGGCGATTCGACTTCCATTGAATCGGCAACTTCTTCGCCAGCCACCATCAACGCGAACCGAGGCATCTTGCGACGCAGTTTCGCGATGACTTTTTCACTGGTAGCTGGCCCGATACCAGGAAGCGCCGACAACGTTTTCGCGTCTTGCTCTTCGATCAAAACGGCCAACTCTTTCACCGGTCGAACCATCGCCCGGAGAGCCTTCTTCACGCCAACACCGTCGACGCTGCAGAACAGGTCGAAGAACTGTCGCTCGGGAAGCGTCGAGAACCCGATCAATCGCGGTGTGAGGCGTCCGCCTTGTGCGTTGCCCTCGATGTAGTCCAGCGTGTGCAGCCGAACTTCGTTGCCGATTTGGTTTTGCAACTGCCGGCGAGTGTAATCGCCCACGTAGACTTCATAGTCAAACGGGGCCGCCTGGATGATGACACTGATCTCGCCCACTTGGACCAGTTTGCCAGCAATCGAAACGATCATGAGGAGACAGATTCAGGATTGGAGTGATACTTGAACAACCGATCCAAAACACCGTTGATGAACCGTGGGCTGTTTTCGCCGCCGTAGCGTTTCGCCAAGGTCAACGCCTCGGAAATCGCAACTTGGCCGGGCGTTCCACTGTAAAGAATCTCGTAGGCACCCAATCGCAACACGTTGCGATCCGTCACCGGCATGCGGTGCAGGGCCCAGTTGGTGGAAAGCTTGGTGAGCTTCGCGTCGATGTCATCTCGACGCGCCATCGTGCCATCCAAGAGCTCAGCCGCAAAATCCGTGAGGACCTTTCGACCTTGCAAACGGGAGCGGATGAATTTGCGTGACGTGGCTGCATCACGCCAATCATTCAGATCGGCTTCGTAGAGAAGCTGCAGGACTATTTCGCGGGCGCGTCGACGTGTGGACATGCGAGCGATCATCCCGCAGGCACCTCAGAAGTGTCAACTAGGCCACAACAAAAATTGGCCATGACAAAAAGCCGGCACGCTTCGATCAAGCGAGCCGGCTTTTGATGATTCGTCTGAGTAATCGAGCGAGTTCGATTACGTTTGGAACGAGCTTCCGCAACCGCAGCTTTTGACCGCGTTCGGGTTGTTGAACGTGAAGCCCTGTTTTTCGAGGCTGTCGTACCAATCGACTTCAGTGCCGTCGAGGTACAACGAGCTCTTCTTGTCGACCACGACGCTGACACCGTGGCAGTCGTACTTCGAATCAGCCTTCATGTCGAAGCTGTCGTCGAAGTTCAGCGTGTAGTTGAATCCGCTGCAGCCACCGCCGGCGACACCAATCCGCAATAGCATCGAATCGTCGAAGTTGTGTTCCTTGCGAAAACGCATGACTTCTTCGGCCGCGCGCTCAGTCAATTTGATTGCCATCGTTCGGATGATCCTCGTGAATGGATGGACAGTTGTTTGAAGTTAGGTCCGAGTCGGAACTGCACAGAACGAGTTGTTCGAACCTGTTCCATTGACATACCAGTCAATGACCATGTTCGTTCACCGCCCGCAGCCATGCAAATCGTTTCAACAATGCAAACGGCTTGCCAATGCCAAAACCAGTCAACTTGGCAGTTTTTGCACCAATCGGCCCACTACTTAGTGATTGACGATTGTACCCGCAGCCCGGCCAAATCAACAACCTCTTTTCGCAGCGAAGGAGTGTCCGGTTCATTTTGCTTCCGAAAGTACCGACTCGGAATGCAACCACCCAGCACCGGGTTGCTAGCATTCACCACAGTGTTTCCCGCCATTTTTGACATTGCCGCACATCCCGGGAATCGTTGGCAAACGTTTCGGCCGGGTGAAATCTGCCCGTCAAGAATTGAAATTTTGGCCCGCAACCTGCTCGCCCGGTAAAATGCTCCACGGCAGGCGGAGATTCGCTGAGATCGATCACAGCGAGTCTTTTCGCGTGTCCTTTTCTCTTCTATCGCACCGTCAGGTGATCTCTATGTCCGATTCTCTCGCCAGCCGCACTGGTCGCGGCGCAGCGGCCACGCGCCGCTCTTTTTTGAAACGCTCATCGCTCGCCGCAGCATCCGTGATGGTGGTCTCACCGCACGTGTTGGGTGGTCCTGGAAAAACGCCACCGAGCGACCAATTTCGATTCGCTCAGATTGGCGTCGGCGGCCAGGGAGCTCGCGACGTCCGCCGGATGATCCACGCCGGAGGAACCCCCGTCGCCCTGTGTGATGTCGACGTCCAACGGGCGGGCAAAACATTCTGCCAGCATCCCGATGTCGAACGGTTCACCGACTACCGAGTCATGCTGGATGAATTTGACAAGGAATTTGACGCGGTCGTCATCAGCACGCCCGACCACACCCACGCCACAGTCGGCTTGGCCGCGATCCATCACGGCAAACATGTTTACATGCAGTGCCCGATGGCTCGCACCTTTGACGAAGTCAAACGTTTGAAAGCGGCGGCAGAACAATCCGGATTGGCGATTCAAATGGGCAACCAGGGTCACTCCAGCCTGCACATGCGAGCCTTCCAGGATTTCATCGAGCGGGGTGAGATTGGCGAAATCGAATCCGTGCACTGCTGGACGGATCGCCCCGAGTGGCCACAAGGCATGACGTCGGTACCAACATCGACAACCGCTCCGATCTCCCTCGACTGGGACCTGTGGCTCGGCCCCGTCGCGGACCGCCCGTTCTGCAAAGGCTACCTGCCCGTTGCTTGGCGAGGATGGTGGGACTTCGGCACCGGTGCACTTGGTGACATGGGTTGCCACCTGCTCGATCCAGCTTTCACGACCATGGGTTTGCAACTGCCTCGCCGAATCACAGCGGACTGCGAAACCGCCACGTCGATCGCCTATCCGGTTTGGTCTCAAATCGAAATGGAATTTGACGGGACTGATGTATGCCCCGATGGGTTGAAGCTGACTTGGTACGACGGCGGCAAACAACCCGAGACGCCGACCATCATCGCCGATGAAAGTGTTGGCGAACCTGGCTACTCGGCTGGTGGAAGCGGATGCATGATCGTTGGTAAGAAGATGACGTTGGTCGGTTCGACGCTTGCTGGCGAACCAGACCAAATGCCACAAATCGTCGCCGTTGCCAGCGAAGACGACAACGAACTCGCCGAAGCACGCCAAGCCGGACGCAAACGCGTGGAACAACTTTCCGCGGAAAACAAAGAGACCTCGAAGTCGCACTACGAAGGTTGGATTCAAGCTGCCCGAGAAGGCAAGTCGGATTCATTGACCAGCGATTTGCAGATCGCCGGAACGATGACGCAGTCAGCACTTCTCGGCTGCATCGCAACTCGCTACCCCGGTCAAACATTGACCTGGGACAACGAGAAGCACCAGTTCGCTGGCTCCAACGAAGCCAATTCGTTCCTAAGCTTCGAACCACGCGAAGGCTATCTCTACGAAGCCTGACATCGACTTAGACTTAATTCGAACAACCTGTGGCACGGTGGTACCCACCGTGAAATCGCACTCGTCTCGGTGGGGGACCACCGA
>NZ_ANMO01000247.1 GCF_000338295.1 Rhodopirellula europaea 6C
CCCGACGGAAACCCCATGTAGTTTTCAATTCGCGAACTTTGTCCCGCTTGGCCGCCCGGCCCCATTCGATCGACGACCAATGTTTGCAAACCCTCGGATGCTCCGTAAACCGCGGCGGCCAAACCAGCCGGCCCCGCGCCAACGATCAACACATCGTAGAGCTCATCAGGAATGTCTCGACAAATCCCCAAACACTCGGCGACATCGGCGAGCGATGGTTTGCAAACGACACGCTTGCCGCATCCCAAAACCGGAGTGTCCTTCTCTGTGACGCCCCACTCTCGCAGCAACTTCTGGCCCGCATCGGTGTCCGTGTCAAACAGCGTGTGCGGAACCTTGTTCTTGTAAAAGAACTCTTGCAAGTGCATCGTCTCTTTCGAATGACTCGATCCAGCCAGACGAATGCCCAAAAATCCAGACGATTCCAATCGCGCACGGCGGAGTTGAAACGCATCGAGCAATTTGTCGCTCAACGTTGGGATCTCACCCAGCATGCGTCGAATTCGACACGCGGTCACCTCGATCGTTTCACAGTCACCTTTGGCAACGGCACTGATCACGGCCGGACGCCCGGTGAGCAAGTCGACATCGCCGGCGAACGAATTGGCTTCGTGGAGGGCGACCTCACGAGGTTCGCCGTGCGAATGATCCAGGATGCGTACCGCCCCCGATTTGACCGCGAAAAACGAATAGTCCATTTCGCCGAGGTCAAA
Organism: Rhodopirellula europaea 6C; assembly: GCF_000338295.1. GTDB lineage: Bacteria > Planctomycetota > Planctomycetia > Pirellulales > Pirellulaceae > Rhodopirellula > Rhodopirellula europaea. Next base: position 714 of record NZ_ANMO01000247.1, read on the forward strand.
CAACTGTTCGCCATCGGAGAATCGACGAACCGTTCCGATGTCTTCCAAACAAGCCAATTCTTCCTCGGTCAATCGAGGAAACGCTGCACTGTCAGACGGTTCGTGAAGCATTGATGTGATCCGTACGGATGAAGAGCCTTTGAGATTCGCCTAATAGACCAGATCTCGGCCGATAAAAATCCCCTCCGCAGAACCAGCCAACGAACTCAATTTGCGCCGCTTGGAATCGCAAACGGGCGGTCAGACGATCTGCGTCATCTCATGAATTTGGATGCCTTCCAAAGCTCCTTCGGTTGCCGCACCAAAATCTTTGAGCGGCTGACCGGCGGAGTGTTGCTGCCACAATTCGCGAGTTTCCCAGTTCTCGTAGAACATGAAATGAACCGGATTTTCGTTGTCCTGGTGCAAGTCGTAGTTGACGCAGCCTTCTTCTTTCAGCGTCGGTGGAATCAGCTTCAACAATTCGCTTTTGACGATTTCGACTTGGTCTTCTTTCGCGGTGATGTGTGCGACGATGGTCAGGTTTGCCATGAGAATTCAATGAATGGTTGAAGGGAATTTCCACCGCCGGACAATCCGCGGTGCGACAAGATTGTTTCAGCTGCCAACTTCGGCCAACTTTTTCGCGAACGCTTCGTAGGACAACGTGTTGGCAACATCCGCTGCTGTCAGCCCACCACGACGAGCTTGCCGAATACCATACCGCATCACCCACAAACCATCGGTGACGTGCGCGTCAGTGTTGATCACGATCGGAATGCCACGTTTCTTCGCGGCCGACAAGTGAACATCGTTCAAATCTAAACGAGCGGGATTCGCGTTCAGTTCCAAGAACTTGTTGTTCTCTTTCGCCGCTTGCATCACCGCATCCATGTCCACATCGTAAGCCTCGCGGCGATTCAAAATTCGACCGGTCGGGTGAGCGATGCAATCAACATGCGGGTTTTCGATCGCTCCCAGAATTCGATCCGTGATCTGATCGCGTGGCTGTTTCTGGCCATAGTGAACACTACCGAGAATCCAATCGCCCTGTTCCAAAACCTCGTCGGGCAAATCCATCCCGCCGGCCTCGAGGATGTCGCACTCGATACCTTTCAGGATCACCAAACGGCCTTCGTACTGCGGACGAATCTCGTCGATGATCTCCCATTGCTTCAGCAAACGCTCCGAATCCAATCCGCCCGCCATCGTCACGCGTTTGCTGTGATCAGTGATTGCGATGTATTTCAAACCTCGCTCGATCGCCGCGTCGGCCATTTCGGCAATCGTGTTCTGGCCATCCGTCGCCGACGTGTGCATGTGCAAGTCGCCCAGCACGTCATCGGTGTCGATCAGATTTGGCAAGGAGTCCGATTTGGCCCATTCGAATTCGTTTCGATCTTCACGCAACTCCGGTGCAATCCATGGCAAACCGATCGACTGGTAGACATCCTCTTCCGTCGCACCGGCAACGCGAGATTCATCGTCGAGCTTGAAGACACCGTACTCGTTGATTTTGAACCCATGATCCTTCGCGATTCGCCGCACGTGAATGTTGTGTGCTTGACTGCCCGTGAAGTACTGCAGAGCGGCGCCAAATTCCTCCGCGTCGACCAAACGCATGTCGACTTGGAATGCTTTGCCAACTCGGATCGACATCTTCGTGTCACCACGTCCGATGATGGAAACCAAGCCAGGAAAATTCGCCAAGTGATCCATCGCTGCTTCTCGGTCCGACGCGACCGCCAGCAAATCCAAATCGCCGACCGTGTCGCGACCTCTTCGATAGCTGCCCGCCCATTCCATTTGTTCGATCGCATCACACGCCTGCATGTGCCCGCCGATCTCACGCGTCAACTCGTCCGCCTTCGACCAATAGATCCGTTCCGACGCGGCTTTCGCAATCGCCATCCCGTCCAGAATCGCGGCCTCGGTTTTTTTGGCAAATCCTTTCAAACTGGCGACTCGGCCTTCGCGGCACGCGGCGGCCAAATCTTCCAGCGATTCAATACCCAACTCTTCGCGAAGCTTGCTGGCTTTTTTCGCCCCCAGCCCCGGAATTCGAGACATTTGAATGACGACTTCCGGCACCGCTTCACGGAGTTCCTCCAATTGAGGAAGCGATCCGGTTTCGAGCAAAACCTTGGTCTTTTCCGCAATTGTTTTGCCAATCCCGGGCAGTTTCGAGAGATCTCGTTCGGGATCAGCCGCCAAATTCGCGATCGGTTCATCGAGGTCGCGAATCGCGCGAGCACCGTTTTGGTAGGCGCGAATACGGAATGGGTTTTCACCCCGAAACTCGAGCAGCTCAGCGAGCTCTTCGAAGACGGCGGCAACGGCGGAATTGTCCATGGGAACGATTCGAACAAAGGCTTCTCGGGCGGTCAATAGAAGCCATCATTCGACGTCGGAGACGCTTTTCTTGCAATGGTGTGGCCAGCTGATGCTCACCTTGGTTCCCGATTGCCCGTCCGATTCCATTCGTAGCGATCCGGACAACGCATCGATCACCAACGACGCCACGGTCAATCCCAATCCGGCTCCGTCGCGTCGGTCTTTCCCCGTTCCTAAACACTCGAACGGTTCGCAGATCCTTTCTGCATACCGAGTGTCAAACCCAACACCGTTGTCCTGAATGGCAACCGATGTCATCTCATCCGTTTTGCTGATCGCGACGACCACCTGGAGCGGCCTTGACTCCGAGTTGAACATCAATGCATTGCGAAGCAGTTGAGTCAATGGGATCTCCATCAAATCACGCTGCACGCACGTCTTCGTGTCACCTTGCACCGTCAACGTGGCGACATCACCGCCGATCTTTTGCCACACGTCCGCGACCATGGTGGCAACACTGTATTCGTCGGCTCCATATCGTTGACTGGGATCACTCGACGTCGAATGCAACAACTCCAGACACTTCATGTGCAACGTCACCATTTGGGTCAGTTGCTGCATACGTTCGGCGGCTGTGCGAACCGTTTGCAACGAACGGCGTGCATCGTCCAAATCCAAGGGCTCCGTCAAAGCTTCGTCGACGAACCCTGAAAAGAACGCCACGTGTCGCGTCGGCGCACTCAGGTCGTGCATCAATCGGCGCAGATACTTCGTATCGATCACCGGGCCGGACGAATCCTCCGTCGACTCCGGCAGCGATTTGGCGGTCGATCCATCGGACAGGGGTTCAAGAGACATGTTTAGCACTCCGGCGAATCAAGTTTTCTTTCCAAGCTTCTGACAAACTCTGGCATCCAGCCAACCGTAGATCCGCCATCGCGTCGCGAGGTTTTGCAAACAAGATGTTGTTGGCCACATCGACGGTGAACTCAGGGTGGGGCCGCTGAATCAATTTCAACGTTTGGCCGGCCTGCACTTTCCCACTATGCAATACCCGCATGTACCATCCGGTCCGCCGCGTTGCCTGTACTCGCACCGCTAACTTAGGGAGGCCCCAACGCTGAGACAACTTCCAACACGGCTCTCGTGGCTGTGAAACTTGCAAGCGCAAACCATCAGCATTCGCAGATTGGCACTCAAAAACGTCGCCAATACAGACTTCTGATTCGAGCATTCCAGAAAGCGTCAGGTTTTCACCAAACGCACCGGAGCCCCATTTGGTCTCAGAAAATTCTTTTTCCCAAAAAGAATAATGTGACTCGCAGTAGCCCAAAACTGCCTTGTCGATTCCGCCGTGATGAACTTTGTCTGCTTGTTCATCTCCTTCGAGTCCCAGCTCAGAAGTTAGAACGGGTCCGGCCACAACATTTTTCTCAATCGCAGAAATCCAGGGTCGATCTGGATCGCCATCTTTGAGAAAAGACCGGCAAGCTCCAATTTGAACAGAAACAATTCGAAACGAATCAGTCATGGCGTAGCCCCTCTTGCACACGGCGACAATCATTGCCGGTAATCTGTCCGGCAATCCACTTTGGACGTCTTGCCCCTCGCCCAAAAGCTTGGCCCTATCCTAACGTTTGATTCCTTCCTCTTCGATCCGTCTATTGCCATGAATCTTTCTCCCGACCGTGACCCAACCCAATTGCGATCTCATCGTTGGTTCGGCCGAGACGACTTGCGTTCCTTTGGGCACCGTTCTCGATTGAAAGGAATGGGTTTCGACGACATTGACTATCGCGACCGTCCGGTCGTCGCGATTTTAAATACGTGGAGTGAGTTGAACACATGTCACTCGCATTTTCGTGATCGAGCCGATGAAGTTCGCCGCGGCATTTTGCAATCAGGTGGTTTCCCCGTCGAAGTGCCTGTGATGTCGCTGGGCGAAATGATGATGAAGCCCACAACGATGCTCTATCGCAACTTGCTCGCGATGGAAGTCGAAGAAGTTCTGCGATGCCATCCGATCGACGCTGCGGTGTTGATGGGCGGATGCGACAAAACCGTGCCCGCCATGTTGATGGGTGCGATCAGCGCCGACATCCCCAGCCTCTTCCTGCCCGCCGGTGCGATGTTGCGAGCTCGCTGGAAAGACCAAACTTTGGGCAGCGGCAGCGATGCTTGGAAGTATTGGGACCAACGCCTCGCCGGCAACCTTTGCGATCGAGATTGGAACCAAGTCGAAAACTGCATCGCCGCGTCAGCCGGCACTTGCATGACGATGGGAACGGCCAGCACGATGGCCTGCGTCGCCGAAGCGATGGGTTGGACACTTCCATCCGCAGCCACCATTCCCGCCGTGATGGCCGACCATTCGCGACTCGCCGTCGCAACAGGTCGCCGCGCCGTCGACATGGCGTGGGAGCAACTCAAACCCAGCAAGTTCTTCACCTCTCGCAGCATCGACAATGGACTGACAACGTCTTTGGCGATCGGCGGCAGCACCAACGCGATTGTTCACTTGATCGCCATCGCGGGCCGACTCGGCGAAACACTCACACTCGATCGATTCGACGAACTCTCTCGGCAAACGCCCGTTCTCGGTGACCTGCGTCCCGGCGGTCGTTTCCTCATGCAAGACTTCTTCGAAGCCGGCGGTTTGCCCGCCTTGCTGCAACGTCTTCGAGACCTCCTGAACTTGGATTGCAAAACCGTCGCGGGATCAACTCTCGGCGAACAAATCGAAGATGCCGAAGTCTACGACAACGAAGTCATCCGGACTCGCGAAAATCCGGTATCTCCGGCGGGAGGCGTCTGTCTGCTGCGTGGCAACTTGGCTCCGTCCGGCTGCGTGATCAAGTCCATCGCCGCCAGCAAAAAGTTGCTGCACCACCGCGGCAAAGCGGTCGTGTTCAACAACTACCCAGAGATGAAAGAACGGATCAACGACCCCGAGTTGGACGTCGATGAAAACAGCGTGTTGATTCTTCGTTCGGCCGGTCCACTCGGCGCCCCCGGTTTTCCTGAATGGGGAATGTTGCCGATTCCAAAGAAGCTTTTGCAATCAGGTGTCACCGACATGGTCCGCATGAGCGACGCGCGGATGAGCGGGACCAGCTACGGAACCTGCGTGCTGCACATCGCTCCGGAAAGCGCCGCGGGCGGACCATTGTCTCTGGTCGAAACGGGTGACGAGATCGAAATCAATGTACCGGAACGTTCGATCCACTGGCACATCGACGATGACGAATTGGCTCGCCGCAAAGCGAACCAACCGGGCGTTGCCCCCGAACCCGCTCGCGGTTACATGAAGCTCTACGCGAAACATGTCACGCAAGCCGACCAAGGATGCGACTTCGATTTCCTCGCCGGTCGTTCGCCGGGCGAAGAACCCGCCATCCATTGATCGAGTGCGACTACAGCGAAGGGACCGACATCCCCGATCCGCCACCGGATCGAGTCATCGGCATTCGTGGCACGCCAACCCGCGGTGTGGGCTTGGGGATCGATCGAGCTTGCACTTCAATTCCAAACGGCTTCTCCAATTCCCAATTGGCAAGATCAGCCCATGGCGTGCCACGATGTTGGTCGGCACATTCGTTCAACATCTGAGTCGCCTGCTCAGCCAACGCCGCGCCTCGCGATGTGCTCATTCGATACGAAGGCATGAAGTTCACCATGTTCGTATCAGGCTGAACAAATTCGCTCGCCGATTCACACGCCGCAATGTATTCGTGATACCGAGCCATCGCCGCCAACGTTCTTCCCCGAGCCAAAACGAACGCGGCTCGCCAACGCTCGGTCTCCTCCTCGCGAAGCAACTCTTGCCAATTGTGGGTGTTGGATCCCGACAACAAAGCATCGAGCGACTCCAGCGCATCTTCGCTTTTCGAACGTTCCCTTTTCAACCGGTTGCCAAATTGAGTTCGGAAATCAGAAGGCGTCAGATACCTCGCGGTGAACTGCATTGGATTGATCGCAGACCGCTGGCCCATGAACAACATCCGAGGCGCGGCGAATCGCTCTTTCTCTCGCATCGTCAAATCCGCGGCCTGCACCACAAACGACCGCAGCAAGCTATCACGAGCCGACATCCGAACATCCGTTTCGGAACGATAGCTCGGCATGTACTGCCGCAGCTTTTCAACGTCGTACTGATCCGACACGCCATCGTCATAGAGTGTGAAAGTCCCTCCGGTTTGCAACGCCAACCGCGTCAATCCGTAGGGACCGAAACCTGACAACACGCGTTCGCGATAGGCGGTTCCATACGACGGCAAAGCCGCCACGGGTTGAACCTTCACCAATTGCAACTCAACGTCCGCCTCATGCCAGTACGGCAAAAAGATTCGTTGCGGCACCGCCGACTCGGGACCTCGATCAACCGTCAGAAAGAACTCCCCACCGCCTCGCTTGTCAGACGTCCATCGCTGCAATCCCTTTTGCATTCCCATCACCGCGGTCGGTCCCAGAACATGCACCACCGCTTTGGCTTCGCGACAGTTCGCGATGGTGTACTCCAGCTTTTGAACATCGTCGCCGGACTCATCCGTCAACAACACCACCATCAATCGCTCTTTGCGTTTCGTTTTATGACGATAATGGTTCAGCACATTGTCGACCGCGGTCATCGTGTTCTCGATGCCACTCGAATCAACGGGAACTCGCGTCATGGCATCAATCGCATTGACACCGACCAGCGACGGAGGCGAAACCTCTTTGATCCCTCTACCAAACGCAACGACGCTGCTGAACAATCGATGTCGTTCGATTCCATCCGATGTGTCTGGACGAGACAACGCGCCGATCTCGTCATAGAATTCGCGGATTCGTCGGGCCATCCTACCGCGGTTGAGCTGCAAGCTGATTGAAGCATCTAGCAACCAAACCACCAACGTGTCGCCCTGCTTCAGCTCACCGCGAATCGCGTGTTCAATGGACTGGGTCGCCGATTCAATGCCATCGGCCGAACCGATTTGCTGTGTCGTTGAGACCATTCTTTCAGTCGGCGAGCCACCAGTTTCCGCCATCATCTTTCGAATCGACGCCAATCGGGTCTCCGGCGTCGATTGCAACATCTCCAACGAAGAGTCCTGCAAACCTTCCAAGGCTGGCATCAACTCAGGCAGGTCGACTTCCGTCAACTCCGACGTCGATGATGTATCAACGGGCTCCTCTTCAAATTCCAAATCACCCAAATCCGGCATTTCGAGCGACGCGATCGGCATCAAAGAGAATGCCGCGTCCTGCTCACCCAAATCCGCGAAACTCGCGGTGATCAATTGTCCCTCGCGATCCATCCAGTCGGGAAAGACCCACAGCCCCATCACCAGCAACGCGGCGGTATGAAAGATCATCGATATCAACCAAGGATGATCTTTCAGGTGCAAACGAATCTCTGCCAACGTGTCACGCATCAGTCGAGCGCCCTAAGGGGGAATTGTTCGCTAGGAACGTGTTGTTGTTTCGCGATCGCTTCAATCTTGGCCATCACATCGGGATACGATTCACTCACATCGGTCGACTCGGCCAAGTCCTTCGACAAGTCATACAGAGCAAACGCGGGCGGTTCGGCCTGCCCTTTCTTCAGTCGCTTGGAAAGGTCTTTGCGGATCGCTTTCCACTTGCCCATTCGGACCGCTTGCTGACCGCTGTAACCAGGAAATTCCCAATACAGGAATTCATGGTCCCGCTGTGCGGCGTCGTCACCATGAAGCAATGGCAGGAACGAAATACCATCCGTCTCGTTCGCATCCACGTCGACCCCAGCGGCGTCTGTGATCGTCGGCAAGAAATCCCACCACGCACCAATCCAATCTGAAGTTCGTCCGGCTGGCACCACGCCGGTTTGGCGAGCAATCATGGGCACGCGAATCCCGCCTTCATCGAGTTGCCCCTTCAAACCCTTCATGCCCGACGCGGAATCGAAGTAGTCGCTGTCCGATCCGCCCAAGCGGTCATAGGTGGGACCGTTGTCCGAGGTGAACAGAATCAACGTGTTTTCGCCCAAACCCATCGAATCAATCAGGTCCACGATTTGGCCCACGCCTTCGTCCATGCGAGTCACCATCGCGGCATAGCCCGCACGTGGTCGTGGGTGTTTTAAATAGCCGTGATGTTCATAGTCTGCCTCTTCGATCACACCTTCGTAGGCATCGACCTCTTCTTCAGGAACTTGAATCGAAAGGTGTGGCACCGCGAACGGAAGGTAAGCGAAGAACGGCTGGGTTGTGTCTTCGGCGACGCTTTGGCGAATGAACTCACACGCTTCGTTGACAAACTGATCCTGCGAATAGGTCTCACCATGCAACGTGCGATCGTTGCCGGGCTGAACCTCTTTGACTCGGTTGCGCCACAAAAATTTGGGGTAGTGATTGTGAGCGTGGCGTTGGCAATTGAAACCGTAGAACAGATCAAAGCCTTGCTCGTTGGGATCGCCCGTGGTTCCAAAGTGCCCCAGTCCCCATTTGCCGAACGCGCCCGTTCGATAGCCCACCGACTTCAAGTATTCTGCGATTGTGACTTCGTCGACAGGAAGCGGGTACTGGCCGGGAAATTCTAGCTTCAGTTCCTCTCGAACCGCCGGATCAATCTTGGGATCACCGTTGTTGCGAACATAGGCGTGACCGGGATGCTTGCCCGTCATCAAACAACAACGACTCGGTGCGCACACCGCGTTGCCGGAATAGAAGTTCGTCAGCTTGATCCCTTCCGCGGCCAACTGATCCAACCGTGGCGTCCGAATCTTGGTTTGCCCATAGCACCCCAGTTCGCTGTAGCCCAAATCATCCGCAACGATCAACACAATGTTGGGACGCGACGCGGTGGCTTCCTTCGCAACCGACTCTTCGGCCGAGACCTTGGTCGACAACAAGTTGGATACGCCCGCAACGCAGGCGAGCAGCAAGGTCCAACGGACCAAAATTTGAGAGGGCATCGAGACGGCTTGGTTCATGTTGTACTTCAAGTTGTAAAAAAGACTCGTGGCTCATATTCACGTCGCCGAAGCGGCGGCGACGCCTTCCCGCCTGCACCCCAGTGTCACTGTTTGAAATTCGCCAGTCAAATCACGGGACGATCCCGCAAGCGATTTCATCTGGACATCCCCGCAATTCATCCCGAACGGGACTTCCATCACCGTTGGGGATTTCGATTTCAATGGGCGGCCGGCTCTTCTTCGGGCAGCTTCCATTCTCGAGGCGGCCAGACTTCTGGATCGGGTAGTTGAGATTCCACGGCGGGGCCGACCAGCGAGGGGTATCGTTGCAACGCTCGATCCAGCCGACTTCGCACATTCTTTTCAGCCAGTTCCACCGGAGTGGTTTCATTCGGGTCGTTCTTCAAATCAAACAACTCACCCGCTTTCAACTTCCAACGGTCCGAGACCACCGTTTCTCCATCGAGCAACATCGTTCGCTCCGGCGGGGCAGCTTTTCCTGACAGGAACGGCAACAGATTCACGCCGTCGGTCCGCTCGGGCGGTTGTCCACCGGCGGCGGCCACCATGGTTGGCAACAAATCGACATAGCTGGCCACGGACTCATAGGTGACGCCCGCCGGAAATTCGCGAGGCCAACGCATCGTCGCCACAACTCGAACGCCGCCCTCCCAAGTCGTGAACTTGTTCCCGCGAAGAGGTTCATTGCTCCCACCGTGTTTCGGATCCGCTCCGTTGTCACTGTGAAAGACAACCAACGTGTTTTCTCTCATCCCGTTCCGATCGATCGCGTCCAAGATTCGGCCGATCTGTCGATCCATCGCAGTCGTCATCGCCGCGAACGTTTGACGAATCGAATTGCCCTTCCCACGCTTGCCATATTCCAACGCATTTTCGCGTTTGGCAATCTTGCGATCCGTGTTTGGCGCGAGCTTGCCGGTGGGATCAAATCCGTAATCGTCCAAATCTGACCGCAAGGCTTGAAGCGGCGAGTGCGGAGCGTTGAAGGCAACGTAGGCATACAGCGGTTGCTGCCCAGCATGTCGATCGATGAAATCCACAACCGCGTTGCCCACCAATTCAGTCGAGTAACCCTCTTCGTGCACACTGTCGTGATTGCGATGCCAATCCAATTGGCCGAAACGCTCTCGACTGAAGTAGTCGATCGCACCGTTGTAGTGCCCATAAAACTCCGTCATCCCATGACGCAGCGGATGAAACAAAGTTGAAGCCAGCCCCAAGTGCCACTTGCCAAACATCGCCCGATGATCGTAGCCCAGCTTCGCCAAATGTTCCGGTGTCGTTTCAAGCTCCGACGGCAGACCGTGCTTCTTGGTCGGCGAGACCACACCGCCCCAGATTCCAAAACGAAACGGGTACAAACCGGTCAGCACTCCCGCACGAGTCGGCGAGCAAATGGGGGTCACGTAAAACCGATCGAGCACCACCGACTCACGGGCCAGCCGATCGATGTTGGGCGTGCGAATATCACTGCCATGAAACCCAACATCATTCCACCCCAAGTCATCCGCAATGATGTGCACGATATGCGGCGGTTGCATTTCTACATCGGTCTCTGCCGAAACCTTCGCCCCAGCCCCCAAAAAGCATCCAAGGATTGCGAAGGCATATCCGATTCGCAAACCAAACGCCCACTTGCTGAAGCGTACACGAAGTCGTTTCACCATATTCATCCTCTCTCCAACCATGCCCAAGCACATTCCGCCGCCCCGCCGCCAATCCTATTGCACCGCAATATAGCAACGTGAAGTGTCCCAGGCTTGGGCGTCCGCCAAAGCCATTTCACCCTCCTGGCAGGAGGGTCGAGCGAAGCGAGGGGAGGTCGAACAGTGCCACACCAAACCAGCCGCGCCCCCAAACTTCTCAACTTTCCAATCCCTTCTACCAATCAGCCACCTGCACCAACCTTCCAGCAAACCTCTCAACTGAAGATCACTTCGGTTTGGGTTTCTTCGCGTGGACATTCCGCGCTCCGCTGCCCGTCTTCAACCTCGGCTGAAACGAATACTCCATCCCTATCGCTGCGACAATTGCACGAGCAACAGCTTCGGCATCGTTTTCGACTTCCTCATCCGTGAACCTCAAGACCTGCCACCCGCGTGATTCCAAGTCGCGCTGCCGACGCATGTCGCGCTCGATCGTCGCATCGTGGTAGCCACCATCAATCTCAACGACAAGTGATTTCGCGAGGCACGCAAAGTCAACGATCCAAGGTGCAATGGAATGTTCGCGACGAAACTTGAGTCCGCAAACTTGTTGCCCGCGAAGGATTGACCAGAGCAAGCCTTCGGATCGAGTGCTGTTCTTGCGGCGATTGCATGCGTGGTCGTGGGACATTCAGGAATGGCTCCGTGCGAGTCCCCTCCCCTCGCTTCGCTCGACCCTCCCAGAGGGAGGGTGAAGTTTTTTGGCCGGTGAAGTGAAGTTGGGTGGCGACATTCTAGCGTGATTCGGACGGAAGCGTTCGAACACTTCCTCAATTCACCCTCCTGGCAGGAGGGTCGAGCGGAGCGAGGGGAGGCCGAACAGTGCCACACCAAACCAGCCTCCAACTCAATCAAACATCAATTCCACCGCATCCAGCACGGGTTTCGAATCGTTCTCGGTGGTGTCTTCCAACTTGATCTCAAACTGGTAGCCAAACCCTTCGGGCAACTTGGACAGATCCAGCTCAGCAGGCGTTCGCGCAACTTGTTTGGCGAAGCCGGGCACGTGGTCGTAGCTTTCTTTGATGGTGGTCCACTCGGTCCACTGATCAATCGACTGATCTTGGTCGACATCCACGCCGACTCGAATTTGCACTCCGTCCACCCAAGGCCCATCGCTTACAAAGTCCATTGCCTGCTGCGTCGCGAGATAGAACTTGCCCTCGGCAAACATGATGTCCGGATCAGGATGGCCCTTGCCAATGTTGCCGCACCAAGTGAACGGTTCATCGATGCTCTTGGAAGTGAACCAACCGACGCTCATCGACTTGCTGTCCGCTGGATCGTAGTCGCAGAACAAGTAGTACTGGCCGCCGATCGAGATCGCGGCCCAGTCCCCGTACGCGTTCTGTTCTGGCTTGTGAATTTCATACTTCGCGATGTTCGTTTTAAATCGCTCAGGGTTTTCCTTCAACCAGTGCGGGTGCTTGTACGTTCCGATCTTACCGGTCGGCTTAGTGCGTTCGTCAATCGGTGGCGACAGCGCTTTGAAATCCTGCAGACCATCGGGACTGACCGCGTGCACAGCCAAAGGCGAATCCCACGCATGCGTCTGCGCGTTGATGGGACTCCAATCTTCCAAGATCAAATGAAACTGACCGTCCAAATCACGGATGATCGCACAATCCGATCCGTGCGTTGGATCGTCGTAGGCTATGCCTTTGTTCTCGCCCGGCAGGCCGTCGAACAAATCGTCATCCACGTAAACATGCGGGTCTTGGTCGTTGGGGAAATCGTAGTAAAAGTACGCCTTGCCGTCCGCGAATTCTGCGGTGGTCATCCACTTGGCAAAGCTTTCCGTGATCGGGCCATGGTGCACCCAGTTGACCATGTCACGACTCTGCCAAGCGTGATAGCCACCGAGGCGTTTTTTCAAGCCGCCGGGTGCGTCGTATTGATTGGCAAACGGAGTCGTCATCAGCGGCATCTCAAATCCGTCCAGCGTTGCAGGCTCCGGTTGAAACGGAGCTTGTTTGGATCGGTCTTTGCGGTTTCGGCCATTTCCATATCGACCAAACATCCAGTAGTTGTCTGATCCGAGACTCAACATCACCGGCGCGTCACCCAAATTGACTGGTCCGAGGTTTCCCGCTGGTTCCCAGTTCAACCAATCGGCCGACTGAGTCACAACAATGGACTTGGCCGACCGCTTTGACGGAAACGTTTTCAGCTCACTCTTCAAAGTCGCATGCTTGGCCGTCGGAACAGCTTGGCCATCCTTCAGCTTGAGTTCAGAACTCGATTCCAAGCCCGACGTCCACTGTTCCTGCGTTTCAATCCGCCAGGTCTCATCGGACACTGCGAGATTCGGACAACAGACCATGCCAAGCAGCAATGCGGTCAAGGAGGCGTTCAACGATCGTCGTGATTTCATGGTGTGTCCTTTGCGTTGTCGGTGTGGGTGATTGGTTTCAGTTCATTGTCGATGCCAAGATCCGTCACCGGACCAAGGCTGCTGACGTGATTGCCGCTCGACAATTCCGCCAAAACAATGGGGTGCTGTGTATCGTTGGTGAGCGTGATGTCAGAGGCTCGATAGGTCTTCGGAGCGTGTTTTTCAAAGAGCGTCTCATGCCCCTTTGGAACATTTGGAAAGTCAACGCTCAAGAAATCAAATCTCAAAGCGTAGCCAACGATGATCGGACGCAGCGTTTCTTCCGCAGGCGAGCGTTGCCACAGCCGGATGTCATGCCCCTTGCCCTTGATCGCCGCCAAAGGGTGATCACCGAGTGAATGAGGAGCAGGCAGCACCTCCAGATCAATTTGCTGACCCGAGTGAGAATCGGAGTGCACGTACAACAGAGGCCCGTAAGCTGCGTTGCCGCTGCAATTTCGGATCACACCGCGCCGAGGCAATGAATAACCCTGCACGACGCAGTCGAGGACTTCGCAATTGGTGACCGTCGCCTTCTTCGCCATGTAAAGCTTGATTCCGCCGCGTGATTTTTTCACTACACAGTTATCAACGATCATTTCTCCGGCGCCCTTGTAGGCTCGGATGCCGTCTTCGGTGCAGTTGATCATGTGGTCGCGAGGAATTGGCAGCCCACGAACGTCTTCTGGCCACTGCAATTTGTAATTGAACCGTTTAGCCAAATCACCATCGTCGGTTTCAGCGTAACAATCGTTGCTGCGCCGAACCGTGCCCTCGACGATCGTGTTTCGAACCGTCGTGCGGTTGCCACCTTGCACGAAAATCGCGTGGCCAAAGGCTTCCATCTTGATCTGGCAACCGTCGATCACGGCATCGTTTCCCGTGATTTGAATGCCGCAGTGTTTCCTCAGCCGAAGCACACTGCCGCCACCGATGCCGAACATATTGCCGTATCCATACGGGTACGATCCACGAATGATCATCTTCATCCCGATCACCCGATTGTTGTCGCCCCGAATCACCATCTCGTTCATTCGGCCATACTTGCGGCCTTGGTTGTAGCTCCCAAAGTCAGTCACTTCGGTTGAGCCGCCGGGATAGGTGTCTTCGATCGAACCGCCACGGATGGTGATATTGCTTCCAGTCAACTGAAACAAATTCCGCCCTGATGCCACTTCGATCGGGACATCCAACTTAACGCCGCTCAGCTCTACCTCATTGTCTGAACCGGAGAACACCAATCCCTTCCGGTCTGCAATCTGATAGTCGCCAGGCCTCATCACAATTTGCTGTCCGCTCTGCCTGGCAGCCTGTCGCAATTCGTCGATCGAGTCGACCGGCACGATCGGGCGTGCGGTGTGCGAGTCGTCAGCGTCGACCGGCAACAGCTTGTGCACGCGAAATTTTGAATACACGTGATGCGTCCCGACCATTCGGAAACCAAAGAAGCCTTCGCGATACGCAACGCCGCCTTCAGGCCCCAGTTGCGTCATCCGTTGAAAAATCTTGCCATCAGAATCTCGGTCTTCCAATTCGACTGAGTCGCCTTGTCGAAATTGATAGACCAACCTTCCGTCCAGGATGTACTGAACCACGTCATCAAAAGCGACCAACTGAACGGTCATCTTGCGATTGGGCTGGATCAGATAACCAGGGTGATTGTCTTGTTCGTTCAAAGCCACGTGCGGAACCGGTTTGCCGTTCTTTGACCGTGGGTAGCGGCGCATGCGAGTCGTCGTGTTCTTGCGTCCTCCACTGCTGGCGTAGTAGCCATGCATCTTGTCGTAGTCCGTGAACTTCCCCGAATAGCGAGATTCATCAAACAATCCCTTCTCTGGATCCGCGGGATCGATCGCCATCCAAAACTGATTCAAATCCCGCGATTCCACACCGCGAATGGCGGGATCATGGGTGGGGCAAACCACGTCATACGTGATCGCGATTCGCGTCGGCAATTTTTTCCGGTACCAAACCGTGCAGCCGCGTCCCGGAACCAAACAATCCAACGTCCCATCCTTCGCTTGAACCGAAGCCTCTGGGAAGCCTTTGCGGTCTTCGATCTGCACCACCCAGTCGTCGAGCGTTTCAAAGTTGTCTTTCGCGAGCAACTTGCCAACACGAAAGTTCCCCACGCCATAGCCGAGCACAACAGGCGACGACTCGTCCGTCTGAACAGCTCCCGACGATTCGACCTGGCTCGCCGATTCAGCACCCTCCACGACGAAGTGACCACCGCCGAGCAACACGGCGAGAACAACGAACAAACGGGATGCAAACAGAGAACGCTGCATGGAAATGACTATTGAACCAAGCTTCGTAATTGGACAAGAAAGCAAACAACACATGCCGTTCATTCGGTTGCCCTCGCTTCTACATTGGTTGCCGTGTCACTGCATTGAACCCAGACATCTCGATGATACTTGTTGTCCTCCGCCGCCACTTGCGAGTTCAGCACGCTGGACAGACGTTTCCAGGTCCCATTCGCGTTTGAGCCGCCTTCGGCGGGAGGTTCGACCATGGCGTATCCCACCAAACGTTTCCACTTGCTGTGGTTGCGATCGAGAAAGTAGCCACGAACGCTAGCGAAATAATCTCGCTGTGGGTGATCGCTCGGCAGATCCAAATCCAGCGGTTGGTTTTCGACAAAGTAATAAGGATCAGTGGTCAGAATGTTTTGCCCAGTTTCGGCGTGTTCGACTTCAAACACCGGCAACGATCCGGAAACCGGCTTCGCAAACAACTGCATCGACACGCCATCCCGAACAACCGTCGTCATGGGGCACTGGTCCGCACTGAAGTCCAACAGCCCATAATCGACGTGGTCCACCAGCGATTGAGCCCGCTTCATGGTTTCCGCTTTTTCACCAACAACCAGGTAGCTGCGGAACCAAATCGTCGATCCCGGAACGATGCGAAGCTTTGGAATGATCTCGCAAACGTCGTAGTTGCGAAAACTGTTTTCCGGCCGAGTCGCCCAGTCTTTCCATTCGTTGTTGTAGAGCGGATGGCTCGCACGCCAATCGCGATACAACGAGTGTTTGAATTGGCAATAAGCTTCGCCGTTGGCCTTGCGTTCCAACTCGCGTTCCAGATGTTTGTCGCGACCGTACACCAACGCCAAACTTGGGCTGTCTTCCGCATCGGATTGACACGATAAATTCCAACCCGCGGTTTCGCGAACGTCCACGGTGCCGTGTTCGCTCAAAAAGCCTTCCCGCTCAAGCAATTCGCCTTCCGGAGACGCCACGTACCGAAGCGGCAAACTGCTGATCCGTGTGCCGCCCCATGGTGCATTGAGGTGATCAAAAACGACGTCCTCTCGTTGGCTGAAGTTGTGCGCCACCCAAGTCATCTCGATCACGCCATCGCCCGCATCGCGAATTTGTGTGTAGTACAGCAACGGCGACCGATGCACGCTTCGGATCTGCGGAACCAAACCCCAGTTCAACATTCGAATGGCACGAGCGTCTTCGTCAATCTCGTAGGCCAGCAGCGGGCAATACAGAGACTTCAGCTCCGACGAATTGGGGATGTACGCCCCCGAGTTGTGAACAAAGAAAGTGTCACTCAGCCCGAGTTCCGCCAGTTTGTTCTTGACCTCTTCGACTTGTGGCGATGATTGTTCCGGTCGACGTCGATTGGGCCGCTGTGTCTTGATGCCGTTGAACTGGGTGCACACAGCAACGAACTGCCAAACCTCATCGTTCCAAGGCGACAGTTTGCCACCGGGCTTTCTCCAAGATGGCGGCAAACTCTCGCCGAACGAGCCTCGCAGCGAATAGATTTGACCGCCTTTCCCCATTCGCAATTGAAACGAATTCGCGGGCGATTGTTGATGCTGCATTTCCACTTGGAAGACAGCCGCTTCATCGATCCGGTCGTCCCACACGCTTGGGCTGGGCGAATACTGCGTCTGAATTTTGGTTTCGCCGTTGACCGATTCGACACCAACTGTGGACCCAGGAAACACGTCCAATCTGGAATTGGCAGAGTTGGCCTTCTGGGCTGTCCAACGCAAGTTTCGAAATTGAGGTGGTTCGCCTTTCCAACGCCGACCGACAATTTGTGATTGAGCCGATTCGCCTCTGCCACTTGAAAGACGTTCGACATCGCTCAGTTTCAATTGACGAATGCCTTCCCAATTGGCAAGCGACTCTCCGGCGGCATTCTTAAAATCGTTGGGCGTTAACTCGATCGTTTGCCAAGTCTCACCGCCATCAAGCTCGACAGTCGCCGCATATTCATCAAACACGACCACCAACGAATTCGCTTGCACTGACTGCACCTCCAGAGTCAGCTTCGCGTTTGCGGGAGCTTTGTACTGATCGGCGCTGAGCTTGTTCGTCGTCCGAGCCCACTGTTCCGGCCGGTAGGTGAACCATTCACGCTCCCAATCGCTCGCGAAATCTTCGATGAGGTTGGTGTGTTGCTTGGTCGCTTTGACACCTGCGGCACGCAACTGTTCGGAGTCAAACATCCGGACCACCGAAGACAGGTTCACTTCGGCGGTGCGATACGTTCGGTAGTAGTAGCCAACGCCTTCCACTGTTTCAGACAACCGGTAGGTCACGTTGGCATAAACCCACAGAGGTTTGCCAGTACTTGAAATCGGCATCTTCGTGGTCCAGGCGTCATCACCTTCGGCAGCGGAAACATGGTGCCAGAATCGATGCACGACGTCGTCTCGATCGGATGGTGTTTCGCCGGGTTTGCCGTTTTGGGTGTAGTACACATCGACCGACTCGATCGGCATGAACGCATCCACCTGAACCGCGACTTTCGGAATGCCATCGGAACCATCCCAAACCATCGTCACCTTTGGTGTCTGGGGAAATTGGAAGGCGTTCTTTAGATGCTGATCAAACCAAAGCAACGTCGCCGCTTCATAGGCGGGCGTGTCTTGGTGGTTGTGATGGGGTGAGCAAGTCACCCGCCAATCTTGACTTTGAATCTCACTCACCGCACTGGGCAGGTCACCAATCCGTCCATGGAAATCATTCGCGGGGCTGAGGAACATGATCGGGCACTGGATCTCACTCAGACTCACGTCATCGCCCAATGTCTTGCGAAACAAATCGCTGTCGTTGTAGCGATCGCTGATTCCGCCGCATGATGGCGCAGCGGCTTTGACTCGAGGATCCACCGCGGTCAGCACTGTCAATTTGCCGCCCATGGAGTGCCCATAGACGCCGAGTCGGTTTGCGTCGACTTCCGGTTGCGATTCCAAAAACGTCAACGCTCGTCGGGCAGCGATCGCGCACAAGAACCAACCGCTGTTGCGTGGCGATTCCACATCGTCCAACGTCCACTCCGCGGGCTTCGCACTCGGGAACTGATTCTCAGGATTGCGTGATGGAGCGTGATAGCCATCCACCACGCCCCAGTCCGTGGTCAGCCTGTAGGCGGGATCATCCGTTTTCTGATCCCAGAACAGCTTCACTTCGTCACGAGAGACTCGGTGACCGGGTGCTGAGATCCGACCGGCCCATGCGATCGAGAACGTCGCATAACCTCGTTTCGCATTGGCAACGCAAGCCTTGTGGTCCGCGAATTGACCGCCGCCGTGAATTTGAACCAAGCCCGGCATATTCTTGGCACCTTTGGGAGCACCAAAGACCGCGGCGAGTTTGGCTTCGTGTCCCTTGAACACACCAATTCGAAAGCGAACGATTTTGAGATCGACGCCGTCCTCTTCCCATTCTTTCACTACCTCCACATTCAGAGGCTCGCTCGTGGGATCGAAGCCACGCCACATCTCCTCAAAATTTTCCGGAGCACGTCCGTCGACGAGCGAAGGCAAAGTCTCATCCAATTGTGCCGGCGCGGAATCCGCACCGCACAAAAAAACCATGAGAGCCAACAACACGCAACGAATCGGCGCACATCGATGACGAGGAGAGAACTTCATAGGATCGAGATTGGATTGGTGGGAATGATGGGGAATGAGAGCGGATCCGAGAGGCAGGCATTGCTGCCCAACTATTTCGCGATCGCTCGTTTCGAATAGGGCTCCGACGAATCCTTTGCGAATTTCATGGTCGGGTAACTGACCAGAAACTGATTTTCATCGATCAGGTTGAAAACGTAATGTGTCGCCTCTTTGGGCAATTCAACCTCCACACGGTCACCCACCATTTTCGCGGGCAGCCGATACCATTCCTCGTATCGTTCGCCTCCGTTGTCCGTGTAGATCAGATTGGCTTTCACCACCTTCGCCCCGTTTGTTTGAAACGTCGCCCACACGATGTTTCCGTCTCGCCCGTGATCGGACACCTCGCAAACCTTTTCTTTGTTGGGCAAACGACGCAAACAATTTGGGTTCAGATAGGGAGTGCTCGCAGCCGTTTCATCGAGACGTCGTTGCAGCTCTTCGTTCATCGCCGCTGCCTTCTCCGGCATGTCAGCGGCCAAGTTGTTGGACTCCTCGATGTCCACGCGTTGGTTCCGCTCGTCATAGAGGCGGTACAGCTCCAGCGGATTGCCACCGCCCTGCAAGACATCGTCCCAATTTCGAATCAGCTTGTAGCCGCCGACGCGAAGAGTGGACTGCATCGACGAGTGCGGGAAGTGCCAGAACATCGAATCACGAGGCTTTCCGTCGCGACCAACGATCAGGGACGCATCCGTTGGATCCGAAGCAAGCAACGACGACAGATCCGCCCCATCGAGATGTTGCTCGGCCGGTTTGGGTGTTCCGGTCCAAGACAAAATGGTCGGATAGAAATCCAAACCGTTGACCATCGCATTGGATTCTGTTCCCGGTGCGATCCCTGGGCCGCGAATGATCAATGGGACGCGGACGCCGCCTTCCTTCGCGTTGATTTTGCCTTTGTCGAGCGGATAGTTGTCGGTGATGATCTCGCCCGGATGACGCTCCATCCCGCCATTGTCCGACGTGAAGATGACGTACGTGTTCTCGCTCAGTGGATGTCCCGGCCAACGCGGGTCTTCCGTGGTGTCGAGGTAGCGCAACACGTTGCCAACATAGTGGTCCAGCATCTCAACCATCGCACCGTAGAACGGATTGCGTTGCCCTTCGAGCTCCCAGATCCTGGGATCAGTCGGGTACGGAACCTTCATTTTTTCACAGTACTTCCGCAGCAGCCGTTCCGATCGCGTGTGAATCGGAGCGTGCACCAAGTACGTCGCGTGATAGAGAAAGAAGGGTTCGCCTTTGGCTTCGTCTATGAACGACATCGCGTCAGCCACATTCTGATGAAACGGGAATCCATCCTCATCCAGCTTGTAGGGATCGTCGTCCGCATCGCTCGCGAATCCGGACAAACGGTTGGGACGCATTGGTCGGGTCACGCCTCGTTCGGCCCGAGTGAAATCGAAGCCTTGGTCTTCCGGTTGTGGGAACGCGAAATGATTGATCGCGACATGCCATTTTCCCGCGTGCCCCGTCCGATACCCGTTTTCGCGAAGCGCC
Source organism: Rhodopirellula europaea 6C (assembly GCF_000338295.1). Lineage (GTDB taxonomy): Bacteria > Planctomycetota > Planctomycetia > Pirellulales > Pirellulaceae > Rhodopirellula > Rhodopirellula europaea. The sequence continues at coordinate 21,494 of NZ_ANMO01000247.1, forward strand.
TCGGCAATCGTGATTTCGCTCAACTTCATTCGGCCGCTGTACCACGGCGAGATCAGAGGCGTCCTCTCGGTGTAAGGCGACGGAGGTGCACCTCCAACGACATGAGTCTTCTGTGTCCTGGCGGGATGCTTGCCTGACAGAATCGCAGCCCTCGACGGGGCACAAGTTGGTGCAGGCGAATACGCTTGCCGAAACAAGACGCCCTGCTGACTCAACCGATCGATGTTGGGAGTCTCATAGGGGCAGGGTTCGTCGATGTCGTAGCAACCTACGTCTTGCCATCCGAGATCATCCGTCAACAGCAACACCACGTTGGGCTTGTCCGGACGATCCTGCGAAAACGCTGGAGCAGCGAAACCGATCGCACCAAGAACGGCGCACGTGGCCAATGCCTGAATTTTCAGGAAGCGAGACATGAGGGTTCACCAAAGGTGAGGGGAGGGCGGTGAAGGTGGGGGCGGGAAGGAGGGAGGTTGCTTGGTCGGACTTCAATCGTGGCGAGCGGCGAATGCACGAGCTCACCGCGTCAGAACTTGCAGTTCTTGAAAGGCAGTGTTCTCACCGCGTTGGGTGACGGGTTGGACTTTCCAAACGACCCATCGAAAACGTCCCAGCGATTGATCCTCTCGTGATCGCAACTCGACGGAGCAATACTTGCCGTGTTTCAGACCGGTTGTGTCAATCGTGGTCAGGGGAACGAATCTGGACCGATCTTCGACGTTCCATCCGGGGTCGGAATCCGACGTACTCGCATACAAAGTCAGCTTTTGCGGTCCACGCACACCGTTCAGGTTCGTTGACCAACTGAGGATGGAAGAAACTTCCGCGACGGTCCCCAAGTCCACTCGGTACGCCCCCGAGTTGACTCCATTTGCAAACACGGGACCGTATCCGTCCGCCAACTTGCCATCGAGGAGCGTTCCAATGGGTGCATCGCGAACGGAATGATTGGCTTCGACTTTGGCATCCGAACCGAGCGTCTCGTTGATTTCTCCTGCAGCGGCAGCGGACTCGAAGTTTTCAACGATCAACATCGGCATTTTCTCAACCGAAAGCTCGATCACACGTTGTTCCCGAACCACTTTCAGCTGCAACGTCGCATCACTCGCCCGTTGGTACTCCGTCAGCAACTCAGAAACCTTTCGCAACGGTTTCCCATTGAGTGCTTGGACAAGATCGCCGTTTTGCAAACCGGCCTCCGCGGCGAAGGTGGACGCAACGACGGCCGACAATGCCACGCCGCCGTCTTCCTTGGCAACGCCGTACGCCGAGAACTCCGCCCCTTTCAAGTCCGCCACTCTCGCCCCCAACCAATAGATCGGCTGAGGCCGCGTCACACGCCCGCTGTCCGATCGCGGTTTGTTGAGCGAGCTTTTGACCTCCAATTCCGGAATCACAGGCGTCGCCGCAATCTTCTTCAGCGAAGGCTTTTTCACTCCGAACTGATCCATCGGAAAGTTTTTGAAACCGATCGCCAACGCGGGTGAACCTGCTTCCACGCGAAAGTCTCCCTTCTCGGGATCGACGAATCTCGGATCCGCGACAATCGAATTCACATCCCAACCAAAACTGGCATAACGATCCTTCATGTCGGCAGCATTTGCGTAGTACAGGTTGCCGTCGACTCGTTTTCCCTTGGCGGTTTTCGTCGGCATTCGAGCACCTTGCGGCGCGGCCATGAAGATATTGCTGAAGACTTCATCACCGCTGTTGTTGTACCAAACGTGCGGGTGCAGTCCGTTGTTGATCGTGATGTTGTTCCACGCCCGACGACGAAAACCTTCTCGCAACTTCAACCCACCGGCCAACATCAAGTTGTTGGTGATGTCATAGTTCGACGATCCATCGTCCAGGTCGATGTCCCAACCATGATCGCAACGCCAGCGACTGTTTCGAATGACGGTCGTTTCCACGGCATCTAAGAATGGAAAGCCAGGCTCTTTGTCGATGACTTTCTGGCTGGCACCTCGGTCGCTGCTCCAGTAACGATCGCGTCCCCATGAATTGAACGAGCCGTGATCGTGCGTTTCTTGGACGGTGTCGAAGACATCACATCCTTCGATCAAGTGACCGCCCCAAGCTCCGTCGCCGATGTTGATGCCGGCCCGAGCGCAGTCGTAGATCGAGCAATCACGAACGGTGATGTGCTGCGCCATTTCGATCTGCACGCCGGCCGGTTGCCGTTCGACTCGTCCGATCCCGTGGATCAAGCAATCCTCGACAGTACAGTCCGCTGGGTAGTTGTTCGTTTTCGGTCCTGGCGTTCGATCGACCATTGCCAAATCGTTTTTGTGACCGTACTGAAACAACGGGTCTCGCACCGCGTTGGGGTCCCCGACAAAGCAAACGCCGCTGGCTCCCGCGTCGTGAATGTGGCACCCGTGAATGTGAGCCCGGCGGTTGTAGTTGCTGACAAAGATCGCATTGCCACCGACTTGATCAAACTCAGAATTCGCGATTTCGACGTTTTCGGTTCCGGTCAACACCACGGCACCGCCGCGGTAGATCGTCCAGTCCGATCGGAGCATCGGTTCCTTGGTTTCCATGAACGTTCGAGCGGAGTGCCGGAAGACAAAACCGTTCAACGCGATGTGCCGAACAGGTTTTTGCTCGGTGCCGTTGAACTCGATCAAGTGCCGCAACCGAACGACCTCGATTTTGGCCGTCTCTAAATCCAACGCTGGGCCGGGATAGAAATACAACGTGTTCGTTTTCGCGTTGTGATACCACTCGCCCGGTGCATCCAATTCTTCGAAGATGTTCTCGACCATCCGCTGGTCCTTGTGCATTCCCGAGGGTCGATTGTTTTGCCATCCGCCCTCGTAGTTCACATCGCCATCTGCATCCTTGCCGGTGATTTGATAGTGATACCCGCCCCAGCGTGCTCGATGCATCGCGTGGATGAATCCGCCAGTCGGATCGCTCCACTTTGTTGCACGTTCCTTTGAAAACGCATCCGCAGCATGACCTTGATACGCTTGCGTCTTCTTAGTCGGATCAAAATTGGGATAGCGAGCCATGCGTTGCATCCGGCCATCGACAAACAACTGATCGATCGCCAACCCCGGTTCCGTGCTGGCTTGCATGATGCCATCCCGAAACGGCTTCCAATTCAGTTCAAGTAGCGAACCGCCGCTCAGTATCGCTTGGCCTTCGTTTTCAGCACGATAGATCACCGGGTTCTCAGCCGATCCCGAATCGCTCGATTCGAACACCAACGTTCGAGGCAAATGGTACACACCATCGCCAACCTCAACCGTCACGGGTTGCTTGCCAACGACTGCCTTCACGATTTCCCGCGCGCGATCGATCGAGGCAACCGGCGCCGAGCGAGAACCGTTGTTGGAGTCATCACCTTGCACGTCGACATACACATCCAATGCGTTTGCCGACTGCATTCCCAATGTCATCCACATCAGCGTGCAGATAACACACGAAAGACGACACAACCGTGAAGACGCAACTCTGTTCCTCAGGCCGACGAATGACTCGTCAATGATCGCCGTCGTTTCCGAATGATTCCCAAGAACTGGCCAGGAGACTTGCGTTCGAGAGAAATGCATTGTGATTTTCAAAGAGAAAGAGTTCTGCCAAGCGGCCACAATGATCCAACTGTTGGAAAACTCCACGGGTCAATGCGGCGTGCCCGAAATGTTTTGCGACATCTAGGGACACGAAGCGGCCGCAAACACAACTTACCGGACTGGAATCAGACACCAGCATAACAACCGAACCCCGCGGTTTCTCCTGTCCAAGCCGCGCAATTGGACGCGTTCTGGTTGCCTCCGCCACGCCGATGTAGTCTCAACGAACGAAACTCGGCGAACGCTGCTCAGGCGATTTTCGTCCTCGCCACGTTCCAACCAAACCATATTGAAACCGGATGAAACACCTGCAAGTTGACCATTCGCTCGGCGAAGGCATCTACTTCTCGCAAGAATCCTATCCCGGTTTCATCCGTCGCTTGATCGCGATGGTGACTGATGGAGCGATTCTGATGTTCGTCGGCATCGCGATTTGGATCTTTCTGGCGCTGCTATTCTACGTCCTAGAGTCTCACCGAAGTCCAGAGGCGCTTCACTTTGTGATTTGGCTCACGATCGCTTGGGTCTACATGACGGAGATCAAACGTTCTCGGCTTCGCACGATCGGTTACCGATTGTCGGGCCTTCGAATCATTGACATACGTGGATCCCGGCCGTCACTGACGAGGATGACACTTCGACTATTGATGTGGACTTATGGCCCATTCAATTTCATTCTCGATCTGATTTGGTTGGGCGCTGACTCAGAGCGACAAACGCTGCGAGATTGCTACTGCGGCACCTACGTCGTCCGTGCCACCGCGCAACCGGAAGGCTCCGCACCAATGCACCTCACCCGATATTTCGCGGGCGGAATTGCACCGTCCTACCCACGCGTCGTCCGTCCCAGGAAGTTTGCATGAACGCTCTCTCGATCCGAGACCTGACCGTTCAAGACTCCTCCGCGGCCGTTGAATTGAACGAAGCTGTCGTCGCACTCACCAGTCCCATGGATGCCGAACGGTTCGCAACGCTGTACGAACTCAGCAATCTGAAACTCGCGGCGGAAGTCGACGAGCAGCTTGCCGGATTCCTGCTCGCGATGCCAGTCGGCGCGGCATACGACAACGGCAACTTCCAGTGGTTCTCCGAACGCCACGAAGACTTCGTTTACATTGACCGGGTCGTGGTATCAAAAGAGTTCCGTGGTCTTGGCGTTGGCCGCGCCCTGTACTTGCGAGCGTTTGATGATTCGAAGCGACTGGGGGCTTTGCATATCTGTGCGGAAATCGATTCAGAACCTGCCAATGACGCATCGCTCCACTTCCACAAGTCGACGGGTTTCATTCCCGTTGGCACTCGACAGCTGGACAGTGGAAAAACGGTCTCCATGTAAATTCGGTCGCTCGTCGAGTAACGTTTCTCAACCGAATGACCTCAGTATGATCGACCGCCTTCGCACTCGAGAGACCAACATGCCCACCCTTCGTTTCCTTCTCGCGTTCCTCTTGACTGGCGCGTCGTGGAATCTCCTTGCAGACGCCCGACCACTCGCGGCACAGAACGCCTCATCACTTCCGCCTGATGCTATGAAATCCCAAATGGATCAGGCATGGGCTGTCACCTGGGAAAGATTCTTTCAGGACGATGTGCAGACATTTGCTGACTACCTCAGCAGTTATGAACCAGGACAAGAATTGGCTCACCTGCCCACCGCCGAAGAAGTCATGCGTCAGTACCCCAATCCATGCGGCTACAGCACCGGAATGGAAGACGGCATGATCCTGGGCGGCGCCATGCTCAGCATCCTTGCGGACCGATACGAGGTGACCAACGAAGAGCCACTTCGTGAAAAAGCGAAGCAAGTGTTCCGCGGATTGCATCGCTGCGCCACCGTGCACGGCGTCCCCGGATTCCTTGCCCGAAATGTCTGTAACGAAGATCGCAAAAGCATTTATATCAATTCGTCTCGAGATCAATATACGCACGGAGTGCACGGACTTTGGAAGTACTATCGAAGTCCGCTTTCAGACGAAGCGACTCGATCCGAAATTCGCGAAGTTCTTGCGGCGGTTGCGGATCGCATGATTGAATTCGTGACGCCGGAAAACGACTTCGATTTTTGTCGCGCCGATGGAAAACGCTGTCCGCTGGGCATCTGCCGCATGTGGAATGTGCAGGCTCACGAAGCCGCTCGTTTGCCCATGATCTACGCCACCGCATGGGATGTCACTCAAGACGAAAAGTATCGTCAGCTGTGGCGACACTATGTCGCCGACGCGGTGAAGCAATCCGCTAACCCCGACAAGAACACGCCTGCGTATGCGATTTTGCAAATGCAATGCTCTCTCGAATTGCTGCATGAATTGGAGACCGATCCAAAGCTAAAAACAAGCATCCAATCCGTGATGCGTCATCTGGCAAGCATCGCAGAGGAGCGATCGGCACACGTCGCGGTCCAGCTCTCGCGCAAGACTTCCGAAGAGATGCGAATGCTCGGTCCCGATTGGCGTCAAGCGGAGCATTGGATCAACCAAAACGAATACGCCAATCCACAATGGGGAAAGTACCGCGAAGTATGGCACCTAACCCGAGAAGCGGGCGAAGCAGCCTTGGTCCCGCTGATGGTCGACGCACCGACGCTGAACACGGAACAAAAGCAACGACTGCAACATTTGATTCAGAACTTCGACTACTCGCACAACTCCAGTTGCGGGATCATTTATCACCAAGCCGCCTACTGGAAATCTCGCCTGACTGACAATCTCTGAATCAACGACCTTCGTCGGATGCCGGCCGCATTACACGCTATCACCAAATCGCCCAGCCCCGTTGCTCGTTTCGAATTCGTCCGGTTTTCCCAGGTTGGCAAACAAGATCAGTTGTCGCGAAGGCTGGAGAACAGCTTCGAATCCGGCGACTCAGGCAGCGAGGCTTTCCAGTCCGCCAACTGTTCCGACAGTTTCGAAACGGCATCGGGCTGCGTCTCCTTCAAGTCAGTCGACTCATAAGGATCGGACACGATGTCGTACAACTCGACGTAGCTCGAATCTTGGTTCGCCAACAGCTTCCATCGTTCATTCACCACGCAGTACGAAGCCCAGTGATGCGGACGAGATTTCTGGGCAGGCCAGCGTGCACCGTACTTCCAAAACAAAGGCTTGGTGCGTCCCGTTGACGATTGCCCCTGCAATGCCGAAACCTGGCTAACGCCGTCGGGTTGATACGCGGAAGGCAATTTGACGCCGGCGATTTCGCAGAATGTCGGCAACAAATCCACGGCGCTGATCATCGCTGAATCATTGGTTTCTCCCGCGGCGACTTTGCCCGGCCAACGCACGATGAACGGAACGTTGATGCCACCTTCAAACAACGACGCCTTGTAACCTTTTCGTCCTGCGGTGATTCCTTTGGCGGCACCAATGCCGAAACCCGCTCCGGTCGCGGTGTCGTAGCTCAACTCCAATTTAGCATTGGCTGAACCGCGAGCCGGCCCGTTGTCGGAACTAAAGATCACCAAGGTCTCTTCAGTCAAATTCAACCGATCCAAGGCGTCCAAGACTTCACCAATGCGATCGTCCGCGTGCGATAGCACTGCTGCATAGATTTCATCGGCTTCGCCCAGCCCACTGTTGCGAAAACGCCAGCGATACTTTGGAATCACATGGAATGGAGTGTGGGGTTCATGGACCCACAAGTTGACGAAGAACGGATCGCCTTCGGAATGAGCCGCTTCGATGAACTTGATCGTTTCATTGGCGTCCTCGTGGACTGGCATCTGCTCGCCCGAGCAATTGAACGCTCCGTATCGATCGTATCCGTATTCCGCGGGCGTGGGCGAATCCGGAATCATATCGTTGGACAGGTGCCACTTGCCAAAGTGAGCTGTTTTGTAGCCGCCGGATTGCAACAATCGAGGCAGCGTGACGGCGCTGGGATCCAACCAATCGGGCATGTTGCGTTTCGCGTTGCTGGGCACCCAAGCGAAGTGGCCGTCGATGTTGTGGCGAGCCGGGAATTGCCCCGTCATCACCGCCGTTCGACTGGGCGAACAAACTCCGCTGGCAACCGTGAATCGTTCAAAGTCCGTGCCCTCGCGTGCCAAGCGATCGATGTTGGGAGTTCGCACATACGGATGCCCATGACAAGACAGATCGCCCCAGCCCCAATCGTCAGCAAAGATAAAAAGGATATTGGGCTTTTCGCCGACCGATGATGTGACCGTGTTTTCTGCGGCGGCACAGCGAGATTCCGCCGCACCAGCCAAAACGAACAGCATCACCACTGTCGTCAGGCACACGTAGCGAACGCACTGCACAGAGAAGCTCTTTGTGAAGCTCTTTGTGAAG
>NZ_ANMO01000248.1 GCF_000338295.1 Rhodopirellula europaea 6C
TCCCGCCGCCATTGCCGAGTCCCGCGATCGCGGTGTTCTCGAACACGTCGCTGTCGGTGATCGTGACCGTGCCTCCATCATTGAAGACACCCCCACCACCTTCGCCGGGTTCATCACCACCGCTGACATTGCCGGATATGGTGGTATCTGTGATCGAAACAGTTCCACTTTCGTTGGCGATCCCGCCACCGTTGCCGGATGCTGTGTTGCCGCTGATCTGAGAATTCACGACGGTCAGAGTTCCACCGACGGCTTGCAATGTTCCCGCAGCCGCTGGTCCGGTGACTCGGTAACCATCAGGTGAACCGTCCCCGTCAACGGCGATGTCTGTGTTCACACCATGCAGCACAATCTCCCGCAATGACATTGGCAGCAAGTTGTTGTACTGGCGAGCTTGGTCAACATCGCTCAGATCAAACGTGTAGGTCTCGCTGAAGTCGATTGTGCCGTCTTCGGCCTTGGGAAAGTCATCCAAGTTGAAATCGACCAACGGTGAATTCCCTTCCAAAGGAACCGGTGCACGTGGGCTGGACAAGTTCAACAGAACGTTGCCGTAACCGGCGAGTCCTTCGCCGACGGTAATGAAGCCGTCGCCGTTGGCATCGTCGCCGGCGTCCGGCGTCCGCGAATCGATCGCGACACCGCCTTCTCCGAGGAATGGCCCCGGGATCGTGTCAGTCGAATCCAGGTCCGATGCGAAACGTCCGTGGATGTGTTGAATGTGAGGTTGGTCGGGCACCAAACCAGATGCATTGATATTGACCGTGATCGACGGATTCTCGGGGTCGGTGGTATCAACCGTCACTGATGCGGTGCCACT
>NZ_ANMO01000249.1 GCF_000338295.1 Rhodopirellula europaea 6C
GACCGACAATGTGGGTAGCACCGAAGCGCTCGCGTCACTGGACATCGACGGTGCAGCTGTCACCGTGGATGATGTTGCGACGACCGGTACGATTGACATCTGCGGCGATACAATCACAACAACAGGTTCGCTCGATGCGGATGATGCGGTGATCACGTTGATCGCGGATGACATGAACCTGTTTACCGATAGCGGTGTCAGTGCTGCGATTGATTCTGGATCAGCCGATACAATCGTGCTGACGAAAGCGGTCGATCAGAACATTGATCTTGGTACTGATTCCGAAACAGACGGTGCGTTTGGTGACAACCTGGGATTGAGCGTTGCCGAACTGCAGACCTTCACGAACACGGCTGTGCTTCGTATCGGAGCGACGGCCGATGGAATGTCCACTCAGACGGAAGGCATTGATGTCAGTGATGACGTCGTGCTGACCAATTTGAGTGACTTGAGCCTGCAGACGTTGGGTACGGTGGATGCCGTTGCCAACACGACGACGACAACCCTCGGTTCCATCAGTGTCGCCAACCTGGCGGTCAATGCGGGCGGGCAGGTCATTCTTGATGGTATCAACGATGTCGATACTTTGGCGATCAACGCGGGCGTTGGCACTGCGACTGCAGGGGACGCGAATATCACTTTCCTTGACTCCGATGGGTTTACTGTTGGTGAAGTGGACACCGTTCAGGGCGTGATCGCACTCGACGGCGAAATTACGTTGACCGCGACAACCGGAGACGTGGTGGTGACGGACGTGGTCAATCCCACCGGCAGTGACAGTGACGTCTCTGCAACAGGTGATGTGACTGTCACGCTATCCGGAGATGATGCGAAACTGACGGTTGAATCAGGTGCGGACATCACGTCGAGTACCGGCGACATCGTGATCACTGCTGATGAAATGGATCTCGCGGGTTCTGTGACCGGTGCAGCGACCGACTCATTGGTTGTTCTGCAACCAGCAAGCCTCGGTCAGGAAATTGATCTCGGCTCAACGACAGCAGTAGATGCCACCAACGACGACACCCTGGAGTTGTCGAACGATGAGCTGAATCGAGTCACCGCTGGCTTCTTGCATATTGGGCGGAACGATGCGGGAACTGAGGCAGGTGACATTACTATCACTCAAGCGATCTCTTTCGTGGCCGCGATGGCTCCCGTGGTTGCACTGATCACGGGTGGCAAAATTGAAGATGACGATACAAACCCCGGCAGTATTGCAACCGAAGGTGATCTGGCATTGCTAGCTGCGGCAGGTGTCGGAACTGCAGACCCACTGGACATTGCTGTCGATGGAAAGATCGCGGTGCTAAACAGTTCAGCGACTCCTACCGATGTTCAGCTGACAAGCGACCAAACGATCACAATTGACTCGGTCACGATCAATGCGGTCACTCCAACGGCAACTACGATCAGTGGCATCTCAAACGAGAACGATGGTGCGATCGTCGTCAACACAACGTTCGACGGTGCCAACATCGTCGTCAATCAGAGTGTGCTGACCGATGGCGACATCACGCTTAACGCAGACTTCAATGGCACGGGTAGTGGGACGGATGGTGGGACCATCGTGGTCTCGGACATGGCACAGATTGCTGGCGAAGGCAGCACTTTCGCGGCCAACACGCTCGCCAACTCGATCACTTTGGTAGCGGAAGACGATATCGAGGTCAGCGACTTGTTGGCCGTGAATCTCGTTTCGGTTACTTCAACGGTTGGTTCCGTGGTTGATGACGGAGTCGAAACGACCCGCCTGCAGGGTGCGAACATCACCATCAACGCGGCGATGAACATTGGTGGGTTCACAGCACTGACTCTAGACGATGTTGCCGGTGGAAACATTCAACAGGCCGTTGACGTGAACCTGACTTCGCCGTTGGGAACCCTGACCGCGACCGTGCCAATTGGGCCGACAGGCGGCAACGTTCAGATCAATGAGATCGATGGCCAGGACGTCACTGGTGACGAGCAGTTTGTGCTCAGCCAACTGATCGCTAATGCAGGTGAGGGCGAGCAGCTTGCCGTGCTCAATTCTGGTGGTGCATTGTTGGTAGATGTGCCGGTGACCGTTACGACTCATGATTTGCTGATCGGCACGGTCGATTCTGGCCTGCTGACGATCAGCAATACGATCACGTTGACTGACGGCACCCTGGATGTGGGGTCTCAATCGGGAGATGTGAACGTCACGGCCAACTTGAGTGCGTCCGAAGCAGTCACGCTTCAGACCGGCAATTCGGATATTTCGATTAACGCGGGTGTTGAAAGCACCGGTGCGGGCGTTGTCGTCAATGCGGGTAACGACGTTACCTTGGGGACTGCCTCCAACGTGTCGGCTTTGACTGCGGGGCAGGATATCACGATCGACGCACAAAACAATGTTTCGATT
>NZ_ANMO01000250.1 GCF_000338295.1 Rhodopirellula europaea 6C
AATGCCGCAGCCATCGCACGCATCCTGGCAGCATCTCGCCGCACGGCACCTCGCTTCATCGGCCAAAACCTGACAAACAACACTGACCGCAACCGTCGTGCCAAACACAATTGGCTGGAAGCCTATCCCACACTCAGAGCAATTCATCCCAGCTCAAGCCAAAGCGATGCAGGTACTTTCGCAGTCGGTCGGCGTCGTTGGGTTTTGCCTTCGCTTTTCGTGAGACTGCAAACAACGTGCGTCCGGCTTGTGACAGCGATCGGCTTTGACGACAAACTCGAATGACCTCGGCGAGTTGCACTCGGTCGAAACGATCCAGCTGTGCGATTTGCGATTCATCCAGGCAACTCGCTAAGACGTCGCCGTCACCGTGAGCATCCGTGGTTTGCCAGCTTGATCGCAGCCTGGCGATTTCTTCGTGGACCAACTCGATGGTGATGCGTCCGCCTTCGGCAAGTGTCCCCATTCGTGTCACGGCCGCATTGAGATCGCGAAAATTCGCGTTCCAAGGCGTCGCGGGATCCATCGCGAAATCAAGGAACGCTTTGCGAGCCTCTTTGCTGATCGTGACCTTCTGACCGGAGTCGCGTGTGAATTGTTGCAATTCGTAATCGAGGTTGGGGTCGATGTCCGCGCGCCGTTCACGAAGGCCCGGCAACTGAAACGACCATAGGTTGATCCTCGCCAACAGGTCTTCGCGAAATCTGCCTGCGGTGACTTCCGCCACCAAGTCACGGTTGGTTCCCGCGATCAATTGAAAGTCGCTGTGAATGCTTTGGTCGGAACCAACCGGGGTGAATTCCTTCTCTTCAATCGCACGCAACAACATGGCTTGTTCATCGAGTCCGAGTTCGCCGATTTCGTCAAGAAACAACATGCCACCATCGGCGGATTTCAGCAGTCCCGCACGCGCGGAGTCCGCGCCCGTGAATGCACCTTTGGTGTGGCCGAACAATGCTGACATCGCTTGTTCGCCACGGATTGTTGCGCAGTTGATTTCGACGAACGGGCCGCTGACTTGCCGTCGGCTGTGCTTGAGTTCGTAGATCAGTTTCGCGAGTTGCGTCTTGCCTGCACCCGTTGGTCCCGACATCAGGATCGGTGCTTTGGTTGCCAAGGTGACTTTCTCGATTCGATCGATCAATGCATTGAATGATTCGTCTTTCGTTTCGATGCCACGTTTGAGGATCGAGCGTGCTTCGTCGTGCTCTTGCCGAAAACGCTTGGCCAGTTCGTCGTAGCGGGACAGGTCCAAGTCGATGATTTGAAACGTCCCTTCAACCGATGCGGCTTCGTCTTGTTTCGATCGGCCTCGTCCCGGTGGCGGCGACGTTTGAATCAGACGTCCAGGCAGGTGCCGGGACTCCGTCAGCAGGAACAAGCAGATCTGTGCGACGTGCGTCCCCGTGGTGATATGAATCAAATAGTCTTCGGCCTCGGTGTCGAACGCGTACTCGCGAGAGAACTGATGCAGCCCTGCGTAAACCTCTTCCAAATCCCAAGGGTCTTTGAGTGTGACCGGATGAGCTCGCACGGACGTTTCGGGCGAGACGGTTTCGATGTCCTGAATCACCTGATTGGCAAGCTTGGAATAGCGGCGTTCGACGATCAGCTCGAATCGATCGACGATCAAGTCTTCTTGCTGGCAGATCGCAACGGTCGGGCGCCACGTGGCCCATCGATCACGAGATTTCCGGGGTTGATCCAAATGGACTCCGAGGAAACCGATAACGACACATTTCTTACTCATAGACCACAGTATAAATAGCGAGCGGTGAGGATAGGTAGCTTTGGTTGTTCGTGCCGCGTTTTAAAAAGCCTGGACTCCGTAAGTGGTTGCAGCATAGGTCTTTAAGGGAATTGTGGTCGATTTGGCACAGGCGGTGCTTTAGCAGTTCGCAACAACAGCCGCTTTTCCTTTGTTCGAGATTCACATGACGACTTCGACCAAGACCCGTCCCAGCACGGACTCGCGAAACCAGTACTCCGGCCCCGGAATGGTTGCCACCGGCGAAGCGACCGCATTGCTTCGAACGGAAACGACCCCACCGATCCGTGTCTTCGGAACCGAGTCCATTCGCGAAACCTTTGACGACTTGTGCCTGCAGCAAGCAGTCAATTCGCGGTTGGCTCCCGGTGTGACTGACTTGGTTTTGAATCCAGACGCGCACTGTGGTTATGGAGCACCGGTCGGTTGCGTCATGGTCTCGCCGACTCACGTTTATCCGGGGCCGGTTGGAGTCGACATCAAGTGTTCGATGAGTTTGCTGCAATTGGATCTTCCCGCCGAAGCGATCGAGGACCGCAAGGTTCGTCGAGCATTGATTTCCGCGATCTGCCAACGCACACCGACGGGGGCGGGCAAGGGACAACGCAGCGTGACCAAGGCTCGGCACGTCAACCGAACACTCGGAAAGCAATTGGTGACCGAAGGTGCAAGCGACGATGTGTGTCGCGCTCTTGGGATACCTACCAGTTGGGCGTACCGCTGCGAGGACTCGCATCATGTTGGGCATGATGACACGCCGTTGGCACTCGAAAACCGACTGGAAACGATCCTGGGACATCGCCACATGAGCAACTTCAGTGACAAGATGCAACAGCTGGGATCGTATGGAGGCGGGAACCACTTCGGTGAATGTGAGGTGGTGGAAGTCGGTGACGATGACCGAGCCCGCGACGTGGCTCAAACGTTTGGTTTGATCGACGGAAACGTTGCGTTCTTGTCGCACTGTGGGTCACGAGGGTTTGGTCACAACTTGGCATCGGGGCAGTTCCGCACGTTGCAAGACAAGTTTGATCGGTGGGGAATTCCGCTTCCTGCCGGTGATCGTCAATTGGTTTACGCTCCCTTGGGATCCGATGAAGCGAACGATTATCTGGACGACATGGCGTTGGGAGCGAACTTC
>NZ_ANMO01000251.1 GCF_000338295.1 Rhodopirellula europaea 6C
GGTCGAAATCGCGGCAGTCGATCCGGTGAAGGTTTGGCTGAGGATCGGTGCCTTGGGGTGGAAGTCACTTCGGTACAGCGTCGCGCAGACCTGAGTGATCTTGCCAACGGTGACGATGTCGGCGAATTGGTCCAGTCCGTAGTGTTGGAAGGCAAATGGTCGGCTGGTTCGTGAAAACGTTTGCACTTCATCGAAGATGATCGGCACGCCCGCTTCCCGCAGTGGCTCGCACAATGCGGTGAAGAAATCGTGGCTGCCTGGGTAGTAGCCGCCTTCGCCTGCGATCGGTTCGGCCCAGAAAGCAGCGTGTTTTCCTGGATAGCGTTTGAGCAATCGTTTCAATTCCTCGACGGCCCATCGCTGAGATTTCTCGGGATGGTCCGGATGCAGGAAGGGCAAGTAGTCGACCTGGATCGCTTTGGGCAAGCCGTTTCGATAGGCGGGCCGGTCGGTCAAGGCTGCTAGCGCGATCGATCGACCGGCGAACGCATTGTCAAACGCGATGATTCGGTCAGCGGGTTGTCGGTGGTGGAAGGCGAGTTTCAATGCGTTCTCGTTCGCCATCGCGCCGCTGGTTGAAAGCAACACGTGTTCGAGCGGTGCTCCCGATTCGGAGGCGAGCGAGACGAGTCGCTGCATCATTTCGACACTGGCCGTGTTCTGCTGCAAGTTTCCCTGCATGACCGTGTCTTCGATCGCCGCATCAATGCTGGCCGAAACCAGATCCGAATTCGAGTGACCACCGCCGTGCACGCCGATTCCACCGATGAAATCCAGTTTGACGCTGCCGTCGGCCAGTTCGACGTAGGGACCGTTTCCGAGTCCGGACGCGAAATAGGGCCAGATGGGTGGGCCGCCTCGAGCGGAGGTGAACCCGTCGATCAGGGATTGGTAGCTCGCCGATTGGTCGGGATCGCGGGGCGAAACATCCGTCATGGAAGCGGAATGATCACGCATTGCTTCGGCAATCAATTGCTTGGCTTGTGCGATCCGGGGGTCCTGACGAAGTGATTCGGCGTGAAGCATGTTCAAAAGCGATTGGCGAAAACGGTATCAAACGCGGGGGATCCCCGAGCTACAACAGAGAGCACGCATCTTGGTTCCCGGTTCGGTTCTTGGCAATCGCTGCGCGACGATCGTTGCCGATCAGGGCGGAAAAAACTAAGCTCTGCGGATTGAATTCTGTTCCGCCACTTGTCTGCCAAACTGCATTCCCATGCCTCAGCCTCGCGTTCTTGTCCTGCGTGCTCCCGGTACCAACTGCGATGTCGAAACCGCCCATGCCTTTGAGTTGGCCGGTGCGGTCGCCGAACGCGTCCACGTCGGGCGATTGATGGAAAACGCGGCTTTGGCGAGCCGCTACCAAATCCTCTGTTTGCCCGGTGGATTCAGCTACGGCGACGACATCGCGGCCGGCCGAATTTTGGCGACTCGGATGCGTCGGCACCTGGGTGACCTGATGCATCACTTCGTCGACAGCGGCGACAACTTGGTGCTGGGGATTTGCAACGGGATGCAGGTGCTGATGCGGTTGGGCGTTTTGACCAGCGGCGTCGGGCAATTGCAAACCGCGGGCGGACCCGCTGAATCGGCAGACGACTCCATCCCGCCCGCCACTTTGACCTGGAACAATCACGGTCGATTCGAAGACCGCTGGGTGAACTTGGCCGTCGACAAAACGCCATGCGTGTTCCTGCGAGACATCGAACAAATGTATCTGCCAATGGCTCACGCTGAAGGCAAGTTCATCGCCCGCGACGCGGAGGTGTTGGAAGAGCTGCGATCGGCCGGGCGACTGGCTTTGCGATACTGCGAGCCATCGGGCGAGATCCAATCCGAAACGTTGCCGTTCCCGATCAACCCCAACGGTGGTGATGCCAACGTGGCGGGAGTGTGTGATGCCAGCGGCCGCGTGTTCGGTTTGATGCCGCACCCCGAGCGACACATTGATCCGACTCAGCATCCGTTTTGGACTCGTCGTAAAGAGCAACCTGAGCACGGCGAAGGATTGCAGATGTTCCGAAACGCGGTGGAGTGGTTTGCTTGAGCGAGCCCGTGGCGCCCGTCGAAGAGTCGGAAACCCGGTTCGCGTTTGGCAAGAACTGGGCGTCGTTTCTGGATCGGTTTGACACCGAAAGGTTGCAGCACGCGACGGCTTCCTTGAAGACGCTCTTGCAGGTGGAATCACTTGCAGGCAAACGGTTTCTCGACATTGGATCTGGCAGCGGTCTGTTTTCTTTAGCGGCTGTTTCGATGGGTGCCGAAGTCGTCAGCATGGATTTGGACGATGACAGCGTGGCTTGCACTCGAGAGCTTCGCGAGCGAGCGGTCACGGAGGATCCGGCTGTGGCTGAGCAATGGCAGATCCAACAAGGCTCGGCGCTCGATGCGGAGTGGTTGACTTCGCTTGGAGCATTTGATGTTGTCTACAGTTGGGGAGTGCTTCATCACACCGGCCAAATGAACGCGGCGATCGAGGCAACCTCATCAGTGGTCGCACCTGGTGGTCAGTACGCGATTGCTATCTACAACGATCAAGGTGGAGGGAGCCGGCGATGGTTGCAGATCAAGCAAGGTTATCATCGCCTGCCTGCATTTTTACGTCCGGCGTATGTCGTTCTGGTCGCAGGTTGCTACGAAGTGAAGTTCGCACTCGCGAGGCTGGCCCGAGGACGCAACCCGCTGCCGTTCGCAGATTGGCGAGCGAAGAAGTCTGACCGCGGCATGAACGCCTGGCATGACTGGGTCGATTGGATTGGTGGCCTCCCGTTTGAGGTCGCCAAACCAGAAGCCATTATCCTTCCGCTGCGTGAAAAAGGATTTGTGCTCGACAACCTCACAACGGTTGGATCCGGATGGGGATGCAACGAGTACGTGTTTCGACGTTGCAAATGAGGCGACGGAATCATCGCCGTAGGCCATTCTCACATGGCGATGGTTGTTGCCCGGACGATTTACCTCGTCAATGACATGCCCAACCGCGAACACGCCTCGCTTTGTTCCCAAGCATCGGCGTGGACGCCATGTGGAACATGGCCTACCGATTTACGATTCGTCGGAGAGCGGACTGCGAGAGGGAATGAGCAAGCCCGCGGCGATGAATGCAAATTGGGTGGCAAAGAAGATCGCTAGGTTGCGAAGCATGCCTTCGGTGAAGCCATAACTGTGCAGACCGATGCCCAGTTCGTTGGTGCCGAACCAGCTCCAAGCCGTGATGATGTTGCCGCCGATCGCCAAGATGGCAAACCCGCGTGCCTTCACCATGCCGTCCCAGCGAGCGTGGAGCATCAATGCGTTCCAGATCACGATCAAGAGCGCACCGTTTTCTTTTGGGTCCCAGCCCCAGAAGCGACCCCAGGAATCGTCGGCCCAAAGCCCGCCAAGCACGGTGCCGATGAAGCTGAACAGAATGCCAAAGCAAGAGGCTCCGTAAACACAGCGATACAAATCGCGACGGGCTCGGTCGCTGGCGTTGATCCAACCAGAGATCAAATACCCAATGCCGAGCAGGCCGGCGACAAGCGTTGCAACGTATCCGAGTGAAACGCTGATCACGTGCGTGCTGAGCCAGAACTGAGTGTCCAGAACTGCTTGCAGCACGCCCATCGTTTCGGCTTGGCCAACGTTCAGCGTCAGGTTGTAAGCGACTCGCAAAGTCATCATGCCAGCAACGGCGGCAAGCATGTTGCCGGTGCCGTAACGGAAAATTCGTTCGACCACCAAGCCGAATAGCACGGCTGCCCAGCCGATGAAGATCGCCGATGAGTAAAGGTTGATGACGGGAGCACGACCGGTGATGTAGACGCGAGACAGAATCACGATCGTGTGAATGATGAACGCGATCGCGATGGTTCCCCAAACCGCGTTGCCCAACCGAGGTGAATCCACCGCGAAGTAGATCAACCCCAAGATGATCGCCAGGATATAGAGCCCCGTTGCAATCGCGGTTGGGTTAGCGGCACCCAGCCATTGTTCCAGCGAAACGGCAAAGTGGTCGTAGCCGGGAATGTTGTAGGCTTGGACTGCGGTCAAGTGGTCGTCGAGAGCTTGGTTGAACGCAGCAGGATCGCCCTCGCCATATTCTCGAATCAATTCACCGAAAGTACGAATGCCAGGTTGGCTGCTTTTCGGAGCGATGCCGTTCTTGGCCATGTCAAAGAATGCGGGGGCAAAAGCGGTCCAGTCGGCTTGCTGTTCGCTGTCGGTGGCCTGTTCCATTGATGGTGGAATGATCGCCGGAGCCGGCATTTGAGCCAAGCTATTCATCTGACGCTCAAGTTGGCGCAAAGCGAACAATTGCCGCGTTTGTTCGCTGGTTCCTTCGGGAAAGAATTCTTCTGGAATGTCTTCTGGCACTGGCAAACGCATCGCGGCGGCGGCAACGGTGTATTGCCGGGTTCGCATGTCCAGTTCAATCGCTTTCTTGTCCTTGAAGTCTTGATCTAGAGATTCTTTCTCCCGAGCGTCCTTCACCATCTTTGTGAATCGTTCGAGGTTTTCGCCAATTTCGTCCAGCGAATAGAGTTTGCTTTCACGCCGGTCCAGATCCAGTTCGGCTCGAATTTCTTCGGCATCGATGCGGAACATGGGCAGGTAACGCAGCGCCGGTTCGTCGACGGCAACCTCCATCAACCACTGCACCGCCGACAGCTTTTTCGTTTCAACTCGATCTTTGATTTCGCTTGGGGCAGCATCCAGTGGCAATGAATCCTTGTTAGTCATTGCTTTCATTGTCTGCCGCGCATAAGCGTCGAGCGGCATCACTCGGCCGCCGTACTGCACTGGCACTTGGCCAAGAGCTGCCAAGTCAAATTCGCTGGCTCGGTCAACCGGTTTCAATTTGTTCTTCAGAGAGACGCTTGGAGCAAGAATCACCGTCACCAGCGCCGCGACGGCGGCGAGATACACGATGACGGGCAAGTTCTTCCGCGATGCTGGTTCGGCAGTGACCTCGATGCCTTCGGAGAACTTCGAGGTGCCTTCTGATTTCTCACTGCCAAATTCGGCCAACGCTCGTTCGTTTTCACGTCGTCGGCGAGAGATGAATCGAGTGAGTGTTCCCCAGAAGTGAACCAACATTCCAAGTCCGGTGATGCTGCACGCGACATAGGGAATCAGCCACCCCGAGTTGCGGACAACTTGAATTCCGGTCAGCTCTTTTCCACCGGGAAGCGGTGTGTAATTGGATTGATAGAACGTTTCGCCGCGATAGCGAAGCGGGTTGTTCATCCAGACCCTTTCTTTGCGGTCTTCGCCCGTTTCGCTGTCGACGATGCGAATGAATGATGAGTAGTCGCGAGGTGTGTCGGTGTTGCTGTAGTTGACTCGTCGAACGTCTTCGAGCTGAACCCAGTAAGGTTTGACTTCTCGGTGTAAACGCAGTCCGATCTCGTATTCTTTGCCGCCCACGGTGATCGAATCGAACGTATCTTTCGACGTCCCGTCTGGTACTAACATTTCGCGATCATTGATCGACTGGCTAACCAAAAAGACTCCGAGTGATTTGTCCGATTCTGGATCAATCAACTCGACGTAAGCGGCGGGCAAATTCATTGCCATATCTGCGCCGCCTGATTTGGGACGTTCAATAGCGGAGACTTCTAGGCCAATTCCCTTGGTGGCGGGAGCGTCATCCTGGTGATCTTGGATTCCCGCATTCTCAAAGTATTCGAGCACCTTGATTTTCACGGGAAGCGAATCGTTTTCGATCGTTGATTCTCTCGAAGCAGCAGCGGCCAATCGTTGAGCGGGAACGGCAACGACATTTTGAATGTCATCTTCGGTGTGGATGAACTGAAGTTCGATTTCGTCCAAGTTCACAAACGTGTTGGTGGATTGACCTTCAACGAGACTGAGGCGTTGTTCCATTTGGCGGTCACCAAAAGCGAACTGGCCTACCATCAACAATCCAACACCGAGATGCAGCAGCACGTTTCCGCCCTGTTTGCCAAACGCCAATTGGCATCCAACCAACATGATCAAACCGGCGCCCACACCCTTGGCGAGTTGCCAGACGATGCGAAGTCCGGGATCGTCGATGCGAGTTCCGGTAAACAAGCAATACAGCACGGTCAGCCCCAACGCTACGGTAGCGAAGTAGGTTAGCCATCGCAGGATAGGAAGTTTGACGGAGGATGCCGCCATGCCCATCGCAACGGTTCCGATCGCCAAAACCGCCATGACGACCGCCCACAATTGATCGTAGGAAAGCCAACTGGGCGGCGTGCCTTGCAGTCCATCATCATTGTGTCCGGTAAAGACAATCAGTCCGGCAACCAGAATGCCCGCAACCAAAAATGCCAGTCCGGCGGCCAAGCGACCGCCGCTGGCTTGTAATCGGAACCGAGTAATCTTGGCCGCGATCAGATTGACCATCAGCAGCATCCCGATCATTGCTCCGCCGGGAAACGGCAAGATGCCTGGGATCGGTTGGCTATGACGGTAGAAGGCTTGAGGGAAGAAGTCATCGAAGTGCAACGGAGCGATCCAAGAAAGGAAGTACCGTTGCTTGACCTCCTGCATGTTCATTTCGTCTTGAGCCAATGTGCCCACGAGCACCAGCACGATCGACATTGCAAACAATGCGACGGTGAACTTCAGCGACCCAGCCAACGCGAGAAATCGTGAAGGGGCTAGCCAATCCGTGATGGATGAGACGCGATCGTCAGTGGCGTGGGTATCGTTGGTGACGGATGCCATCGAATGACTCTTGTAAGGGTGGGTCGCCAAATGAGCGGCGGGCAGGGCAGGGCGTGTGCTTTGAAAGTCAGTACTTCAAGGACTTCAAAAAACTTCGCATCGCTTCGTCTTGATCCGCGATCACGTCGGCCGGACCAACCATCTTAATGAACAGACTAAAATCGTTTTCGAGCGGCACGATCGTCGCGTCGATCGAAGTCGCCTGGCTGTCTTCATCTTTGGGATGAAGAATAAACCGCTGGGCATCGCGTCCGGCAACGGTCAACTTTTCCGCCGATTCGAGGGCTTGGTCAACATCGGCGTCGTCGGGCTGGCCGCCTTCGACTTGTCCCATCCATCTCGCCACGTTGCCACGCAAATCGCCACCGGCGGTGATAACGGTGATCTCGGCGGAGGATTCTTCGGGGCCAGCATTGAACGCCGCCATCCGCATCATGCTCATTCGCCCATCACGCCATCCTTCGGGACGATCGAAGTCGAGAGCCGGGTCCGATTTGGGGGCGTCATCGCTGGCGGACTCTTTCGGAAATGCCTTTTCTTTTGCCGCCGGCATGGATGCGCCACTGGCTTTGGCTTGTTCAATTGCTTCCTGTGCATCGCGTGGCAAACCAGCGTGCGGATCAGCCGCCGCATCCGCGGTTCCACCCCCATTGGGGCCGCCAGCCATTGATGCAAATGGAGCTCCGCCTGCCATCATTGGCGGCCCGGAGTCCGAGGCTTTTCCAGTGACATCGACCCATATGGCAGGAACGTCGGCGAACTCATCCAATTCCAAACCTGACCAAGTCATGGTTTCTGCTGAGGCCCATTCTTTTTGGCTTTCGGCGAGCCCGACTTGCTTTCGCCATCGGTTGACATTCATGACAACCAGTTCCGACCAGTCGTCCATTCGTGTGAGCTGCGAAACGCTTAGGTCGAGTTGCTGAACAGGCGTGTTGATGTCGAAGGAGGCGAAACGCATCGTTCGGGCGGCACCCTTTCGCCAGTCCGAAGGGACAGAATCCAAATTGGGTTTGCCGTCTTCGAACTCGATGTTTTCGACGAATTCACGGAAGGTGTCGTCGATCGAGTCGACGGCCGATTCACGGCCCATGATTTTGAAGAACCACGCTTGGTCCTTTTGCGGCAAAATTGCAGCGATCATGCGAGTGTCTTCGGCAGCCAAAACCGCAGGCATCTTCGTTGGCACCTGGTACGTGATGATCGGCGCTTCTTGCGAGCAACCGGCCAGGACGCTCAGCAATCCGACGCACCAGAGGCTGGCGAGGATCGGGACGCATGACGTCCAGCGGGAATCAGGCATGCGACAAATGGGGGACGGCATAGGTGGGACGACGAAGAGAGTGGGGAGGCGGGGAGCAGCCGTGAAAGGACGCTGTGAAACTGCCAGAAGCGGGCCGTTTCAACAGGAACGCAATTTCAAATCCGGCATCCATCATGGTGACCGATTTTCACGCAAATCCAAGATCAGATTAGCTGCTATCACTATTGAAACGCGGCTGCGACCCGAATTGTTCTCACCGCGAAGTCGATGGGCCGCTCGGGGGAGGCGATTTCGACCGACGGAAGCGACAAAGCGTCGCGGGCGGGGGATGGATACCGTTTTGTGGCGGTTTCGAGTGGGTAGCTGGAAATCAGCGGAGTCCCGCTGCGGGAACGTGCGGCAGGTCAGCGAATATCGCCTGATTTGCAAGCCATTCAGGGCGTTTTCATTCCGCCGCGACCCGGACGACGACGCCTTTGAAAGCCGGTGTCTTGCTCTGTGGGTCGGCGTAGCGGGCGACCAAGACGTTCGACTCGGGGTAGTACATCAAAGCGTTGCCCGGACGGATTTTCTCATAACCTCTCGCCAGAATTCCGGGCATCGATCCGATTTCATTTTCCACCGTCACACGTTGATCGTGAGTCAGTCCGAGTCGTTGCAGGTCATCAGGATTCATCAGGATGATGTCCCGGCGATCTTGGTTCCGGTACAGGTCTTCTTCTTCATAAACGACCGTGTTGAATTGGCCCTCGCTGCGAACCGTCATCAATCGCAGTTCGTTTTCGCCGGTGCCTTTCAAATCTGGAATCGAATGGCAATGCAAAACCGCTCGCCCGTCCTCGGTACCGAATTGAGGTTCGTAGAACGTACGCCCATCGATCTGGAACTCTTCTTTGGTTTTGTCGATCGAGCTGATCTTTCCGTAGCCAGGTACAACCCGCCCGATCCAATCTCGGATCGTGGATGTGTGATGCATTTGTTTCCAGTCGATGCCTTTTGCATCGGGAAGCAAACGTTCGCCCAGTGTCGCGATGATTTCGACTTCGCTGCGAGGTCCCGGCAATCGTCGAGGACCACCGTCGCTCAACCTGACAAAGTTGAACATGGATTCTTGCGTCGTGGGTTCGGGTTCTTCATCCCGAGCGAGGACGGGCAAGATGATCGTTTCCTTGGCGAGCCCGTGAGCATGTCCCGTGTTCATCGTGGTGTTCATCATCACGTTGAGATCGAGATTTGAAAGAGCTTCGCCGGCGAAGGTTGCATCCGGGTTGGAGCCAAACAGATTGCCGCCCAAGCAGAACCCGGCTTTGATCTTTCCCGACGCGGCGTCTTCCATGCAGGCGAGTGTGTCCAGACCTTCGGTCGTTGGAAGCTCGACACCGAACTGTTCTTGCAACGCGTCAAAGATTTGTTGTTTCAATTTGGGCGTGACGCCAACGCTGCCGATGCCTTGCACGTTGCTGTGACCGCGAATTGGCATCAGCCCGCTGCCCGGACGTCCAACCATGCCGCGACACATGGCGAGGTTGGCGATCGCCTGAACGTTCTCGACACCGTGAGCGTGGTGAGTGATTCCCATCGTCCAAGAGAACACGGCTCGTTCGCTCTTGGCATACAAAGCCGCGATGGATTCCATTTCGGAGCGGTCGATGCCGGATTTGCGTTCGAGTTCTTCCCACTCAAACGCGTCCAACGCGGCGAGGTAGTCTTCGTGACCGTTGCAATGTTGCTGCAAAAACGGCAGGTCGATTTGGTTGGTCTGGTGCAGCGATTTCGCGATGCCCCATAGCAACGCTAGGTCGCCACCAATATGCGGCTTGATGTAATGCGTCGCGACCTTGGTGCCTTTCAGCAACGAGATCGGATCGCTTGGAATTCGGAACGTTACCAATCCCGTTTCTTCCACCGGGTTGATCACGATGACCTTTCCACCGCGGCGGCGGACGTGCATCAAGCTGGTCATCAATCGCGGGTGGTTGCTGGCGGGGTTACCACCAATCAAAAAGACGCAGTCGGATTTTTCGAGGTCCTCAAGCTGAATCGTTGCCGTGCCACTGCCAACACTGCTTTGCAGTCCAACGCCGCTGGCTTGGTGGCAATAGAAACTGCAATTGTTGACGTTGTTGGTGCCGTACACGCGAGCGAGCAGTTGCAACAAGAAGCCCGCTTCGTTGCTGCTACGTCCGCTGAAGTACCAAAACGTTTCTTCAGGTGACAACGAGGCGAGTTTGCCCGCGATGGTGTCGAAGGCCTCTTCCCAGGTGATCGTTTCGTAGTGCGAGTCACCTTGTCGGTAGCGAACCGGATGGATCAGTCGGCCCAGATGCTCCAGTTCGCGGGGAGTCATCGCCGCGAGTTGTTCAATGGTTGTCTTCTTCCAAAACGGCGGTTCGATCCCGGGCTGCATGTCCGCGACCATGGCCTGCAAGCTTTTCTTGCAGACTTCGGGGAAGGAGCCCGTTTCGTTAACCATGCCGCCTTTTTGGCCCCCCATGCCGACCGCGCAGGTCTTGCAAGAGTTTCGAGTTCGCATGGCTTTGTAGAGCTTCCAAACACTGCCGGTCTCACGCCCTTTTTTGAACGTGTACCAAATTGCTCGAAAGCCACCGCCACTGCCAACTTTCATCGAATCATCTTTCAAGACCGAGGGAGAAGCAAGGAATCACGCCGAGTCGGGCAAGTACCATTCATCCAGCAAGGATTGCAGGGTTTCGACCTTCTCGGGCTGTTGATCCGCCAGGTTCTGATTCTCGTGCGGATCCTTCACGACATTGTAAAGCTCCGGCGATTCCCCTGACATGCGTTTTGATGGATCGATCAACTTGTAATCGCCTTGGATGACCCAGCGGTACTGCAAACTGGGCGACGGATCGTCCATGTGTTGAATGTCGTGTTCGAAAATCTCTCCATAGATTGCGTCCCGCAGTTCCACTTCATCGGAATCCAAGACGTCAATTCCTGGCAACCCTTCGGGGACTTCGAACCCGAGAAGCTTTTGCGTGGTCGGAACAACATCGATGGTGGATGCCAAAGTCGTCGTGTCCATTCGCGGTTCGATCACACCGGGCAAACGGTACATGATCGGGGTGCGGGTGCCGCCTTCGTTGGGACTGCGCTTGCTGCGAGGTGCGTATCGACTGGCGTCGGTTTGGTTGATCCATCCGTTGTCGGTGACGTAAACGACGAGCGTGTTTTCGGCGAGCGAATGTTTGTCGAGCAGACCTAGCAGTTCGCCGCAGGTTTCATCGAACCACTCGCACATCGCCCAGTATTTGGCCATCGGCAAGGAGTCGGTTTTGTCTCGATATTTTGCAAGCAAACGTTCTGGTGGATTGTGCGGCGTGTGTGGCAAGAACGGTGCGTACCACAAATAGAACGGTTGTTTCTTGGCTTGAGTGTCAGCCAAGAATTCATCGATGACTTGCATGCCTTCTCGACCGATCTTCAATCCGTCATCGCCGTGGCGACCGTCGCGGGTGAAGTCAGCATGGGTCATCGCATCGGTGAAGCCAGCACGCGATGGTTTGCCTTCCCACCACTTTCCGGTTTGCAAACTGCGGTAACCGTGGCGAGCGAGCAGTTCGGGATGGCAATCCAATTTGTCCACATGTTGCAGGTAGTCCATTCGGTTTTGGACGTACGCTGGTTGATTGTGCGGTGGCCGACGCTCGCCGTTTTGCATGCCCGACCACGGAGGATCGTTTCCGACAATTCCATGTTGGTGTGGATAGAGTCCACTGATGATCGTGGCAAGCGATGGGCGGCATAGGCTGACCGGCGAATAGCCGCGGGTGAACGTCAGGCTTTCTTTTGCCAGCCGATCCAAGTTGGGCGTCTGGATGTGGGGATGGCCCATGAAGGAGTAATCCGTCCACGCCTGGTCATCACTGAGAATGACAACAACGTTGAGCTGATCATCTTGGGCGAATACTGGCTCGCTAAACGACAGGGCGAGACAGAGTGCTGGCAATGCCAGCAGCAATCGGTGGGGAGCGTTCATGATGGGTAGGACATGATGGAGGTGGGAAGTTACTTTTCCGAGAAGTATTCCTTCGGAAAAGCGGCTTGGGGAGATTGGTTCTTATCGCGAAGTGGAAACCGTGGGCCATGATCTTCCAGCAATGGCATCTCCATGCCGGTGCTGTTTTTCAGTAGCTGCCACAGTTGCTGGTTCAACGATTCAACGCGATCAGCATACCTGGAATCATGGATCAGGTTTTGCATTTCGCCCGGGTCTGATTCGAGGTCGTAAAGCTCATCTCGATCCCACAATCCGTGGTATCGGATGTACTTGAAACGACCGCCAATGATGGCATGCAGCGTCGGTGTGTGGGGGTAGTTCCGTTCCCAGTAGTATTCGTAAAGCAACGTGCGATCATTCAGGGACGAGGCGTCCAATGCACAAAGAGCTTTCCAAACACTCTGCCCGTTCATGTTCTTCGGAGCGGAGGCGTTGGCGGCTTCCAGTAGCGTGGGAGCGATGTCGATGTTGCCGACTAAACCGTCAAATGGAACGCCCGCTGGAATTTTGCCCGGCGCGACGACCAGCAAGGGTACTTTGGCACTGGCTTCGTAAGCGGTGCGTTTGTCGATCAGCCCGTGGTCGCCAAATTGAAAACCATTGTCGCCCATGTAGACGACGATCGTGTTCTGATCGAGATCTTGCTGCTTCAAAAATTCGCGGAGCTGACCGACGGATTCATCCACCGCCAACAATGATTCGCAATAGCGTCGGTAGTAAACCTCGGGACTGAAGCCGGGCAGGTTGTAACCAAAATCAACTCCGTGGCGACTGTTGCGTTGGTTGCGGACCCACATGGGTTTGTTGCCAGCTTCCATCGCTTCGGTAGTCGGGATTTCGATCGGCAACGGTTCGTTGTCGTATCGGCCGCGATGCCGATCGGCGGGGACGAAATCCGCATGCACCGCTTTGTGGCTGACATACAAAAAGAACGGTTTGTCAGTATCACGGCTCTTCAGCCAATCGAGCGAATATTCGGTCAATTCATCCGTGATGTAGCCGCGTTGTGGAACGCGTTTTCCATTGACGTTGAAACCATCGTAGGTGGTTTGTGGGACCTCGCGAGTCGTCCCGTGACCATCGGGCCAATACGTTCCTTGTCCACGGAACGAGACCCAGTGGTCAAAGCCACGTTGAGGGTCGTCGATGTCGCCACCCATGTGCCATTTGCCGATGAACGCGGTTTGGTAACCGGCGTCTTGCAATGACTCGGGGAAGAAAACCAAGTTTGGGTCCACGGCATGATAGTTGTCGACCACGCGATGATTATGGGCGTACTGCCCGGTCAAAATTGATGCACGACTGGGGGAACACAGCGACGTCGTTACATAGGCTCGGCGGAGCATTGCGCCGTCGCGAGCCATCGTATCGAGGTGAGGCGTTTCCAAAAACGGATGCCCCGCGACGCCAAGACAATCAAATCGATGGTCATCACAAAGGATGAACAGGATGTTGGGCGGGGAATCGTTCGCCGTTGTGTGGGTTGGGATGACCCAAGCGGCGACCAGTAGCGAAAAGAGCCCAACCACGAAACGAATTCGCGATTGGGCTTCGTTGACATCAATTTGCATTGGGTTCAGGAGTCGATTTCGACGCGTTCACCGTGCTCATCACGGCAATCCACTTCCAGGTGTTCCGGGAACAATCCTTCGCTGCCGAGAATTTGAACGGTCATGTTACCGCATTCTTCCATCTCGCTGACTGTTCGGCGTTTCTTGTTGTTCAAGAATGCGGAAACCTCATCGTTGACGCGAACGGTGACTCGAACGATGTGCTTGTTCTTCACCGCCAACGCGAGCATGCGGACGACTTCGATCGACATGCTTTCGGGCGTCTTGACCAGTCCCCGGCCTTCGCAGCATGGGCAGTCCTTGTAGATGCTGCGTTTCAGGCTGGGGCGAATCCGCTGGCGAGTCATTTCGATCAAGCCAAACGGGCTGGTTCGAAGGATCTTTGTGCGGGCACGGTCGTTTGCCATCGCGTCGCGAAGAACGCGTTCGACTTTGCGACGATAGCTTTCTTTTCGCATATCGATGAAGTCATTGACGATCACGCCGCCCAAGTCACGCAAGCGAAGCTGACGTGCGATTTCCTTGGCCGCAGCAATGTTCAGACGGAACGCGTTTTCTTCCGCCGATGCGTTGCCGCGGAAGTTGCCGCTGTTGACGTCGATGGCCACCAAGGCTTCCGTCGGGTCGATCACGATGGATCCGCCGTCGGGCAACGCAACTTGGCGTTGGTTGATCTTCACGATCTCCTCTTCCAAGTTGTATTTGTGGAACAGAGGTCCGGGCCCGTCGTAGTATTTCAAACGATCGACGACGCGAGGCATGACCATCTTCAAGAAGTCACGAGCCTTTTCGTAGGACTCTTTTTGGTCGATCAAAATGTGATCGATGTCATCGCTGTAGATATCGCGAATGGTGCGAATGATCAGATCGCTTTCTTCGTAGATCTCGCCAGGTTCAGTCGTGTTTTCGACGCGGCGAACAATCGCTTTCCACAATCGCAACAAGTAGTCCATGTCGCGTTGCAGTTCGTCTTCGCTGCGGCCGGCACCGGCGGTGCGGACGATGAAGCCGAGACCCTTGGGTGGGCTGAGCGACAGCAAGCACTTTTTCAGACGCTTGCGATCGTCTTCGTCTTCGATCTTGCGGCTGACGCCAACGCGTGACAGCGCGGGCATGAGCACGAGGTAACGACCGGGGATCGAGATGTAGGTGCTGAGCGTGGGGCCTTTGTTACCAATGCCTTCCTTGATGACTTGCACCAAGACTTCGTCGCCACGTTTGAAGATCTCTTGGATCGGTGGTTTGTTGCGAGGGCGTCCGCCTTTGAACACACGCGTGCTGCCGCGACCTGATTCGCGATTTCGTTGAGCAGCCGCTTCGGCCATCTCGTCCGATTCCCGCATGATTTCTTCGGGATCGTAACCGCCTTGGCGGAAGTATTGCGGCTCGATGTCGCTGATGTGCAAGAAGCCGTTGCGGCCCACGCCAAAGTCGACAAACGCCGCTTGGATGCTGGGTTCGAGATTGACAATCTTGCCGCGGTAAATGTTGCCGGAGTAATTCTCAACGCTCTTCCGTTCGACGTATAGCTCTTCGAGTCGATTGTTCTCGACCACAGCGATACGGCTTTCTTCGGGCTGAAGCACGTTGATCAGCATTTCACGTTTCATCTAAGTCACCTTTTCTTCGGTGTGAAATCGGCTTGATGTGATTGCCAACAAGGACATTCAAATGGACGCCGACGTTACGAAAGTATATGGGTGCTCCTGAATCAGGAGCGTTTAATTCGGGTTCGGCCCTTTGAGTTCAACGCCGGTGCGAACAATCGTCGCGCCGCGTTCGGGCCAGTCGCTCAGGTCCAACAGATCGAGCAAGTCCTGCATTTTCAGGGACGCTCCATCGGCTAAGACCATGCGGGCGAAAAGTTGGTTGTCTTGCAGTTCAATCGTGGGCAAATGTTCTTTCACGATTGCGGTGACCGTCTTGCCTTTGCGTTCGACGGAGACCGATTCTTTTTGTTTCAGAGCTTCGATGTTTTGGTTGACTTGTTCGCGTTTGGATTCGTCCCAGTCATCAGGGAACGACACGGTGTATTCGGTTGCCTTGATGCGAGCTTTCTTCACGCCTTCCGGGATCTTTTCGACCGAATGAATCGTGAGGCCGGGTTGCTCGTCGCCTCTTAGACGCTGCAGCAATTCGTCGGCTTCGAGGTCTTCGCACAAATCGATCTCGGCCACTTCGTCGAGGCTTTCAATCCCAAGTGGCAACGCCGAGGGGAATGCGATTCGAGGCGTCGGGTGAAAGCCTTCGGTCATCGACAAGGGCAGGGCGACTCGGCGTGCAACACGTTCGAACAACAGGGCCAAGTCGCGGTGGCTGATCCAACGGAGCAAACCGGTCTTCGCGAAACGAACG
This sequence comes from Rhodopirellula europaea 6C, assembly GCF_000338295.1. Classification (GTDB taxonomy): domain Bacteria; phylum Planctomycetota; class Planctomycetia; order Pirellulales; family Pirellulaceae; genus Rhodopirellula; species Rhodopirellula europaea. The sequence goes on from NZ_ANMO01000251.1 coordinate 15,911, forward strand.
CGATAGCGAACCCGCAGTTGATCGGCGGGGTGCAGATTGGGTGATTGCCGAGAAGGCCGCGTTCTCATTGCATCACCAATTCAGGAGCCAAGTCGGACAGGCGATCCAGCAAATACAGGTCGACGTCGCGAGCGGCTTCTAGTTTCATCACGCGTTCGGCGATCGCTTTGCATTGATCGATTGAAACGTTGCGGATGACTTTTTTCACTCGAGGCAGCGCCGACGGCGGCACGCTGAGATTGCGAACGCCCATGCCGAGCAATAACAGAGCACGACCGGGGTTACTGCTCATCTCACCGCAGACACTCACGGGCGTTTGGCTCTTTGCCGCCACATCGATGCTGTGCTGAATCAGTCGCAGCACCGCGGGGTCGCTCGATTGGTAGAGGTCCGCCACGTATTCGTTACTGCGGTCGACAGCCAATGTGTATTGGGCCAAATCGTTGGTGCCGATGCTAAAGAAATCGACTTCGCTGGCGAAGTGTTCCAGCATCATCACCGCGGCGGGAACTTCGACCATCATTCCAACGGGCAGATCGCTGCGATACGGCAGGCCAGATTCCTGCAGGTCCTCAGCGACAACGTTCAGCAGCATGCGTGCCTGTCGAAGTTCGTTGATCGTTGTGATCAACGGGAACATCACGCGAACGTCACCGTGCACGGCAGCTCGTAGAACAGCACGAAGCTGTGGTCGGAACACGTCGAGATTGCGAAGGGACAGGCGGATGCTTCGCAGTCCCAAGAACGGATTGTTTTCGCGATGAGCCATGTTGCCACGGCCCATTTTGTCAGCACCCAAGTCGAGCGTCCGAATGACGACCGGGCGACCGTCCATCTTCTGAACGACTTCGGAGTATGCCTGGTAATGGTCTTCCTCCGACGGTTCGTCATCGGAAGACAAGTACAAGAATTCAGTTCGATAAAGACCGATCCCATCCGCGCCACGATCAAGGCAGGCCGCGGTCTCGTGGGGGAATTCGATATTCGCGTTGAGTTGAATGCGAACGCCGTCCGTCGTTTCCGCCGGAAGTTGACTGAGTTCCGCGAGCCGCACGGCCAGAGAGCGTCGATACTCCGCTCTTTCGCGGTAGTTTTCCAGGACGTCGTCGTCTGGATCGACAATCAATTTGCCGCGGTCACCGTCGACGATCACGCAGTTGGAGCCGGCGATCTGATGCAGGAAATCACCAATGCCGACCACGGCTGGGATTTCGAGGCCTTTTGCCACAATCGCGGTGTGGCCACCGGGGCCGCCGGTTTCGGTGCAGAAGCCTTTGACGAATCGCCGGTCAAGATTGGCTGTTTCGCTGGGCGTCAGCATGTGCGAAAGCACGATGACAGGTTCGCTGAGGTCCGACAGGGGTTGGCGGGTGACTGCACCGAGTTGCATCAGGAGTTGTCGCTCGATGTCCAGCACGTCTTGAGCTCGATCGGCCAGCAATGGGTTGTCGAGTCGACGAAGAGCCGTAGCGTAATTGTGGAGCACACCGCTAACTGCGAACGCGGCTGATTGGCGATCTTCACCGATCCGGCGTTGCAATTCGGAGTGCAGTCGCGGGTCATGCAACATCTGCAATTGGGCCGCGAAGATGTCGCCGGTGGAACGTCCGGCGGTGGCGGTGGTTTCCAGCCGACTGTGTTCTAGGTGGGCGCTGACCAAGTCGACCGCTGTGTGCAGACGCGCGAACTCATCCTCGACGTCAGACGCCGGGACGATGCAACGCGGGATGCGGTATCCGTCAGCGTCCAGCACGAGGGCTGGGCCGATGGCGACACCCGGTGACACGGGAATGCCTTGCAATTCAAGCATCATGCTTCGATGCCGAATGACTCGATCCGATTGGTTTCTTCTTGTGCGTTCAGCGGTCAGGAATGTGCCAGGCACAAACCAAGTTTTCCAACCAACTGATCTTCGCTCGCCGGGTGGCAGTTTCTTCACCACCCACATCAAATTTCAGGTCGTATGAATGGTCAGACTGCGTGAATTCCGGGCAGTGGATATCGCTGGGGAGCGATCGATTCCGCAACGCCAAATTCATGCAGCCCGCCGTTTCAAAACGACTGGGATGAGGCGACACCGAAAGCGATCAACGAAGTCGCCGGGTTTGGGCGAGTGGTGAGCGTTTTCGGTTTGTGGCTTCGTGACGAAGCTTCGGTGTTGGTTGTTTGAAAGGCTGTCTAAACGCGAACCGGCACCACCGGGCAATGGGAAACAGGGATCGGGAAAAACGACATTTTGATCTCTCTACGAGGGTGATTGGTCGGGAGAATCGCTGGTGCCGCCGGCCGAGCAGGCAGGCGAACCAGGGTTCTCGTCAAGTTCGTGAAAACCGAGGTCGAACAAACGACCGACGGCTTCGAGGGCTTGTTCGGCGTCTTGTCCTTGCGCGGATACCGTCAGGTCGGTTCCTTCGGTGGCACCGAGTGTCAACAGAGACAGGATGCTACGGCAATCCACCTTTTCAGATCCCTTTTGGAGGAAGATCTGGCATTGGAATTCCGACGCGCAGCGCACCAGCAAATCGGCTGGTCGGGCGTGCAAACCTTGGCGATTGACGACACGAACAGTCCGCTCGTGTATTGGGGCACTCATGCGATCACCGCGGTGCGGGTGACAGTGGAATCAACATTGCAAACGGCAGTGGGAATCGCAGAGCCAATGGCAATCGGCGCGGGTCCGGTGCTGCCTGGGTGTTTGTTCATGTTGAAGGATTGTTTTAGCAGGAAAGCGTTCAACCGGCGGCAAATTGGTTGTCGTCGGCTTCTTGCAGCAGTTGTTGGATATCGTCGGCAGTCTTGCTCTGTTTGAGGAAGCGGCAGAACGATTCGTCACGCAGTTGGCGAGAAATGTTCTCGAGAGCACGCAGGTGGTCGCCGGGGCGTTCGGGCGGGCTAATCAAGAGGAAGAACAGTTGAACACGTTCACCGTCGAGCGAGTCGAAATCGACTCCTTGCTCGCTGACACCCACGGTGCCAACAAGTTGCTGAACGCTGGGATGTTTGGTGTGAGGGACGGCGACGCCACGGCCGATGCCGGTGCTGCCGAGTTCTTCCCGCTTCATGATCGCAGCGACGATATCGTCACGTTGGTCAGCGGAAATTTCGCCGGCATCAAGAAGCGACTGGACCAGTTCGTCGATCACCGCTTCTTTGGTTGTGGCGGTCAATTCGGCGCGGATCGCGCCGGTTTTTACAAAGTCGGAGAACTTCATGGAACAAATTGTCTGAAATGCGAATGAATGGAAGCGTTTAGTGGAAATGCCGGCACGGATTCGCAACGAGGACGGGCCGAGGGCTCATTCGTCGTTGGTGTCGACGCTTTCGATATGTTTGTGGGCGGTGGCTCGATGTTCTGTCTTTTTCTCTTTCAGCTTCCGCAACTGTTGTTCAGCTTTGGGGATGGCGGAGTCCAAAGCAGCGATGACGGTTGTCGCTTCGGCGTGCGCGATCAAATCGTCAGAATGCTCGACGGAAATTCGAAATTCGACGTGTGGTTTGTCGAGATTTCCGAGGTCGATTGTGACGTCGATCGCATTCACTCGATCGTAAAGACGTCGCAGTTTGAGGGCTTTTTCTTCGACCAATGCTTGGTCGCCGGGTTGCAATGCCCCGTGACGGGCGGAAACGTTCACCTGCATGCTCAACCTCTTGCTGTTTATTATTTGACATTCGTGCGACCGAACCGGAAGGCTAGCGTTAGCCGTGTCGGGCCCGTCGTCCACAAATCCAAGCGTAGCCGACTTTGCCGTACGCGAACAGCGATCCTTTTGGGCAATTTTTCACATTGCTTGTTGCTTTAGACGCTAGCCCCGTGACAAAACGCTGGCGAATGGATACGCTTCGCAGTTCGTCTACTGGTTTTTGATTGTCCACCCTCCAACCCCCACAGCTCTGATTTATGGCTCGAAAGGTCATCAGCCGTCAGGAAAAAGCTGCCGAAGCAGAAGCCGCTGAAAAGTTGGCCGCTGAGGCCAAGCGAAAAAAAGCGTCCAGCCGGAAAACCAAGAAGGCGGCCGCCGATGTTCGCTTGCGTCTTTATTGGGGTGTCTTTAGTCAAAACTTGAAACGGGTCGCCGTTTTCGAGTTTGACCAGAAAGACGAGGCGCTCAAGCGTTCTGAAGAACTGAGCAAGGGAGGCAAGGCGCCTCACTTCGTTCAGAAGGTCAAAGAAGAGATCAAAGTCGAGTAAGGCAGTGGCGTTTGAACGTGCCCGATTCTTTATCTGCAGCTGGCGCGTCACCTCCTCGTAGCTACCGCTTTCCCGCCGAATGGGAGCCTTGTGAGGCTGTTTGGCTGGCTTGGCCGCACAACCGAGAAACCTGGCCGGGTCATTTTGAGCCTGTGCCGGCCGCTTTTGCTCGGTTTGTCCGTGCGATCCACGAGTCCACTCCCGTGCGAATTCTGGCAGCCGGTTTGGTCGCAGAGGATTGTCGCAGGCATCTGCAGGAAATTGGGTTGGTTGAGAGCGATTCACTGCGACTCGTTGATATCCCGACCAATGACTGTTGGATTCGCGACTACGGTCCGACGTTCGTTTTCGGCCCTGATTGTGAAAAAATTGCCGTCGATTGGCGTTTCAACGCTTGGGGTGGAAAGTACGAGCCCTTTGATTCGGATGCGGCCGCAGGTGCGGAAATTGCGAAAATCGCTGGTTTGAAACGTTTGGACGGCGGTTTGACCATGGAAGGCGGGGCGTTGGAGACCGACGGGGCAGGGCGGTTACTCGTGAATCCGGGATGTCTGCTCGATCCGGCTCGCAATCCTGGCGTTTCGAAAGAGCAGGTCTCGCAGCGACTGAATCAATGTCTCGGCGTGGAAGAAATTGTTTGGATCGACGGCGGTGCTCCCGCGGGCGATGACACTGACGGCCACATCGATCAAATCGCACGGTTTTTGGACCTCGAAAACGTTGTTTGTGCGGTTGCCAGTTCCGAAGACGACGAGAACTACCCGGGTTTGGAGGCCAATTACCGAAAGTTGCGTCTGTGGTCGAGGCAGACGGAAACGGCGGTGACGATCCACCGGTTGCCGACTCCGCCACCCCGGAAAGTGGATGGCGCCGCGGTGCCGCAGAGTTACTGCAATTTCTTGCGGTTGGGAATGGATCGGATGCTGGTGCCAACGTTTCGATCGCCGGATAGCGATCAGCACGCTTTGGCGTTGCTTCGCGAATTGTGCCCCGGCGTTGAGGTTGTCGGGGTGGATTGCTTCGACATCGCTTGGGGGCTGGGTGCGTTGCACTGTGCCAGTTGCCACGAGCCGGCTGTCGTGAGGTCGTCCGCGGCCGAGGGATCTGACGGCTGAGTTGGTGCAGTTCTCTGTTCGCCCGGTTCATTGAGCGAGAAAGCTGGGGGGCGAGAAATTGGTTGAGCGATCCGCAGGATGGACGGGTTGGCGATCGATGACGCTGCGGATGGCGGTTTTCAGTTCGCCGGGGCTGTGAATTCGGTTCGAAACCTTCGAAATCGGGCTGGGGACGTTGATTCACCCTTGGGCGAAAATCGTCCGAACGTTATACCTAGCGGCTTGACAATCCGACGGATCGTCCATTGATGCCGCGCACGCCGCGATGCCTCGCCGCCCCATTGCAAAATTGCTCGAGAAAATTCGGGTATCACAGGGACACTCTTGTAGAGAAAAGGGTGTCAGAGATGGGGAGCGGAGCCCGATCAATCGATGTCGGTCGGCCCACGAACCGGTTTCCTGCACGCAGGCAGAGTCCACGCCGCGATTGAAGCCAGTTCAGATCATTGCACACTTTTTGTCGACGCCTAGCTAACGCATCCCGAGCCATTTTTGATCGGCTCCATCGATTCGCTGGTTGGCGTCGCATTGGAAACCACATGCCAGACAATTGGAATATCCTCGCGAGTTTGTTGGGGACACCCAAGCCGCCGGATCGCCCCGCCGCCAAAGTCGAACCTGAAAAACCTGCTGCTGAACCTGAGCCCGTCGCGGAATCCTGCGAATCGAAAGACAAGGAATCTGACGCAGCGCCAGAGCAAAAAGAAACTTCGGAAACCGCACCCAAGAAAGCCTCTGCTTTCTCGAGCGACGACGAAGGCGCCGATGACGTGCTGCAGGCACTCGCCGCCGTCAAGCCACCGCCTAAGTTGCCAGGTTTTGGCGTCGCCGATGAGGACGACGACGCAGGCGAAGCCCCATCCGGATTCGGTGTGGCCGAAAACAAAATCTTCAAGCGAGAATCGCAACTGAAAACGGGTGGAGACGAATCTCCCGCTTCCAAACGCGATCGCAAGCACCGTGGCAGCCCTGATCTGGGCGAGCCTCCACGCAAGAAAGGTGGCGGTGGCGGGTTCGCTAGCGGTTTGCTCGGTAGCGACGACTCAGATGACGAAGATACTTCTGACGTGGAAGCCTTCGATGATGAGTCCGATCTGATCGCATCCGATACCGTTGAAATCGCCGGTTGGGATGCAGATTCGGTCGACGAAACTGATTCGGTTGACGAAGACGATCAAGTTCCCGCCGCTAAGTCCGGTCGAGATCGGAACGCGGGCGGCCGAGGACGTGGCGGACGCGGGCGACGAGGTCGTGACGCCGACGATTCACAGGACGACTCCGGTGAATCGAAGCCTTCAAGCTCATCGCCAGCGAGCGGAGGGCGTGGTGGCCGTCGCGGTCAACGTCAAAAAATGTCCGAGTCGGACGTTGTTGTAGAAGCCCGATCGGAATCGCCTCGCGGTGAACGCGAAGAATCTGATTCCGATTCGTCCGAAACTCGCGGGCGTCGTCGACGTCGTGGTGGACGACGTGGCGAACGATCGGATTCCGATCGCGGTGCAGAAGATCGCCCGAAAGCAGATCGAACCGATTCGGATCGGTCCGGTTCGGAACGGTCAAAGTCCAAACGTGGTGAGCGAAGTCGCTCCGGTGGGCGTGAAGAGACTCGCGCCAAAGCTTGGGATGATTCCGATCTGGAATCCAACGACGATTCCTTCGCGGCCGACTTGTTCGTCGACGATGGCTCGGTTGATGAGCCCGTTGCGGACCGAGACTCCAAGCGATCGCAAGAAGATTCAGATGATGGCGAACCCCGAGCGGGCCGTCGACGTTCGCGTCGCGGTGGTCGTCGACGCGGCGGACGCGGACGCGAAGAGCGTGATTCTTCCGAAGTGAAGGCTCGCGGTGGTCGCGGTTCGGAATCCGACAAAGATGACGACTCATTTGACGACGAGTTACCACGATTCGCATTTGCCGATGATGACGATTCGGTCGATACCGAACCCGAAGAAGCGGCCAGCGAAAAAGAGCCTCGATCTCGAGGTCGTTCGCGATCTCGCGGTGGCCGTAATCGTGATCGGGACAATGACCGAGAACGCTCGGGCGGTTCTTCGCGAGATGGCGGTTCAGATCGTTCGAGTGGTTCAGAGCGTTCCGGCGGCTCAGCCCGCGATGGCGAGCGATCTTCGTCACGTGGACGTCGCGGCGAACGCAAGGATTCTCGCAAGAAAGATCCAGATGTTCCGACTTGGGACGAAATCGTCAATCAGATTGTCGACAGCAATTTGAAGGGTCGTAAGACTCAGCCTCCACGCGGAGGTCGCGGTCAATCAGGCGGCGGAAATTCTCGCGGCCGTCGTCGTTGATGCTGATTGCGGCGTTGGTCGCCGCATTCATTGTCCCAACCGTAAAACCATCCAAAACAATCCAAGCAAATCAATCAAGGAATCACCATGTTTAAAAACTTCTGTCCTTCCGCACTCGGCATCAACGGTCGTCAAAGCGAGTTGATCGAACTGGCCCTGACCTACGCCTTCCGTGGCATGGACGTCGACATGCACGACATGCTTCGTCGTTCGCAACGAACTTCGTTTGACGACGCTTCGAAGTATCTGAAGGCTTCGGAAATCAAGATCGGCTCGTTCCAATTGGCAATCGATCTGGACTCGGACGATGACACTTTCACCGCAGCCGTTGCTCAACTGCACCCGCTCGGCGAAATCGCTCAGCAATTGGGTGCCGAGCGTGCGTTGATTCGTGTTCCCGCGGCAACGAATCGTTTGCCGTTCAACGAGTTCTTCGACGTCCAACGCAACCGTTTGGGGCAAATCGCTGACGTCTTGGGACAACGCGAAATCAAACTCGGAATTGGCTTCCGTGCCGGTGCTGAGTTGTTGGAAGGCAAAGAGTTCACCTTCGTCAACAACGTCGAAACCTTCCGTGCGTTGGTCGACGCCGTGCCAAACGACAACGTTGGCTATGTCATCGATACCTGGGATTGGGTTGTCGGCGACGGTGCGATGGATCAGCTCAGCGAAATCTCGGGCGAAAAGATCGTTGCTCTGCGTCTCGGTTCCGTTCCTGAAGAAGCTGACTTGGCAACTGTTAAGTCGACCGATCGTTTGCTTCCTGAACTGAATGGCATGACTTTGGATCACGTGAAGGTCGTCAGCCACCTGAACGAGACGAACTTCAGTGGCCCGATGAGCCCCACGGCTTCGACGTCACAGTACAAAGGACAGACTCGCGAATTCTTGGTGCAAAAGTCTCAAGAAGCGATCGATGGAATCTGCAAGGAAGCCGGCATGACCGTGGCTCCTTTGCCCATGGATTTGATCGAAGACATTCCTTACGAACCGACCCCTATGTAATCTGACTGGAGATTTTCCATCATGAGTCAATCCGAACCCGACTTACTGGGCCAGCTCGGAGGAATGGATGGCGTCCGTCGTGTTGTCGACGAGATGTACGTTCGGGTTCTTGCGGATCCAGAGTTGACTCACTTCTTTGATGGGGTCCCGATGGAAAAGCTGGCTCGGATGCAAACCGAGTTCATCGCTTCAATCACTTCCGGTGATATTCAGTACACCGGCGCGGACCTGACCAAAGTTCATGCCGGCCGTGGGATCACCGGAGTCCATTTCTCCAAATTCTGTGGCCACTTGACCGATGCGTTGGAAGCAAACAACGTGTCGTCACATGCCATCGATCAAGTGCTCGGCAAATTGGCGATGTACAGTGACAAAATCACTGGTTCGTCAAACGTCGACGGCTAATCTGTCGTCGCCAAGCTTGATGCATTCATCGTTTGCGATTGGTTGATCCTGGCCCGTGTTGGTTCCTGCCGCACGGGGCTCCGATCCTTGGCGTGAACATTCGACTGGGATCGTTCCTGTTACGCACATTCTTTGGTTTTGACTTTCATGACTGCCACCCGTCGTCGTCCCGTTGTTTTGATCGTTCGTGATGGTTGGGGCCAAAATCCTGATCCAAAATGGAACGAGTCCAATGCCGTTCATTTGGCCAGCACGCCAGTGGATGACAAGCTGACTCAAGAGTATCCCAGTGTGCTGATTCATACGTCTGGTGAAGACGTTGGATTGCCCGCCGGTGTGATGGGGAACAGCGAAGTTGGTCACCAAAACATTGGTGCCGGACGGATCGTTGACCAAGAGGTCATGCGAATCACTCGAGCGATTCGGGACGAGTCGTTCTTCAGCAACCCGGTTGTCACCGGTGCAATCGAGCACGTCAAGAAAAATGGCGGGCGGCTGCATTTGTTGGGACTGATGTCCGATGGCCGAGTGCACAGCGATTTGCAGCACGGGATCGCCGTGATTGATCTGGCGAGACGGAACGGTTTGACGGGCGACCAATTGGCGATTCACGCAATCACTGATGGCCGTGACACATCGCCTCGTGGCGGGCTGAAGTTTGTTTCGCAATTGACTGACCACTGCGAAGCTTCTGGTGTCGGCGTCGTCGCTTCCGTGATCGGGCGTTTTTACGCCATGGACCGTGACCTTCGTTGGGAACGAGTCGAGGCAGCGTACAAGTTGATGACACAGGGCACGGGGCAAACCTTCCCGAGTGCCAGTGCCGCAATTGAAAGCTACTACACGAATCCAACTGAAAGTAGCCGTGATGGCGACGAGTTCATCACCGCTTCGTCCATCGTCGCAGGAGGCGGATCGCCCATCACGGTTCAGCCTGGCGATGCTGTGTTGTTCATGAACTACCGTGGCGACCGTACACGCGAAATCACCAAGGCGTTCACGTTCGACGATGCGGCATGGAAGGACATCCCCGGCGGCGGATTCGATCGTGGTGAGAAGATCGACAATTTGTATTTCGCGACGATGACGGGATACGAAACCGGGTTGCCGGTCAAAGTGATCTTCGAGAAGCCCGCCAAGATGCCGAACATCCTTGGCGAGTACGTTGCTTCCAAGGGACTGCACCAATTCCGTTGTGCGGAAACCGAGAAGTACCCGCACGTGACGTTCTTCTTCAACGACTATCGAGACAATCCTTTTGATGAAGAAGAGTGGGGCATGGCTCCTTCGCCACGCGATGTTTCCACCTACGATCAAAAGCCTGAGATGTCTGCCGAAGACATCACCGAAAAGGTGCTCGAGCAAATCAAATCGGGCATGTGTGACATGATCATCGTTAACTATGCCAACGGTGACATGGTCGGGCACACCGGTGTCTTGAACGCAGCGATCAAAGCGGTTGAAAAAGTGGATGCTTGTGTTGGCCGGGTTGTTGATGCGACTTTGGCTGCTGGCGGATCATTGGTTGTGACTGCTGACCACGGCAACTGCGAGCAAATGATCGATCCGGAAACCGGCGGGCCTCACACGGCGCACACGACTTATCAAGTTCCTTTGATCGTGGTGGATCCCGAGTTCGTTGGCAAACCGCTTCGCGAAGGTGGTCGTTTGGCTGACATCGCACCAACCGTTTTGGCTCTGATGGGTTTGGAAGTGCCGCCTGAAATGACCGGCCGTCCACTCATGGAAACACAGACCGCCTGATGTCGGCTGCCCCGCGGGAAGGTTGGACCGTCGGGAATCGAGCCGTCGCGATCATCGCTGCCACGTTATTGTCGGTGGGTTTGATTGCGACGTTCTCACGCATTGTCGTGGACTATCAGACGCCAGGCCCTTTTGATCCTGAGAATCAAGGGCTGTGTGATTTTCACAACGGAATCTATTTTCCAACGCGAGCAGTGTTGGCGGGGGAAAGTCCGTATAGCGATGCTTACGCCGCGAAGTATCCGGTCGCGAGACAGATCCCATTCTTTTCGCCAGTGATTCTGTTGATGCACGCGCCGCTGGCGTTGCTGCCGCTGCATGTTGGCGAAGTGTTGAATGTGATTCTGCAACTGTTTCTGCTGGCGGCGATCGCAATTTTGGTGGCTCGTGAAGCGGGGTACCCAAAGCGATATGACGCGGTGCTCTGCATTGCCATGGCGATGGTTTACAGTCGCGGTGGTCACATCACATTGTTCAACGGCTACTTCACTTTTCAGTTGGTGTTGGCAACGTTTTTGTCAGTCGTTTGGGCTGATCGCCGGCCCGTTCGGGCGGCGTGTGCGTTGTTGGTGGTCTCGGCCAAGCCAACTTATATCTTGCCGCTCGGGTTCCTGATGCTGGCTCGCGGCAATTGGCGAGCATTGATCGTCGGTGCTGTGCTCAGCATCGCTGGCGCCGCGTTGCCGCTGGCTTGGGTCGCTCACCACGAAGGTGACGGCGATGTTGCAGCGGGTGTTTCGATCCTGCAGCAGCAGATTGTCGACACGCAGGAAGTTCACCGTTCGATGGACGACGAGTCTCCCGTGTATTCTTGGACACGGCTTGATCTGTTTGCGATCATCGCGAAATGGCGAGGGGAAGACCCGGGGGATCTGCCGCATATTCTGGCGATGGCGGCGCTGTTGATTGTCCCGATGTGGGTTCTGTTTGTGCGAGCCCGACGGGGCGAGGACGACGGGATTGCTGGCGTGACCGGTGGCGTTTTGCTGACCGCTTTATTGGTCAGTTTGTACCATCAGTCGTACGACTCGCTGCTGATGATCGCGCCCGTTGCCGGGGCTTGGATGGCGAGGCTGGACGGTTGGGCGAGTGTCTCGCCTAAACTTCGTTGGGTTTTGTGTGCCTTGATGGCGTTTCCGGCACTCAATTATTTGTCGACGCGAACGTTCTTGTTGCGGTTCGAATTGACCGAGGTCATGGTGAGAATCTTCACCAGCCTCAATGGGGTTTGCTTGGCGATTTCGTTGGTGATCCTGTGTTGGATCGCGTATCGAAAGCAAGCCGACGAGAAGAATCAGGTCAGTGGGAACGTCGAGTGAGCTAGATTGGGATGGAACTTTGGGGGAATGCATTCGTCCAAAGTTTGTTCATGGAACATCTCCCCCTTGTTGAGATTCGCTCAAATGCTCGATCGATTCCTTTCTTGCGTCCGCTCGCGTTTTGCTCCGCTTGTTCTTGCTGCAGTTCCGGTGGCACTGTTTTCCGCGATGGACGCCCAAGAAGTGGTTGCGCAGCAGGAGGTTGCCGCTGGTCGATCGGGTCCGATCAAGGATGTTTCTTTTCAGGCGTTGTGGTTGATCGAATCCGACGACGCGAACCGGATTGAATATGCGGGGCCCGCGCGCGAGGCATTGACGACGGTTGGATTTGGCCGATTGGTTCCTGCGGGCAGCGCGATGGCATCCGTCACGGTTGGATTGGACGCTCGTGTGGACGGTGGCTCGCGCTACGGTCAATTGCAGTGCCAGGTGCGGTTTCTAAACACGACGGAGTCGGGTGAAGTTCAGGCTCAGGTCGAGTTTAGGACGCAGCCACAATCGGGCATGACCATCGCGACCACTGTCAGAGCACCGGTTGGAAAGTGGTTCCTAGTTGGGGCGGCTGACTCACGAACGGGATTGCCCACTCACGCTGATGATGGCAAACGAGCGGTGATGATCATGAAAGTGACCAAGGATGTGATCACCCTGGAGTGATCGCTGTCTTGGACCAAGGTGTTCGCTTGGTTGGCGATTGAACGCAAAGACGCTAAGTCGCGGAGACGCGTGGCGTTGTTTGGAACTCTTTGCGAACTCGCGGCTTGGCGTCGTTTCGTTAGTAATCTCGCCAAGTCTCGGTGAATCGTCGGCTTAGTTGCCGAGGTGGTGCTGGCGGATCCAGTTGGCCGCGTCGGTGAGGCTTTCTTCGAAGGGGCGGATTTTGTAGTCGAGTTCGCTTTGGGCTCGCGAGCTGTCGTAGTAGTGGTATTGGCTCGACATGCCCACGGCGGCGCTGTTGAAGTCAACTTCGTGTGGCAGCAGTTTGCCGACCACGTCGCCGGCGAGTCCTGCGATCCATCGCTGAGCCGGTCCGGCTCGCATGATGGGCTGGCGGGCTCTCATCGCCTCGGTCATCGCCTTCCAAAGTTCGAGATAACGCATGTTGTGACCGGCCAAAATGTATTGTCGGCCCGATGGGATTTCGTTGGCAAGCAGCTTTTCCGCGGCGCGGATGGTGGCGGCGGCCACGTCGCGGGAATCGCAGGTGCTGTTGCCGCCTGAAGGCGAAAGCGGACGCCAGGCTTTGCTGACTTCCAGCAACATTCGCCCGCTGCTGGGTTTCCAATCCCAGGGACCGAGCATGAACCCCGGGTGAACCAAGACGGCTTTCAGGCCATCTTGGACGCCCTGCAAAACGACTTCATTGCCGGCTCGTTTGCTGAGGACGTAGCTGCACGGGATTTGCCCGCCGGCGTGGTCCAGCGGGGTGTCTTCGTTCGCCACGCCGTTGCGGTCCGCGATACCGAGCGTGTTGACGGTGCCAACGTGAACGAGTTTGCAATCGTGATGCAGGCAGGCATTGACGATGGTTCGGGTGCCGTCGCGGTTGACGGCCATGCTGTCGTCGAGGCGTTTCCAACCCAGGTGGATCATGCCGGCGGAGTGAATGACCGCATCGCAGTCAGCCACCGCATTTTCGATCGCGGTCTTGTCCTGCAGATCGCCGTGAGCGAACTGAGTGTGGATCCCATCGAAGACTTGCGAGTCGGGTTCGCCTCGTACCAGCGCGATTAAGTCGTGACCGGCGCCCGACAGTTGGCGAAGGATCGTGTTGCCTAGCAAGCCAGTGCCGCCAGTCACAAAGACTCGCATGGTTATTCCTTGGGGACCAACGGAATCAGGAGTGGCAGAGTTTTAGCGGAACGGCGCAAGCCGTCCGGTGCCGTGGAACCGGAGGGCTCGCGCCCTGCCGCTAAGATTCTTAAGACGTTTGGCCTTTGTAGTTCCGGTCGACGAACTTGGTGTCCACCGTGCCGCTCACAAAGGCTTCATTCTGCAGGATCCAGTTGTGGAATCCAACGGTCGTGGTGATCCCTTCGACCTGCAGCTCTTTCAAGGCACGCAGCATCGTCGCGATGGCTTGTTCTCGCGTGGGACGATGGACGATCAGTTTGCCGATCATCGAATCGTAGTAGGGCGGAACCACGTAGCCGGACTTCACATGCGAATCGAATCGAACGCCCATGCCGCCAGGCACAAACATCGACTCAATTTTGCCGGGACAAGGTTGGAAGTTCTTCGTTGGATCTTCCGCGTTGAGACGGCACTCGATCGCGTGGCCCGTGCATGTCAGTTCTTCTTGACGGAAGGACAGCGGCAGTCCCGCGGCGACGCGAATTTGCTCTTGGATCAGGTCGACGCCGGTGATCATTTCGGAGACCGGGTGTTCGACTTGGATTCGCGCGTTGACTTCGATGAAGTAGAAGTTGTAGTCCTTGTCGACGATGAACTCGACGGTTCCCGCACCGGCGTAGTCCGCACCGGCGATCATTCGCACAGCGGCGTCGCAGATCGCTTCGCGGCGGTCTTGCGGCAGGTCGGGGCTGGGGGCTTCTTCGACGAGTTTTTGGTGTCGTCGTTGGACGCTGCAGTCACGTTCGAACAGGTGGCAGACGTTGCCGTGCGTGTCCGCGATGACTTGGACTTCAATGTGGCGTGGCTGCTGAATGAATTTCTCCAGGTACACGCCGCCGTTGCCGAAGGCTGCGATGGCTTCGTTGCGAGCCGCTTCGAGTTGGCTCTTGAGGACATCTTCGGTCTCGGCGACCCGCATGCCTTTGCCACCACCACCGGCGGTGGCTTTGATTAGCACGGGAAAGCCAATTTCCTTGGCGGTGTCGATGGCTCGATCGAAGTCCGTGATCAACCCGTCACTGCCGGGAACGACCGGGACGTTTTGAGCGATTGCCATGGAGCGAGCGGTGTTCTTGTCGCCCAGTTTGTCCATCGCGGTTGGCGAGGGGCCGATGAATTCGAAGCCGCTGCTTCGGCATTGCTCGTTGAATTGAGCGTTTTCCGCCAGGAAGCCGTAGCCAGGGTGGATGGCATCAACGCCGGCGACTTCTGCCGTGGCGATGATGCGATCGATTTTCAAGTAGCTGTCCGCACTGCGATTTGTCCCGACGCAGTAGGCATGGTCCGCCAGCTTGACGTGCATGGAGTCTTTGTCGGCTTCGCTGTAGACGGCGACCGACTCGATGCCCATTTCACGGCATGCGCGAATCACACGCAGCGCAATCTCGCCTCGGTTGGCGATCAAAATACGTTCGAACATGGATCAGCCGTCCACCTGGACGCGGAACAAAGGTTTGCCGAAATCGACGGCTTGTTGATCGCCGACGAGCACTTCAACGATCTTTCCGCGGCATTCGGCGGGAATTTCGTTGAAGACCTTCATGGCTTCGACGATGCACACCACGGTGTCTTCGCCGACGACATCACCGACCTGAACAAACGGTGGGGATTCCGGGTTGGCCTTGGAATAGAACGTGCCCACCATCGGCGAATTGATCGTGATGGTACCGGCCGTGTCGGCTGGAGCATCGCCACCGGACGCAGCTGCAGGAGCGGCGGCGGGTGCAGCGGGAGCGGCCGCGACAGGGGCTGCCGCAACGGGAGCGGGAATCATGGCCGGAGCCGTGCCGCCACGCGTCAATTTGATGCGATCATCGCCTTGTTGCAGGTCCACTTCGTTCAGTTCGTGTTGCTCCATCAACTCGACGATCTGGCGAATCCGATCGATGTCAAACACATCCCCGCCGTCGGGTGTTTCCGATTTCATACGAAGTCCGATACCTGCAAAGTCCAATGTTTTTCGAATCCAGATCGGACCCGATCAACCTTTTCTGATTGAAGATTAAGTTCGCAACGTTTTACACAACAAGACGACAATCATCGAGACCCTTCGGAAGGGTGCTCAGTCGTTCAAATCCATCGGCGGTGACGAGGATGTCATCTTCGATGCGAATCCCGAATTCTCCCTCGAAATACACGCCAGGTTCCACGGTGAGAACCATCCCCTCGCGGAGCACGTCGGTCGACATCGGACCCATGCGTGGATCCTCGTGAATTTCCAAGCCAAAACTGTGTCCGAGGCCGTGTTTGAAGGCGTCGCCCAAGCCCGCTTTTTGAAGGACCTGGCGAGCTGCCCGGTCGACTTCGATGGCTTCCACGCCATCTCGAATGGCTGAAATCGCGGCTTCTTGGGATTCCAAAACCGCTTGGTAGGCGGCTTCAAATCGATCGGAAGTTGCTGAACGCACGTCAGCTTTGTGCAGCGTTCGAGTCAAATCGCTGCAATACCCGTCGACGCGAGCCCCCCAGTCGATGAGCAAGGTGCGGCAATCCGCCAAAGCGATGTCGTGCGGATGATAGTGGGGCAGGGCACCATTGGGTTCGGCACCCGCGATCACATCAAAGGCAACGCCGGAGGCCCCCAGGCTTCGCATGGTCGCTTCCAATTCGTGAGCGATTTGCAGTTCGGTGGTTTGCGGCGTCAGTTTGTTGGTGACGCTGAGAAAACTTCGCTCAGCAATCGAAATGGCTCGCCGGATCGTCGCCAATTCGTCGGCGTCTTTGATGGAGCGCAGCGTTTCGACCAACCCGGATGTTTGAGTCCATTCAACGGATTTGATTTGTTCTTTCCACTGGTGCAGCGTGGAAACTTGCACGTGATCGGCCTCGAAACCGATTGTTTTCAGCGACGAATCAGCCAAATACTCGGCCAGCAAGGCCACCAAAGTCTGGCTGGGTGGCCGAATGGCACTTTCCAGAGTCGGGCATTCATCGGCGATTTGCGTTTCGTAGCGGCGATCGGACAACAAGGTGGCTTTGCCGTCGGGACGGACCAACAACCAGGTGCTGTCTCCGGTGAATCCGCTGAGATATCGCACGTTGACTTCGCTGCAGATCAGAATCGCATCCATCTGCTGGCCCGATTCGGCGATGGATTGCACAAGTCGTTCAATACGCTGAGTCATGAAGTCGATATCCAGTGGTGAAGTTGAGTTGGCGTTTCGCGGCGGATCATTTCATCTGGCCAGAAAAGCTCGTCGGTTGCCATTTGGCGGCCGGCATTGTGGGCCGAAATTCGGCACCTGTCACCCGTTGGGCATCGACTGATATCATGCCGGCGATGGAACGCGAGCCCCCGTGGCTCAATCCCCGATCTCTTCCTTGTTGAATCCACCCGCACATCCTGATGAAAACTGACGAACTGCGCGAAAATACTTGGCGTTCTTTGAGACCAAAGGTTGCGTCCGCCAACCCAGCGACGTGCTCGTTCCGGCTTGGGATCCATCGGTTTTGTTCACTCCCGCGGGGATGAACCAGTTCAAAGACCACTTCCTGGGAAAGGTCAAGCTGGACTTCACTCGCGCGACCACCTGTCAGAAATGCTTGCGAACTGGTGACATCGACAACGTCGGTCGAACCGCGTTCCACCACACGTTCTTTGAAATGTTGGGCAATTTCTCGTTCGGTGATTACTTCAAAGAAGAAGCCATCCACTGGGCTTGGGAATTTTTGACCGACAAGAAGTGGCTGGGCATTCCCGGCGAGCGACTGACGGTCACCGTTTACAAAGACGACGACGAAGCGTTCGGCATTTGGCACGACAAGATCGGATTGCCAACCCAACGCATCACTCGGATGGACGAAGACGAAAATTTCTGGCCCGCGTCGGCACCCAGCGAAGGCCCGGACGGAGTCTGCGGCCCCTGCAGCGAAATCTATTACCAACTGGAAGACGGCAGCGACGTCGAAATTTGGAACTTGGTGTTCACCCAGTTCAATCGCGTCGGCACGCCTCCGGACAACTTGCATCCACTGCCCAGCAAGAACATCGACACCGGCATGGGGCTGGAACGAACCGCCAGCGTTCTGCAGGGAGTGCCGACCAACTTCCACATCGACAGCCTGTTCCCGATCGTCGAAGCGGCGTCGGAAGTCTGCGGCGTGAAGTACGAATACGAGAGCGACAACGGCAGACGCTTGCGTCGGATCACCGACCACGCACGAGCCAGCGTTTTCGCAGTTCATGAAAACGTGTATCCCGGTCCCAAAGACGCTCGCTCGGTCATCCGCCGCTTGATCCGTCGCGCGGTGCTGGACGGTTATCAAATGAATCTCCGCGAGCCCTTCTTGTACAAGTTGGTCGAAGCCGTTGCGGATGCATCCAAAGCCGCTTATCCAGAACTCGGCCAAACGACTCAGCGTGTCAGCGAAGCGATCGAATCGGAAGAGAAAGCGTTCTTCTCAACGATTGATGGCGGGATGAAACGTATCCATCGTTTGTTCGAAGAAATGAACGACGAAGCATCCGTGATGGTTCCCGGTGCCGAAGCCGCTGATTTGCTGACCACGTATGGCGTGCCGCCTGAGTTGGTTCAAACGTTGGCCGCCGAGCAGAACTTCACGTTCGATTGGTCCGGTTTTCGCGAAGCGATGGACAAACACGCTGACGAAAGCGATGGCGGGCAACGTGTGCTGTTCCAAACCGGACCGCTGGAAACGCTGAAAGAGGCTTTGCGAGAAACGCCATTTGTCGGTTACGAACAGACGGAAGCCAGCGCGGTCGTCAAAGGCATCATCACCGGCGACGGCAAAGGCAAGGGCGATGATGGGCAACTGCTCAGTCATCTCGATCGTCCTGGTGACGCGATCTTGCGATTGGTGCTCGATCACTCGCCATTTTACGGTGAATCGGGCGGCCAAGTTGGCGACATCGGCGTGATCTCCAACGACAACTTTGAATTCGAAGTCATCGACACTCAGCGACACGCTTCGCTGATCGTCCACCACGGTCGCTTGACTCGTGGCAAGATCAACGAAGGCGAAACGTGCACGGCAAAAGTGGATGTCGAGAACCGTACGGCGCTCGCACGAGCCCACAGTGCGACTCACATTCTGCACCACGCTTTGCACACACATGTTGGACGGCACGCCGAGCAGCAGGGCAGCAAGGTCGAACCGGATCGCTTGCGATTTGACTTCACCAATCCCAAGGCCATCGACGACGAGACGCTGGTCAAGATCGAACAAGACGTTCTGAGCATGGTCGGCAAAGGCGATGAAATTCGCTGGGACACCGTGTCGCTCGCCGATGCTCGCGAAGCCGGTGCGATGATGTTGTTTGGTGAAAAATATCCCGACCCATGTCGCATGGTTTCGATGGGAACGTTCAGTCGCGAATTGTGTGGCGGGACTCACCTGACCAACACGAAACAAGTCGGCTCGTTTGAGGTCGTCGTCGAAGAAAGTGTTTCCACGGGAACTCGCCGCATCGAAGCTTTGACGGGCGATCGAGCCAAGGAGCACCGCGAACAAACTCAAGCGTTGCTGAACGAGGTGGCTGGCAAACTGAATTGCGATCCTTCGGTGGCTGCTGCGGCCACGGTTGCGTTGATCGAAGAAGTTCGCCGGCTGAAGAAAGAACTGTCATCTGGCAAAGCCGCCGACTATCCCGCCGAGTTTGTCTTTGATGCCAAGGCAGCCAAGGCGGAAACGACTGACATCAGCGACTACAACGCGGTGCGTGCTGCGGTTCGTGGCTTGACTCGTCGTTTGAACGTCGCGATCACCGATGTCCTCGGCCGATTGGATTCGTTGTTGGCGGATCGATCGAAATTGGTTGAGCAACTGAAACAGGTGACTGCGGGTGGCAAAATCTCGGCGGACGATTTGATCGCCGACGGGACTCAGGTCGGCGACACCTTGCTGGTCGTCGCTGAAACTCCAGGTGCCAATCCGAACATCATGCGTGGTTGGATCGATCAGATTCGTAAGAAGAGCGACACGCCGACAGCGGTGTTGTTGGCTTCGGCGATGAATGACAAAGTCATGCTGGTCGGTGGATTGAGCCGAGATTTGGTCGATCGCGGATTGAAGGCGGGTGACTGGGTGGGTGCGGCAGCCAAAGTTGTTGGCGGCAGCGGCGGTGGACGGCCGGACATGGCCCAAGCCGGTGGCAAAGACGCCAGCAAGTTGCCCGAAGCTCTCCAGCAAGCTCGCGAAACGATGACCGAGAAGCTGGGCTAAACGCACCCCTCTTGCTGCCTTTCATTTCCTGCCACGGCCACCGAAGATGGGATGCTTTACTCCTCATGAATGAATCCAACGAGTTGACTCCCAATACGTTCTATATCGAGGTGACCGGTGCGGGACTTCCCGAAGTGGACGGGCTCTTTGTGCCCTCCACGGCGCCGCCAGCCGAGTCGGAATCGGGCACTGTTTCCAGCTTGGGATATTGGAATGGCAAGATGGCGTGGGACCGTGCCGATGGAAAATGTGCCCGAAGCCCTGCGTTGTCTTATTCCAACACGTATCGGTCGTGGAGGATTTGTCGGTTGGATGGGCATCTCGCTTACGACATCACTTGCGAAGATGAGTTGCCGCCGACGGACCGGCCTTGGCATGTCTATAAGAAAGGCGTGGCTCCCGCACCCAAGGTTGTGATCCATCACTGCGATCCACGATTGCCATGCCCCAAACCCAACGTGGTGTTTGTGCTCGGCGGTCCCGGTGCTGGCAAAGGGACGATGTGCGAGTTGGCCGAGTCTCAACTGGGCTGGGTCCATCTGTCGACCGGCGACTTATTGCGTGCCGAACGCGAAGCCAATGGACCGCATGCGGCGACCATTGAGGAGATCATCGCGGCGGGGAATTTGGTCCCCAGCACGATCGTGGTGAAGTTGCTTCGGGACGCGATGGAAAAGATCACACGGCTGACCGGCAATCGCAATTTCTTGCTCGATGGGTTCCCGAGATCCGAGTCCAACCTGGAAGCGTGGTACGAGGTGTTTGGCCGCGATTCAGAGTTGCCCAAGATGTTGTTCTTTGAATGCCCGTATGACGTTCTTGAGAAACGCGTTTTGGCTCGGGCCAAGTACACCGGACGGCAGGATGACAACCTTGAAAGTTTGAAGTCGAGGTTCGACACCTTCAAATCAGAAACGTTGCCGACGGTCGAGTTTTTTAAACGTCAGAACCGATGTGTTGAGTTGGACACCAGCCGGAGTCGTCAGGCTGTTTACGAGCAAGTCTGCCAGCAACTGTCCGAGCACACCGATTGCACGTTGGCAAACCAACCGCTGTCCGAACGAGCCGAGATGCTGCTCGGGTTGAGACCCTTCCCGAACTAGATCGTTCCCAAAAACTTTGCCACGGCGGTCCCCCGCCGTGAGTAAAAGTCTGGCAACAGCTCGGCGTTTGAGAGGGTCGCGGCAGACCGTGAACCTTCCAGTTGACTCACCGGGCGGCTCGCGCCGCTCCGCTAATTGTCGTCACGCAACTCGTTTGCTGCAACGTTCTCAATGGGGGACCACCGAGCTGCAGTTTGTTCAACCGGGAATGAAATCGCATTCTGGTGTCAGCGACTGAGCGAACAGCGTCAGCAGTTTCGCGATCGCTTCGATGTCACCGAGGCTAATCGTTTCCACCGCCGAGTGCATGTAGCGGTTGGGAATCGCGACCAGTCCCGTCGCGACGCCTGAGCCGGAAACTTGCAGCACGTTGGAATCATTCGGTGCGGCTCGTCCGAGCGCGGCGGGCTGATACGCGATGTCGTTGTCATCCGCCAACTGCATCAATCGCTTGGCAACTTTGGCATTGATGTTAGGGCCACGGAAAATCACTGGACCGCCACCGATCTTGATGTCGCCTTGTTGCTGCTTGTCGATCGTCGGGCAATCCGATGCGTGCGTGACGTCGACTGCGATGGCCACATCGGGCTGAATGCGTCCCGCAGCGGTCTTGGCTCCGCGCAGTCCGATCTCTTCCTGCACGGTCGCGACGCTGTGCAGTTCGCACTGCAACGCTTGATCGGCGGTGGCACAACGGCGAGCCGTTTCGATCACCGTCCACATCCCGGTTTTGTTGTCCATACCAGGGCCGCTGACCAAGTCGCCCAGCAATTCTCGGTAGGCGAGGTTCAGCGTCACGCAGTCGCCGATGCGGACTTTTGATTTGGCTTCGTCACCATCTTTGGCACCGATGTCCAGCCACATTTGTTCGAGCTTGACGACCTCGCCGCGTTCCTGCTGAGACAGAAGGTGAATCGGTTTGCGACTGATGACCGCGGAGACCGGACCGTCGTCGGTCCACACTGTCATGGATTGACCGATCAGTTGTTGTGGGTCCCAGCCGCCAATCGTTTGGGCGTACAAGAAACCTTGCTCGTCGATGTGTGAAATCAGCATGCCGATTTGGTCGCAGTGACCGGCCAGCATCAGTTTCGGGGCCCCGGCTTTGCCGACTCGCGCGGTAAGGTTGCCGTGCACATCGATCGAGACTTCATCGCTGTGCGGTTTCAGGTATTCGCCGATCAGTTTTTGGATCGGTTCTTCGTAACCGGAGGGGCTGGGCGTCAGAATCGATTGCTTGAAAAATTCGAGCGGTTGCATTTCAGTTGTCATCGAAGTTGCGAGGACGGAGTTGGCAGAACAAGGCTTTCTTCTGGTCAGGCAACGAGTAATCGAAGCCACATGATTTGAGGAAGTCTTCGGAGGAGCTGATCGCGAGGATCTCCATCACACCCAGCGTGCGTGCTCGTTCGATGCAGTGACCGACCAATTTGCGACCCAGCCCCAAACGTTGGGCTTCGGGGTGCACGGCCAAGCATTGCAGTTCGGCAAGCTTGGGGCTATAGACCTCGATCGCCGCAAAGCCAATGCAGCGAGGCCCGACCATTGCCACGAACCCGTGGCGGGTCAATTCGATGATCTCAGCTTCGGTCCGCGATAGCAGCAGATGCTGCGAAACAAACGGACGCATCAATGCGTGAATGGCTTCGGCGTCCAGCGGGGTGGATTGCCGCACGGTGACTTCGTCCATTGACAGCGATTGGCCGGGTGGCGAGACCGGTGGCGCGTTGACAATCGGGGCAGGATCGGGAGAGGGAATGTCAGCCAAAGCGAGTGTCTTTCATAAACGAAGTTCCACCGGTTCAGATGCGATCAGCAGTCATCGAAAACAGAAGTTTAGCAAATGGTGGCAAACCTTCGCGGGGGCATGCCTGGATCGCGAGAATCTCGCTTGTGTGGGAGACACGAGCTACCCGCCTCGGGTGCAAGGCGGCTCAACCACGCCGTAGGTGTCCGCTGGCGATCAGGAAGACGGCAAGTCGCTGATTCTTAGCAACAGCATCACATGCTGGTCGTCTTGCATGTGATCGGCATCGCGAAGCATTTGCCTGGCCAAACCAAACGTGGGGTCGTTTTCATCCGGTTGGTGCATCGGAGCGATCAGCAATGTCAGATGCGGGTTGGCGGCCCACGAAAGATTCATTTCCGGCAGTTCCCAAATGGAACGTCCGGTTGCCAAACGCGTCGCCGCCTCGCTGCTGATGAAGCGTTGCTGGACCGAACCATGTTGGATTTCAGGTCGGATCTCCAATGTGACTTGTCCAGGTCCGGGACCCAGCGTTGGTGTCAGCGACAGCGACATCTGGGGCGAATCCAACGATCGGCCCGTGAGCTTGCCGTTCTCCTGAGCCAGTACCACATGGGAACCATCCAGGATCGCGGAGATTGGAAGCTCGTGCCGCTGCGATGGACGCAGCGGAATGGTTTCGATACCCGATGGACTGCGGCCCATCACCCCGGCGGTTGAAAGCAAGCGATTGATTGGATCATCCCCCGCGGCAACATTTTCTTCGACTGTTTCGGGCAAGGCGTCCGGCGTAGCAATCAAGCCGATGCGAAATCCATTGGCCAGCCAAGCTTCGCGGACCTTGGGCGGAAAAGCGGTTTCATCGACGTGTTGCCACAGCGATTCGTCTAGGTCTTGTGTGCTGACGTGGCGAAAGTCCGCCTGCAACGAAATCGTTTTTCGGCTCTTGTGGGTGAGCTTCGAAACTTGTGTGTGCTTCGACTTCGAGTTTAGCTCACCGGAAGCCCCATCCGTCCAGACACCGTTTTGAAACAGCGAGCATCCTGATCCAAGCGTCACAATCGCCAGCGCGCAAGTTGCCCACCAACACCGCATCGGTGCCGAGAGAGTCATTCGTTCGTGGGAACGAAAATACACGCGGGAACGCCGTCCAACCAAATCGGAAAGAACCTTGGGATCATCTATCGAGCCGACACTACGAATCCGCGACAAACGATGTCAAGTCAACTCCGCCAAGGATTCACGACGCTTCAGTTTCACAGAATGCGACAGCGATCAAAAAACCTGTAGCACGTCGGTCCCCGCCGTGAGTTCATGCTCGTCTCGGTGGAGGACCACCGAGCTGCAGCTTTGGGATCATGCGAGCAGCGCGATGAAGTGGCGGCAGAAATCGGGCAGGTCGTCGGGGCGGCGACTGCTGACGTGGTGCCCGTCGACCACGACCGAAGCGTCTTCGAAGATCGCTCCAGCGTTGACGAGGTCATCCTTGATGCCGGGAGATCCGGTCACGCGAATGCCGCGGTAGACGCCGGCCGAGATAGGGATCCAGCCACCGTGGCAAATCGCGGCGATCGGCTTTTTCGCGGCGTCAAAGTCTCGAACGAGCTGCAAGACCTTCGGGTCTCGCCTCAGTTTGTCAGGCATGAACCCGCCGGGAACCAGCAGCCCGTCAAAGGAATGAGCCTCACACGCGTCGATGGCGAGGTCGCTCACACAGGGATAGCCCAGTTTGCCGTTGTATTTTTCTCCCGCTTTCGGGCCCGCGACAAAAAATTCTGCTCCGGCCTCGATCAGACGGAGTTTGGGGTACCAAAGCTCCAAGTCCTCGTAAATTTCGCCCACAAACGACAGAACTCGTTTGCCCACGAGTGTCTGAGGCGATACCGAATCGATGGAAACGGCGGTCGCGGGATTGGAAGAGGAAGTTGGATCGGTCATGAATGGCACCGTGCGAGATTGGAATGGTCAGTTAGAATGGCTTAGCGCCGAGAAGTCGGCATCGACTCGTTCGGCACAATGGTACCCTCCCTCCCCTGGTGGATAGAAACTCGTGGAAGCACTGACGCGACCCAAAGACGATTTGTTCGACAATTCGACGATGACGTTCGGGGAGCATCTCGAAGAACTCCGTGGCTCTCTGGTCAAAGCAATCATTTGGTTGTTGATCGGATTGGCAGTCGGTTTGATGTTTGCCAACCGAGTCGTGCGATTCATCCAGGAACCGCTCAAACAAGCGATCATCGAGTACAACGCCGATCGCGATCTGAAAGAGATGGGGCTGCCTGACCGCAAGGAAGATCCGCAGGTCAGCCGTTTTTACGAATTCTTGACCGCCAATTCGCTGGTTGCTGACGTGGTGTACACGCTGCCATCGGCCAGCATTCCGTTGCTGACAGAAGATCCGGTGGTGGAGTCCAATGCGGCAACTGAATCCACTTCGGAAACCGAGAAGGATGAGGAAGCCGGTCCCGATGACAAATCGGAAGATGGTGAAGCGGAGGCACTGGTCGTTCCGGCGAGAATCACGACAGCGGAATTGATGAAATCCATGGGGGCGATCCCCAACCCAGATGAATTGGTGCCGGCCATTCATCTTCGTCGCAGCGAACGCGGTTTGAGCTCGCTGAAGATCGAAGAGCCCTTCATGATTTGGGTGAAGGCCGGTTTGATCGTCGGTGCGGTGCTTGCCTCCCCGATGATCTTCTATCACCTGTGGTCATTTGTTGCCGCGGGATTGCACAGCCATGAACGCCGCTATGTGTACGTGTACCTGCCGTTCAGCGTGGTGCTGTTTGTTTCAGGTGTCGTGCTCGCGTTCGGGTTGGTGCTGCACTACGTGCTGACGTTCTTGTTGCAATTCAATGGATCGATGGACGTCGCGGTGGAGCCTCGGCTGACGTACTACGTCAACTTTGTGTTGATGTTGCCATTGGGATTCGGCGTCGCGTTCCAGTTGCCATTGGTGATGCTGTTCCTGCAACGCATCGATTTGATTCAAACGCAGGACTACATCAACAGTTGGCGAGTTGCGGTGCTGGTGATCTTTGTCATTTCGATGATCGTCACGCCGGCCGACGTGACCAGCATGGTGGCGCTCGCGGTGCCGCTGTTGTTCCTGTATTTCCTTGGCATCGTCATGTGCGCGTACATGCCACGGGGCAGGGGACTGGGCAGCGAAGCTTACGACCCGGCCTGATTGCCGTTGGCGAATGAGTCGCGAGTGGGAAGTCGGCGCTGACGAATGATTGGTCGGCGTGGGGTTCCCTTGGCAGTGAGTTCGCCGGTGTCGATGGACAATGGTTCGGATAACTCGAGTTGCTTCACGTTGGTTCCTGGCGGAAGGCCCTCGGCCATGCATGATTCAACTGGATCGCGGCCGGTCTGATCATCGGCGGTTGCTTGTGACAGGTCGCGTGAAAGCAGCAGCCAGAGTTGGCCTTGGTGATGCAGCAGGACCGCTTGTTCGATTCCCTGCAACTGCAGCAGTTGCCGTTCGATGGTGGTGGGAAAGACTTTGAAGCCGTTGTCCAGCACGATCACATCGTCGGCTCGACCCAGGATCTGAAATTGGCCATCGTCATGAATCTCAACCAGGTCGCCGGTGTCGAGCCAACCGTCCGGTGACATCTTCTGCTGAGTCGCGGATTCGTCATCGAGGTAGCCGAGCATCACGCCGGGGCCCCGGACGAAGAGGCGTTTGTCTTCGACTTTGGATTCCCAGCCCGCGACCAAGGGACCGACTCGATTGGGAGTCGCATTGTCAGGCGACGCACTGCAGATGACCGGTGATGTTTCGGTGCAGCCGTATCCTTGAATGACGCCGATGTTGTTTCGCTGACATCGCTCGAATTGCTGGGAGGACATCGCGACGCCACCGCAGCCGATTAGACGCAGCGATTGCAGGTTGGTTTGACCGGATTCGATACGGTTCAAGATGTCATCGATCAAAAGCGGCACGGCGTTGATCAATGTCGGCGAAAGGCGTTCGGGCAGCGAACGCAATGTGGAACGGCCTCGACCGAGACTGTATCGGCAGCCTGACAACAACCACGTTCCCATGTCGCTGGTTCGTGCGTAGGCGTGAGCGATGGACAGCAACGACAGTCGCAGATCGGAGTCCTCTTGAGGGACCGCCAGCAATTTCGCTTTCGCGTTGGTGGTCAGATTGTGCTGGGACAGCATCACTCCGCGAGGTTCGAAGGTCGTGCCGCTGGTCCACAGAACCAGCGACGTCGAGTGAAGGTCGACTTCGCGGGCCGATGCTTCCAAGTCCGAGATCGCGTTGGTCAGGTTGGTGGAGGAAACCGAGCGAGCATGCGTTTCGTGATCCCAGTGCAACGCTTTGGATCGTCGGATCAGGGCATCTTGTTGCGTGGCAGGCAAGAACGCGTCGATGGGGATCTCTGTGACCCCGGCAGCGATGCAGGCCAAAGACAACACCACATCGTTGGGATGGTTGGTGCATCGATAGGTCAAACGTTTGGACGCGTCCGTCCATGGCAACCGCGTCTGCAGAATGTTCGCGGTCGCGTTGACCATGCGAGCCAGTTCTCCCCAGGTCCAAACGGAGTGGCCCGTGGGAGAATCAACCAACGCAACTTCGTCCGGCCGCTGTTTCGCGTGGCGAATCAAGGCCGACAGCAAGTGTGGCACATCAGCCGTTTGCATGATCAGCGTCCTGCAATCGAGTCAACTCGTACAGGAAGATGGCTGATGCGACCCCCACGTTGAGGCTGTCGGTGTTGTTTCGCATCGGCAGGATGCTGCGGTGGGTGGCTGCTTCGGCGATCTCCGGTGGCAAGCCATTGGCCTCGTTGCCAACCATCAAAACACGTCGGTCTGATTGGATCGCTTTGGGCAGATCGATCAGTGGAATCGCGGAGTCATCCAAAAGCGTTGCGATGGATGCGATGCCCGCGTTTGCCAAGTCTCGCAGTTGTTCCGCTGGTTTGTCGAATCGATAGAAGCGATGTCGAAACACCGATGCCATGCTGACTCGGATGACGCGGCGGGTCATCGGTGAGATTGTTTGTGGCCCGAGCAGGATGTCGCGAACACCCAATGCGGCAGCGGAGCGAAGAAGGCTGCCCACGTTTTCGGGATCGCTCAACCCCACCAGTGCCAATGCGAGCGAAGATTGGGGTGAGTCGCGAAATTTTTCGAGTGGTTCGATGGTGGGGCTGGAACCATGGGCCAGCACACCACGATGAAAATCGTAGCCGGCCAGTTCTTTCCCGAGTTCTCGATCGATCAAGTACACGGGAACGCTGCCGGGAATCAGTGGCAAGTACTTTGATTCGCGACCGGTATGAATCAGCACGGATTGAACGCCGAGGTCGCTTTGCAGCAGCCGCCCAACCACCAAACTGCCTTCGGCGATGAAACCGTCGTCAGTTTCACGGTGTCGCAGGTTTCGGTAGGGCGAGAGCCGGGGGTCGTCGAGGTCCCTAATTGTCTCTGGCAATCGTTCGGGTCCGTTTGTGCGGGTTGTGCTGAATGTGTGCCGATCCGGCGTAACAAACGCGCAAGGTGGATCAACTGATTTGGAGTGATTGTTTATCACGACCCGAAGGATGCACGGGAAGGTCGTTGTTTGAACGAGCTTTCACTTTTTGCATGACCCGTCAAGGAAGACGATCGCAATGCTGGAATCTACATGGGATTGGTGGTTCGGTGATGGCCCCGTCCGTCGTCGGAACACATCGAGAATGTTCGTAGAGCTCTCGGTCAATCGATTTTACGATTTGATGCGTTGGGTTAGGGGGATTCGGCCGAGTCGGCGTACGTTCGCATGGGCATTGTGTGGATGCTTGGCCTCGACCGCGACGGTCGGCAGCGCTGACGAACCGATGGCGTTGACCACTCCAGATGCACAAGTAGCGTCGCTACCCAGTGGCTTCTTCGCCGCGGCCGGTTTCGCGATGATCGACGACGACGTGGTCGAAGACTCCGCCGCAGCGAGCGACGTCCCGAGCGATGCTGAACCGGCGAATGCCGACGAGGCTCGTCGCCAGCGTTTGCGAGACTTGCTACGCACCGGCGCGGAAAACGATCGTGCGGAAGCCACCAACGACAAAGATCGAATGTCGCTGCGGGACGAAATCATCGCCGACGCGAAAGAAGATGAAGAGAATGAGGACGGTTTGTTCTCGCAACCTTTCATCAGCGAGCGATTACCCGATGTGACCGGTGGTCGCATCGTGTTGCCTTCGCTCCGAGCCGTTTCGTTGGACACGTCGACGATTGGCAACGGTCGTCTGCCGGATGATTTTGATTCTTCCGAAGACGTCGCTGCGATTGCTTTGCCGGAGGATCCATTCGCTCGCGGAATGGTGGCGGCAGGAGCGGTTTTGCCTTGGGCTGCACCAAACACATATTCGCATCCGTTGTACTTCGAAGACCGAATGTTGGAACGACACGGTCACGAACGATGGGGGTGCATGCAACCGATCGCTGCTGGCGCTCGGTTCTTCACGACGATTCCAATGTTGCCGTACTTGGCAACGATTCAGGAACCGTGCGACATCGTTTACAGCAAGGGGTACTACCGAGCCGGCTCGTCGGCTCCTTGCGTGATGCAGCGTCCGCCGCTTGAACGGCGTGCTGTTGTTGTAGAAGCCGCCGCAATTGCGGGCGGAATCATCGCTCTGCCTTAGCGTCGAGTGATTTGACAACGAAACTATCCGCCTCTGCGACTGGGCACCGACAAGGATGTTGGTGCGAGCGGAGGGAACCATCCTGATATGGAATCGAGATTGCCATGGATCGGCAAACGTCTCTCTCTTCGCGCAAGCAAACCCGTCGTCGTCGCTTGGCCTCTTGGCTGGGCGTCGCGGTGGCGGCATCCACGCTGACCAGCGGATGTCATTGGGCGCAGAAAATCCCGGACGGTCCGCACGATACCAAAACGTCGTACCATGACCATTCGGCAATGCGGATCGAGTACCCCGAGGTCAACCAATGTGCCACGCCAGTCGTTTCGGCTGCCGTGTCTGCGGTTCAGCCTAATACGCTGGAAGACCCGGCCAATCTGCCCAGCGTGGAGTTGACGCTGGAACAAGCGGTCCAACAAGCGTTGCGATCCAGCCCTGTGCTGCGAACGATCGGTGGTGCGGTGGTGAGCGCTCCTCAAAGCGCAACGACGGTCTTCACGCCGGGCTTGGCTCACGCGGATCCGTTGGGTGGTGTCGAAGCGGCACTGGCCAACTTCGACGCTCAATACAGCCAATCGTTGTTCTGGAACAAACTGGATCAACCTCAGAACATTGCAACCGGTGGCTTGGGGGCGGCTTTCACACCGAACACATTCCAAGCGACCCAGGCGACGTTCACCAACGAATTGTCGAAACGCACCGCAACCGGTGCACAATTCGCGTTGCGTAGCAATGTCGGATACGACCGCAATAACCGTCCGTTCCGCCAATTTCAAAGCGATTTCATCGGGTTCCTCGAAGCCGAGTATCGTCAGCCTTTGATGCGTGGTGCCGGAACAACTTACAACCGGATCGCCGGATCGGCTGGGGCCAGCGGAGCCGTCGGCCAATACAATGGCGTTCTGATCGCTCGAGTCAACGAAGACGTCGCCTTGGCTGATTTCGAAGCCGCGGTGATTCAGTTGGTTTCCGATGTCGAGCAAGCCTACTGGGACCTGACGACATCGTACCGATTGCTGGAAGCGACAGCGAAAGGTCGTGAATCGGCGTTGCAAACGTTCCAGTACCAACAGGTGCGTTTGGAAGTTGGCACGGGGCGACGCGACGAAGAAGCGCAAGCTCGTTCGCAGTACTACCAATTCGAAGCACAAGTCAAATCCGCTCTGGCGGGCGAAACTGGTTTGTACGCTCGCGAACAAGCGTTGCGATACTTGATCGGTTTGCCAGCGACCGATGGGGCGTTGCTGCGTCCGACCAGTGACCCACTCAATGCGAAAGTGGTGTTCGATTGGCAAAGTGCTTTGGGCCAAGCTCTCGACCGCCGCGTCGAAGTGCGTCGTCAAAAGTTCACGGTCAAACGCCGCGAAATGGAATTGCTGGCGTCCCGTTTGAATCGTCGTCCGCAAATGGACTTTGTCGGCCAGTATCGTTGGCGTGGTCTCGGCGACAATTTGATCGGACCTGGCGATCAAGGTCTCAACGACAACTTGGTCGATTCGATCACCGGCGGGAACTACCAAGAATGGACGGCCGGTGTCGAATTTTTGGCACCGATTGGATTGCGTGCTGCGAGTTCCGCGGTCGCTCACGCCAAGCTGAACTTGCAACGTGAACGTGCTGTCCTGGCCGAAACCGAATTGCGGATCAGTCACGATTTGTCTGACGCGGCACGTGCCATCGACCTGACGTTCGAATTGGTCGAAACCAACTACAACCGCTACCTAGCCGATTTGCGTCAGGTGGAGGTTTTGCGTCGCCGCTATCGTGACGGGACCGACAACATCAACTTCCTGTTGCAAGCCCAACGGCAAGTGGTCACAAGCGAGTCGGAGTTCTATCAATCGATCAGCAACTACAACCTCGCGATTCGTGACTTCCACCGTGAGAAGGGATCGTTGCTGGCGTACAACCAAGTCAACTTGACCGAGGGAGCTTGGTGCCCAGGTGCAGAACGCGATGCGTACGAATTGGGACGATTCCTCGAACCACGTCGTCATCCTGAGAAGGTCTCCGCACCACGTCCGTTGACGTCGGGGCAGTTTGATCCTTCAGCGGTTCAGTCGACTATGGGAGCCACGTCCTACGAAGCAGTGCAACCAGCACCCGCAACGTCAGCGATCGCTCAGCCGGTCCCAATGGAGGACGATGGCATGATCGAAGTGGACGTCACGCCCGCCGAATGAGTTGACGAATCGGGAATATCGGTCATGCGGCACGTCGCTGAGGCGACTGCTGCGGCTGGTTGGCTGTTTGAGAGACGTCAGCCGATTGGGAGGCAATGACCGATTCGGATGATTCCGAATTGTCGTGGTGCATCGCGTTGTCACGTTTGAGTTTGATCATCGCGTGAGCAGCGTCGCCGATGATGATTTCCAATCGGTTCGATGTTGGCGGGTTTGCCCCGCGTAGATATCGACGACCCGAGTAGGTTGCCGAATAGTCTTCGACCGCGGATTGCAACGTCGTCACATCGGTTTTGGCCAGGGCATCGGTGGTCGTGTAACCCGCACCCACCAACAGTTGGACTTCGCGGGCCAGCATTGATGGCAGTTGGCACATCAACATCGTTTGGCAACGCCAGGCATGGATCGTGTCCACCGTGATCCATCGCGTAGCCAATCGCCGCGCCATGGTTTTCTCGTCGGCTTTCAAAAAGTCACCAACGGTGTGAATGCCGATGCCGGCAAACCGAGCAGCGGTCTTTTTGCCGATCGACGGTGCGTCGACCAACGGATCCGCCACATGCAATCGGACATTGTCCTCGGTGCTGACAAACGGCAGCACGTTTGCGTCGTGCGATTCGGCTTGGCGTTCCGCTGCTTCGGAAGCCACCAAGGCTTCGCGAGCGGCGGCCAGTTTGGCCTTGGCCTGGCGGTACTCTTTTTCGCGGTGGTAAATAGTTCGCACGCGTTGCAGCACGCGAACTTCGCT
The DNA here is from genome assembly GCF_000338295.1 of Rhodopirellula europaea 6C. GTDB lineage: Bacteria > Planctomycetota > Planctomycetia > Pirellulales > Pirellulaceae > Rhodopirellula > Rhodopirellula europaea. Next base: position 48,485 of record NZ_ANMO01000251.1, read on the forward strand.
GGGAAGATTTTGCTCCACATCGCCGGTTCGTCGAAATTCATCGACCAGCCGCTGCACCTTTTCTCGTTCCTTTTGATAGGTGATCCGTTTCAGCCACATGCGATCGGGGACGCGGATGGCGGAAAATACCATCGGCAACGTGAGGCTAGCCGTGGGAATGGATTGGCCGCTTCGCTGCTCGGCGTCGGCCGCGGCGCGTTCGAGGATGCGGGCCCAACCGGTCACGGATAACCCGACCAATTGTGAAACGATGCGACGGGAAACTTCGTTGAGGCCTTGTTTGGAATCGTGTTCCGCGGCCGCCAAGTCAAAATTGTCCAGCAGGGTTTGGTAGTGGCTGTGGGCCAAGCGAGCAGATTGCAGGATCGCTTCGCCGAGCCAACCTGGTTGGTCGGACAATTGAAAGACGATTCGCGTGGGATCCTGTCGCCACCGGGCGAGGAGATCCATGTAGTTTTGAGTGATGCACCATTCGATCGGTCGATGCAGAACCTTTTCCATCGGCGTCTGGGCCGTGTGCAGCGGCTGGATGGGATCGGTCACGTAATGGCTGAGCACACCGGCGGCATGGGCCGCGTCATCAAACCGTGATTGGTGCAGGTAACGCTGCAAGCGGTCGTACCACTGGTGAGCGACGCGCGGTGCGCCGCCCCAGTAGCCGTCGTCGACGTGCACGACGTGATTTTGAAAATCGCGAAAACGCACGTCGGGATCTTTCGCACCCGCCAAATAACGAGCGTGGTGCCGTAGCAATTGCGAAACCAAACGCTTTCCCGAATCGGTTTGAACCAATTCAGTCGCGTCCAAGGCGAAGTGATGATGCGTGCTGCGGCAGTGCGCGGCACGCAAAATTTGCCGAAGCGTTTGGCCTCTGTCGCTCATCAGGCAGCGTTGGTCTTGTTGAGAGTCTTGCTCAATGGATCCACGCCGTAAGCTTCCGCTTGGCGAGACAACCGGGCTCGGAATGCAGCGCCCACCTGGGAAGGGAGGGAGTCGTAGTGCAGCACTCGTTGCACGAACGTTTGGCGTCCCAAAGGACGGAATTCGCAGTGCCCCTTGGGAGGTGGCGTGCTGCCGTATTGAGCTTGCAGACGAAACGCGTGGTCCCGTTCAGCAATGGCGTGATAGAGGTCGTACAGGCGATCGATCGACAACGTGGTGGTGTCGGTCAGGGGGCCGATTGCCATCGGAGCATCCTTGCAGCGGCGGAAGCGATTGGTCGGGAATATTCGAGACGGAAAGTTTCGAATCTCACTCAAGTTTCTCAAAGCAATCGGATCGGTCACAAGATCGAAAGTGAATAAATCTGGAATGTGACGGGCCGAATTGCCTTAACCGGCAAGGTCGACCACGGTGGGCCGATGAAGTCGGCTTTCTAGCGGAATTTGCATTCGCTCGGGGCTCGGTTATGCCGAACATTACGACTAGCCGGCGTGGTCAACCAAGTGGAGGACCCGACGCTATGGCCGAAACGGACAGACGGGGGCACGTGTCGTGGTGTGGGATTGCGACACCGAGACCCGGCTGCATGTTTCTTGCGATTGAAAATGAGAACGGCGGGGCAGCGTTTGGGCACGTTGCACCGCCGTTTTCTTTTGATTGCCATCCAATTCGCCGGATTCTGAAGGCGGACGCTTTTCGGGGGCCGAACGAACCCGACCGACCGGAATCTCCGTTCGGCACCGCGGACTTCGTCGCGGAATCTGGATGACCCCCGTGTTCAATGATCGTGGGCTCTGATTACCATCCCCCACATGAACGCTACATCCACCAAGCAAAAATCATCGGACCGGACCAACGTTGCCATCATCGGGATGGGAACCGTCGGTGCCGGCGTGGCTCGTCTGTTGATCGATCATGGCGATCGAACCGCTCGTCACGCGGGCAAAACCATTTGGTTGTCCAAGGCTGTCGTCCGCGATCTCAGCAAACCTCGCGGGATTGATCTGCCCGAAGGCGTCCTGACCGATTCGATCGATGACGTCCTGAATGACCCCGAAATCGACGTTGTCATCCAATTGATGGGCGGATTGTCACCGGCTCGCGAAGTCATGCTGCGGGCGATGGAAGCCGGCAAGGACATCGTCACCGCCAACAAAGCGTTGCTGGCCGAACACGGCGCCGAATTGTTCACGCGAGCCCGCGAACTCGGACGCAGCATCGCGTTCGAAGCAGCCGTGGCCGGTGGCATCCCGATCATCGCCAACATCAGCCAGTGCTTGTCGGCCAACCAAATTGAATCCCTCGAGGGGATTCTCAACGGAACCAGCAACTTCATCGTCTCGCAAATGGACGAAAAGGGGGCCGGCTACGACGAGACCGTCAAACGGGCTCAGGAGTTGGGTTACGCGGAAGCCGATCCAGCGATGGACGTCGACGGAACCGACGCGGCTCAGAAATTGGCGATCCTCTCGCACTTGGCTTTCGGAGCCACTGTGGACTGGCGAGACATCCCTCGCAACGGAATCGATGGGCTGGATCCAGCCGATTTGGTTTACGCTCGCCAGCTCGGGTACCGGATCAAGTTGCTCGCCACCGCTCGCTTGGTCGATGGCGAATTGGAATTGTCTGTCGCACCGACCTTGGTTGCCATCGGCACACCCATGGCTGAAGTCCGTGACGCGTTCAACGCGATTCGCGTGGTTGGTGACGCGGTCGGGCCCGTCTTCTATCACGGGTTGGGTGCGGGGCAGATGCCGACCGCTTCCGCCGTGGTTGCGGACGTCATCGACACCGCTGTTGGACGCACGCCGATCACGTTCGAAACGCTCGAATACTTTTCGGTCGAGCGGCCACCACGAACGGCGCAACGAGATGTCGATCGGCTGCGAGGTCGGTACTACTTGCGATTGCGAGTCGCCAACGATCCAGGGACTTTGGCGGCGATCGCTGGTGTTCTGTCGAGCCATTCGATATCCATCGCTTCGGTCATCCAGCACGAACCGAAGTCGAAAGACGAAGCCAACGCGGCGGAGAACACCGTGCCGTTGGTGATCATGACTCACGAAGCCAGCGAGGGTGCTGCTTCACGAGCGACCACCGACATCGAAGCTCTGCCCGCCATCAGCGGCCAAGTCGTCCGAATGCCGGTCCGCGAGTGATTTGCTGGCGTGCTGCGAGTCTATGCAAAAGCCCCGCCACACACCGTTTCCCGACGCTCGGGCTACCTCCCCATCGCTTCTGAATGGCGTCGCTGGATCTAGCAAATCGCTGTTGCTGAGTTTCAACTGTCCTTCAGTCGATTCGCTGTGACGCCCAATCGGCATTCGCTCTGCCGAAACGGTTGCTTGCTTTCGGATCGCGAACATCTCATTCGCTGGAATTGCTGAGACGTTCGATTTCGGTAATTGAATCGTCAGAAGTCATCCCACGCCAAAAGTCAGTCCGTTGCGTTCTGATGGTGGGGGCCAACTCCGAATGCCAGTGTCTTTTATAGCTTGCTCGGGTCAACGATCGCGTGTTTGACGCCTTCCCGGTTGTACGTGTAGACCATGTTGAGCATCCCGTCAGAGGTTTGGATGATGGCCGGGTAGCTGTACTCACCGAAATGCCGGCGGCGATCCGCGTCCTTGGGGTGAGGTCCGGTTTCATTTTCCAATGTCAGGACAGGCTTCCACGTTTTGCCATCGGATGAAATCGCCAAATTCAGAATCCGGCGAGGCTTCAAGTCCGGGGCGTCTTTCCGTCTCACCATGCCTTCGGAGTGGTTGTAGATCAAAACTTGTCGTCCGTCTTGAAGTGTCACCGCATCGGTGCCGGAGTTGGGATTGGGCAAGTCGGTGGCGGTGAGTGTGCTCCAGGTTTTTCCGCCGTCTTTGGACCAGCTTTCGACAATGCGTTTCTCTTGGCTGCGGCAAAGGATCTGCAGACGGTTGTCGGGATAGGTCAAGATACTGGGCTGAATCGCATGGAAGGTTTCCCCAGTCTGGATCGGCCCAATGACCTCCCAAGTCTTGCCGAGATCCTTGGTGACTTCGAAGTGAACTCGCCAATGGGAGGATCCATCCTCCTACTCGATTTCGGTGCTGGAAGGGCACAAGATCGTTCCATCGGCGAGCTGAATTGGTTTGTTTTTGACTGGCCCAAGGAGGTGGCCGATCGTGTGGGCTTCGCCCAGTTTCGTTGGCCACGTCCACGTTTTGCCACCGTCTTCGGACGTCGTCAGCATGCCCCACCATTCCCGTGGATTGGGGCCAACTTTGTAAAATAGCATCAACGGGCCTTCGGTGGGTTGAAACAGCACCGGGTTCCAAGTGGGATAGCGGAGCGTCGATGACTGAACTCCGTTGACGACCTCGACCGGTTCGGTCCATTGGCCGTTTTCATTGCGAGAGACGCGGATGCCGACATCGGGGTCACGCTCCCGAGTGCCCGCGAACCAAGCCGCGACAAGACCGGTTGGTGTCTCGACGATGGTGGACGCATGACTCTCTTTGGTGGGCTTGTTGGCCAGGTCGAAGATCTGTTGTGACGAAACCAACGCACCATCACCCGCGATGGCGACAGCAGGAAGTTCTTCTGCCTGGATGGAAATGGTCAGGGTGAGTGCTAAGAAGACCGCAAGGGATACTTTCATAATGCTTCGGGAGTTTCAGGTGGATGCGCGACACGATGGAGAATTCAATGAGGTTGCCCCGGAAGAGCGAGCCTAATCTAACCGAAACGCGGAGCCCAATTTGGGGTATCCGGCTTTCCAAGTAGCCGACGGAGGCTCTCCGTCGGCAAACGAACGTCAGCAACGCCAGAGCCATCAGCTTGCTATTGCCACGTGTTTGCTGGGGAGCCCATCGCTTGTAGCGATGGTTGTGTTGATGCCGACTGCGAGCCTCAGTCGGCTACGAGGTGGCTGGCGGATGAACTCGATTTCGGATTGGGGCCTGCCGTGAGTCCTTGGCTGTTGGCCGCCACGGATGGAGAGCTGAATT
>NZ_ANMO01000252.1 GCF_000338295.1 Rhodopirellula europaea 6C
TCGCAACTCACCTTGTCGCCCCACGACGATCTCGGTGGAAGCTCGCATCAGCGTGATCGTCTCAGGATGCTGCGTCGGGGACGCTCAGTCATCCAACCCTCTAGCGAAGCTTCCACCCGAGAAAGCTCGGTGGCCACACGTTGACGAAGTTCCGATTGCTCGCGCAGGTGTTGCGGCACTACGCCACCAACGATACGACGAGCGTCGGCCACCAGGCGGTCCAATTGATCGTCCGAACGGATGTTCAATCGTTGGAAGCGATCCAGGAACTCGGCCAAATTTGTGACAGCTGAATCACGAAACACCTTCGGTGAACCGTCGCCGTCGCCGCGCAGTCTTTCACCCAGATGAGTGACCAACTGTTCGAGCTCATCGGCAAAGGCTTGTTCGGCTAGCTTCACCGCTTCATCAAAGCGACGCTGGACGCGGCTGCATTCGCTGTAGTACAGCTGTGGGCTGACCTGCAGCAGATACTCCGGCGGGTTGCAGCTGGGGTAATCCCACTCGATCCCAAACAGACGATGTAGATTCATGTCGTAGTCGGCTGGATCAAACAGGTCACCCAACCGCTCGCGAGCTTGATCGATCAGTTCATCGAAGTGCAGCTCGAGCTGTTCAACCGCTTCATTCAGCTCGGCTCGCACCGAAGTCATGAACACGTCAAACGTGGGGACGTCGACTCGCTTGATCAGCCGCATACCAGGTTCGGTGTAGGGCAACGTGTTGGCTTTCCAGTGATCGGCGGCCTGTTTGCGTACTGCGGTCGCGGCACGGAATGCTGGGTGGTTGGTGTCGAGAAGCTTCTTGGACGCAGAGACCGACTTGGTGTCCGCGTCGAACGTTCCGGCCGCTTGCCGGGTTTGGTCACTGCTCAGCGTCTTACGGACGCTGGGCCAGTGAATCTTCAGCCGCACGGCGGTGGTCTCGGCTTGCAATCGCTCGCTGACGCTGGCCATGGGGTTCACTTCGTTATCGCCGAGTGCGTGAGACTCAGAGGCGGGTGAGTCGGAGACGGGCGACGCGGTGGTCAAATTGGCGGTGGACATGGTGAATGGTTTCCTTCGATGAGTTGAAGACGCTACAAACGAAAAACGCCCCGCCGACCGAAACGGTCGACGAGGCGTCAAAACAGGGGACGTTGAAAACACGGGGATGATCCCCAATGTCAGGACTCTTGGTGAGTGAGTTTCTCCGGAGAGTTCAGTTGCTGACGCGTAATACGCTGCTGCTCGTAGGCCTCAGTCAGATCAGCCATTTGGTCCAGCAATTCGTTGCAAGCGGCATCCGAAGAGTCAGACGCTTGCTCTTGAAACAGCAAGCCAGCCAGGAAAAGCAGCGGCAAGACACAGGCAAACATCAACGCAGCGGATGAGATCACCGCGGCGAGCACCGGTTCGCTTCGTTCACGTTCATCCCACTCACGGCGATCGGCTTCCAGTTGGTCGCGTTGTCGACCAACCTCCGCTCGCTCGTTCTGCATGTCTTGCTGCAGTTGCAGCCAGCTGGCGTCACTGAGGTCGCGACCCGACGGGCCGCAACCGATCAAGAGACTGCTGAAGAATAGCGTCGTCAGACCGAGGGGCTTTGTCCGAGCCTTCGTCTTCCGACGGCAGGATTGGGTCTGCATGGTAAAACTTCCTTTGGGTCAGAAGGTGCACGATTGCGTGTAGGCCACGGACACGACGACGAAGCTGCCACACCAGCAGTGAGGCAGCCGTCAGAGCCAGCGACAAAAACAAGCAAACGATCAAAAGTGGCGACATTGTTCTCCTAGGTTCGAAGTAAGGACGGGTTGTGGTGAGGTTGTATGCCACGGCCAATTCGGCGAGGGCTCGCCGAATTGGGGCGTGATTTTGTCAGTTGTTGGATGGGGCCGATCGCGTGCCCCGTCGCTTGCTTGAAGATCCACTCGAAGCACGAAACAACCCCGAGTGATCCGACGACAAGCATCGACCGTTGGCCCACTGCCGAAGTCGGCCAATGGATTCCGAAGACGTCTTCGCAATCGGAACCACGTTCTTGGATGCTTCGATCAACGAGACATCCAACAACGCAGCGAGCCGGCAGCACGATTTGATCTCGGCACCGGTCCACTGATCGTCCTCGGGTGTCGACTCATCGGTCGCGATGCCGAACTGGTTCCGATACAGTCGCCAGATTTCATCCTTCTGAGTTCTGCCAGGAAGATCCAAGAAGAACACGCCGTCAAACCGTTCGGCCCGACTGAACTCCGGTGGAAGTCGCTTCACGTCATTGGCCGTGCAAACCACAAATACATCGGAATCGTGATCATTCAGCCAAGTTAGAAACGTGCCCATCATGCGAGACGACACGCCGCTATCGTTTGCTGATCCCACCGCACCGGCAAACGCCTTTTCAACTTCATCGATCATCAGCACACAGGGGGCCATCGCATCGATGGTCCGCAGGGCTTGACGGGTCCGCTCCTCGGATTGACCGACGAGCGAACCCAGCAAGCTGCCAACATCCAACGTCAACACCGGGCGTCCGACCTCGGTGCCGAGACACTTGCAGAACTCAGACTTGCCACACCCAGGAGGCGAGAGCAGCATCACGCCACGTGCACGAACCGATCGATCGGAATCGGTACGCAGCAATGCCCGCCGTGTGAATGCTTTCAGCGAAGACAAACCGCCGACTGAATCGAATCCGTTGCCGCCGCGGTGCAGCGTCAACAAGCCCGAGTTCTTGAGCGTCTGAGTCTTGATCTCCCAAATCGCTTCAGGTTCTAGCCGCTGATGACGAACCAGTGAAAGCGAAAATGCGTTTTCAGCTTCCAACCGTGTCAGCCCCGAGGCGGCGTCCAGGATCGGAGCCATCTGATCATCGGCCGGCCGCTCCTCGTCGTTGACCGCCACACCGCAAGCGATCTCGAGCAACTGGCGACGGTTCGGTCTGGCGTGCTCGACGGTGACAAAGAGTGTCGCCAGCTCCACCGGTAGCTGAACGACTGGTGACAGAATCACCACGATGTTGCGGGTGGTCTTGCCGACGACCACCGCGTGGTGGATCGCTTGCACGATCTCGGCCGACTGCAGGAAGCGATGGAAATTTTGCAGAACCAGAATGTTGGTCCCTTCGCCTTCGCGGTTTTGAAACGCGTGGATCGCTGACAGCGGATCCTCGGCATCGGCAATCGGCGGACTGAGCCCTCGGTCGATGTCCCAGGTTGATAGCCGCCAATCCTCCGCGCCGCAGAGAATTGCCAGTTCGGAGATTGCGTCTTCGTGTTCGTGCGAGTGGATGTAGATGCCGCTGAAACAGGCATCGACGAGTTCTCGCATTCGTGTTGTGAGTGACATAGCGTCGCTCCTTGTTGAAAGGTTGGATGGATACAAAAAACAAGCCCGGTCAGCTTCACTGCTGCCGGGCTTGTTCGTTGATGTTGGATGGGTTGGTTTGGTGGAACTCCGCTTTCAATCGTTCGCTCTGCCGCGAACCCAAGGCGTGTTCCAAGAACTCACTGGCTTGGCGGCATGAACTGCCGGCAAAGCCTTCCGTTTCGATCTTCGTTGAGCCATCGGACGCAACGATCACTTGAATGATCTTCATCGCTCAATCTCCCACGTTGACGGATAGCTGGATCCTTCCGTCCTCGAGCGAACGCTCGGTCACGGAGTATCCCTTACGCCGAGCTTCCAGTTTGGTCTTTTCGACCGCGTAGGCCTGCAAAAAATCGTTCAGGTGTTGCTGGTTGCCCCAGTAGCCCTGGTAGTTGTCAAACCTGGTTTCACCGGTTGAGAGGTCAAAGACCACCGGGTACCGCCAATCACGAAGCTGCACGGAAAGTCCGGAAACGGTCTGACTAAACAGCATTACTTCACCTTCGACCGGCTCGTCGAGCCCCAGCCGATTGCATCCGGCCCGAACTGCCGAGGCGTCCCGAACCTGCGTCGATAGCTTTACCACATGAGACATTTCTTTCCTCATTGAAAGGAGACAAGAAAACGCGGTGGCTACCTCGCCACCGTCATTTAGATGTAGCGCAATTTGGCCCCAAATTTAACGCTCTTTCGATGGTTATTCCCTGCAGCTTTCAAGCCCAACCTTCGACGTCACTCACTCCAATCCGCAGCCTCGCTGGATCAATCCGACGACAGCCGGCGTCCTTGCGACACGCAAGCGGGTCGCTATTTCGATCAAGACAGCCCCAAGAAAAGCTCCGGATGCTGGTGGCCCCACGCGAAACAAGCCAGTACCCTTGCTTCAAATTGACCAATCCAGCACCACACAGGATTCGCTATGCTTAAAAATTGCGATCCGCCATCCGTCACCTCGGCGAGCCGATGTCCCGAGTCGTGCCACGCTTGAATTTCCGCGATCACACGTTACCGGTTCCATCGGCGAAGTTGCGGTTTAAAAGTCACCTTGTCGATCAGCCCGGCCGCTTCGACTGCCGCCGGCCAGGAACCGAAATGTCGGATCGACGCACTTTGGCGATTCCTTGTCGCAAAGATTGACGTTCATGCGGATAAAGCGTTTCAACCAGTGCTCCAATACGTTTCTGCACGCCGAAATGATTGATTGCAGGCGGGAGAGCGAATACCTTTGCGGATTCAAGACGCTTTCGCACGAGAGGAAAAATGACGCCGGGCATTACATTCATCCGATTGAGCATCCTCCTCGTATTCTTGTCTTCGCGAATGATGGTTGCCCCGGCTGACGAACCGTTGGTGGAACTCGTCGACCAAGTTGGCAAGTCTGTCGTCTTTCTTCAAACCGACAAAGGCTCTGGAACTGGCTTCATCGTCGATTCGCAGCTAATTGTTACAAACTGGCACGTCGTCGATACAGCGGCCCAGGTGCTCGTCAAATTTAACGGTGACGTTTTCGCGCCTGTGGAAGGACTGCTTTTCAAAGATGCAGATCGAGATATCGCAGTTCTGCGAGTGAAGACAAGAAAGGAGCTCATGCTGCCGATCGCGTTGGAAGAGAAATTACCGAAACAAGGACAGACGGTACTCGCTTTTGGGAATCCGCAAGGATTGGAATTCTCTATTTCCCGCGGAATCGTCAGCGCTTCAAGAGATGCAGCCTTCATGAGTGGCCGCTTCAAAGACATAAAACAGGATATTGAAGCGAACTGGATTCAGACCGACGCTGCTATCTCGCCTGGCAATAGCGGTGGCCCATTGGTTTCGATCGACGGAAAGGTGATTGGAATGAACAGTTTCTACCTTGGAGGGACTGGCAGCCAGAGCCTCAACTTTGCAATTTCGAGCATCGACATTCTCAAAGCACTGGAAGTTGCTGCAGAAAATCCCCTCTTGAAATTCCCAATAGGTGAACGAACTGCGGATTCAACATCAAGCCCAGGCGAGAGTGCTTCCGTTGACCGCCGTCAAATGATTCCCGAGGCCCAGCTTGAAGAGCTTAAAGCCAGGATCGCAAAGCAACTGCTTGATCAACTTATCTTGAACGACAGCCAAGTAGATCCCATTCCATCTTCGGGAGACCCGTACAAATCGCTTCAAGCTTCCTTGCCAGTCGGGCATATTCAGCAGGCATCATTTGGAGACACTGTAAGAATTAAGGCGAATTCCACACTCGTTCAAATTCAACAAGGAGGCCTTCTTTACCAAGTCGATGGAGCAATGTGCAAAATGGTCCGAAACGACTACGACGCCGCTGAGTTGCAAGCCAAGCTCGGAGTCGATCCCATCTCGAATGTTAGCTTGGAAGGAGTATTCTTCGTCGGAAAGTCACTGCCGTACAAGTCAAAAGGCGGAAAGATTCTCTACGAAATTTCATTAATACCGTTGTTTGAACTGTTTGAAACTTCGGAGCTGCTGCGTGTCTACAACGACTACGCGATGCTTTCGGTCATGAAACGATTGCGGCGTAACTTTTCTGATAGGACGGGCAAGTTTAATGTTGATGCAGTCGCCGTCAATATAAACGCGACACACATTCAGCTACTGAAGGTGGGTGAGTTAAAAGCGGTTACCGTTCTTTTGTCAAAACTAGGGGCGAATGAGCAATCATGGGCTCGCCGTGAGCGAGAGCGCATTGAGATGTTTGGTCCAATTATCCTGAACGACGTCCGGGAAGAGAAGAGCCGGCAGGAGTCCGATAAGTAGCTATCGTTTCCCCAGAGTTTCTTGCGATTTGCGAGTGCAAGTCACGACCTCGGGAAGCACATGCGTCTTGCCGAGCTTCTTGTGAGCCAGCAACCGACCCTCGCCGCAGATCAGTTCGTACTTCCCGGCTGTTTCGAGGAACTTTCACGCCATACACCATGTCGCGGGCGTCCGCTATCAAAACGCCTCGGCCGTAGTCTGCCGAGGCGTTCCCATCCGCCACCATCGGGTGATTTAGGCTACTGAGCATCCTCATCAGATTCAGGCTTGTCAGTGCCGGTCTCGGGATCCACTTCAGAGTCTAGCAATCGTGATTCGGAAACTTTCTGCAGTTCCGTGAGGATTTCGGGATAGTTCCCCGCCAAATACCGAACGACGCGAGCGTTGTCGAGTAGCGATTTCAAGTACCCAACCGCGATGACCAAGTTGAGCACGTTCTTCCCATGGACTTTGTCGATTTGCTTGAAGTCCTTGGTCAGAGTTTCCATTTCGCGTTCCATCCGTGCCATCTCGATAGACGAAAGACCATCAACCTCACGCGAACTCTCTTTGTCGACCAATTGATCTGCCGGCGTCGCGGCGATCAGGCACTTCGAGTAGCTGTCCGAGAAATTGTTCGTTGCACACATCAGTTCGGCCATTTCGATCTGTCGCATCGGGCCGACTTTGCGCAACTGAGCGAACGAAGCGTTGGTCGCCTTTTTTCCCTTGAGAAGTGAAACTGCTTCGGGACAGATGCCAACCAATAGGTCTCGCTTTTTGCGAATCAGGGCGACATCAATGTCCAGCACATCAGCGATCTGCGATTCCGGCACCCCACTCTTGACCGCTTTCATGATCATGAAATGCTCTTGGATTGCAGTCAGACGATTGACCTTGTGGTTGTAGGTAAACGCCTCGTCATCCAAAGCAATCAAACACTTGACAGAGGCCACTTTGAGTTCCATCAAGACTTCATACCGGACATTGCCATCCAGGAGCATGTACTGATGATCGCTGCCTTTCTGTCGGTGAACGACCAGTGGTTCGATCAAGCCGATCTGTTTGATCGAGGAAACGATCTGGCGATATTTCACGGTGTTTTTTGAGTTCTTGGCGACCTTTCGCATCGGAAGTATGTCAGAGAGTGAGATCTCAACAATCGCGCCTTCGCACGCGAGCTTTACCTTGGACTTCATGTGAGACAGCCTTTTCGACTGAGTTCCGTCGCGAGATACGCCGGCATGGTGTCCAAGTCTTCCGACCGAAGGAGATCGACGAACTTCTTGTCCTCCACAAGTTGCCTGATGGCCGAGACAACGAACAGCAACCGGGTTTCACAAAGTTTCGATTTCTGGATCACCAATCTCTGCTTTGCCGATTCAGCTTGATAGGTTTGCAACAGCCTCTTGCTTGAAACCGCTGACTTCGTACGCCGCGTTCCACGACGCAGCGACTTCCCTTCGGTCTGGCGTTTTTCGATCAAACGCCGAGCCGCGAGCAATCTCTTCCCGCGTAGATCGTTTGACTCGTAGGCCTCAGTCAGCGCCCGTTGAATGTCGTGATCGTCAGAGACCGCGATGGTGACAGCGACACTGACAGGAATCTGACCTCGCTCGACCGCCATCACCAACCGTTCCTCGCCCCGTTGAATCAGCTTGATAATTCCGCGGATATACCCGACATTGAGATCCGTCTTCGTGGCAATCTCGGCAAACGAATAGCCGCGTTCCTTCAGGGCACCAATCGCGTGAACCATTTCGACGCTTGATGGATTGCGTCGAGCAAGGTTCTCCACAAGGCTCATCAAGAGCAATTTGCTTTCGGACACGTCGACCACAATGCATGGAATTTCATCTTGTCCAAGCGTTTGATACGCTTCGTAGCGTCCTTGACCGCAAACCAGAAGGAACTTGTCTTTGCTTCCGGGTTTGGGCGTGACCGTGATCGGTTTCTTGAGACCGATGTTGGCGATATTTTTCGCGATTTGTCGAAACTTCTTCTGACCGCGTTCTCTCGGATTGACAACCGAGATCTGGTCGAGAGGTATCATCCGAATTTCCTTGTCATCAGACAATCTCATGCCGCCACCTCGAACTTCTTTCGCTCGGACAGTGCCGCAAAGTAGTCGAGATTGTCGAATTGATACGTGTCCAAGTACACGCCGTTTGATTCGCAAAGCAGTAAGCGAGGCGCTTGGATGTCCATGATCGGCAACAGGTAATAATCGACGACGTGCTCATTGGCCGCGTCCATTCGGACCAAGATCGTGATGTCGGGAGCGATCTTTTGTTCAACGTTGATCATCCACCGGAGCGAACCGGCTTCCGTTTGCCGGCAGCGTGAAAGCATCATTGACGCACTGTATTCGCCGTTAATCAGTAACAGGTCCGTGTCCACGTCTTGCGTGACGGACGCGCCGGCCGCCCCCAACCGAGACACCACATCGCCGATCAAGTCGGGGTACATCTCCCGAAGCTTCTGGTTGATCTCGATGTATTCGTAGTCGCGATCAGGCTGGTACCCGGCCAAACGATACGCCCGAATCAGACTGCCGAATCGCGTGCGGTAAGTTGACGATGTGGGTGTGTTCTCGGCGGCGTCGATCAGCCCTGCCGACAGTGTTGGATTCTGATCCATCAGCAAACGCAAGCAGGTGATCATCTCCTCGTCGCTGTAGCACTTGGAACGCTCTCGAATGATTCCTTGAGCGGTGTAGAACAGTTCCTGGCTGATTACGGCTTCGAACGCCGCGTCTTTGCGAACCCAGATGTTTGGTTCGTTGGACACACGCCGTTGTTTTAGCTTGAACGACGTTCGGTTGTAGACGTTGTTGCCGATGTACTTTTCGTTCGTCAGCAATTGACGGACCGTACCGCGATTCCATGACCTGCCGAGGTCTGTCGCGATACCTTCGGAATTCAATTGATCGGCGATCTGACGCTCACGCTGGCCCTCCACGACGAACATCTGGTAAACACGATTGACGGTCTCGATCTCTTGCTCTGGACCCTTCACCAAGATCACGCGGTCAGTTTGCAAGCTCTTGCACTCACCACGAGCCAATTGAGCCTTTGCTTCGCCCGACTGGTCAATCAACATCCGCCGGAGCCCAAACCCCGCCGGCCCGCCTTGTCGGTAACCCAATTCAATCAAACGACATTGCCCCTGAAACACCTTGGTCGACAACTCCCGACTGTACTCGCCGGCCATGGCTCTTTTGACGCTCTTGATGATCGTCGAAGTTGGTCCGCCGTCATTCTCAAACTGCTCGGCACAGTAGTGAACCGAGATACCAGCCCGTTTGCACAAGTATTCGTAGTAGGCACTTTCGTCGGCGTCTTGGAATCGGCCCCATCGGCTGACGTCGTAGACCAGGATCGCTTCGTAGTCAGCGATGCCGTTCTGCACATCTGCGATGAGAGCTTGCAGCGACCGCCGACCGGCAACGTTGAGCCCGCTCTTGCCCTCGTCGGCGTACGTTTTGACGATTTCGAAGTTCCGCTGTTTTGCGTACTCCTGAATGACATCGTCTTGGTTCGCGGTCGAGTACTGCTGATGCTCAGTCGACATCCGAACGTATTGCGCGGCCTGGACGGGTTTGGTTTCCGGTTCTTCAGACGTTTGACTCATGTGGAGGACTCCTGATCCGAGACAGATGGGCGTGGCATTGGCTCGAGAGCCGAATTTCACTCGCAGTATGTCTCATCCCCGTTTGATCTGCGTTTGACTATCGGTGTTTCTGCGTTTGATCTGCGTTTGATTTTCAAGCAGTGATCAAACCAAGATCAAACGATAGAACCCCGAGTTTGACCCGTCGATCTTGCTTGACAGTTCGGCCATTCCGCCCAACGCCAAGCGATCACGAAGACGTTTTGCCACGCCGCGGATACTGGAATGTTCCCGGCGTCCGCCCCAGACCTCGTCGAGCAGGATGTCGTAGGAGATGAATTGGTTGGGCGATCGCGAAATACGTTCAAAGAATCGAAACAAGAGATTGTTTCCGAGAAAGCAGACTCGGCCCTTCCACAAAACCGATTGCGAACTGGGATCAACGAGTGAGTTCTGTCGCGATCCGAACCGATGAAGTGTTTGGACGGGCAGCGGAATATCATCGATGTCAACTTCTTCGTTGAGCATTTCGATCGCCAACTCGAGTTGCTGCACGACGATCGCGTGGCTTGAAGCCAATGTAGCGAGTGCCTCCCTGATCGCTCGCTTTTTTTCGATTTGCACGGTGGGGTCTCCCGGCTTGCTCGATGTAAACCAACGAGATTCGTCGCAGAATTTTGGACTCGCCAAACTCCACGCTAGTCGGAACGCATCGCGTCCGAGTTGGATCGCTCAAGTAACGTCGGACAAATCGCCGTACCTAGCATGGTCGAAGTTGCCCAATCGAGACTGGGGCGATGAAGTGATTGAGCCGATCGTCTTCGCCGCACAGTTGATGGCTCGCTGCCACCTGCCGAAGACAACAAACTTCACGCGAATCAAGAATTCGCCGTCATCGTGCCAGTCAGCGACAACGGAAACTGGATTAACATTGGACGAGCGCTACGGCTACGGCCGAAATGGCTCAACGGGAGTGATGCCCCAGTGGGAGCAGTTCAAGAAGCCCCAGCAAAGGCTCGGCATCGCTAATCCAAAGATGGTCTGCATCGACCTGAAACCCTGCGGGACCAGCAGGCCATCCTCAACATCGGCGGCTTCGTCGGCCGCGTCAACTAAAACGTAGCGGGCCAGCGTGGCGACGTGGAACGTCTTCATGGTTGGGTCCTCGGTGGATGTGCGGAATCGAAAAACCGCGAAGGATCAAAAGATCCCTTCGCAGCGTGAGCCGGCGTCGGCGGTTCGCGTTTATGCTTTGGTGAACCCGCCGGGCGCGGCCTTCTTTAAGCGGGCGTCCGAGCCCTTTCCGATGTCGCGTAGGATCGCGGAATATAAGGTCGCGTCGGGCGTCTTGCCCCCGGGCGAAGTCCAAAGCTTTGCCTTGGCCATCGCTTCGACCATCTCTTTGCAGGAAAGCGTTTTACGAGCCGTCTTCCAAACCGCCAAGGCCGCGTCGATCCGCGACATCCTTTTGTCGGCTTTCTTCGCGGTGGGCTTTTTGGTCGACGGCTTCTTTGCCAAAGCGTTCTTGGGCGTTTGGAGGTTCCGCGTTGGCCACCGTGACCACACAGTTACCTCTGTCTCGAAAACACATCCAGCGAATTTTTCGGTGTCTTGGGTCTATTTCCCAACATCTCTTCTCGTAGATCTAGAAAGTCATCTTGGACTGCAAACCTCGCGCAGCGACGGGGAGCGGTCTCTTGTAAATAGCGAGAAACATCGCGTTTATCGTGTCAATAATCGCCTGCAACGAACGTTCAACATCACGATCAGAGAGAACTGTTACCGACTTCGGGTGAGTCAACTGGTTGCGTAACTTCGTGGAGGCCCCAAGTTCGCACCACCATGACGAATCGCGGTCCAGCGGCTTTCCAGAAAATCGACGATGCAGGAAAAGGATGCGGTCTTCCAGTCGACTCATTTCCAACGAATCGGTCAAAACGAACTGTCCATCTTTAAGACGAACTTTGCGTTCCGAAAGCAATCCTTCCTCATGCACCCTCAGGCCTCCGCCTTGTACGAACTCATCTGCCATGGAATTGATGTGAGCTTCGAGCGCGCAAAACCCAGTTAGAATCGCCGCATGCCGGAAGGCAATAACTCCTTCGTCCACTTCGCATAGTTTTGACATTTCCAGAAACCGCTTTGCTTCTTCCAGCAGGCCGGAAGCGAAGTCATCTATCTCACTCAAGTTTCTCAACCTCCAGTTGTGCCTGTTTAGCGTGGTATTTCGCGATAGCAATATCCACTGTCTGCTTTGTGATCTGTCGATTCTTTTCAGCACAATGAAAGAACAACTCAGCAAACCTACCTCTTTCTTTTGGATCGGTGCGAGAGCCCAATCCTCTGTAATTGTCAGGGTCTGTCTTGTGATGACCTTTCGCGAGCGCGGCAGCGTTCAAGGGATCATTTGTACCTTTTGCTTTCGCCAAGCCGTAGTGTCGCTTAAGACGTTCGGGGTTGTCATGCAGAATGCCAGCGACCAATGCCCATGCTGGTAGAATGGCCATGTTTAGGGCTTTCTCTGGGAAGTCAGGCTTTGGCTTCGGCTTTTTGTCTTTGAATGCACTACGCTGAGCTTTTATGAGCTTTGCAAATTCTTTGCCAGCGACGATCAATCCTTCATCGCTCCAAAGATCAGGATACTCAATTTTAAGTTGATCCCAATCCGAGTCGTGTTGGCCGGATGGGCACTTTTGCGGCGTCGTATTCAAGCTGTTAAATTGTACAGCGTTGATCTTCTTGCCTCTGAAATAGTTGGTGATGAACGTGCGAGCCATCTGAACCGAGATGGGGCCACCGCGCTGATGCTTGTCGGTGAAGTCCTGCCCGTCCGACAGCAGATCTACATTCTGGCACCAAACGCGAAGCTCCGGTCCCCCAACCGTCTCTTGCATTCGGTCGAAGAGATCGGACGAAACAGCAATATTTGTATTAGAGATGAGTTGGACGTCGAGACGCTGCTTTTTGTTCAACTTGAGATAAATCTTCAGGCCGTGATACTCATTAACATCCGAGTCGACGGCTGCACGAATAGCCTCGTATCGATGCTGGCCACCGATAATCTTGATTGGGTGCTCTGAGTCAAACTCAGTCGTGTATTCGCAGACGATATCGCTAAATGTTCTTCCATTCAATGCATCGTCTTTCATCTTCCTAAATGCCGTGTGATCAGCAAGTATCTCACGATTAGCCCGATACTCAGACTGCTCGTCCGGGTCTAGCGGAACATCAATCGTTGCAAGCCTAATCAGATCGCTTGCCCTGAGGTGGCACTGTAAATAGCTCGCGTTGGTTCGCTTATCGGTCAGAAGAGACAGGTGTTCAGAATTCTCAAATGGTTCCGCGAGCGCCAGGAACTTTTTGAGTTCCTGACGCAAAGCCACTTGTGATACCGCCCCGCTCTTCTTTTTCAAAGATGCTTTCTTGGTGGTCCGCTTCGCTACCTTCTTTTTTTTCGCCATAGTCGGTTTCCAATGTAGATGCTGCTGTTATTCAGTAGTACTGCTCAATGTAGCCATACGCACGGTCGAACAACTCTTGGTCGCCGTGGAGTTTGTATTTTAAAAGTGTGCGCCGGAGTGCTTTTTTGACTTCACGCTGGCCGGCACTAACGTCTTGCCATCCGTCGAAGCGGACAATGCGAACGATATCGTCGATATCGGCGACGATCTTTTCGACGACGATGGGCGTCTTGTCGTTGCGAATCTCCTCGAACAATTCCGTGAGTGCCGCCTTGCCCTGGTCTTGGACGACTTCGGGCGGCGTTGCCTTTTCGGCTTGGACGACGTCCTGGGCCAGGCGCAGAATCTCTTTGAGGAACTTGCGGCTATCGTCGAGGCCCTGGTCGTGGCGTTCCTTCAGCTTCTCGAGCCGCTCGCCCAAGTCGACGAACTTGGGATCGCCACCGTGTTTGCGAAGGCGGGCGATCAATTGCAACGCGATCTTTCGGGCTCGACCTTTTGCCTCCTCGACGGCTTCGATCAGATCGGCGTCCATCACAAGTGCGTCGAGGTCGTCGCTTACGCCTTCCAAGTGCGTGTTGTCGTGGATCAGTTCGATCGTCTTGGCACCGAGGGCGTGCCAAAGAAGGCGGCCGTTTCCGCTGGCCGGTTTCACCGATTCATAGACTTGGCCCAGCCAGCGATAGTCGGTTTCGTGTGGCGACAGGCAAGCATCGGGTGAAAGTGCTTCCCAAAGGCGGGCCAGGACCGAAAACTCGGCAGCGAACTTGTCGCGCGTTTCGTTGTCGGGCAAACAGTCCTGTGCAAGCAACAGTCCTTCGTAGCCGCCGAGTGTGCGATCGACGTTCGGGAAGAACGCCAAGCAGACTTTTACCTTTTCAGGCAACTCGGCTTTCAATTCATCGAGGTTCGTGATGACGGACTGAACCGCTTTCTCGTCAAATGCAAGAGCCTTAGCGACGTCGTCGAAGATTCCGATGTAGTCGACAATCAAACCGTGCGACTTGCCATCAGCGACACGGTTCGTGCGGCAAATCGTTTGCAGCAGGTTGTGATCCTTCATTGGTTTGTCGAGGTACTGGGCCTGCAAGATCGGTGCGTCGAAACCCGTTAGTAACTTTGACGTCACGATCAGCAGTTTCAGCGGATCGGCTGGATCACGGAAACGGTCAAGCAACTTTTCCTCGGCGTCACGGTCGAGGCGATAGTCGTCGTACTGCGTCTCGCCGGAGTTGACCGACATCACGACTGCCGACATATCGGGGTCTTCGGTGATCCGGTCAATCGCCTTCTTGTAGAGGTCGCAGCACTGGCGATCGAACGTGACCACCATGCCTTTGAAACCGTTTGGGTCAACCTTCGCTTGGAAGTGGTTGACGATGTGCTCGCAGATACCGTCGACCCGCTCCGGCGACTTGACCAGCACTGCCATCTTCGCTGCTCGCTTGCCCAGGTCGTCGCGGTCTTGTTCGCTCAGTTCGCCGGTGATCTTGGCGTAGGCTTCGTCGATCGCGGCTTGGTCGATTCGCAGTTTGACATCGGGGGCCTCGAAGTGAAGCGGCAGTGTTGCGCCGTCGCGGATTGACTCTTGGAACGAGTACCGAGTCAGGTAGCCCGATTTATCTTCGTCGGCACCGAAGGCGTAAAACGTATTCTTGTCCGCTCGATTGATCGGCGTACCCGTCAAACCGAACAAGAACGTATTGGGCAGGGCTTCCCGCATCTTGCGTCCGAGGTCGCCTTCTTGCGTGCGGTGGGCTTCGTCGACCAGAGCGATGATGTTGTCGCGAGCGTTCAGTTCGCCATCGGCCTCGCCGAACTTGTGGATCGTCGTGATGATGATCTTCCGAACGTCCTTGGCCAGCAGTTGTTGTAACTCGCTGCGGCTTTCGGCTTTGATCATATTCGGCACGTCGGCCGCATTGAACGTCGCGGTGATCTGCGTGTCCAAGTCAATCCGGTCAACAACAATCAACACCGTTGGGTTGCCGAGTTTGGGATGCATCCGCAACTTTTGTGCGGTGAAGACCATCAGCAACGATTTACCACTGCCCTGAAAGTGCCAAATCAGCCCCTTCTTGATCCGCCCGTCGATCACACGTTGGACGATCAGGTTCGTGCCTTCGTACTGTTGGTAGCGGCAGATGATCTTGATGCGTCGGTGTTTCTTGTCCGTCGCGAAGACCGTGAAGTTTTGCAGGATGTCCAGCACGACTTTCGGCCGCAGCATGCTTTCGACCGTCTTGCGAACGTCGGCCAGTGATCCCTTTTCAAACGCGGCATCAGTCTTGGGCAAGCCACTCTTTGCAAAGTCCTCAGGCTTTTCGTGCACGCCACCCGGTTGACCTGGTTGCGAGTCAAGACGCCACGGTCCCCAGATCGTTAGTGGCATACGGATCGAACCGTAACGGTAAGCACGTCCGTCGCTCGCAAAGCTAAAAATGTTCGGCACGAACATCGCTGGAACGCTTTGCTCGTAGTCGTCGTGAATCTGGCTGGCACCATCGACCCAAGTCACTGCCGGTCGCACAGGCGTCTTGGCCTCGCCGACCACGACGGGCAAGCCGTTGATCAGCAAGACGATGTCAAAACGCTTTTCCAGTTTGCCGACCTTGTACGTCCACTGGTTGCAAACAATAAGTTCGTTGTTGGCCAGATCATCGAAGTCGATCAATCGCACCGTCGTGTGTTCGCCGCGAGCTCCGAACGGCATCGTTTTGTCATTTCGCATCCATTCAGCGAGTGCTTCGTTCGAGCGAACCAATCCGTCGTTCTGGACGGCCAGCGGAATGGCCCTGAGCTTGTAGATTACCTCGTCGGCGCGATCGGGCTGAGCAGCGATTTCCGGATTGAGTCGAATGAGCGCATCGCGAAGCTTCGACTCGACGAACACGTCTGCTGACTGACGAGGCAACTGCGGCCCCGACACGAACTGCCAGCCGAGTGCCTGACAGGCATCGAGGATCATCTGTTCGACGGTATTGGCTTCGTTAAAACTCACGACATGGCCCCTCGGGGTCTGACAATTAACCCGCTTGATCTGACGAATGTCTGACGATTTGCGATCTGACGATTACTGGATTGCATCTGACGATTATCTGACGATTAGATCTTTCCCAAAACATATCGAGTGGAGCGTCCTGCACCGACCTTCTCTGCCAGCTTGAGTTCAATCAAAAGCTTGAAATCTCGACTCGTCGTATCGCGAGTGACCTCGAACAGCTCTTCACAGGCTCGGCTCGTTAGCTCCTGCCCCTCCATGAGAAGAAGCAACATATCCTTCTGACGCTGATTTAGCTGAGCCTCTACAGCAGGCTTTACCAACTGCTCGACTGCCGCAGTCGGCACGATCAACCGCTCCAAATCTTCCCCCGGCCCAAAGAACGTCACCTCGAAGTAGCCATCCTTCGTGCCGATCGTCTGCACATCCAGACCGTGATTCAGCATCTCGTCGCGCATGCGGCCGAAGCCGCTGCCGCGTTCCTCGATGCGGTGGAAGAACGACAATCCCTGAGCGATCGACGGATTGCGGCTGATCGGTCGGTACTGGCCCTTGCGAATGTCAGCCAGTTTCAGTGGTCGAGGTAGCATGCCCGGGCTGCTGACCACCACGCGATCGGAAAACACATTCAGCAGAATCTTTTGCCCGTCCTGCTCGTAGCGACGATGAGCCACCGCGTTGACCAAAGCCTCCCGCAACGCCTCGACCGGATACTCGTCCAGCTTGACCCGGTTCAGGCCCACCACCCGCATCGGATGCCTCGTATTCCGCATCACGAAATCGACCGCACGTTCGATCGCCAGCGGCATCGGCTGGCGGATGTCTTCCTGATCGTCGGGATTACTGGTCGGCTGCGTGCCGTGGTAAGCGTCGGCCAGAATGCGGCATTGGGGAAAGGCGATCGTCGGGTCCTTGGCCAGCAGCACCGCACCAGCAGCGCTGGCAACCAGCTCGCCCGTGGTGGGATCGTTTCGCATCAAGCCGCGTGAGATAAGGCAGCGCTGCAAAGTCGCTTTGGCGATCCGCGTTGACTTCAAGTCTTCGGCCTGCTGCACGAGCTGTTTGACCAGCTTCGCGTCCAGATCACTCCAGCCGACCGTGGTCAGCCCTTTGCCGAAATTCGAGGCGGTTTCGATCGTGGCATCGGCGATTTCGTTTTCGTCGCTGGTGGGCGAGATGCCTTCATCGACTTTCAGTTGCTTGACCAGCGCCCCGCGCAGCTCGGTTTGCAGATCGCGGTAATTGGTGAACCGTTTGTATTTGACCTTATCCTTGCGAACCTCCTTGAGCAGTTTCTCGCGGACGTCTGGCTCACGCTTTTTGTCGTCGTTGCCCTTGATGAAGACGAAGCAGGGCAAGTCCAGCGACTTGGCTCGGCGGTATTCGAGATGGGTAATGGAAAGATCGCCTTCGCCCTTTTTATCAGTCGACACAGCGCCGTACTGGTTGGCGATGATCAGGGCGAAATACTGGCAGGAGTCGATTTCATCGAGACATTCCTTGGTGGCATCGCGGGGTGAAGCAGGCTCGAACTCGTACAGCACCGGATCGCAGTGATTTTTCAGGAAGGGATCGGTCCACAGAATTTCCTGCGCCCCGATGCGTTCGTTTTCGAGTTCTTTTTGAACCGAGCTGATAAAGACGCGATACCGACTCACGCACCGCCTCCATCGCAACTTTCAGCCGAATAAAGTTCCTTTTCCCGAATGACCCGAGCGACGGTATCTAGTCTTTCAATGTGTGCTTCAACTACCTCTATTCGCTCGTCGATAGCATCCAACTGAGCAACAATCTCTAATTGTCGCGCAGCGGAAGGTAGTGGAATTAAGAAGTTTTCAACATCGTCCGTGTTTAAACCGTCTCTTGTTGTTTTCGCCTTAACCATATTGATTTGATGGAGAATTAAAGGCGAATGGAAGCAAGCCAACAAGTACCGTGCCTCACAACGCGAACGGTCAACACTGACGCGAATCAAATGTTGAGAGATCAGTGCATTCTCCGCTTCCGGCGACACTAGCGTCGTCCTGCCGGTTGTTGCTTGCGCTGCAGTAATTAGGTCATCTGACCTTACGCGATACCGCTCCAATGTTGCTGCATGAGAGTCGTCGACACGTACGGCATCCGTAAGATCCAACTCACCCGTTTCAGTAATGTTGTTTATTTTCAATACGATCGTTCCTTGATCTCGAAAGTACTTACTCGCCAGCGAACCCCCGAATGGACCCACCTGAACTACTTGTCGGTCAGCATTTGCAAGAGATTCGATCGAGACAACATTGTCGCCAGTCAACGTATCAGTTCGCCGTTTGTTCAAAACATCCGAAAGTACGTTGTCCCCAACTAATCCTACCGATTCATGAAAAACACTCGCTCGCAAATCAATGAGTTGGTCAACACACTTTGAATAGAACAGTTTTGCAGAATCTGCTGACCACAGGACGCCTGCAAGCCATTTTTGTTTTGCTAACGACGGCAAACGAAAGCGATAGTCCTTGAGTTGGCTCCAACGTGTTCTAGGAGATAGCGAACCGGAGGAGGTGTCCAAGGCATGATCGAAGAAGCCATCTGACTGAACGATAAACGGGAGCAAATCCGGATGTAACTCTGGTGATTTAGCTTCAAACGTTAGTATGTCACTTGAACATATGCCATCAAATCTTGCGATTGCGACCTTTCGCTGATAGGCGCGGCGTTTTCCAAAAAGTACTTGGCCCTCTCGAAACACTTTTGTGAACGACACCTCATCTACAACGAGGTCACCCCATTCTGATACATGGAGGTTTTCAGGCTCAATGTGCTCTAACCCGATGTATCGTTCCAATCCAGCTGCAACGGGTTCGCGTTCAGATTCCTTGACGTCGCGCACAACAGCGTCGAACCGCACGAATCGCTCTTCTATCTCTGCATTAGTTGTCAAAATCAACTCCCAATTGAGCAACTAATTGTTTCAACGATTGTTGAGTCTCGGCTGAACCTAATTTCCAGGATCGTAAAACTTGCTCGCACGAAACTTGCGGCGCTGGGCTAGAGTCGCTTTCATCAGAACGGACGTAGAGTGGAATGCTCAGATTGTGCGAGTTGCTTTCCACGTCAGACTTGGAAACCAATCTTGAAAACCCCTCAACGGGTACTGAAGCACTAAAGCTGGCGACAATCCTCTCCATGTTTTCATCGGTCAAGAAACTCTGCGCCCGCTCTCGCGTCACCTCATTCACGGCGTTGATCATCAGAATCTTGTTTTTCCGCTTGCGGGGCTTGTTCATCCGGCAGACGACCACGCAGGCTTCCATCGGCGAGTTGTAAAACAGGTTCGGCCCCAGACCGAGCACGCACTCGATCACGTCGTGCTCGACCAGCTTTTGCCGCATCTCACGTTCTTCGTTGCGGAACAGCACGCCGTGCGGGAACAGGATCGCACAGCGGCCCGTCTTCGGATGCATGCTCTGGATGATGTGCTGCCAGAAGGCGTAGTCGGCTCGGCCCTGCGGCGGCGTGCCGTAGATGTTGCGGCCCCATGGATCGGCAGAGAAGGCTTCGCGATCCCACTGCTTGATCGAGTACGGCGGATTGGCCAGCACCACGTCGAACTGCCGCAGCCGGTCGCCCTCGACGAACTTCGGATCGGAGAGCGTGTCGCCGCGGACGATCTCGAAATCCTCGACGCCGTGCAGAAAGCAGTTCATGCGGGCGATGGCCGATGTCATCAGGTTTCGCTCCTGCCCGTACAGCCGCACGTTTCGCCACTCTTTCTTCTGGCGCTGCAAATGCGTGATGGCCGACAGCAGCATGCCGCCGCTGCCGCAGGTAGGATCGTAGATCGACTCGCCCGGTTTGGGTTTAAGCAGCTCGGTCATTAGATGCACGACGGTGCGGTTGGTGTAGAACTCGGCTGCCGTGTGCCCACTGTCGTCGGCGAATTTCTTGATCAGGTACTCGTAGCCGACGCCCAGTTCGTCTTCCGGGCAGTTGGCGATCGACAGCGTCTGCGAACTGAAGTGTTCGATCAGTTCCTTGAGCGTGCGGTCGGGCAGGCGATCTTTGTTGGTCCACTGGGCGTCGCCAAAGATACCGTACAGTTTGTCGGTGTTGGACGACTCGATCTTCCGCATGGCGTCTTGAATCGCTTTGCCAACGTTCTTGCCGGTTTCGCGAACGACGTTCCAGTGGGCGTCCTCGGGAATCACAAAGCGATGGTTCTCGGCAAACGAAGCGTAGTCCTCGTCCCCGTCCGACTCGGCCAGCGCGATCGCGTATTCTTCGTCGTACACATCGCACATGCGTTTGAAGAACAACAGCGGAAAGATGTACTGCTTGTAGTCACCTGCATCAATAAATCCCCGAAGCAAAGTCGCCGCGCCCCAGAGATAGGATTCGAGTTTGGATTGAGTGAGTTTAGACATAGTCGCTATCCAGTCGGTCCCAAAGATGCGATGTGTCTTCTGCATCGTCCATGTCGATTTCTTCACCGGCATAGTCGTCGATAGACACGATCAGGCCCTCGTCGGACGCGTCGGCCTCGAATTGTTGTGCCCATCCAAGCAGATCGCCTTTCACTAAATCGGTGTCCTGCCAACCTTCGCCAACCTCAAACAAGATCTGCGTACTGGAATCGCCTCCGAAAGGGCCAACGACATATTCGCCAACGGAAACCTTGAATTCATCGTCGGTTATTTGCACCGAGCGGTATCCGAAACCTTCCTTGGACTCAGGCGTTTTGAGCGTGAAGTCAAAACTGATGTTGGGTGTCATGCGAGGGAGTTGCTGTAGGCAATGCATGAACTTGGCAATGTTGATTCGATCGGCGTTTGACACATCGTCGCGAGACAAGGCGGCCTTGGCGGCACCAATAAACGCCTCGACGATGATTTTGTCTTCTATCTTGAATCCGAAAAGACCATCGAGTTCATCTTCATCATCATCCTCGTCGCAATCGAGCAGTGGTTCGTTTCTAGCGAGAACGGCAAGCTTGATCGACAAAACATCATCCAGCCTGGACAAATCAGGTTGATGCGACTCGGGTTGGTAACCCAGTTCGACCAAGGATTGTCGGGCACTAGCAGGAACGGACTCGAACAGTTCGAGGCTGACCTTGCGAGCGGAATCGAAATAGAATTGGCCCAATGCATCTAATTCGCTTCCGACATCTTGGATGCAGGCCTTTATCCCTTCCCAGTCATTTGCAAACCGGCCAGCCAACGGACTTGCTTCGACGCCTGAGTTTCGTTCGCTTACTTTGCAGCGAAGAAGCATCGTAAATCGATCCAGGATTGTCGAAGCGACCTTGGTCGCATTGGGCCATCCGTTTTCGGGCTGGATGATCCATGCGAGCATAAGCAGATGATTCAGCTCGGCGGCCGACTTCATCTGGACGCCAGACTGTGCCAAGTCGTCGATTATGGCTTCGATGAAAGCAGGGAACTCCTTCTTGTAGAGCTCTTGACCGGATTCGCTCATTTCATGATCCCCGCGTCGGCCAACAGTGTCTTCAATTTGTCTTCGGCAGTGTAGGCAGCATCAAGGCTCGTCTTCAGGTTCTCGATCGCCTCGGCGACGGTGATCGTTTCTTCTTCGATGATCGGTTCGATGTATCGCGGGATATTCAGATTCCAATCGTTCTCTTTGATCTCGTCGATGCAAACCAAACGGGCGACACCTTCGACTTCTTTCCCGTCGTGATACCACTGGTAGATGCGGCCGACGTGATCGGCCAGCAACTCGTTTTGGGCGCGGCCCTTTTTGAATTCGTTGGAAGCATCGACGATCAAAACGTGCTTCTTGCGCTTCGCTGGTTTGGTTTTGCGAAAGACCATGATGCAGGCGGCCAAACCAGTTCCGTAGAACAGGTTTGGTCCCATGCCGATGACTGCGTCAAGGATGTCCATGCCCAGAATTTTCTGGCGGATTTTGCCTTCCTTGCCCATGCGAAAGAGCGCGCCATGAGGAAGCACGACGGCCATGCGTCCTTTGCGTGGCGACATCGACTGGATCATATGCTGAACCCAGGCAAAGTCGCCGCTCTTGGCGGGAGGCATGCCAGCGAAGTTGCGCCCGTATGGATCGCTGGTCCAAACGTCCTCGCCCCACTTTTCCAGTGAAAATGGTGGATTGGCGATGACTCGGTCGAACTTCGAAAGTGCGTCACCAGAATGGAACGCGGGAAAACGGAGCGTGTCGCCACGGACGATCTTGAAGTCTTCAACGCCATGCAAGAAGCAGTTCATGCGGGCAATGGAAGACGTGGTCAAATTTTTCTCTTGTCCGTAGAGCTTGCCCCAAAGCTTGCGGACGTTGCCTCCACTTTCTTTGACGTGCTGAATCGCCTCGATCAACATTCCTCCTGTACCACATGCCGGGTCGTAAATGGTCTCGCCTTCCTTCGGGTCGAGAATGCGGATCATCAAATTGACGACCGTTCGCGGCGTATAGAACTCACCTGCTTTCTTGTTGGTCGCGTCGGCAAACTTCTTGATCAAGTACTCGTAGGCACCACCGAGCATGTCGGCGCGGGCGGATTCGTTGCCGAGTGGCAAAAGTGAAAAGTGCTCGACAAGGTTACAGAGCAACTCGTCGGACAGTCGGTCTTTGTTTGTCCACTGTGCATCGCCGAAGATCCCGTAGAGCGTGTCGGGGTTTGCCTTTTCGATCTCTCGCATCGCCCGTTGTAATGCTTTTCCAACGTTCGACGTCTTCTTGCGGACGTCGTCCCAGTGGCATCCTTCGGGAACTTGAAAGCGGTGGTTTTCAGGGAAGAGTGCATACTGCTGATCGCCATCAGACTCGGCGAGAGCGTTTTGGATTTCTTCGTCGTAGACGTCCGAAATGCGTTTAAAGAACAGCAGCGGGAAGATGTACGTCTTGAAATCGGCAGCGTCGACCGGCCCGCGTAGGATGTTCGCGGACTCCCAAAGGTGATTGCACAGCGTTTTGAGTTCGAGGTCGTTGTCAGTCACGGATGTCGATTACTTGGGTTTCGGTTTGCTAGACTTCGGCTGTTCAGTTGGTTCCAACCAACGACCAATTGCATCGCGTTTGAATCTCCAGTGCTCTAAGCTTCTATGCCCGGACACTTTCTTTGCCTTTTTGAGAGCGTCGAGCTGGAAACTCTTAGGTCGACCGCCGCATCGAATAAAGACATCGAAAATCGATCAATATCAACCGATCCCTGACGAGTCAAATCTTGCGTGTAGTACTTCGCAGGATAAGGCGATCAGAGTGGTGAGCTTCACCATCTGCATTTTGGATATCGGAATAGCCTTCGCAGTAACTTGTTGACTAAAAAGTCCTGGAAGCATACCCTCTAGCGAAGGCATTCACAATCAGAGGACAAGTTCCAATGACAAACAAGTCAATGCGTTTCGGAAGCCGAGTACGCATGCTCCGCGCCAGCTGCGGTCTGACTCAGCAACAAGTTGCCGATCGAACTGGTGTCAGCGTGTCGTATATCAGCAAAGTTGAAAACGACCGGTTGCACTTCGGTGATTACCCTTCGGAGAAGTTCATTCACAAGCTGGCCGGTGAATTAGAGGCTGACGAAGACGAGTTGCTGTTGCTGGCAGACAAAGTACCGGCGTCAATTCGCAAACGGATTCGCCAGCGGCCGGAGTTGTTTCGGAAGTTAGCGAAACTGGATCGAAAGAGCTTGGACGCCGTTGAATCTTCGTTGAATAGAGCGAAGCCGTGAGTCGGCAGACGGTTTGCGAAGAATGAGGTGAATCATGTTGATGCCGATGTTAAGCGAGGCGGATCCGACGGAATCCGCGGAGGGGTCGATTGATCCACTTGGGATTTATCCCATCGCCGATGCGTTGGCGTCTCGGATGGTGCCGGGCGTCCGCGAACGACAGCAGCATCCAAGATTCTTGACGGTGATCGCGGCATCGATGTGGCTGTGCAGCACGTTTGATGACGACGTCGTTGCAGACGATGGCGTCAGTGAACCGTGGCAGGTGTTTGAATGGTACGTCGTCGAAGGCTTGGCCCGTGCAACGCAGGACAAATCATCGCTGCGTGGGTTGCCCGGCCGAGATAAGGCAGACAAGTTGCGTGCCGAGGGCGTTCCGATGTCGGCGCGCGGATATCTGAAGGGGCCGCGAACTTTTGGTTTTCATGGGATCTATCGAGCTCTCGCCCGCGAGATTGGTGTCGAGCAAACTGGACGCCTCGGTGATGCGGGGTTCTCCATTCTGTCGGCTTGGGAAACGGATCAGAACCTAAAAGGTTTTCTGGGAAGCGGCGATGGGCCTGGTCGCCGACACCGCGACCGTTTGCGACAAGCGATCGCTGATGGACTGGATGCGGGCGCCACGGCACGGAAATCGTGGGGGCAGTTCTTTGTTGACCATTTTGGCATCTACGAGGCAAGATCTGGCGAAGCCGAAGCGATTCGGGCAGCGATCGTTACAGGCGATGAGAGTGCATGGGTCGACGGTCATCGCGGCGAGATCTTTGAGGCGTTGACTTCGGAGCCCGGACAAGCGGTTTGGATGGAGCAACGCAAAACGGATCGGCCATCTGAACGACGTTTTCACGAATGGTTAATCGGCGGTGCGAGCGAACCGCTTCGCGAACTGCTTCAGGCGATCGCCTGCTACGAACAGTTCGCGAGGTATTTGCAAAACGCTTTGGATGCTTGTTTGGCTTTCATGGTCCAGCACCGCCTACGATTAAAGTCGACGGAACTTGCCGACTTGGACGCCGTTAAGGACGCCGCCGCGAACGTCGCTCTGGTCTATCCGAATGTGATTGACGCACTTTCGCCGCTGGGATTGGTTGATCGTTTTACACGATCGTTCGAAAAGTTCGCCGAGCCGGTCGGCCCTGTCGAATGGGCGGAGCAGTTGTTGGCGTTTCATACGAAGGTTCAAAGTGACAAACCTCCGCATGGCAAGGCACCGTGGTTCGATCGCTTCGATGACGGGTCGTATCTGATTCGCCCGGGCTACATTCGCGACTACGAGGTTCGACCGGTAAGCGAGTACGTTCATGCTTACCGGACCAATTCGCTGTGGTCGTTCGCAGACGATTTGAACCTGCTGTCTGGCGAGGTCAAAGTTGGCTAAACGGAAAACAGAACGAGAAGGATTCGGGAAGCTGCTCGACGCATGGGTGCCGCCAAAAGAGGCAGGAGAACCGATCGGCGTGGTCGCGACCTCATTCACTTTTGACGCTGCGTTTTTTGAGGAAGAATGCCTGGCCAGCTTCCTTGGGCTGGAAACGAACCCAACCGACGATGGACCGGCTTACCTGATCGAACGGGAAGACAAGCTGGCCCGCTTGCAGTGCGCATCGGTCTTGGTCGACGTACATCACTGTCGTGGTACGCGAAGTCTGCGTTGGGACTTGTTGCCGGCCCGTTTACCGGGGATCCAACACGCAAAGGTGTGTCTGCTGGTGTGGTCCAATCAAGTTCGCGTGATGATCGGATCGGCAAACCTGACCGAGGACGGTTACCGCCGAAACCTTGAGGTGTTCGGGGTCTTGGATTATCACGTTGGCAGTAAAATGCCGGTCGAATGCTTGCTGCAAACAACAAACTTTCTACGGCGAGCAATCAGCTACAGCGTGACCGACACGCCTGCGGCACCCCGCTGGTACAAGCTGCTCGACCGAGTCGAAGAGGATTGCAGCAGCTGGGGCACCATGGCCGCGGATCGTAAACGGGCGCCGGTTCAAGTCGAGACGCTGTTTGTCGAACCAGCCGGTGAATCGGGCTTCGATCAGTTGAAGCGAATTTGGCCTGCCGGCGTAGGTCCAAAGACGGCAGACATTGTCAGCCCGTTCTTCGACCCACCGGAATCGAAGAATGCTCCCGTGGACGAGGTCTGGCGTTTGCTACGACAACGCGGGGAGGTCACTGCCGGATACCACGTTGCGAGCGAGGAATGTTCTGGTTGGGAAGAGCTTGGGCACCACCGCTGGTCACTGCAGGCACCGGATTCATTGCGTCGCACTCCGCGTAGCAGCGCGGTTGTCGAGTTCAATCAAGTTCTGCTGCCGGATGCACGACCGTTGCACGCCAAAGGAATCTGGTTGCAGGACGATCGCTACGCGGTCTACCAAATCGGATCGAGCAATTTCACGAGTGCCGGCATGGGCATTGGCAAACGATCGAACCTGGAAGCCAATTTGGTCTATGTGCTTGATGGCAAACGAGACGAGCGTTTGCTCAAAGCGGTCGAGGCGACTTTTCCAAAGAGCGAGTCGGTCGATCCTGACGAAGTGAACTGGCAACCGAAAGCGAATGACGAGGATGCGGAATCGTTGTCGCAAATAGCATTGCCAGCTTTCTTCGGCGACGCGGTCTTTTCACTGGACACGGCAGGCGACGGTGCGATCACCTTGCATTTTGCCGGCGGGAACTGCGAACCGTTTGTATTGTTGATCGAGGGAACCGACAAAATCTGGTTTGATTCTAGTTGCTTGGAAGCGAGCCAATCATCAATCACGCAAACGTTGCCTTGGACGAAAACCAGACCACCGAGCGGTTTCGAGGTTCGGTTGGGAGATCGCGACGCGTTGGCTTGGTGGCCGGTCAACGTGGAATCATCGAACTCACTGCCACCTCCGGATGAATTGAAAGATCTGCCGTTGGACGTGTTGCTGAACTTGCTCGGGTCGTCGCGGCCGTTGCATCGGGTCATGGCGGATTATCTGGCGAAACAAATCAAGTCAGATCATGACGAAACCGCAACGGCCATTGATCCCCACAAGCGCGTCGACACGAGTGATTTCTTGCTGCAACGGACTCGCCGCCTGTCGTGGGCACTGACCAAGATGCGGCTTCGTGTTGAACGACCGACTGCCACGATCGAAACTTTGAACTGGCGGCTGTACGGTCCCGTAGGTGTCTTTGCCCTAGCAGAGGCGATTGCTCGTGAAGCCACAACGTCCGCGGAATCGGCGTTCTTGCTGGCAGAACTCGCGTTGGAACTGTCGCGTGCGGATGTTGTCGCGACGACCGGTTGCGTCGATGTCTCGATCCACCGCAATGAAATCTCCAAACTCAACGACAAACTTCGATCCTTGCTGAAGGATGATGCTGGTGACAGCGAGCCGGCTAATTTGCGGGCCTACGTTGAATCGGTGTTTGATGAGGTGATCCAATGAGCTTGGCTTACTCGCTGCATCCGAAAATCGACCTGCACGTGACGGGGCGAATCTCGGCGTCGGACGCGGAACGTCAAACGACGACAGCCAAAGTCATCTTGGCAAGGTTGACCGATCAGCCAGGTGTCATCTTGGCGGATGAGGTTGGCATGGGAAAAACGTTCGTCGCCATTTCGGTGGCCGTTTCGATCGCCCTAGCGAATCGTGGTGGTCGGCCGGTCGTGGTGATGGTGCCCGCCAACCTGAAAAACAAATGGCCTGAAGACCTGAATTTGTTCTGTGAACGATGCCTGCCGCCCGAACTGGCCAAGCGGGTGAAATTCAAGACGGCTCAGCGGGCCGTTGAATTCTTAAAACTGTTGGACGATCCCAAAGACCGTCGTTGCTCGATCATTTTCATGACCCACGGGGCAATGAGTCGCGGACTGAATGATCCTTGGGTCATGTTGGCATTGATTCGGCGAAGCCTTCATCGACGTCACAATACTGCTGGGCTGAAGCGGGTTCTCGGACGATTCCTCGGCGACTTGCTTCAAAAGAAAGACCTCACTCGAAAAGACAACGACATCTGGAACAAGCTGCTTGGAAAGCCACCGAGCGAGTGGCTGCGGTTACTCCGTGGTATTGCCGACGAAGACGACGATCCGGTGCCGGAGGCGATTGTAAAATTGCTTCCCGAACTGGATACGTCGGCTGTGTTTGACGCTCTTCAACAAATTCCGCAGCGACGCACGAAACATTTTGGAACAAAGTTGGTCGCTGCGCGTCACGCGATCAAGGAACAGTTGCGAGAAGTTTGGCAAGAGTGTCTTGCGAAGTTTCGGCAACGTCTGCCGTTGCTGATTCTCGATGAAGCCCATCACCTGAAAAACTCTGACACGCGATTGGCAAAGCTCTTTCGTTCGGAGGAATCTCTTGACGATGCGAATGCGATCTCGCAAGGAGCTTTGGCTGGCATCTTTGAACGGATGATGTTCTTGACGGCGACACCGTTTCAACTCGGTCACGGCGAATTGTGCAGTGTGCTGGATCGCTTCGAGGGCATCCACTGGATTGGCAAGTCCGCACCGTCGGCAGGCCTGGAGGACTTTTCTAAGTCGCGTCAATCATTGCGTCAAAGTCTGGACCGTGCTCAGGAAGCCGCCCTGTGCCTTGACCACGCCTGGGGACGATTGACTCGCGATGATTTACGTATTGATGGCAAGGTATTCAGCAATGTCGAGGAGTGGTGGAGCGAGGTCCGCGAATCAGGTGACTTGCGAGGGACTGTCGCGGACGTGCTGGCCTGTTTCTATCGAGCGAAACAGACGTTGCAGGTCGCCGAGGATCATCTGAAACCGTGGGTGATCCGACATTTGAAATCACGCCAGCTTCCGGGTGAGAAAAATATTCCGCGACGAAAGCGACACGTTGGGGACGCGATTTTGTTGGATGATCCCAGCGATGCGGAGCGAGGGTTGAATGTCTGCGGAGAGGCACTGTTACCGTTTCTCTTGGCTTGCCGAGCATCATCCGCCACGCCTGAATCCCGCCCGGTGTTCGCAGAAGGCCTCTCGTCCAGCTACGAGGCATTTCTGCACACGCGGATGATGAACGGTACAAAGTCAACCGACGACGACGATGACATGATGGAAGGTCCAAACAACGGTGCTACGACCGAGGCCGGAACCGATTGGTATTTGAAGAAGCTCGACGTTCTGCTGGCTCCGGCGGAATCAACTGCTTTGCCGCATCCCAAGGTCGATGCAACGGTCGCACGTGCCGTCGATATTTGGAAACGGGGTGAGAAACTCGTTGTCTTTTGCCACTACGTCCAAACGGGGCGAGCACTGCGTCGTCGAATCTCCAGTGGCATTCAAGCGGAGATCCTCCGGCTCGGTTCTGCCAAGTTGCGATGCTCCGCCGATTCGGTAGCGGAAGAGCTTGATCGGTTGGGCAAGCGTTTCTTTGACGACGACGGAAGACTAAGACGAGCGTGCGACCGCGAGGCTCGTCAGTCGTTGGGCAAGTTTCCGAGTCTCGCCGACGACGAAGAAACCCTTGTTGAGATTGTGCGACGCAATCTTCGGACACCATCATTCTTGGTGCGGTTCTTTCCATTGGGTATCGACGACGAACCCGATGAGTTGATGCGAGCAGCGTTCGATGCCCTCGACGAATCGGGCCAATCGTTCAGGGTTATCGTCGAGCAGTTCTTTTCGTTCCTCGCCGAACGATGCGGAAGCAAACAGCGGGCCGCCTACATCGACGCCGTGAAGCGAATTCAAACCGGGGCACATTTCGGAACGGATTCATCTGCAGAATATGATGACGACGAACTGCAGGGGGAGGTGATGGAACAACTGCTGCCCAACGTTAGATTGGTCAACGGTCAAACTCGAAGCGAAACACGGCAACGGTTGATGCTGACTTTCAACACTCCGTTCTATCCCGAGATCTTGATCGCCAGCAGTGTGATGTCCGAGGGAGTCGATCTGCATTTGAATTGCCGGCACATGATTCACCATGACCTTTGCTGGAACCCCAGCAACCTCGAGCAGCGAACCGGTCGGGTTGACCGAATTGGTGCCAAAGCAGAGAGGGTTGGCAAGCCCATCGGCGTTTATCTTCCCTACGTTGGTGAGACCCAGGATGAGAAGATGTATCGCGTCGTGATGGACCGCGAACGATGGTTCAACGTCGTCATGGGCGAGGACTACAAAATTGACGCCGCCACAACCGACAAACTCTCCGCAAGGATTCCCTTTCCGGCGTCGGCGGCAAACGAATTAGCGTTTCAACTCGAAGCCGAATCGAATCACCAGGAGATCTTTCCATCATGAACGGACGATCTATACGCATTTATCTCGTCGATGGCGACGCATCGGGACTACTCACCGCCGAGGTGATGAATTGGTCGGGCAAGATGCTCGTGTCGCCGCGTAGCCGATTGGCTGACTTGGCAAAACGCGAAGAGATTACGCGAACGGGGATCTACATTTTGGCTGGAGCAGATCCAGAGAACCCAATCGGCGAAGTAGTCTATGTCGGCGAAGGCGACAACGTGATCAAACGGCTAGCGTCCCACGACAAAGACGAAAAGAAGGATTTTTGGACTCGCTGCGTCGCGGTAATCAGCAAGGACTTGAACCTGACAAAGGCCCACGTTCGATACCTCGAAAGTCGACTAATTTCGGCGGGATACGCCGCTGGCCGGGCGAAGATCCACAATGGGACTGCACCACCGCTACCGCCGATGCCGGAAGCGGACGTGTCAGACATGGAAGGTTTCCTCGAATACATCGAGTTGATGCTGCCTGTAGTCGGTTTCTCGTTCCTTAAACCGAAACCTTCCGTCAACCGTTCCGCTGGCACCGAACTTGATGACGACGAATTATCGCCAACGTTCGAGTTCTCGTCCGGCGATGCGAAGGCGACCGCCAAGGAGCTCAACGGCGAATTTGTCGTTCTAAAAGGCTCAACCGCAACGCTCCAGCCACGGCAAAGCTGGACAAGCTACCGCGATCTGCGAGGGCAGCTTGTCGAAGACAAGAAGCTCGTCGAAGTGCCAGATCAAGGGCTGCTTCTTTTCGCCGACGACGTCTACCTGACAAGCCCCAGCGCCGGTGCCGCCATCGTCGCCGCCGGAAACACCAACGGCCGTACCGCATGGAAGACGGTCGGCACACGCCAGACCTACGCTGATTGGCACCAATCGCAGTTGCCCGACGATGAGGCCGAGTGAGGGCATTGATCGGAGAGTCACGAGCAAGGCAGGTGATCAGATGCACTTCTGCTGACATCGAGTGGAAGTCAGGCTTCGAGTGGCTCTCACTTCGACTGCGACCCGTTGGGACTATGATTTAAACAATGATCCGCGATTTACTAGATAACAACATTGAGACCGCAGCAAGATTGAATGAGCACCGTCAACCTTCACGACGAGATTGAACGATTTCGCGAACGATTATTGGATCTTAGCCTTCGCAATCCGCTGCTGAGTTATCGCAAGAGCAAGCGACGCACGCTGCAAGTCGTCAA
>NZ_ANMO01000253.1 GCF_000338295.1 Rhodopirellula europaea 6C
CCAATTTGGTCGCAACGCTAGGTTCTTTAATTCGCCATGAAACATGGTGAAACCCAAGTCGCGATCGCGCCGCGAGACCGACATGCATCCTTGATGACAACTGCCCCGCGAGCTTGGCTTTGGAAACGTGAGCGACTTCAGCGAAGCGGGGGCAGCCGTCTGCCGCTCATTCGATGCCCTAGCAACGAATCAAGAACGCTCAGGCAAGGCTTCCATCAGCATTTGATACAGCACCAAACGCTCGTTGCCGTTTGCCAACGCGTTGGACTCGATCAATCGCGACTGAATGGCATCGGCTGAGACATCCATTCCGGCCAACAGCTCGCGAGCTTGCTGCCAAGTCGGCAACCAGACCATCGACGCGATCAAGTGTTCCATCGTTTCACTGCGGCGCAAGAAGTGTTTCAGATCGAGAATGAAGAAAACCCGATCGTGAAACGGTGAATCGTGCTCAATCAATGGCTCGCCGTCCCACACGAAATGTCCCGGCTCGGGTTGCCATGGCAAACCGGCCGCCTTCAGTTCGTGGGCCAACTGGATCTCTTCGGCAGAGTATCTCACGACGACTTCTTGATGATGCCTTTCTTCTTCGCGGCTGCTTTGGCAGTCTTCTTTTTCGCGGCTTTCTTCTTCGCCGTTTTCTTTTTGGCTGCCTTCTTAGCCGCCTTTTTCTTCACGGCTTTCTTCTTCTTTTTCTTCTTCGTCGGCCCCTTGGCGGCACGTTCGGCCAACAAGTCGAGAACACCCTCGTAAGTCATCTCTTTCGGATCGGTGCCACGCGGGATCGATGCGTTGGTTTCGCCATCGGTCGCGTAGGGACCAAAGCGACCTTCCAAGATCTTGATTTCGTTCTCAGTGACCGGGCTTGGCTTTTCGAACTTTTTGATTGGTTCCTTGGGAGCGGCACGTCCACGAGTCTTGGGTTGCTTGAGCAACTCGATCGCTTCGTCAAACGTCACGTCCAAAGGCGACTTGTCAGCCGGCAAGGAACGAGTTTCTTTGCCACATTTGACGTACGGTCCATAGCGTCCGTCGTGAGCCAAAATAGGCTCTTTCATTTCCGGATGCTCACCGAGATCTCGAGGCAATGAAAGCAGCTTGCAGGCCATTTCCAAATCGACGTCTTCGACGGCGATGGTTTTCAGGATCGACGCGTTCTTCTTTTCTTCGTCGTCCTTCTCGCCCATTTGGACGTAAGGCCCAAAACGACCGGCTTTGATGTAAATCGGCTTGCCCGTTTCCGGGTGAACTCCCAAAGGCTCATCTTCGCGAGCGGCGTCCTCGAACAACTCCATCGCACGGGCGAGAGTCATTTCGTCAGGTGCCATCCCATCCAGGATTGGAGCCTTGCGTTCGCCTTGCTCCAAGAACGGGCCGTACTTTCCGACTCGTACAAACACCTCTTCACGGTTTTCGCCTTCGGTTGGAATCCCCAACGAGAACTTCGCCGTGACGCGTGGATCGATTTCTTCGATCTTGCTTTCCAGACGAGGCTTCAGACCAATCGCAGCTTTTTCGTCGCCGGTTGGTTCGGCTTCATCGCCGAAGTAGAAGCGTTTGAGATACTGCAGGGACTCAGCCTCTTGGCGGCTGATCGTGTCCAGAAAATCTTCCATCTGAGCCGTGAAGTCGTAATCGACCAAAGGCTCGAAGTGAGTTTCCATCAATCGAATGACGCTGAACGCGGTCCAACTGGGGACGAGCGCGTTGCCCTTCTTGTAAACGTAGTCACGACGCTGAATCGTATCGATGATCGACGCATAGGTACTGGGACGACCGATCCCTTTCTCTTCCAAGGTACGTGTCAGTGATGCTTCGCTGAAACGCGATGGTGGCTGAGTCGTGTGGCTCTTGGGATCCAAAGTCGCGACCGACAAACCATCGTTTTCACTGACCGCTGGCAACAAGCGTTCTTTGTCGGCGAGTTCGGCTTCGGGATCGTCGCTGCCTTCGACGTAGGCTCGCAAAAAACCTTCGAACAAGATACTCGTGCCGCTAGCGGTGAAAGTGGTTCCGCCGCCTTCGATCGTGACGCTGATGCGTTGCTTTTTGGCATCTGCCATTTGACAAGCAACCGTTCGTTTCCAAATCAGTTCAAACAAACGGAACTGGTCTCGATCCAGTTCGTTCTGAACCGCGCCGGGAACACGGAATGGGGTACCCGCGGGTCGAATCGCTTCGTGAGCCTCTTGTGCGTTCTTGACCTTGCCTTTGTAGACTCGCACCGAGTCGTGCAAGAATTTCTCGCCGTACTCGCTGCGTACCAAATCCCGAGCCGCGTTGATGGCTTCCTTCGACAGCGTGGTCGAGTCAGTACGCATGTAGGTGATGTAACCGTTTTCATACAGCCGCTGGGCCGCTTGCATACAGCGACGTGCGGTAAAGCCGAGCTTCCGGTTGGCTTCCTGCTGCAACGTACTGGTCGTGAAGGGAGCCTTGGGACGTTCGGTGAACGGTTTGACTTCCACCTTCGTGACGCGAAAATTTTCCTTCTCGAGTTTCTGCTTCAATTCTTTGGCCTGCTGCTCATCCATTTGCAACAGCTCGGGATTGATCAATTGACCGTTGGTCGAATCAAAATCTTTCCCGGTGGGGATCTTTCGGCCATCGACGGTCGCCAACATCGCGGGCAGCGAGTCGCCATTGTCAGTCGTGAAGATCGCTTCCAAATCCCAATAGGTCGCATCGTGGAAGGCGATTCGTTCACGCTCACGTTGGACAATCAATCGAACTGCGACGCTTTGAACGCGTCCGGCCGACAGGCCACGCCCGACCTTCTTCCACAGCAATTGCGAAACGTCGTAGCCATACAAACGGTCCAAGATCCGGCGTGTTTCCTGGGCACGAACCAAACCATCGTCGATTTCACGAGGGTCTTCCAACGCGTGTTGGATCGCTTCCTTCGTGATTTCGTGAAAAACCAAACGATGAACGGGCACCTTCGGTTTCAGCAACTCGAAGAGGTGCCAGCTGATCGCTTCTCCCTCGCGGTCTTCATCCGTCGCGAGATACAGGCTATCTGCATCCTTGAGAGCGGCCTTCAATTTGTCGACTTGTTTCTTCTTGTCCGCCGGCACTATGTAGACCGGCTCGAAGTCTTTTTCGACGTTCACTCCCAGGTACGCCCAAGGTTCTTTCTTGAACTTTTTGGGGATGTCTTTGGCCCCACCTGGCAAATCGCGAACGTGTCCAACGCTGGCTTCGACCTGGTAACCGCTTCCCAAAAACTTCGAGATCGTCCGGGCTTTCGCGGGCGATTCGACGATCACCAAACTTTTGCTGGTCGATTTGGCCATGAGCAAGAACGAACCGATTCGAGGTGGAAAGATGGGGGTTTCAGAAGTGCGTGACTCGGGTTTGTCGCTCAAACCTGTCGCCTCGTCAACACGTCAGGTCGAGGACCGCGTCCGATCCAAGTGCGTTTTCAAGAACGTTTTCAGCTTTCGACTGCGTGCATGATCCACGTCAGTCAAATGAAATGTTAGCGTCACGCGTTCAGCGTCGCTGAGGTCCAAAGTGCCGGTGTCGGAGCGAGATTGAAGCACATCCAAAGCCAACAACTGCTCCAAATCGATCGCGGATTGCGGACCGCTCAATTTCAATCGAACACAGTTGCTCACTTTGGTTTCAACTTCCGCCCAGTGAGGCAACGGAACGTCCTCTTCACCCGATTCTAACCGAACCGATACACGGTCCGGGGCAGGGTACTCGACCGCACCTTCGCCCGCGACGTTTGACAACATCTCCAGCAAACCCTCGACCAACTCGAGCGGCCACTGAGGCGGTGCATTCTCGGGGAAACCTTTCGGCAAGGTGTGCCAACGACGTCCCAAGGCACGCCAAGGTTGCATCAACACGTTTGCCGAATCGTTTTCGTTTTCGACCTCCGCATCACTGGCCGGCAACGAAACTGGCCCGGGCGAATCCACGCGAAGGGTGACTTCGGGTTCCTCCGCGATTGTGTTCTTTGGCAACGTAGCAGAACTGGATTCCAACACTCGGCCGTTCACAGCGGGTTGCCAGTCGAGCACCTCGCGCGGCTCGGCCGTTCGCGTTCCCGCCAGTGCGTCCGCCAAGAACGGCGCGGTCGCGGAAACCCATTCGTCGTTTTCGCGATTGGCCGGGTCCGCCTTCGCAGCCAAACCTTCCGGGGTTCCGGCAAACACGACTTGCCCACCATGGACACCGGCACCAGGCCCGATGTCAATCAACCAATCGCAACACTTGATCACGTCCAAGTTGTGCTCGATCACAATCACGGAATTTCCGAGCTCGACCAAACGCTGCATCACAACCAGCAACTTTTCGATGTCGCCGAAGTGCAAACCGGTCGTCGGTTCGTCCAACAAGTAAATCGTGTGCCCGGTCGCCGGACGAGCCAACTCGGCCGCCAACTTCACCCGCTGGGCCTCTCCGCCGGAAAGGGTCGGAGCCGATTGACCGAGCGTGACGTAATCCAATCCAACATCGCAAAGCGTTTGGATGACGCGAGCGATCCGGGAATGCGAGGCAAACAACTCGACCGCTTCGCCGCATGGCATCTCCAACACATCCGCGATCGACTGCCCGTGCAGTTTGACTTCCAAGACGTCCTCGTTGTAGCGTCGTGCTCCACAATCGTCGCAAGGAACCCAAACATCCGGCAAGAAATGCATCTCGATTTTGCGTTGCCCGCTGCCTTCACACGATTCGCAACGACCGCCGGACACATTGAAGCTGAACGTTCGCGGCGTAAATCGACGTTCACGCGCGGCGGGCAAATCTGCGAAGAGTCCGCGGATCAAATCAAACACGCCGGTATAAGTCGCCGGGTTGCTGCTCGGTGAATTCCCGAGCGGTGATTGATCGACTTGGATGACTTTGTTGACGTATCGCAGACCATCGATCGCATCATGCTGACCGGGTTTCACCTTGGCCCGATGCAGACGTCTGGCCAAAACCGGATAGACGATGTCATTAATCAGCGAGCTTTTGCCGCTACCGCTGGGGCCCGTGATCGCAGTCAACACACCCAAAGGAATGTCGACATCCACGTCCTGCAGATTGTTTTCGCGAGCACCTTTGACGGACAAAAACTCCACCATCGGTTTGCCCGAATCGGAAAGCACCGGACGTCGAACCGCGGGCAACTCGATCTGTTTTACACCCAGCAAGTAAGGCGCCGTGACCGACTCGTCGGCTGGTTCAACCGCATTGGGTTTGCCCTGTGCGACCACGCGACCACCGTGGCGACCGGCTCGTGGCCCAAAGTCACACAGGTAATCGCTTCCTGAAATCACATCGTGATCGTGCTCAACGACCAACAACGTGTTGCCTTGATCTCGCAATCGATGAAGCGCCGCGAGCAATCGCCGGTTGTCTCGCGGGTGCAATCCAATCGTCGGCTCATCCAGCACATACAACACGCCGCACAAACCACTGCCAAGTTGCGATGCCAAACGAATCCGCTGAGCCTCACCGCCTGACAATGTTGGGGCACCGCGGTGCAGGGTCAGATAATCGAGCCCCACGTCACGCAAAAACCGGACACGAGATTGAACTTCGCGAATCAGCTCGCCAGCGATCTTCAATTCACGACGATCCAGATCCCACGAATCGACTTCTTCGGACAATCGATCCAGCGGCATGTGCACCAAGTCGCCGATCGTTAAATCTCGGAAACGCACGGCCGCTGAGTCATCTCGCAAACGCGAACCATCACAAACCGAACAATCAATTTCGGCTACGAACGCTTCCAATCGCATCCGCAATCCAGGCGTCAATCGCGACGCTTCCTCCAGTGCGGGGTAGAACCCTTTGAACTGGAACCGAAACAGCACGTTGCCTTCACCAAAGTGATCGCGAACTTCTTCGGCGTGTTCACTTTCGGTCGATGACTTCTCATCGGTCGTGTCGCC
Source organism: Rhodopirellula europaea 6C (assembly GCF_000338295.1). Classification (GTDB taxonomy): domain Bacteria; phylum Planctomycetota; class Planctomycetia; order Pirellulales; family Pirellulaceae; genus Rhodopirellula; species Rhodopirellula europaea. Next base: position 5,898 of record NZ_ANMO01000253.1, read on the forward strand.
TTGGCGAACTTCGACCCAACGCGGCCCCAAACCATGAAACAAAATGCGACGCTGTGACACCGTCAACCGATCGATCGGCTGATGAATGGGGATGCCAGTCGTGCGAGAAAGCGCCCGCAACATCCAACGACTGACCGCGTGATCAACCGACGGCCACAGCAATGCGGCACCGTCAGCCAACGTTGTCTGAGGTGTTCCCATCAAGGACGCTGGATTGGTCCCCGTCTGGGTTCCCAAACCTTCGCAACCAGGACACCAGCCGATTCCTGAATTGAATGAAAAGTGGTGCGGAGTCAATTGCGAGAACGAACGACCACAGGACTCACAAACCAAGTGTTGACTGTGACGAAGGACATGCCAATCCCGCTCGGGCTGGTCCGAATCTGCGATCGCCAAATCCAACACTCCGACGCCCAACGACAACGCCTGTTCAACGCTGTCGCTGATCCGAGACTGTTCTTCGGGAGAGATCTTGATTCGGTCGACGACAATTTGAACCAAGTGAACTCGTCGCGGATCGAGAGCTTTCGCGTCGTCGAGCTCAACCGTCTCGCCATCGATACGAACACGGGAATACCCCATCGCGCGGTAGCTTTGCCACGTTGCAAGTGACGCTTCGCCGGACTGCACCTCAATCGGTGCCAGCAACAAAGCTCGCGTGCCCCTTGGCAATCCCATCACCTTGTCGATGATTTGATCGGGCGTTTGCGTTCCGACCGGTACCGCACAATCCGGGCAGTGCATCGTGCCGAGCTTGCTGTAGAGAATCCGCAAATAGTCATACACCTCGGTGACCGTACCGACGGTACTGCGAGGCGAATGCCCGAGGTTCTTTTGCTCGAGTGCCACCGCCGGCGACAGCCCTTCGATGCGTTCCGCTTTGGGCTTTTGAACCTGACCGATAAACTGCCGAGCGTAGCTGGACAACGACTCGACATATCGCCGCTGGCCTTCGGCGTAAATCGTGTCCATCGCCAACGAACTTTTGCCGCTGCCGCTGGGACCACAAAAGACTGTCATCGCGTCACGAGGAACTTCGAGGTCAACCGATTTCAGGTTGTGCTCGCACGCACCTTCGACCACCACATGCGTTCGTGACTTCGCCGGCGGAGCCACGATGTCGCGGATCGCTTGGCCACGTTTCTTGGCTTGCCTTCGTTTGATACCGAGCACTTCGGCGAGCGCTGCACCGGTGTAACTGTCGTCGACTTTCGCGACATCTGCTGGCCGACCTTCGCCAACGACTCGGCCGCCACCGGCACCACCTTCGACACCGATGTCGATCACCCAATCCGCGGTTTTGATCACGTCCAAATTGTGTTCGACAATTACAACCGTATTGCCGCGATCGGCCAAACGATTGATCACGCCCAACAACAAATCAATGTCGGCGAAGTGCAAACCAGTCGTTGGTTCATCTAGCACATACAACGTGCTTCCGGTGTCACGCCGACTCAATTCCCGCGAAAGTTTGATCCGTTGGGCTTCACCACCGGACAGGGTTGGCGATGGCTGGCCGAGCTTCAGATATTCCAGCCCCACATCGACCAGCGTCTGCAACTTCTCGGCGATCTTCGGAATGTTCTGAAACAAATCCAAAGCCTCCGAGATGTCCATATTAAGAACATCGGCGATAGACTTGCCTTTGAACTGCACCGACAACGTTTCGCGGTTGTACCGTTGGCCTTGGCAGACCGGGCAGGTCACCCAGATATCGGCCAAGAAATCCATTTCCAACTTGGTCGCACCGTTGCCGTCGCAACCAGCACAACGACCGCCGTCCACATTGAAACTGAATCGGCCGACCGAGTAACCACGTGCCTTGGCTTCGGGCAGCTTCGCGAACAGGTTGCGAATCTCGTCGAACACCTTCACGTACGTCGCGGGGTTGCTGCGAGGCGTCCGGCCAATCGGCGACTGATCAATCGCGATTGTCTTGTCGAGATGCTCGAGACCTTCGATGGAATCATGGTCGCCAACTTCCGCTTCAGCACCGTTGAGCGCATTGCGAAGAGCGGGTTCGACGATCCCACCAATCAACGAACTCTTGCCGCTGCCGGAAACCCCGGTCACACAGGTCACCACACCCAGCGGAATGGAGACATCGATGTCTTTCAGGTTATGAAACCGTGCCCCGCGAATGGTGAGTTGCTTCTTGGGATCAACCGGGCGTAGCTTTTCACTCGGCGTGATCGCGCGAGCACCTGACAAGAAAGCTCCCGTGACGCTTTGCTTCGATCGATGCAGGTCCTCGAGCGAACCGGCCGCCACGATGTGACCGCCTTTAACCCCGGGACCAGGACCGAAGTCCACAATCGTGTCAGCGGCTCGCATTGTGTCTTCATCGTGCTCGACCACGATCAATGTGTTGCCCGCGTCTCGCAAACGGGTCAACGTTGTGATCAAACGATCGTTGTCTCGCGGGTGCAAGCCGATCGAAGGCTCATCCAGAATGTACAGCACCCCCGACAAGCCCGAACCGATTTGACCGGCCAGTCGAATCCGCTGCGACTCGCCCCCGGACAACGTCGGCGCCGTTCGGCCGAGCGTCAAATATTCCAGCCCAACGCCGAGCAGGAATCCGATCCGTCCGCGAATTTCCTTGAGAGCTTCACCGGCGATTTGCGTGTCGGTTTTTGAAAGCGGAATCTCGCTAAAGAACTCCATCAACGAATCAATGGAGAGCTCGCACAATTCTGGCAGCGATTTGCTTTTCGATTCGGTAAAGTCTTTCGAGCCAGTCGAAATACGAACCGCGCAGGCCTGATCGTTCAGTCGTTTTCCATGACAATCCGGGCAATCCATCGTGTTCATGTACTTCTCGAACTGACGCAACTGCATCTTGTTGCGACTGGTTCGATAACGATCGAGCAACTCGGGAATGAAACCTTCAAAATTGCCGACGTACTTCTTTGCTTTGCGTCCACCTCGCCAAGTGAATTGCATCGAATCATCGGCACCCCACAACCAAATCTGGCGAGCGATCTCAGGCAATTTGTCCCAGCGGGTTTCCAGCATCGTGCCGGGTTCGAGTTCCAACTCCGCGTCCATTGCATCGGCAACGCCGCGATAGATGTGACGGCGATAGCGCCCCAGGTCTCCCCATTTGCCGAGCAGCGCGATCGCACCTTTGCGAATCGACAACGACTCATCCGGGATCAACAACTCAGGCACAAACGTGTACAGACGACCGATCCCGTCGCACGAAGCGCACATGCCTTGCGGACTGTTGAAGCTGAACAATTGGGGCGTCGGCGGTCGGAAACTTCGGCCACAATTCCCGCACGAATACTTCGACGAAAACAGTTGGTCATGACGAACCGGAGGCACATCCTCTCCGTTGGGCGGCCCCACCGAAGCAATCAGAGACGACTCGCCCAACTTCAGTGCCAATTCAACCGCTTCGACCAATCGCGGTCGTTCAATTTGGTCCGCGACGATTCGATCAATCACGACTTCCACATCGTGGCGACGGGTTCGATCCAACGGTGGTGGGTCGCTCAGCCGAAACGTTTCGCCATCCACACGAGCACGGTTGAAACCTTGTTTGCGGAGGTCTTCAAACAAGTCGCGGAATTCACCTTTTTGGCCACGGACCAGTGGGGCCATCACCCACAGTGTGCCATCTTCGATTGCGGCTTCGGTTTCGGAATCTTCGGACGACTGATCGTCTTGCCAACCATCGGAAGCCAATTCCAACAGACGGCTCACGATGACATCCGTCGTTTGAGCCGCGATCTCGACGTCACATGCCGGGCAGTGCCCAGTGCCAACACGAGCGTACAAGACTCGCAAGAAGTCGTAGATCTCCGTGATCGTGCCGACGGTACTGCGAGGATTGTTGCCGGTCGACTTTTGGCTGATTGAGATCGATGGACTCAGCCCAGTCACCAGATCGACATCGGGCTTGGGCATTTGCCCCATGAATTGCCGAGCCGAATTGCTCAGGCTTTCGACGTATCGGCGCTGACCCTCGGCGTAAAGCGTGTCAAACGCGAGCGAACTCTTGCCACTTCCCGATACACCCGAGAAACAAATCAGCTCCCCTCGCGTGAGCGTCAAATCGACGTCGCGCAAATTGTGTTCGCGAGCGCCTTTGACGATGATTTCCCGTTGCAACTTGTCCACTCATTGGGTCGGCGTTTGATACATCCATTCAGTCAGACGCATCGTCGAGAAAGTCAGTTCAGTTCGTCGGCGCGATCGGCTGGCCCGCACAAATGACGCTGCAAGTAGCTGGCTCGCTGGACATTCCGATCGCTGGTCGTCAACACTCGGCCGTGCAGCTTTTGCAAGTGAGCTGGCTGGGTGTGGATGAACAATTTGTTGATCGTTGCCAATTGCACGTCGTCGATCAGCCCCAGGTTCACGCCCATGCGAACCTTGGACAAGTAGTGCATCGTCTCTTCGCTGCTGATCTTCCGCGCCGTGCTGAGAATCCCCAGAGCGCGGCTGACATCGTCATGCAGATCTTGCTGGCCCTTGTCGATTAAAAATTCGCGAGCTTTGCGTTCGTAATCGATGATCCGCGGCACGACCTCTTGGCCGACCATTTCCAGCAACTCTTTCTCGGTGTGCCCGAGCGTTACCTGGTTGCTGACCTGATAGAAATCGCCTGTGTACTGCGAACCTTCACCGTACAATCCACGGACGGTCACATTGATCCGCTGCATACTGCGGAACACTTTTTCGATTTGCTGAGTGATCACTAAACCAGGCAAATGCAGCATCACGCTGACGCGCAGCCCCGTGCCAACGTTGGTTGGGCACGCCGTCAGGTAGCCGAATTTATTGTGAAAGGCGTACAGCACCTCGCCTTCGATCGCATCGTCGATCCGGTCGATTTGTTCCCACGCGCTAACCAGATCCAGACCACTGTGCATCACCTGAATGCGCAAGTGGTCCTCTTCGTTGATCATCACCGAGTATTGTTCGCTGGGATCAATCGCCACGGCGCGGCTGCCTTCCGAATCAGCGATTTCCCGGCTGATGAGTTGGCGTTCGACCAAAAATTGGCGATCCACCTCGCTCAGCGTCGCGATGTCGACGTAGGGGATTTCGTCCCAATCGGGCAAATTCTCCAGCCGCGAACGAACCTGACGTTCGATCTTTTCACGATCCTCGGGGCTGCATTTTCGGATGAATGGGAATCCCGCCAAATTGCGGGCCAATCGAATGCGGCTGCTGATCACGATATCGGATTCCGGGCCCGTGCCACGCAACCATTCACCGCTGTTTTTGACCAACACCGACAAGTCGGTGGCTTCTTTCATATCGCGTTTCCTCGACGTTTTGGCTCGCCTTGGATCGCGTTGATCTGATCTCGCAATTCGGACGCTCGTTCGTATTCTTCTCGTTCCACCGCGGCTTCCATTTCTTTTCGCAAACGGATCAGATCCGCCTGAGAATCCGCGGTCGCGGCCGCTCGTGTGGGCCGCTTTCCGGTGTGTTCCAGTGAGTCGTGAATGTTGATCAACAACGGTTTGAGGTCTGCTTCGAAGTGGTCGTAGTCCAGGGGGCACCCCAACCGTCCGGAATTGCGAAATTCAAAGAAAGTGATCCCGCAGACGGGGCATTCTTTTTGGTCCAGCTTCCGCAATTCTTCCTTGGTTTGGCCCAATTGCAGCTGCTTGGCCAAGGCACCCGCGACGCTGGAAACCGGCGTTGGTTCGCCCTTTTGCAACACGTTACGAGCGTGCTGCTCGCACAAGTGCAACACTTGCGGTCCATCGGGTTCGGTCAATTCGGTGATGTGGAAAGTCGCCGGCTTATCGCAGTACTGGCATTTCATGAGAGTCTCGCAGGATGGCTCGCTAATTTCGTGACACTGGTTCCGTGTCCTTGAACGTCCCGTGTTCAAGGCTCTCTGCTCTTCCGAGCTCTCTCACCCTGGATCGGGTCAAAAATTCTGCTCAGGAATCTTGCTCTGGCTTCCGTGGCACGATGCGGAATTCGCGATACGAAGCGAACTTCGCGGCACGTTTGCTGTCATGGTCGGCATCACGGCTCCGTGATGACCGCCCGTGGAGGCGGACTCGTTCACGCCTTGGAATTCTATCGCTGGCCAACCCGGTTTCCAAGCCCGCCGTCGCACTTCACACTATCGCAACGTCCCAACGCGCCGAAACTTCATGCTTGGAAACCTCATGCACCAACCGCCGCTTTCGTCGTTCGAATCGCTGGCCCGTCGGTTCGACTTCGTTCCCGTCTACCGACGCTTGCTTTCTGATACGTTGACCCCCGTCACGGCGTTCATGCACTTGGACGATGGGGGCCCCGCTTTCCTGATCGAAAGCGTGATCGGTGGCGAAAAGGTGGGACGTTTCAGCTTCCTGGGCTCTCGACCACTGGCCCGATTCACCGCCAAAGGCAACACGGTTCAGCGAACCAACCTGTCCACCGGCGAAGTCGTTGAATCCCAGTGCGACGATCCACTGAACGCGTTTCGTGAGAGTTTTCAGGACCGCACGGCAACCCTGGACGGGCTGCCTCCGTTCATCGGCGGAGCAATCGGGTACGCGGGCTACGATGTGGTCCGATATGTCGAGAATTTGCCGGACACCACCGAAGACGACCGAAACCTCCCCGACCTGAACTTCGCCTTTTATCACACCCTGTGTGTATTCGACCACGTCGACAAAACCATCACGGTGGTCTCCCTGGCCGATTGTCGCGGCATCGATGAGGAAACGGACTCAGCCGCCATTTCCGACGCTCGGCAAGCCGCCGCCGAAGAAGTCGACCAAACGATCAAGCGTCTGACGACCAGCCCACCGGATCTCCGAGTGGACGAGATCATCGAAGAAGACCAACGGCAACCGCTGCCGGTCGAGTCCAACTTCACCCGCGAGTCCTTCTGCGACGCGGTTCGCCACTGTGTCGAATACATTCGCGCGGGCGATATCTTCCAGGTCGTCCCCAGCCAGCGACTGACCGTCAAAAGCGACGTCGATCCTTTCGCGGTCTACCGATCGCTGCGAGTCGTCAATCCGTCGCCGTTCATGTTCTTCGTCCGCAACCCTGAATGCGTTTTGGTTGGTTGCTCGCCGGAGATCATGTGCCGGGTAAAAGACCGTGAGGTCACCGTGCGACCGCTGGCGGGAACACGGCCCCGTGGCGCGACTGAAAAAGAGGACAAGGCTCTCGAGAAAGATCTGCTGGCCGACCCCAAGGAACGTGCCGAACACGTGATGCTGGTCGACCTGGGTCGCAACGACATCGGCCGGATTGCCGAATTCGGCACCGTGGACCTGACCGAGATCATGGTGATCGAGCGATACAGCCACGTGATGCACATCAGCAGCGAAGTGCGAGGCAAACTGCGGGAAGGCCTGGACGCGTTTGATGCTTTGAAATCGTGCTTGCCCGCGGGAACCGTTTCAGGTGCTCCCAAAGTCCGTGCGATGCAGGTCATCGACGAGATCGAACCGCACCGTCGCGGCCCGTATGGTGGCGCGGTCGGCTACATCGACTACCGAGGCAACATGGACACATGCTTGGCGCTCCGCACGATCGTGCATCACAACGGGGCGTATCATGTGCAAGCCGGTTGCGGAGTCGTCGCCGACAGCAACCCCGACTCGGAATACGAAGAAACGCTCAACAAGGCCCGCGCCCTGATCGCCGCCATCGAGTGGACCATCGCCCGAGAATCCCGCAACGCCTGACACGATATCGCCCATCGACAACCACTCGTCGATTGTAACGAGTACTTCAATTTGGTTGACTTCCAAAGCGTCACCTCGGATACCAACCCAACTCCCAGTAGCGATTAGGAATTGCCAATATTTCACGAAAACTGCTCATCTCAACGCTCATCACGCAAATTTGAACATCGCTTGCAACAATGTCTTACAACAAAACAAAGCTTGCGGAATACCTTGAGAGAATCGTTCGGAACACGACCACGGATCGGACGCAAGTCAATTTAGATGAACCTGGTTCAATTCTCGGCGGATCTGGCTCGAGAGTGGAAATCACCGGAAGGGGTGGCAAACAGATACTCGGCCCGATGAACAATGCCGCTCACCCTACTCTCTACATCAACAGGGAAGGGGTAGCAGCAAAGAATGACTTTGCAAACGAGTGCTTAAAAGACAGAGAGTTTGCGACACGAGTTGGCAGTGTCGCTCTCTCAAAACAATTGGATGAAATACTAAAGACACTAGTGCCAAATGTGCCTTCAGACATCAACTATGTTGAAGTCGTTTCGAAAGACGTCTTGAAGAAGCTACGTTCGAGCATCGTCCGATGGCAAGTTAAGCTGCCGATTACTAACTTGCAAATCAACGACAGCACAAAGATCGGGAATGTTACATTCATGCCACGGTCATTCGGAGTTATCGAAAACACGAGAATGGCATTAGATCACCGAGGACCTGCCGATCACGCCGCTGACATCTTGGAAAAAGCGAATGTGCTCAATTTCATGAATGACATTGCGAATCAAGGATCGGCGTGGGCGTTGACCGAAGTTGATGCACATTCCGAGAGGATAGTCCACGCTGCCACCGAAGAAGTCGAAACGGCTGTAAACACAGTCCGTGCATTCACTCGGGTATTCCATTCGCTTTCAGCTGCCGCCGCCTTCGGTCTGCCGTATGAAATGCGGTCGGGTAATACTGGATACATTGCAACTTCTGACAGCGGAATAGAAATCAAATGGGACAGGAAGGGCTCCTACGCTCCGTTTACGATTAACAACTCTGTCCTCGGACATTTGAACGAACATTTCAACTTTGAGAATTTCTCCAGAATTGCCGGAACAAAGTGGGCTGAACTCAACACGCTTGAACATTCGTTAAGAGTTGCCACTCAATGGCTGGGCCGATCAATCGTCGCCACCACGCTCGCAGACGCCTTCACCCTGTGTGCGGTAAGTCTTGAACGATTGCTTGTCTGCGATGGCGAAGAGACGACTGTCGAAAAATTTGCTGACCGGTTGGCCTACCTTCTATCAAACGATGGCAGTGAACAGAAAGTAATTCACAAGGCATCCAAACGACTGTACGGCATTCGTTCCAAAATCGTCCATGCTGGGTTCGAAGCAGTTGAGACACAACAACGCCAAGAAATTGAAAACTTAGCGTTGAATGCGTTGCTCGCCGTCTCAAACCAACTACAAACGCTCGACACACACGCGAAGCTGCGTGGAATGCTACACGACAAAAAGTTTTCATAGCGCACACGGGTAAGTATCTCTGGCGGATCAAAACTCTTGCGAATGCTAGCTGGCTCAACTGACGGGAGCGCCGGCATCGAAAGGTCAACTCACCGACCAAAGATTTAACTTCAACCAACTCGGCAGCGCGAACCGGTTTGTCCACGCTGCCAAGATCGATCATCAGCGAGCCTCAAAGCCGACTCACTTCTTGCGGACTTCGATGACGTACTTCAACAAGTCGTTGAACTCTTTGCGGTTTTTCATCTGCCGCATCAAGTTCTCGGGCATCAACGACACCTCCGACTCGATCACATCCTCGACATCGTCCTGTGCAATCGTGATGGGTTCCGGTTGAGCGAGATTGCGTAGCACAATCTCGTCGTCGTTCTCACTCACACGAATGCCAGTGAAGATCTGACCATCCGCCGTCAGCACGCTCACCTGCGCGTAGTCCTTGTCGATCAACTTCGAAGGGCGGAGCAGGGCATCGACCAGTTCTTCGTTCGTGCGTTTGGTCGTTGCCTTTTCCAGATCTGGACCCATTCGAACGGTGCCCGCTGGTGGCGAGTGACACGCGAAGCAGGCTGCGGATGATTCATGGAACAACCGTTTGCCACGCTGGAAATTCCCCTTCGCCAAAGCGACCTGAGCCAGCTTGCCCGGCGAAGCGGTCAGCAACTCCTTCTCTAACGCCTCGTTCGAGAACACTTCTGTCTCCGGCGTGACGTTCTCATCCATCAGATCCTTCTCCAGCGGATGCAGCTTGAGAATCTCTTCGGGTTTGTAGAACGTCGTCCGGCCTTTGGTCTCTTCGCGAACGCGGGCGACGGACTCAGGACTGACAACCGAGGCTTCATTCCCCCAGGTGTTCCGCACGAAGGTCAGAACCGCGGCCATTTCATCATCCTTCAACAAGGAGCGGAACGCGGTCATGGGCGGCACGCCTCGGGCAGGGTCGTAAGTCTTCCCAGCCACAGTCATTTTGCCCCACACGCCATGCAGAGCCATCTTGATCAGTCGATCCTCACTCCCGTTGACCCAGGGGCTGCCGACCAGTGGTGGGTAGACATTGGGAGTTCCCTTGCCGTGCGTCATGTGGCAAGTCGCACAGTGCGATTCGCGCTGATAGATCGTCGCGCCCAACTCGTACGTCTTCTTGTCTGCCGGGCTGAGGTGCTTGGGTGTGTCAAACTTGACGAACTCAAGTTCCGCCGGCGCGGCAAACTCGCTTCCGCCCTTCGTATCAACGTTTTCCCAAAAGTGACGAACCGTCTTGGCAGCGACAACCGCATGCCGGACATCCGATTCCAACAATTGGTTCAGCAACGCTTGGTTCTTGACTCCATTTCGTTGGTGCAACCAAAGTGCTTCCAACAAGTGGTGGGCTTCCGTTTCATCATTGGGATCGAAATCGGCCATCCACTTTTGCGTCGCCGCGATGACTTTGTCCGAGTCATGTTGAGTGAGCTCGATTCGAGTCCGATGCCGCACGCCATTGACGGGATGCTTGAGATTGTCAAGCAAAACCTCGATGGGCTGCCCCGCGATTTTGACGGGTTTTTGCAGAGGACGATCCTTGACTGTCAATCGGAAAATTCGGCCGTGAGCGTGGTCGCGATTGGGGTCACGAATGTTGTGCTGCATGTGACCAATGATCGCGTTGTGCCAATCGGAAACATACAGAGCACCGTCCTCGCCAACGACAGCATCGGTGGGACGGAAGTTGCGGTCGTCACTGTTGAGCAACTCCAACCCAGGTGTTCCCCAGACCTCACCGAACTCTCGATGTTTCTCTTCCGGATTGGCGGAAGCAATCTCAATGTCCACGGAAGCGACAACATCATCGCCATCAAAGAACTCGATCTTGCCGTTGTTGAAACGGTCTTCGAAGCCTTTGCGGTTCCAAACTTTGAACTCGGAGATCTGCACGGGCGACGGGAAGTCACCTCGCATCCACGGGTCCTTCTGCGGCGAAGTGTGAGCGAAGTTTCCCTTGTCGCCATCGACGAGCCGTTGGACAGGAAAAGCTCCGTTGTTGTATTCGCTCGATTGTTTCAGATTGGCCGTTTTCGCGATGTTCTTGCCGCCACTGAAAATCTCCACTTCCGAGAGATTCATCTGCTGCCGGCCGTTCACGCTGAGCTTGAACCCGGTGATCTTGGCATCCTTCAGGGCAGGGTGGTCAACCGTGATCAGACCACCACCTCGCGTGATTTTGACATACGCTGGCTCCTCCGGCGTCGAATCCGCGGAGTCTTCCTCCACGACGTCCCCTTCTCGGTCCAGCTTGTACTGCTTGACTCCCAAGAATCCGATCGTGTTACAGATCAAGATGTCGTTTTGCAGTTCTTCAGGGAAATGCTCCGAAGACAAAATCGCATTCGCTGCCACCGGACGAAACTCTTTTTCCAGCAATTGGTGCATCTTGAAGCCGTTGCCCTCAGGACGCACTTGGTAGCAACGCCCACCGGTTCCGTCGCTGGCATAGCAATACCCCCAGTAGTCAAAACTGGTCCCGTGCGGATTGGGTGAGTTGCCTGCGTGTGGAGTGATCGCGAACGTCAGCGGGTCAAAGCGGTACATGCCCGACGCACCGATGTTCAGGTTTTGCTTCCACGGGGTCTCGTGATTGTGAACGAGGAAAATCCCGCTTTGCCAATAGATCCCACCGTCTGGCCCATAAACCAAATTGTTCGCAGCGTGGTGAGTGTCCGAGGTACCGAGCCCTTGCAGAATGGGGTATCGCACGTCGGCCTTGTCATCTCCATCGGTGTCCTTCAAGAACAACAAATCAGGACCAGACGTGACAACCACACCCCCGTTCCAAAACTCGAAACCGAGCGGGTTGTGAACGTGGGCGAAGATCTTGCGGACGTCGGCTTTGCCATCGTTGTCGGTGTCTTCCAAGATCATCAGGGAATCATTCATCTCCTTCCCTGGTTCCCACTTTGGGTAAGTGTTCCAGCTCGCAACCCACAGGCGCCCCTTCGCGTCGACTTGCATTTGGACAGGGTTGGCCAAATCGGGAAATTGAACTTCCGATGCGAAAACGTTGAGCTCATAGCCGTCCGGCACGTTGATCTTCGACAGCGACTCCTCGGGACTGAGGTACTCAACGCTGCCCTCTTTCATCGCACTGGAACTGGCACTCCCGCCACCAATGTTTGAGATCACCTTGACTGGCGGAGGCACGTTGCTGTCATCCGCTTGCAAGGTTCGCCCCTGAGTTGCCGCCCAAATCACTTTATCGCGATTAGCGGTCATTACGTCGAGCATCACCAACTCGTGCTTCAGCACCTCTGCGTTGCTTTGTCCATCCACGAAGGTCAACGTGGAACGACTGCCCCAGATGTCATTGCCGTCGGTTGCCCGGTAACGATTGTGCCAGTGCCAGTTTTTATCTTTGACCGCGTCATACAGAAGATCCAATTCTGCATCCGCAGCGGGCTCGTCATCAAGCAACGCCCGCGAAATGATTCCGGCAAGCTTTTTGTACCCGGCTGCGTTGAGGTGAACGCCGTTGAGTGTGAGTTGCTCGGAACTCGATTGGAACAACTGGAAGGTTGGCGAAAACAAATCGACAAAGGTCACACCGGTTTCCTCGGCCGCTTCACGAGTCGCCTCGGTGTAGGCCGCCAAGTTCGCATTCAATTCCGTGCCATCGGGCAGGTTCGGGTCGCCGGTGTTCTCGTAGGCAATCGGACTGAACAGAACGAAACGCACGTCCGCCCCATGGTCCTTTCGCGCCTCGGTGTACCGCTGCACCAGCTTGATCAATTCATCGCGATACGCGTCCGCTTTCTCAGCTCCAGCAAACGATTCATTGAAACCATAGAAAGAAAAGACCACATCCGGTGCCACATGGTTCAAATACTCGATGTCATTGGTGAACCCTTTGTTCCTCGGACGCTGATTGACTTTATCGCCCGAAAAACTCATGTTCCGGAAACTGACGTCGAGTCCCTTCAGTTGGTGTTGAAGGAAAGTTTCGACCCAGGGGTCATGCTGCATCCGATCAGCCAATCCGTTGCCGTAGATGGCGACCACGTCGTTTGACCGGAACTCAAAATCGTCCTGCGCGTCAGCTCGCTGCGTGATGGCCGGCATGACGCTGGCACATAGAAAGAAAAGGCTCCATTGGAGGACTGTCATGATCCTTTGCGGCATTGTTCGCTTTCTCAGTTGTCGAATCTTGGAGTGCAATTTCAGCATCTTGTCTGCAGGCCAGCAAAACTGGCTTCAAACGAAGCATCGTAACGTGGAGCGACCGAACGTGCACGAGTTTTCCGCCATGTCATCGCGGACGTGCACTGCCATTTCCACTTCGCACGAAACAGACAAGAGCATCAAAGAACGATGCAAAGCGTTCACCAAAGCCAATGCCATGTCGATATGCGACAGTCACTGAATCCTTTGCGACACCCGCTGCACTGGGTCGATAAATACAGAGTCGCCAAACACTGGACTGCTAAACACCGTGCCACCATATGGCCATGCCGCGGACCGAACACTCGCTCGAACTAACCCCGCGAGTTCTCGAGTAATGGCCTGCTTTGTCGAACAATGAATTGATCGCTTGTCGCATCCAGCATTTGGATCGCGGTTTCGACGTGGATGTCTGAAATCGCACGTTGGCCCACAACGCCGGTACCGACTGCCAAACTGACTTTGTCCCTCTCTTCCTGCGAGTGCCGAACATGACGACGGCACGCTTCCCCGCTCGTCCTCAGCATTCCCTATCCCGGCGTTCCCGCATAATCGTTCTAGGTCACATGCGTGGCCTTCGGCGTGAGGAGTTTCGTCGCTTCTCCCGTTGACGCTGCTGCCCCGTCCGATTGTTGGTGCAAAAGTCTCTTCAGGCAGCGAATGGAGATCGGTCGTCGGACCATTTCCTTGAAATCAGCGCCAGGCGGTGGCACAGGAGCGGAACGAATGAAGACGACCAAGGTGGACTCTTTGAAGAACGATTTGGCACTGAACCAAATCATCGAATCGTGCAACTCGATTCAATCAACCGTTCATCAGTCTCAAATGCTCCCAGTCTCGCGTGGCGAAACGGGCCCGCTTCGATGGCGAGAATCCTGTGACAAGAAGATTGCGGTCGCTCGAGACGTCCTTCAATTTCGAATCACGTTGGAGATGCCACAGATCAAGAACGAGTGCGATGTAGTGCAAGTAGCACTTTCACGTACCTACGGCCCCAACTTGATGTTCGACCGTATCGTATCGACTCACATTGACGGAAAGCCCGCTCGACCGACAAACCAATCCATGCACCGGAGCCTTGACCTGCATTTCAATGCGGTTCAAAGCGGTGCGACCGTGATCATCCTGTACCAAGTTCGCGTCGACTGCAACGCGGATCCATCAATCGTCGCTCTCGATCATATCGACGTTCGATGGGCGTACCGCTCGCAAAGCAAACACGATGCTTCCCGCAAGGCTCACACAGCTTCACCCGGAGTCTCCGCTCCACACGTCGCCGGACTCGTTCCCGCCGCCCGTGCCAAAGCATCTGCTTTGACATCGACCATCGTCTGAAACGCCCCAACCAGGAACGAATGAACGATCTGTCAACAAGCGTGAGCCATCTCGGTTGCTCAGCGTCTCGGCATTGCGTTGTCGACATTGACTGACGCGAGTGTGTAGGCGTCTTCCGAACGCCCTTGTTCACGCAACCGGGCGGCAATGCGTTCAGCCCGAGCCGCACGCTTTGCTTCAGCTCGTGCGAGTCGATAAGCCTGGACATCCGCTTCACCTTGCATCGCAGCGAGCCGCTGCTGCTGGGCATTTTGATACGCCAAGCTCGCAATTCGCCGCTGATTCGCCAACAGTTGTTGCTGATATTGCGACGCAATCAAATTGCTCTGCGGATAGCTGCTGACCAATTGGTTCTGGCTATATGGATTTTGGGCATACTGCGAACTACTCGCAAACGAGGTGGGGCTGCCCGATGGCGGTCCCCCACCTCGAGAACGACATTGGCTAAACGCGTCACCCCCGAAGAACGCAACGGATAACAACGCCGCTGCAACGAGAAAAAAGCCTCGACAGAGATCCCTCTTACCATGATTCCCTGCACCGATATTCTTTGAACCGATTTTCCCCATACTGATATTCATTGTGTCCCCATCGCGTCGTCGAAGAACCAAAGGCAACCGAGATCGCCAACACGACGACTCGTCCTCTCCCTACCAAAGGACGCTTTCACGCAAAAACGTCACGGGAAGTTGATCGAAAGCAGGCAATGCTTGTTGAGCCCAACCGGATCTCGATTCAGGTCGGACCGGGAATGGGCGGCGTCTCCCCTTTCCGCTGTTCCCCCATCGGTGGAAGATGGATTCGATGTCCGTCTCCTGTTTTGCCAGCGATGCTGAAGAGCCTGTGCCATGAATTTCAAGACGACGATCCTTGCTGCGGCCGTTGCGATTGCACTCCTCGCCCCCCGACCAATCCAAAGTGAAGAGCCAGCCATGAAGACAAAATGGGCCATCGTGATTCATGGCGGAGCCGGCAGCTCACCAGCTCAACTCGGCGAGGCATCGAGCCAAAAACGAACCGCCGGATTGCAACACGCACTGCAAACAGGCCGCGACATGCTGGCTGATGGAGCGACCGCCATGGACACGGTCGAAGCTGTGATTCGAACCTTGGAGGACAATCCGATCTTCAACGCCGGGCGAGGATCCGTAGTAACGAACGAGGGTCGCGTCGAGATGGATTCATCCGTGATGGATGGCAAGACGCTCGCGTGTGGCGCAGTTGCCGGAGTGACACGGGTCAAGAATCCGATCTCACTCGCACGCCGCGTGATGACTGAAACCAAACACGTCCTGCTTGTCGGTCCAGGCGCCGACGAGTTTGCAGAAGCTCAGCAAGTACCACTCGTCGATCCGGAATACTTTCTCTCCCAACGCGATGGCGATGACGCAGCAAACATTGCTTCTGCAAGTCAGGAAAAAGACGAATCCCACCTCGGAACCGTCGGCTGTGTTGTGCTGGATTTGCATGGGAACTTGGCCGCAGGAACCAGCACCGGTGGCACCGCGAACAAACTGCCAGGACGAGTTGGTGATTCACCCATCGTCGGTGCGGGCACGTACGCCGCCAATGGTTTGTGCGCCGTTTCCGGCACCGGTGTTGGTGAAGAATACATTCGCAACAGTGTCGCTTATGACATCGCCGCGCAAATGCGATACGCGAACCAGTCGCTCGAGTCAGCAATCACGGACATTATGTTGAATCGCCTCGAACCTGGTGTCGGTGGATTGATTGCCGTCTCCCAGCAGGGCGAGATTGTGATGCAGCACAACACCCCGGGCATGAGCTGCGGAGCAGCCGACAGCACAGGACGATTCGAGACGCACCTGATTCTCGATAACGGTGGAGCACCAACAACAGCGACCACCGAACCAAGCCAATCGGCGTCCGATGAATCGGCGATTACTGAACTGATTCAGCAACAGGCCAGCGATTGGAACGCCGGCGACATTGACGCTTTCATGAAAGTCTACTGGAAGAGCGACCAACTCACATTCTCTTCCGGTGGTGAAGTGACACGTGGGTTCGACGCAACGTTGCAGCGATACAAAGAACGCTATCCAAATCCTGAGAAGATGGGAAAGCTCACCTTCACAGACTTGGAATTCCTGCCGCTGGGTGACTCCGCCATGCAAGTCCTCGGTGTTTGGAAACTCGCTCGAACGGAGCCGATGGAGGGCAAGTTCACGCTCGTGTTTCGACGATTCCCGGAAGGTTGGAAAATCGTTCACGACCACACCTCAAAGTCGCCCGACACGCAAGACGACTGAACGACCGCCGGTCTTCAAAGCGAACCCTCGAAGTAGAAAGGGCATGCGTTGATTCGTTTCCACCCACCTTGGGTGTTAGACTCTTCCGTCACGGATCACCGCCATTCCAATTCCCCTTCGATCGTGACGAGTATGGTTTTCTGCTTTGAAAAAGGCTTCCCAACGCGTTTCGGACTGCTGACACTGGCATTGGTGCTGCCTCTCTCACCAGACGCATTCGCAATCGATTTCAACCGAGACGTGCGACCAATTCTCTCGGAGAACTGCTTTCATTGTCACGGACCGGATGCCGAATCGCGCGAGGCAGACCTGCGTCTCGACACTCAAACCGGCTCTCGCGAAAACCTTTCAGGGAGCCCTGCGATTGTCCCGAACGAGCCGGATCAAAGTGAGCTGATCGCAAGGATCTTCTCTGACGACCCTGGCATGTTGATGCCGCCGCCGGAGTCGAAACGCAGCTTGTCGGCTCACCAAAAGTCCATTCTGAAATCATGGATCGCCGAGGGCGGTGGTTACGAACAACATTGGGCCTTCATCGCACCGACTCGCCCAAGTGCTCCTCAGCTTGATCAAGCCGCGGCGTCTTCGCATCCAGTCGACCGCTTCATCAGAAATCGGTTGCGTGAGCGAGGTCTCGAGCCATCCCAGCCCGCCGATCGACGCACCTTGATTCGCCGAGTCTCACTTGATCTCACAGGGCTCCCGCCATCGCCGGAACAAGTTGAATCCTTCGTCAACGATTCTGATCTGAATGCTTATGAGCGATTGGTCGATCGGCTGTTAGCATCCGAACAGTTTGGCGAACGTTGGGCGAGACCTTGGTTAGACCTGGCTCGCTACGCCGATTCCAATGGGTTTCAAGCTGACCAATTGCGAGAGAGCTGGGCTTATCGCGATTGGGTGATCGACGCCTTGAACGATGACATGCCCTTTGATCAGTTCACAATTGAACAGCTCGCCGGCGACCTGTTGCCGGATGCGACTATCAACCAAAAAATCGCAACGGGCTTTCATCGCACCGTGCCGTGCAATGTGGAAGCCGGTGTTCATCCGGAAGAAAATCGGGTGAACCAAGTCATCGACCGGGTCAATGCGACAGCCACTGCGTGGTTGGGAATGACCATCGAATGTGCCCAGTGTCACGATCACAAATACGATCCGGTCAGCCAAGACGAGTACTACAAGCTTTTCGCGTTCTTCAACAACACTCCGATGGAGGTAGAAAACCCGAGTGGCAAAGGCGTGTCCTTTGACTTTTGGGGTCCAAAAATGGACTTGCCGCTACCTCCTGATCGAGCGAGCGTTCGGAGTCAGCTACAAGACGAAATCGCTGCCTTGGAAGCCGAAAGGAATTCGGTTCTGGAAAAGGGTGATTTCGAAAACTGGACCAAGCAACTCACAACTGCACTCGACAACCAACCGGAGTGGAAAACGCTTCCGGTTGCCTCGGTCAATTCGACCGGTGGCGAAGAGTTTGAGATCCTCGAGGACCAGTCCATCTTGTTCTCGGGCAATGTGCCGAACACGACTGTCTACGAGATCGACTGTGATGAGATCCCCGCTGACATCGTCGGATGGAAGGTCGAAGCGCTGACTCATCCAAGTCTTCCGGGAACAGGCCCGGGCCGCGGTGATGCCGTGCGATCCAATTTCATCTTGAGTGAATTTGAGGTGGAGGTTGTTTCGAAGGAAGGTAAACCCTCCAAACGTCTGGTGCTGCATTCGGCAAAGGCCGACTATTCCCAATCCGGATGGAACGTCGCCGACGCAATTGACGGCGATCCCAAAACGGGTTGGGCGATCGCATCGAAATTCCAACAATCACACTGGGCACAGTTTCTGCTTCAAACACCACTTCGTCGAAACGATGACTCAACGTTGCGATTCCGGTTGAAACAACATTACGGAAGAGGTCGAACGATCGGACGTGTGCGTCTCTCTGCCTTGTGCGGTGATCCACTCTCAATCGATGTCCCCGAAAAAGTCGCGGAAGCGGCGAGGAAACCGGCAAAAGATCGATCGCCAAGTGAGTTCGCGACGCTCGAAAGTCATTACGAGAAAACCAACCCGAAGGCGAGGGCACTCGAACGACAAATCCGAAAGCTATCGAAGCGACTGGAATCGACACAGCCCGCCACCACGCTCGTCATGGTGGAGATGAAAGAGCAACGCGAAACATTTGTGATGCAACGTGGCAACTACTTGTCACCTGGAGACCGGGTTTCACCGGGTACGCCGATGGCTCTTCATCCAATGGACGAAGACCTTCCACCAAACCGCTTGGGCCTTGCACATTGGTTGGTCGATCCTGCGAATCCGTTGACCGCGCGGGTGACCGTCAATCGCTGGTGGGCACAATTGTTTGGTCACGGAATTGTGGACACTCTGGAAGACTTTGGAACACAGTCTTCGCCGCCGACACATCCTGCGTTGCTCGACTGGTTGGCCGTTGAGTTTGTTGAATCAGGATGGTCGATGAAGCATGTTTTGAAAACGATCGTGACGTCCGAGACCTACCAACAGGACTCCAAAGTTCGCGCCGATTTGATCGAAGCAGACCCGGCGAACAAATGGTACGCGAGAGGACCACGCTTTCGCATGTCAGCGGAAATGATTCGCGACAATGCCTTGGCCGTCAGCGGTTTGCTTTCGACCGAGATGCATGGTCCACCCATCATGCCGCATCAGCCGACGGGAATTTGGCGGCAAGTTGGTCGGAATGAACCGAAATGGATTGCGGCAATCGATCAAGACCGATACCGACGCGGCGTGTATGTGGTGTGGCGTCGCGCTGCACCTTATCCCAGCTTTGTAAATTTCGATGGTCCCGATCGCAGTTCTTGCGTGGTGGGTCGGCCGAGAACCAACACGCCACTACAAGCACTCACGCTACTCAACGATCCGGCTTACGTCGAAATGGCTCTCGCTCTGGCAAATCGCATCCTTTGTGAACACCCCGACGAGAGCGACTCCGATCGACTCTCGGCAGCATTTGAAATCGTGCTTGCTCGACAACCAGACCCAAACGAATCCGCTCGGTTGATGGCGTTTCTTGATGAGCGAAAGCAACACCTTCAATTCAATCCCGAGCTTGCCAAATCGCTCGTTCAAGAACACTCGTTTCCGAATCACACCACTCATTCATCCACGGAAGAATTGGGTGCATGGTTCTACGTCGCAAACGTCCTGTTGAACTTGGACGAGACGATCACGAAGGACTGAAGCCTCCCCACAAATTCCTCGATTCATTGAGATGGTCGTCGAAGATGAAAACATATCGATCAGAACAACGACTCAACGAGTCCGCTGCCGCGGCAATGTCCGCAAACGAGACTCGTCGACAACTCTTTCAACGAGCCGGCATGAGCCTCGGTGGATTCGCGCTAACGTCACTGTTCCAAACCGAACAAAACGCAGCGTTTGGAAAAGACGACATTGAATCCACGCTCGGGATGCACCATCCGGCGCGAGCCAAAAGCGTGATCTACATCCACATGGTCGGTGCACCGTCACATCTGGATCTGTTCGATTACAAACCCGTTCTGCAGGAGCGTTCAGGACAACTGTGCCCGGATGAGTTCTTCAACGGAAAGCAACTGGCGTTCATTCGCGAACAACCCAAGTTGTTTGGCACTCCAACGGATCAATCTTTTCAGTTTCAACGCTGCGGAGAATCAGGAGCGGAAATTTCGAACTTGATGCCCAACCTGCAGTCGGTTGCAGACGAATTGTGTTTCATCAAAACGCTGCACACTGACCAATTCAATCACGCGCCCGCCCAAATGTTCTTGCTCAGCGGCTTTGAACGCTTTGGTCGGCCCAGCATCGGGTCTTGGGTCAGCTATGGGATAGGAAGCGAAAACAAGAACCTGCCGGACTTTGTCACGCTGATCACGGGACAAGTTTTAGGAGCGGGCAACAGTGCATGGGGAAGCGGTTTCCTGCCAACCGTTCACCAAGGAATTGAGTTCCGAAGTCAAGGCGATCCCGTCCTCTTCTTATCCAACCCCGAGGGCATGCGACCGTCTGACCGTCGAAAGGTTGTCGATGCCGTCAAAGATCTCAACGCTTTGCGATTGGATGACGTTGGTGATCCAGAAATCTCGACTCGCATCAGCCAGTACGAGATGGCCTATCGGATGCAAACCTCCGTGCCCGAGTTGATGAACATTGACGATGAAACTGCTGAGGTTCATCAGATGTATGGAACAAAACCCGGCAAAACGAGCTTCGCCAACAACTGCTTGCTCGCCCGACGTCTGGTCGAACGCGGAGTGCGTTTTGTTCAACTGTTTGATCAAGGATGGGATCACCACGGAAACATCGAGAATCGCTTGACAGCGAAAACGAAAGAAGTCGACCAACCGATCGCAGCGTTGATCAAAGACCTCAAACAACGAGGGATGCTGGACGACACGCTCGTGGTCTGGGCTGCTGAATTTGGTCGCACGCCGATGGCACAAGCAAGCAACGGCGGGGGCACCCCGACAAAGATCGGGCGAGACCACCACAAAGAAGCTTTCACAATCTGGATGGCAGGCGGAGGCACTAAGAGCGGACACACCCACGGAATGACCGATGAACTCGGCTATGGGATCGCAGAAGATGGAGTGCATGTTCACGACCTGAACGCCACCATCCTGCATCTGCTCGGGATCGATCATGAGCGGCTGACATTCCGCTACCAAGGACGCCAGTTTCGACTCACCGACGTTCACGGAAACGTCATCAACGACATCATCAGTTGACTTCTTGCCGCGATCGCCCGGTGCATCGCGTCATTCGGCGGGCTGTCGGGTGATGGTGAGTCCGTTCAATTCAATCATGACGCCGTCCTGGTCGTTTCGGTGCAAAGTCAGCGTTGAGGAACCAGCGGCAAGGTCAACAACTCCGATTGAGTGCTGCTGAAACGTCAGCATCCGTCGCGGAGTCGCCTTGGAATCCAAATCGGGCCGAACAACGCTTTTCATCGCGAATCGCGGAAGATTGGTGGTGACTTTTTGGTTGCCCGTCGTCAGCACGACCGCTGCCGAATCCGAATCGCAAACGTAGTGGATCACGATTTCGTATCGGCCAGCTTCCTTCACGTGGATCGGCCAATGGATCCGATCCTGCGGTGACGACCAGCGATCGATCCAACTGTGTGCCCATGAAATTTCGTCGGCAAACCCGACTCCTCCTTCGGGCTTGGCATCCACGGCGGGCACAAAGACCGATCGCATCGGTTCGATGGGAACAGGCCGCACCGCAGTGATACTGGGTGTGATTTCCTGCACATATTCTTCGATCTGCGATCGCAACTGCTTCGTCAATTCCGGATCACTCGACGCGACATCGGTGGTTTGGCCGGGGTCGTTCGTCATGTCAAACAATGACACCTTGGACTTCTCGATCGTCAATCGATGAGTGTTGGTTCGCACCGCCGCCTTGCCAAACTTCTGCAATTGCAACTGGTTGGGTCGATAGGTCAGGATCGAGCGGTCGTCGAGCTCGGCATCGGATCCATCGCGAATCAATTTGGCCAAGCTTCTTCCGTCCAGCGGCTTTTCCGTTGTCACCGGAATATCACACCACTGAGCCAGCGTTGGCAGCAGGTCAACGTGCGCCGCAATTTGAAAGATCGTTTGCGGCTTGATCTTTCCCGGCCAGCGAATGAAACATGGCACGCGACAGCCTCCTTCATGAACACTGCCTTTGGCGCCACGCATTCCACCGTTGAAGCGTTTTCCGTTGGGCCCGTTGTCTGTCAAAAACACAACGATGGTTTCCTCGTTCAACGAATGATCTGAAAGGCACTTCAGCAATCGCGAAACATTGGTGTCGATGTTTTGCACCATCGCGTACACGGCTGCTGTTTTCTCGTCAATCGTGCCGTCGTTGTACTGATCAAACAATTCTTGTCGCACCTGAAAGGGACCATGCGGCGCGTTAAGCGGCACATAACAAAAGAACGGATGGTCGCGATGGACGTTGACAAACTCGATCGCCGCGTCCGTCAAGACATCGGTGATGTATCCCTTGGTTTGCACCGGCGTGCCGTTTCGCTCCAGCAACGCGTCGTCGTAAAGATTGAAATGCCCGCCACAGAACCCAAAGAACTCATCGAAACCTTGTCCATTGGGGTGCAGCGGCATCTGTGCGCCATTGTGCCACTTCCCAAAGCAGCCTGTCGCGTAGCCAGCCGCCTGGAACATCTCCGCAAGCGTCGTTTCCTCAGCCCGCATCACTTCACGGCGTCCCGTGACCCCAGCGACTCCGGTGCGTTCCGGATAACGCCCGGTCAGCAAGGCGGCTCGCGTCGGAGCACACACGGGGGAAACATAAAAACGATCCAGTCGTGCACTTTGGTTTGCCAGAGCGTCCAACGTTGGCGTTGAGATTTTCGAATTCCCGTGCGACGCAAGATCACCCCATCCCTGATCGTCCGTCAAAATCAAAAGGACGTTCGGGTGTTCCACGGTCTCAGCCTGAACCGCCCCGAAGACAAGCATCTTCGAAAGCAACAACGCGATGGTGCAAAAAACGATCTTCGCCATTCGGATCCTCGGTGGGTCGAGAGAGGTGGGAGCACAATGTTAGACTTGCGAACAAAACATTGGACCACAATATGGCGGCAGAAAATGACAGTCGACTTGTCTGAACGGATCGAATCCGAAACGCAACTGGACGCATTGCTGGCCCGACCAAGTGATGCGCTGGTCGAATTCATGCGGCAACTCGATGGCGACCTGATCATTTTGGGGATCGCCGGGAAGATGGGCGTCAGCTTGGGACAACTGGCTGTCGCCGCGATCAGAAAGGCAGGCGTGTCGAAGAACGTATATGGCGTGGCACGATTCACCGACGCGGACGCTCGTGCTCGTTTGGAATCAGCCGGTGTGCAAACGATTCAGTGTGACTTGCTTGATCGAGAAGCTGTTGCCCAACTTCCTTCCGTGCCCAACGTCTTGTTCATGGCCGGCCGGAAATTTGGAACCGAAGGCACGGAGCCTCTGACTTGGGCGATGAACACGATGGCTCCTGCGAACGTCGCCCATCACTTTCGCGAATCCAAGATCGTTGCCTTTTCGACGGGCTGTGTTTACCCGCTGGCTTCTGTCGATCAACAACCAACCGAACTCACGCCACCGGGGCCGATCGGCGAGTACGCTCAATCGTGTCTGGGGCGAGAACGCATGTTCGAGTACGGCAGCCTTGAGTGGGGAACTCCCGTCTGTCTGTACCGACTGAACTACGCGATCGACCTGAGATACGGGGTGCTGCATGATATCGCCGCCAAGATTTGGAATGAGCAGCCCGTCGACAATTTCGTCCAAGCCTTCAACGTGATTTGGCAGGGCGATGCGAATCATCAAGCTTTGATGTGCTTGGACCATTGCGCCTCGCCAGCCAACGTTCTCAACGTCACCGGTCCAGAAACCTTGCTCACCGAAGATGTTGCTCGTCGATTTGGCGAACTGCTGAACAAGCCCGTGCAATTCACGACCACTCCCAGCGACGCTTCCTACCTGAGCGACAGTTCGCAAGCTAGAAAGCTGTTCGGAGCTCCGTCCGTCTCGGCCGATCAACTGATTCGCTGGCAAGCACACTGGATCAAAATCGGAGGGCGTTCACTGAACAAACCAACGCATTTCGAAGTCAACGACGGAGCCTATTGAACCGATGCAAATCAGTGACCTATCGCCCACCATTCGCGAAAACGTTCGTCGGGGAATCGTCATCCCCGCACAACCGTTGGCACTCGATGCCAACCGGCAATTCGACCCGCGATACCAAACGGCGTTGACCCGTTACTACATCGACGCTGGCGCCGGCGGAATCGCAGTCGGCGTTCACTCCACCCAATTCGCGATCCGCGATCCATCGATCGCTTTGTATGAACCCGTGTTGCGTTTGACCTCCGAAGTCATTGACGAACACGCCGGTTCGCAAGGGCGTGAAATCTTCAAGGTCGCGGGAGTTTGCGGGAGAACACCGCAGGCAATCGGTGAAGCGGAATTCGCCCGCTCACAGGGCTACCATGCGTGTTTGTTGAGTCTGGCGGCCTTGGCCGATTCGACCATCGACGACCTCATTGCTCACTGCCGAGAAGTCGCCTCGGTCATGCCGGTGATCGGTTTCTACCTGCAACCAGCCGTCGGCGGTTGTGTGCTTCCGTATGAGTTCTGGCGGGAATTTGCTGAGATTGAAAACGTCATCGCGGTCAAAGTGGCTGCCTTCAACCGCTATCAAACACTCGATGTGGTTCGCGCGATTTGCGACGCAGATCGTGACGACGCAATCACTCTCTACACCGGCAACGATGACAACATCATCGCGGACCTGCTGACGACGTACCGCATTGCCACAGAGCACGATGTGAAATCAGTCCGAATTCGCGGCGGGTTGCTCGGGCACTGGTGCGTGTGGACTCGCAAGGCCGTTGAACTGCTCGATGAAATTCATTTGATTCTGGATCGCAGCGATGACATTCCTTCTGAATTACTATCTCGCAACATCCAGGTCACGGATTGCAACGCTGCCTTCTTTGATGCCGCCAACGGGTTTGCTGGCTGCATCCCCGGAATCCATGAGGTGCTACGTCGGCAAGGCCTGCTGCCCGGAACCTGGTGCCTGGATCCCAAGGAAGTTCTCTCGGATGGTCAATCCGAAGAGATCGATCGTGTGATCGCCGCTTACCCATCTCTCAATGACGATGCATTCGTACGCGAGAATCTGAGTCGATGGCTACGTTGAAGCGTCCCACGCAAGCTGAACAACACACCTCATAAGACACCTGAAACCGAATTCCCACTGGAACAGCGTGATGCAACCGCACCGAAACTGGATGATCCATTTGTTCACGACGCTCGCGATGTTGCTGGTTGCCATCAAGGCCTCAGCGGCAGATCGCCCGAACATCTTGTTGATTGTTTCGGACGATCAGGGCTACAACGATTTGGGCCAACTAGGCAACGGAATCATCACTCCCGCTTTGGATCGCCTTGCCAACGAGGGAACACGGCTGACGAATTTCTACGTGGCGTGGCCAGCCTGCACTCCGTCGCGGGCCAGCTTGCTGACGGGTCGGTATCCTCAGCGAAACGGGATCTACGACATGATCCGCAACGAAGCCCCCGACTACGGTCATCGCTACACACCCGACCAATACGCCGTGACGTTCGAACGCATTGGCGGAATGGATGAGCGTGAGGTGATCATCCCAGCCGTGCTGAAACGGGCAGGTTATAAAAGCGGAATCTACGGCAAATGGGACCTCGGTGCCCTGCGCCGAATGCTGCCCAATTCGCGTGGCTTCGATGATTTCTACGGCTTCGTCAACACCGGCATCGACTACTTCACGCACGAACGGTACGGCGTGCCCTGCATGGTCCGCAATCTAGAACCGACGGAAGAAGACAAGGGCACCTACTGCACATACCTGTTTCAACGCGAGGCTCTGCGGTTCTTGGATGAACATGCGGGCGAAGAACCGTTCTTCTTGTACGTTCCCTTCAACGCACCGCACAATTCCTCTTCGCTTGATCCAAAGATTCGGTCCTCGGTGCAGGCACCCGAACGATTCAAAGCGATGTATCCACCGGTTGAGTCGGAAACGCGAGTCACCGACCGCTATCGCTATGGCACCCCCGCAACGGTCGCGACACCGCAAGCTCGTCGTCGAGACTACCGGGCGGCGGTCACCTGCATGGACGCGGCGATTGGTGAGATGTTGGATCGCTTGGAAGCAAAGCAGATGCTCGAGGACACGATTGTCGTTTTCTTCTCTGACAACGGTGGCAGCGGCGGCGCTGACAACTCGCCCTTGCGAGGCCACAAGGCTCAAACCTGGGAGGGCGGCATCCGCGTGCCTTGCATTGTTCGCTGGACGGCGGGAAAGATCCCAGCCGGTGCGGTGAACGACGAATTCCTAACGAGCCTGGAGTTGCTGCCAAGTTTTGCTTCGGCTGCAGGTTTGGAACCACCAGCGGACATTGTCCTCGATGGATTCGATTGGTGGCCCACTCTTCGTGGCGAATCGGCTTCTCCGAGAGAAGAGATGTTCTGGAAACGCCGCGATCAAATTGGAGCGCGCGTCGGTCAATGGAAATGGGTTCAAATGGGCAAACAAGGCGGCCTATTCAATCTTGCCAATGACATGGCCGAAACTCACGACCTTTCGGAGTCTCGCCCACAAATTTTGGCCATGGTCAAAGACCGCTACGCCAACTGGCTCCGTGAGATGGAAGCCGCCGAACCTCGCGGCCCCTTTCGCGATTTCTGACATCTCTCCACTTGCGTCGGACACAAGAGTAGGACGCACCACTTCTAGACCAAATTTGGGCCGCTCGTTCAGGACCGTGCTATCGGCGGCGTTTGAGTGGCTCGCGAACCAACGGTGAAAAGTCTTCAGACGATCGCAAAGCGTTGCAACGCGGCAGAACTTATTAACATTAGAGTGGCACAACGACCGCCCACGGATTCTAAGGTGACGTTGTCTTGTCTACCACTCAAACACCGCAGTCGATTTCTCGACTTCAGCAATGCCTCGTCTCATTCATTCGCGATTCAGCTATCGGAATGAGTCTGACGAAGAAGCAGACGCGGTTTTACCTTGGTCGAATTTCTGTCGGTCACCACCGTCACCGGCGTCCGTGTTGGACGATTGCTACCAGCGGTCCAAGCGGTTCGGGAAGCGACTCGACGAATGAGCTGCAGAGACATCTTCAAACAACCTGCCAATGCGACATCCTGAAAAGACGACTACGAAGCAATGATGAACTCCTCGGCGAAAGAAGCCTACGGAAAGTAGGTTCTTCAATCATTTCACCATCAACGCTGGATCCGACCCTGGATCCAGCGTTTCTCATAGAGTGACCGCACTCGGTCGATCCAATCATTGAATGCGAGCCCCAAACTTGACCCGCCCGGGTGGCACGCATACAGTCCCACAGAGAACGATTTCAAATAAGAGAACGGTCACCGGCCTCGCCGGTGGCAATGGTCTCGATCGATCTGCGGGAACAAACAGATGGCCGTACGCTTTTGCACCAGTCTTTTGATATCGACACTGGTGAGTCAATTCTTCCTCGTCCAAACTCTGATGGGCCAGGAGTCGCTGCAGAGTCAATTCGCAGAAGTCATCGACCGAGCCGGCAAAAGCAATTTCAGTGGGATCGTGGTTGCCGAAAAAGATGGAAAGGTCATCGCCAATCTTAGCTTTGGCTACGCAGACTCCGAATCAAAAATTCCAATCGATTCGAAAACGCTGTTCGAGATTGGGTCGGTGACCAAACCGGTCACGGCTCTCGCGGTGATCATCCTCGATCGACAAGGCAAATTGTCTCTGGAGGATTCCATTGCGGATCACTTGCCAAATGTCCCTGAGAGTTGTCGCGGCATCACGATCCAACATCTGCTGCAACATACCTCCGGCATTCCCGGCACGAACTATGGTCCTGTGTCAAAAGATGTCGGTCAGGTGACCAAAGCCTATCTGCGAGGTGGCCCACAACAGAAACCAGGAACCAAATTTGAATACTGGAACCAGGGCTACGCGTTGCTCGCCGCCATCATCGCGGAGGTAACCGGCCAGACCTACCAGAACGCAATTCGTGAATTGGTTTTGCGTCCCGCGAAAATGGATGCCGCTTGTTTCACCGGTGACTCCGCCCCCAAAGACTTCCAGGTGTCAATCGGCAAATCAACCTATGGCGCAGACCGTTCCGCATTGGATCATCCCTACGGCGATTTTTACGGTTTGCAATACCAAGGAATGGGAGGGATCGTTGCCAACGCGGAGGACATGCTCTCCTTTCTCCTGACGCTTCGAAAATCAAAGACAAGCGTTGAGAGAATGCTGCAGCCTGGACCCGACGGCGGCTATGGACTTGGTTGGCGAATCGCCGATGCAGGCGAACCTCATCAGCGAGTCTCTCACACCGGTTCGGTGCGTGGATTCCTCACCGCGGTTTCTTGGTACCCAGAACAGAACGCTTCTTTAATCGTCCTGGCCAACACCGACGACAAGCGTGGTTTCTTCCTTGCCGAATCTGGCTGCCGAAAGGCTTTGGAGACCATGGTCATTCCACTCCCGAATTCGCAGCAGTTCGAGAAAGAATTCCGCGAATCGTTGGTCGGGCAGTTCAGACTTCAGTCGCGAGTGATAACCGTTTCGGAAGCCGGCCAAGGATTGGAAATGGTGATCGACTGGGGAGGCCCCAAAACGTTTGGCAAACTCGCGAAAACATCGTCTGCGAAACGTCTTCAATACTTGGATGGATCCGACGACGACGTCGGCGTGTTGCTGGAAGGGCAAGAAAACGGAAAGGTCCAATCGCTCAAGATCCTCAACAGCATCTATCTCAGACAAGACTGACTTGGCGTGTTGACGCCGGCCTGAATCGTTCAATCCTTTGCAACCGCATTGGGACTGACTTTCAAATCCGTTTTGGTCAAACCGACAGGACCTTTCAGCTTGCCTTTCAAGCGAGTCGAAGCGAATGCGGCATCAGCCAGGCCGACATTGAGTTTCAGATCCGCGTAGGTGTACTCCTCTTTCAACTCAGGTGCGTCGCCTTCCGCAGTGGGCCAATCGTAGACTTCCAAACGGATGGGGACGTGCAGTTCGTCATCAATGAATGCGTTGGCACGATGGAATGTGACACCGCCTTCTTTGGATGGATGAACAATCTGAATGTGCGTGGCTGGCCGTCCCATCACCCGGGCTTTCCGAAAGTAGGTCACTTCGGTGTTGTTGCCGGTCGGATCGGTTTCCATGTCAAATTCGATCAACCCAATCAAGCGATTCATGATCTTGTCAAAACCAATGTCCGTGATCGGATAGTTGCTTTGCTCTTTGGCCTGTCGCCCGTGTGGATCAATCGAAAGCACCAAATAGCTGAGTGCTCCACCGCCTTTTCGAACACGGGCTTTCCCTTCGTTCTCGCCTTCGATGTAGAGAACTCGGCGATCGCGTAGTGTACGTGGTGATTGGTATTGCAAGAACACGGACATCGGCGAGACATCACCCGTCTGGTTCGTTTGTGCGACACGCACGGCAACATCCATGATCTGCGGCGTCTGCAGTTCGCCATCGATGCGTTCGCGTTTGATCAGCTTGCAACTGTAATCGCTGACGTGCTGTCGAATGTGGTCAGCATGAGCCCGTGCAAACCCAAGTGCCCAACCCAATGGATGATCGGCGATCGGTGGGCTCGATCGATGATCCTTCGGATTGCCCGCGGTGCCCTGTGCATCCATCAACGGAGCCAAAGCGTCTTTTGTCGAGAGCGAGTTCATCGGCGATGTCGCCGACACTTGTTGGATGACGTTTGAATTGTCCAATCCCAATTCAGCGATCGCTTGCTCGGCCAGCTGATCGGTACTGTCTTCCACAGCAATCTTCTGCACCGACACTCGGTCATTACCCGAATCACCAAACTTGGCCGCGTGATGAGACACCGATGCGGCATCGTCGGCACGGACTGACAGCGAGTTGGTGAGCGATCCCAACACGACGCACGACAATGTCAAGGTGGACGCGACGTTGGCCGAAGTTCGAAGGCGGCGGGTCATGGATGAGGTCGGCATAGAAGGTGGCTCCAAATGGCGGTCGAATGTCCGTTCGTTTCCGGTGGTGCTCGTTCAGCCCAGGCGGCGAGGACCGTTGGTGCAGGAAACGTGCCGATTACCTAAAAAAGTCAAAGTTTCAGATTAGCGACCCCTCCAGTGGAAACAACCAAAAAGGATCTTTCTGAACTGGAACGAAAGCGGTGATGTCTGGATGGCCGGTAAAACCGGCACAGTCTTCCGCCTTTCATGCACAGCAATACACGCATCATTGTCTGTTTCACGACTCGGCCGCGTGATCGCAAAGAGCATCCGGCGATGGACAACGAGGACTCTTCGCGTTCAATCTGATATCCGCGGATTGCATTCTGAGACGGCCTCGTGAAACCGAGCGTGGAACTCATGCCCAATCGGAGGTGTTGGCAAAACACTGCTGCCACTTGTAATTGTTACCTTCGCGATGTCATTCTTTGGGGTCGTGAGCAATCCGCGAATCGAACTTCCTCTTTCCGTTTTTCAAGGCTTCCATGGGCATCGTCATCCCACTCGTTCTGATCTTCCTCACCTGCCTCGTCATTTGGCGAGCCTGCGATGGATTTGAAATCGCGAGTGAGTACATCGGACGCAACCTTTCCGAAGGCGTTCGCGGCGGCACGATCAATGCCATCTCCAGTTCAATTCCGGAGCTCTTCACAACACTGATCGCACTGTTTGTGCTTTCCGACCGAGATGGATTTTCGATCGGCATCGGGACCACGGCAGGAAGCGCGTTGTTCAACGGCATGATCATTCCCGCGGTTTGCATTCTCAGCGTGGT
The DNA here is from genome assembly GCF_000338295.1 of Rhodopirellula europaea 6C. Lineage (GTDB taxonomy): Bacteria > Planctomycetota > Planctomycetia > Pirellulales > Pirellulaceae > Rhodopirellula > Rhodopirellula europaea. The sequence continues at coordinate 37,240 of NZ_ANMO01000253.1, forward strand.
TGGCTTTGTCGTGATGGGAGTCCGAGTCACCTCGGTCAACGTTTCCACTCGTGTTCTTCTCCGCGATGGGATCTCGCTGATCATCTGCGAGTTCATTCTCATTCTGTTGATCAACGGAGAACAACTTCATTGGTGGCAAGGTTTGATCCTGATGCTGATGTACGGGACCTACCTCGTGTACATGTTGACGACGATGAAGCCTTCTGAGTTGTCCTCCGACGACGAGCAATCGGATGATGAAGACGAAGAGGAGGATGAGTCCCCACGTGGCGCCATCGCCACCTTGTTCTATTGGATCTCCGGAGGCCCGCTCTTGGATCTGGAACGATGGTTTGTAAAAGACCATCATCGCGAACAGATGAAAGAAGAAACCTGGAACGGCTGGGGATTGCTATTGACCAGCACGGGAGTCATCGCCATGGCCTGCTGGACGTTGGTGCTGGCGTGCGAGTGGCTCGGCAGCGGCCCGGCCAACGTTGAGAATCCATCGTACGAATTGTTCGGGCAGACCTTCGAAGGCCTGGGCATGCCCGCCATGTTCGTCGCAGTCATCTTTGCATCGATGGCGACCAGCGTCCCTGACACGGTCATGTCCATTCGCGACGCTCGAGACGGCGACTACGACGATGCGGTGGCCAACGCCTTGGGCAGCAACATCTTTGACATTTGCTTCGCACTCGGCTTCCCACTGTTCCTGTTCACGCTCATCCACGGCCCCATCGCAATGGAGCCCGAAATCGCGGCTCAAAGCGGCGAACTGCGTTTGTTCCTCTTCATCCTGACGATCATCGGTTTTTTGATCTACTACATCGGCAAACGTGGTGTCGCGGCGGACGGAACCAAGTATGTCGAAATGAAGCGAGGCAAAGCGTTTGCTTTGTTGACCATGTACGGTCTGTTTGTCGTCTACATCCTGGCCCACGAAAACGATGTCGAATGGGTCCACCAGATCTCGGACCAATTGCAAACGTTCCTGAGAATGCTGCCAGCGATCGGCACCATCATTTAGCCCGCTCAGCCCAAACCTTCTCAAAACCTGAATCGTCAACTCACTTGTTGTAGACTGATTGGCCGTGTTTTTTCGCCCGCGTTTCCCAAAAGGATACGTGGCTGCGTGACGGAATGAATCACCAACAGAGAGTCGCTTGAGTTGACCACTTGGAAGTCACGTTCGTTCATCTTCGCGGCGGCGTTGATCGTCGCCGCGCAAATCATCGCGAGTGAGCCAGTCTTCGCCGAAGTCCCGGCCGACGTGCTCGCGTCGCTGAAAAAGCACTGCGCTGAGTGCCACGGTTCCGAATCAGCGGAAGCAAACCTGAGGATTGATCAACTGACCGGCGATCTCACCGATCGCGAAAACGCGTTGAAATGGATCGAAATCCGAAACGCTATCAACCTGGGCGAGATGCCTCCTGATGGCGAACCGCCACTTCCAGTCGACATCATCTCGCAAACCTCCGAGTGGGTCTCAGGCGAGTTGCGAGAACTGGAACGCTCGCAAAGCCGATCCGACAAACAAGTTCGGCTGCGTCGATTGAACCGGCATGAATACACGAACACCGTTTCCGACTTGCTGTCGATGAAGTTCCCGACCGGTGAAAGTCCACTCGACACTTTACCGCCCGATGGCACCGCAGAAGGATTCGACAAAGTCAGCACTGCCTTGATGGTCGACCCTTCACTGATGACTCACTACTACCGTGTCGCACGCCGGATCGCGGATCGGGCGATTGTGGATGGTTCACCGGAATACCCGACCGAAACGATGCGGTTGGAATTCGAGGAGATCGCCGACAGCCACGCGATTGGATATCTCGTCACACGTCGGGGAATGAATCCGGTCCCAGGTGGCTTGCAACTGATCGAAGGCAGCACGCGGTCTTTCGGGATGCTTCGTTACCCGGGTCGCAAGGACAACAACGTCGCACCAACCAACGGTTTCTATCGGTTCACCATCCGTGCCGGTGGTGCCCCGGGCATCGACGGGGAAGTGCCGCGAATTCGTTTGAAACACAGCCATCCCGATGACTCCATGCAAACGATCATGGAGTACGACGTGACGGCACCTTGGGACTCACCCACCGATACCACCGTGACAATTCCGCGAGACACCCTGGGCGGTGAACTCAGCATCGAAATCCTGAACGACACCAAGCTTTCGATGGGCCAACGTCCTGGCGAAAACTTCATGAGACGAATCAATGAAGTGGGTGAAGCCGGCGACTTCGCCGAATCGCTGCGTCTGGCCGGTCGCAAGATCGCCGAAGGCTGGGGCGGAGAACGTTCGACACCCGATCCTGAAAAACTCGACCTGACCAAATTCCCGCGAGTCTTCTTGGATCATTTGGAAGTCGAAGGTCCCTTGTACGATCAATGGCCGCCGAAAAGCCACACGACCGTCTTGTTCCGCGGCGAAGCAGGAACCGATGACCTGGCATACGCCCGTGAGATCCTCTTGCGACTCTTGCCGATCGCGTGGCGGCGTCCGATGGACGAACGCGAGGTTGAACCGATCCTTGGAGTCATTCAATCGGAACTTGAAAACGGTGAAACATTCCACGAAGCCATTCGCGTTGGGTTGGCCGCCACACTGACGTCGCCGAATTTCCTCTACCTTGCAGAAGGAAATGGAAACGACGCAGACAACTCCGTGCTGACCAACCACGAAATCGCGTCGCGAATGTCGTACTTCCTGTGGTCTTCCATGCCGGACCAGGAACTCTTTCGCGCGGCCAAAGACGACGAACTGATCGATCCCAAACAACGCAAACGGCAAGTCGAACGGATGCTGGCGGATCCCAAAATGGATCGGTTCGTCGACAGTTTCGCTCGACAGTGGCTGCAGACCGACACATTCCTGACGTTCACGCCCGACCGATCCTTGTATCGGGAATACGACGAAAAACTAGCCGAAGCCTTCGTTCGCGAACCGCTCGAATTCTTTCGTGAGATTTTACGCAGCAACCGAAGCGTGTTGAACTTTCTTGACTCGGACTTTGTGGTCATTAACGATCGGCTCGCTCGACACTATGGCATCGATGATGTCAGCGGCGAGGAGTTTCGTAAAGTTGATTTGCCACCGGATTCCGTGCGTGGTGGGTTGCTGGCGATGGCAGGAGTGCACCAAGCCGGATCGGACGGCACTCGCACCAAACCGGTTTCGCGAGCGGTCTATGTTCGGGAAGTCTTGTTCAACAACCCCCCGGATCCACCGCCACCCAACGCGGGCGAAGTCGAACCCAACATCCAAGGCCAACGCCTGACCGTCCGAGAACGCTTGCTGCAGCACCAACAAATCGAAGCCTGCGCGGCCTGCCATCGCTCGCTCGATCCGTATGGGCTGGCGTTGGAAAACTTCAACGTCGTCGGGCAATGGCGAGAGAAACAAGACGGCGAGAATTTTCGCGGTCGCAATCTGCCTGTGATCGACGCCAGCGGCCGGCTCCCCAACGGCAACGAATTCACAGGCTTCGAAGATTTTCGGGCATTGCTGCTGCAACAAAGCGATCGCTTCCGCCGATCCTTGTCGGAAAAGGTGTTTGTCTACGCTTTTGGTCGCCCCGTCGGACCTGAAGATGATGCAACCCTGAATCGCGTCGTCACCGACATGAAAGCGGAAGGCGACACCTTCCGAGCACTGATTCAATCCATTGTCACCAGCCAGGCATTTGTGTCCCGATGAGCAAACCGTCATACAAACCACGACTCAAGACGCTCAACCGCCGGATGCTTCTGCGTGGGGCCAGCACCTGTTTGGCGTTGCCTTGGTTGGAAGCGATGTTGCCGCGAACGGCCTCCGCCGCGGAATCCACCAAGGCCGTCCCACGGATGGGCATGTTCTACTTTGGCACGGGCATGAACATGCGGCAGTTCTACCCGGAAGGCTATGGGCAAGACGCGAAAATGTCTCGCATCTTGAAGCCACTGGAAAAGCAACGCGATCAGTTCACGGTTCTGTCGGGAACCTCGCTCAGTCACGGTGGCGGTCACGACGGTGCCTACCCGTTTGCGACCTCGATCGCTCGCGGCGAAAAACAAACAATCTCGCCCGATCAATTGGCCGCCGAAGTGCAGGGCAAGCACACTCGGTTCCCGTCATTGCAGTTGTCTGTCAAACGTGGCACCGGCTTTGGTTCGCAAGCTCTGGCAACCATTTCATGGAATCGACAGGGCATCCCATTGGCCGCCGAGAATGATCCGCAGACCATTTTCAACCATCTCTTTCGCCCGCCCAACTCCCAACAACTCGTCAAACAAAGTGACGAATTCCGACAACGTGGCAGTGTGCTCGACGCGGTGTTGTCGGATGCGAAACAATTGCAAACACGACTCAGCCAATCCGATCGTCAACAACTGGACCAATACTTCCATTCCATTCGCGAAGTTGAAACGACATTGCGACGTGAAATGGACTGGTCCGATCGTCCCAAACCGTCCCCCAACCTCGATGGGTTTGGTGATTACGAAAAAGCCGTCGCACCGGAGGGCAATGGAAAGTTCGTCTACGACACGTACGCGAAATTGATGTACGACCTGATCGCACTGGCGTTTCAAACAGATTCCACGCGTGTGGTCAGCTACGTCGTTCGAACTGAATTGGCCGGTGGCGTGTACCCGGAATTTGGTGTTTCCAAGGGCTATCACGAACTGACGCACCACGGCAACGACCCAAAGAACCTGGAAGAACTTGCCCGGGTCGACGCAATCTACATGCAACACTGGAGCCACTTCCTGAACCGCTTGGCATCCATTCGCGAAGGGGAGGGCACTCTGCTGGACAACACGTTGCTGGGATTCTCCAGCGGCATGGGAATTGGGCACAGCAAAGACCTTCTGCCGACGATGATTTCCGGCGGCAGCGGGCTCGGCATCCGTCACCAAACGCACCTTCAACTCAAAGACAACACGCCGCTTTCTTCACTGTGGCAAACCATGGTTGAACGGATGGGAGTGAACGTGGACGGTGAGTTCCAGGACAGCACTGGAAGCATCAGGGAACTTCTCGCATGATTCGCCCGTGTATCAAACGACTGAGTTCGGCTCTCGTATTGGCAGGTTTTTGACGCTGCCAAGCCGAGCGGATGAACCGACTCGGCAAACGCAGACCAATTCGATCGGCATGCGGTTCGTTGCAATCGAACCAGGTGAATACCGACGAGGTTTTGACAAATCGAACCAGCGTGATCGCAAATTTGCATTGGCTCATTCCTTCAGCAATCCTCAAGAATTCCGTTTTGATTCGCCATCGCATTTGGTGGTGCTCACAAAACCGTTTGAGCTTCAAACCACGGAAGTCACCGTCGCTCAGTTCCGTGCCTTTATCGAAGCCACCGGGTATCGAACCGACGCCGAAAAGAACGGTGGAGCCTTGGGATGCTTTCCAGATGAAAAGGACTACGTCGACCGCTTTCGAAAGTCATCCGATGTGACTTGGAGATCTCCCGGCTTTGAACAATCTGACGACCATCCCGTCGTCGCCGTCAGTTGGAATGACGCGGTGAAGTTCTGTCATTGGCTCTCGGAACAGGAAACCGCGACGTATCGCCTGCCGACCGAAGCCGAATGGGAATACGCCTGCCGTGCTGGTCAAACAACATGGTATTCCTGGGGGAGTGACCCGGACGATGCCTACGTGCATGCCAACGTTGCCGATGGGGCACTCGAGGCTGTTCAGCCAAACACAACCCGCTATCAGCGGGCGATCAAGCTGAAGGCGAACGACGGCGACGGTGTGGTCTTCACCGCCCGAACCGCTCGCTTCCAACCCAACCCATGGGGTCTGCATGACATGCACGGCAACGTTTGGGAATGGTGCCAAGATCGCTGGTCAGCCGATCTCTATCGAAACTACCTGGATGACGTCCCATGGCCGGAACGATCAAAGTTCACCGTGACCGATCCAGTGGCGCTGGAGGAAACACCGCAACATACTTACGGGGATTGGCGGAGCATGCGAGGTGGAGCTTGGACCTGCGCTCCAGCGTCCGTGCGATGTTCGATCCGCACGTTTGCTGAAGCAGCCGATGCAACGATCTACACGGGGTTTCGAGTCGCCCGGGAACCGCGAACGAACTTAAAAATCGGGACGAACGCCGCCAACGATTGAGAGCGACATCGTCGTGGTGTTGTCACGGGTGCCGCGCAATGCCACAGTTGTCTTCCATGTCGGAACCTCAAAATGTCAGCCACTGGATCGACCAAGTCAAAGACGGCGATTCCATTGCCGCCAACCAGATTTGGCAGCACTACTATGACCGCTTGGTCGGATCGGTCCGAAACAAACTCTTTGGCCAAAACCGAGCCGTCTCGGATGAAGAGGACATCGTCCTGAGCGTCTTCGACAGTTTCTACTCGGCGGCTCAAAAGGGCCGTTTTCCGGATCTTTCCGACCGAGACGATCTGTGGCGTTTATTGTTGAAGATGTCGGCTCGCAAAGTGGTGGACAAACGTCGCCGTGATCAACGTCAACGTCGCGGCGGCAACGTTCAGCTCCATTCCCTCGACAAACGCGATGACGACCGAACATTCATCGAAGCCATCGGCGACGAGCCCTCACCCGAAATGGTTTTGATGATGGAAGAATCGGTCGAGCAATTTTTTTCGCATTTGGGTGTCGGGCAGTTGAGAGATTTAGCGGGTGCCAAGTTAGAAGGGTATTCCAACGCGGAACTCGCCACACGATTTGGATGCTCTGAACGGACGATTGAGCGTCGTCTGCACCTCATCCGTGAAAAATGTCAACAGGAACTGTTCGATGAGCATTCGCCAGAAAAAACTACCGATCGCGACCTTGGAACGAATTGATGACCTTTGCGCCGAATTCGAACGCAAATGGCAATCCGACCAATCCCCCTCGATCGAATCGGCTCTGACGGAAGACATTTCACCCGAGGAGCGAGACGTTTTGTTGGCTGAATTGGTCGTTTTGGATGTCGACTATCGCCGGCGACGATCCGAGAACCCAACCGAACAAGACTACCTGGATCGCTTTCCCAATAGCATCTCCGTCATCCGCGACGCGTTCCGCGGGAACGACCAACCCAAGCGAGCCTTCATCCCACCGTCGGTCGAACAACTGGGTGAGCAATTCCCTAATTTGAAGATCACCGAACTACTCGGCGCGGGCGGAATGGGTGCGGTCTACAAAGCTCGCCAAGAAGGCCTGGATCGTGTCGTCGCCCTTAAAATCCTGCCCGAAGAATTCGGACACGATGTCAAGTTCGCATTGCGGTTCACTCGTGAAGCTCGCACGCTCGCGAAATTGAACCATCCGAATATTGTCTCAGTCTATGAGTTCGGACACGTCGACGACACGTACTATTTCTTGATGGAATACGTCGACGGATCCACGCTGCGGGATGTCGTCGCGGCAGGCCAACTCGCTCCCAATCATGCACTCGCGATCGTGCCGCATCTTTGCGACGCGCTTCAGTACGCTCATGACAACGGCGTCATCCACCGCGACATCAAACCAGAAAACATCCTGATGGCGATCGATGGCTCGGTGAAGATCGCCGACTTCGGACTTTCGCGACTTCTCGGCGATCAAGACCAAACATCGGCGCTCACGGGCACACACCAGATCATGGGCACGCCGCGGTACATGGCACCTGAACAACTCGAAGGAGCACGTGGAGTCGACCATCGCGCCGACATTTATTCACTTGGCGTCGTCTTCTACGAGATGCTGACCGGTGAACTTCCGATCGGTCGTTTCGCGGCCCCATCGCAAAAGGTCGAGATCGATGTTCGATTGGATGATGTTGTTCTGCGAACGCTCGAGAAAGAACCGCGCAGACGCTATCAACGAGCCAGCCAAATCAAATCGGACGTGCAATCCATTGCCTCGGGTGACCGCGCCGCGCTCGCTCCAACCCAGATCGTCGACTCAGCTTCTCAACGAGACCGCGTTCCTTCCTCCGTCGGAATTCAAGAGCAAGAACTCGCGGGCCGATTGCTCCTGACACGTCGCCAACTCATGGAGCGGGTTAAATCGGCGTTGCGACCTTTGGGTGTCGGCCAGGTGCTTCAAATTTTGATTGGAGTCGCTCTTATCGCGTTGGGTGCTTACTGCTGGGCCCCCAACACGCACGTGCCACATCAATTGGTCAGTGGCGTGATCGTGCACGTCTACGGTTTGTTCTTGATCATTTCGGCGGCCAACGTCTTGGTTCGAATCAAACGCATCGACACGTCCCAACCGATCACCGAAATTCGCGAAAAGCTCGACGCAGTCAGGCGTTTTTCTTTGTGGGTCGGCCCCGTCATCGGCTTCGCATGGTGGTTGATTTGGATCCCCGTCGTCGTGGCAGCAGGATTCGATCAGGTCCTGCGCCCCAACTCTCTTTCCCCGTCACTGATTGTGGGCGTGATCGGAATCGCGGTCTCCTTCGGGTTGTACGCGATGGCAATGAAATCAGAACACTGGCGTCAAAAGATCGGCGGCCGAAGTGTCACCAACGCCGAACGAGAACTCACCGAAATCGAGCAGACCAACATCCGCTGATTTCTAGCTTCTAGCTTCTAGCTTCTAGCTTCTCGTGCTCGTGCTCGTGCTCGTGCTCGTGCTCGTGCTCGTGCTCGTGCTCGTGCTCGTGCTCGTGCTCGCAACCCCTTCCACTTTCAAACGATTCCCCCGTTGGCCCGTAGCGTCTGACCGTTCACCCAAGCCCCATCCGGGCCGGCCAAAAAGGACACCACGGATGCAATGTCGCTCGGCTCTCCCAGTCGTTCCAGCGGCGACATCTTCGTCAGCCGATCGATCAACTCATCCGACTTGTCATCCAGGAAAAGCTTGGTGGCGGTCGGGCCGGGTGCGACTGAGTTGACCGTGATCCGTCGTCCTCTCAGTTCGTTTGCCAATACAGCCGACATGGCTTCCACCGCCGCTTTCGTCGCTGAATAAACACCGTAGTTTGGCATCCGCAATCCGATGACACTGGACGAAAGATTGATCACTCGACCACCATCGCGCAGTTGACGGGACGCTTCTCGCATCGTGTGAAAACAACCTTTGAGGTTGATATCGACCAGCCGACCAAATTCCTCGTCGGAAGTCTCCGCGATCGTTTGCATTTTCAGAATGCCCGCGTTGTTCACCAGCACGTCTACCCCGCCGAATGACTCCGTCGCGAAATCAAAGAGTCCTTTGACCGCGTCTGCGTCACTCACGTCTGCTTGAAACGACTTTGCTTCGCCGCCTGCATCTGTGATTCGCTGAGTCACCTCGTCAGCCGCCTTGGGACTACTCGAGTAATTGACCACAACCGCCAAACCATCGCTCGCCAATCGTTCAGCGATCGCCGAACCGATCCCACGCGACCCACCGGTGACGATGGCAACCCGTTTGCTGTTCATTCGAAAACACTCTTTCCCGCTGGTGAATACTTGAACGATTTTCCCAGCAATGACCTTTCACCCAAAAACTACGCCAGCAATCTACACTATCTCTGCAAACCCACCCCGTTTTCATGGCACGCGTTTTTCCTGGTCTATCACTTCATGTTCCGAGCCTCGTTTTTCCTTGTTGTTTTGCTATGCACCTGCTTTTTGTCTCTCGCCGCATCAAGCGCCATTGAGCCAACCAGCGTCACGCCTCAACCAAACATCTTGATGATCTACGCTGATGACCTCGGCTACGAAACGCTGCAGTGTTATGACGGCCTCGATTTCACCACCCCAAAGCTGGATGCCATGGCAGCGGAAGGCGTGCGGTTCAACCGGGCCTACGCGAGCCCCGTCTGCACACCCTCGCGAGTCAGCCTACTGACAGGGCTTTATCCGTTTCGCCATTCGCATCTTGGAGTCCTGCCGGTGCACAAGGGAACACACCAAAAAGTGGACTTCGGCAAGATGCCCACCTTCCCGCAACTGTTGCGTGCCAACGGCTACACCACCAGCGTGACCGGCAAATGGCAACTGGCGACACTCGAAGTCTGGCCGAACCACATCCGCAACGCGGGCTTTGATTCCTGGTGTGTCTGGCAGATCTGGCGGGACGGAGAAAAGACGTCACGACATTGGAATCCGACGTTCAACGAGGACGGCCAAATTCGGGAAGATATCCAGAAGCGATTCGGTCCTGATGTGTTGGTCGATTATGTGATTGAGCAAATGGCTGAGGCACAAGCTGCGAACCAACCCTTTTTGATCATCCACAATGAACTGCTTCCGCACGATCCAATCGTCGAAACCCCGGAGGATCGAAGACTGAATCGGCAACCCCGACTCACACACATGGTCGGCTACTTGGACCAACTCGTAGGCCGGTTGCTCGACGCGGTGGAAAGACTTGGAATCCGAGACAACACCTATGTGGTATTCATGGGTGACAATGGCACGCACGAGGTCGACTTTGACAATCCAAAATTCGGACAACCGGGGGAACGGAAACACACTCGCCATACGCGTGCCGGAACCGTTAACGGCGGCAAATTCGAATTGAATGACGCGGGCACTCACGTTCCACTGATCGTCTGGGGACCGCCATCGGTACCCGCCGGCCAGGTTTGTGACGACTTGGTGGATGTCGTTGACCTATTCCCCACGTATTGCGAATTGACCAACACCGCAATTCCTGAATCGCTGATCGTCGATGGCCGCAGCATCGTGCCACAGATTCACGGGCAAACCGGTGAACTTCGACCGTGGGTTCACCACGCGATCAGCGGAAAAGGCGAGAGTTTGTTTGACGGTTCATGGCGTGCATTTACTCAGAAGGATCAACTGTGGGACGCACGCCAACTGCCTGCCGAATCACCAGCGGCGGCGGATGATGAACGGGCCGAGTCAGCTCGCGCTCGACTCGAGGAAGCCTTTCAAACGCTCCACCAAAACACCCTCACTGACTGAGGGTCAAATTCCATGACCGACATGAAGCGACAGATCGGTCATCGATAGACGCTCGATTCCCACTCTACTTGCTGAACAGCACGCAGATCGGAGTGGGGACTTGCTGGGTTTGTCGGGTGAAGGTCAGTTCGCCAGTGTCCCCGTCGACTTCAAAGACCGTGGCAGTGTGGCTGTCTCTGCCCGCTGCAATCAACCAACGACCGCTGGGATCGAGGTTGAAGTTGCGAGGCCAACCGCCGCGAATGGCTTCGACCTCGACCAGTTCCAATTGCCCCGCCTCATCAACGCGAAAGACGGAGATACTATCGTGGCCACGATTGGCGGAGTACACAAATTTGCCTGACGGATGAACGCGAATTTCGGACGAACTGTTAAAACGCTCTTTCGCTTTGGTTTCTTCCGACAAGGCAGGGATGGTTTGGCCGGCGGTCATCGTGCCCGTCTCCGCGTCGTAGTCGAACACGGTGACCGATAGTGTCAGTTCGTTGAGCAAATAGATACGTTTGCCGTCAGGGCTGAACTTCATGTGACGCGGCCCACCACCGGGAATCCCTTCGCCAAAACCATGATGCGTAAGCGATGGACTGTTCGGATCCAGTTTCCAAATCACGACTTTGTCCATTCCCAAATCGGGAGTGAACGCGAATCGGTTATCGGGCGACGTGCCGACCCAGTGAGCGTGTGGTGCATTTTGTCGATTGCCAGCCACACCCGACCCTGCCGGTGACAACAGATCGTCATGTTCATGGACCTCCACGCGGCGCGCGACGGATCCGTCTTCGGCCAATTCGTACAACGTCGTTGAGCCACCGCCGTATTGTGCCGAAAGCAGCACACTCCCCGTGCGATCGGTCGCCAAGTGTGCGACTCCACCATCGCCGCTCTCGACCGATCCCATTTCAATCAATTTCGCGTCCTTCGATTCAGCTTGCACTCGGTAGGCCGTGACGCCGCTTCCGCTGGAGGCATACAGCACGGGCTTGCTCGGGTGCATCGCCAAGAACCCGGGTTGCTGGGCTTTGACCGCCAAGGTCGCTGGACTCAGTTTGCCCGATTCGGTATCGAAGGTGGCGTGGTAGATCCCTTCGCTAACGCCGCCTCGGGGCGTCGTGGTTCCAAACCAAACGTTCAGTGTTTCCGCCATCGCCGGATTCCCTTGCAAAACCGCCAAAACGACCATGGCCATCGGGCCAAGCTTCATCCCAAAGTTCGCACGTGTTCTTGTTTGCTGGTTGCCGCTCAATTCGCTGCTCATCTGCGTCTCTCCGATCATGGTTGCAATTCGTGGCTGTCTGGCGGGGAATTCTCGCTGAAGGGGGCATCATACCCCAGCGGGCGTGGAGAAGGAGGAAAGTGGGGCAGGAGCACAGGAGCACAGGAGCACAGGAGCACAGGAGCACAGGAGCTAGGAGCTAGGAGCTAGGAGCTAGAAGCTAGAAGCTCTCTCCGCGTGACATTGCCGATCGGCGGTGGTTTGATCTAGGATGCTCGTTCTTCGAACCTTTCCTGGAATCCGCTGTGCTTTCAATTTCGCCCACCTATTTGCTGTACTACCTGCCACTGATCATTGCGATCTCATTGGTATTTGGTGCAACACGGCACGAAGATTTGTCGCTGATCCTTCGGCACGCCTTCCACACAGCCCGCTGGATCACCGGTTTCATGGCGGTCGTTTTCGCCCTGGTTCTCTTCTTGGACTGGATGGTCTGAGCCGATGAGGATTCTGACCCTCGGTGGTGGGACGGTTGGACGCTGGATCGCCGATATGCTGTGCAGACGCCGGCACAGCGTCACGCTGATCGACAGCGATCCTGAAATCGTTCGATCAATCAACAGCGAATTGGATGTTCGGGCAATCGAAGGCAATGCCTCCCAGAGCACCGTGCTGTTCTCGGCCGACGTGCTCAGCGCTGACTTGTGCCTCGCCGTCACCGGAGACGACGAAGTCAACATTGTCGCCGCGAGCATGGCGAAAGCATTGGGGGCTCGTCGCGCAATCGCACGTGTTTATGCCCCCGCTTTTCGCGACCTGTCGACGTTTGACTACCAACGACATTTTCAAATCGACAGTTTGCTTTCACTCGAACAGCTCTCCGCGTCGGAACTCGCTCGAGCGATTCGCAACCCCGATGCGATCCCGCTCGAACACTTTGCTCGTGGACAACTGCAAGTCTATGAAATGGACGTCGCCGCGGGCTCGGCGGCGGCTGGTAAGAAGCTGATGGAATTGCAGCTCCCGCCCAGCGTGCGAATCGGATCGCTCGCACGCGAAGGACGCATGTGGATCGCCAGCGGTGCCGACGAAACTCGTGCCGGTGACCGAGTCAGCTTGGTCGGGATGCCGGACGCTGTGAGCGTGGCACGCCAAATCTTTGGTGGTGAGAAACGACGTCGCAAGCAATCCAAGGTCATGATCGCCGGTGGCGGTGAAACCGGTTACCACTTGGCCGGACTGCTTGGCCGGGAAGACTTCCGAACCGTGCTGCTCGAACAAGACGCGAAACGTTGCGAACAACTGTCCAAACTATTGCCAGATGTCACCGTCGTGCATGCCAACGCCAACCGTCGCAGCGTATTGGAAGATGAAGGTGGCGGCACAGTCGACTACTTTGTCGGCTGCACGGGCAACGATGAAAACAACATCATGGCGGGCGTTGAGGCTCGTGAACTGGGCGCGTCACGCGTGATGTGTGTTGTCGGGCGTCCCGATTACGCCAACGTGGTCGGAAAGCTTGGCATCGACTTGGCCGTCAGTGAACGAGACGTCGTCGCTCGCCAAATCCTTGGGTTCCTGAACGAAGGAGCCATCATCAGCCAAAGCAAATTGCCCAACGGCTCCATCGGCGTCTACGAATTGGAAATCCTGGAAGGATCCGCCGTCACGCAGGCGTCCCTGGCGAACCTGCCTTTGGCGGGGCGATGCCTAATCGCTGCGATCCAACGTGACGGATTTGTACGCGTCCCAACCGCCAGCGACGTGCTGGAAGTCAACGACATCATCGTCGCCTTGATCGATTTATCCGATGCCGACGAAGTCCTTTCACTCTTTCACAGCGATTGATTGTGCCAGTCACCACGAACGCTCCTAAGCCAACCCCCACCGCTGTTGTGAACGATTCCATTTTGCCATCCCCCCTCGGAACCTCTTCCCTTCCAACGCGTCCGCCCACAATCGTTTTGCTGCGATTCACCGGCGACGATTGCCCGGGTTTGACCGCGTCCATCTCGGAACGATTGCATCGTTTCAATTGCCGAGTCATCGACGTCAATCAAGCCGTGATTCACCGATCACTTTTGCTTGGAATGCTGGTCCAGATCCCTGGCACCGAAGATCCCGAACGCCTGATACGAAAGATGCGGCGAAAGAGTCGCAAACTCGGCCTGAAATGCAAAGCCAAAATCGTTTGCGATCCGGACTATGACGCATGGGTGAAACGGCAAGGCAAATCACGTTTCATTCTCACACTGCTTTCGCGGTCCGTCACCGCGGAACAGTTTGCTGCGGTCAGCCGGTTAGTCTCCGACCAAGGTCTGAACATCGACGTGATCACGCGATTGTCAGGTCGCCCCGAACGCGAACCAGGTGACGAACTGACACGTGCCTGCGTGGAGTTCTCGTTGCGTGGTGATCCCACTGATGCAAACGCTCTTAAAGCCAGCCTGCTGGAACTATCAAATCGCTTGAATTTGGATCTGGCATGGCAACGTGATGACGCGTTCCGTCGCAACCGTCGCATCGTCGCGCTCGACATGGACTCGACGCTACTACAAGCCGAGGTGATTGACGAACTGGCAAAAGAAGCCGGTGCTGGAGAAAAGGTCAGTGCGATCACCGAAGCGGCGATGCGAGGTGAGATCGACTTTGACGAGTCGCTTCGCCAAAGAGTGCAGTCGCTCGAAGGATTGCCCGAGAGCGTTCTCCCCAAAGTCGCTGAGCGGTTGCAGTTGACCGAAGGTGCCGAGCGTTTGCTTTCGAACCTGCGTCGCTTTGGATACACGACCGCGATCTTGAGTGGTGGCTTCACCTACTTTGGTGAACACCTTCAGAAGTTGCTGGGCATCGACCATGTGCACGCCAATCAACTCGAAATCGTCGATGGAAAGCTGACCGGCCGAGTCCTCGGCCCCATCGTCAATGCGGAACGTAAGGCTTTGCTGCTGGAACAACTCGCCGCGAACGAAGGCGTCGATCGCAAACAGATGATCGCTATCGGTGACGGTGCAAATGACCTGCCCATGCTCTCCCGCGCCGGTTTGGGGATTGCCTTTCACGCCAAACCGATCGTGCGTGAATCCGCCGAACATCGCATGTCCACGTTGGGGCTGGACGCTGTTCTCTATCTGCTTGGCGTCAGAGACCGCGATCTGGTTGAGTGACAGCGAGGTCGCCATCGCTGACATGTTGTTGACCAGCTTTTCAAACTCCAATTGACACTCCATGCACACCGAACAGCTTGAAGTCTGGGTTGATGTCGGCGGCACCTTCACCGATTGCCTCGTTCAACAAACCGATTCAAACGGACATCGCCAACGCGACGCCATTAAAGTTCTCAGCAGCGGATTGGTGTCGGTTCGAGTCCTGGACCACAGCGATGACTTCACTCAGGTCGAAGTCGAGCTCCCACCCGCGTTTGCCATCGACGCTTTCTGGGAAACCGCCAAGCTCCGCGAGCAAGCTGAATCGGTGATACAAGGTGAATCGTTCACCGTATTGAGTTGCCGACGACAAAGTTCCGGCAAGGTTCAGTTGCAACTGGACGGACCAGCGACCCAACTTCGCCGCGATCAAAACTGGGTGTTGGATGCCGAGATCGAATCGCCGATTTTGGCGACGCGAGTGTTGCTGTCGTGCCCGTTGTCGCAACCGCTTCCATCGCTATCGGTTCGCATGGGAACCACGCGAGGCACCAACGCGTTGCTCACACGCAACGGCGCACCCACGGCATTGCTGATCACGGAAGGGTTTGCGGATCTTCTCTCCATTGGAACTCAAGACCGGCCAGACCTGTTTGCGCTCGACATCGTGAAGCCCCAACCCTTGGCAACTCAGGTGCTGGAGATTCGCGGTCGACTGAACGCGAACGGCGAAGAGCTGATTCCCGTTGATGAATCGCACTTGCGTTCATCTTTGTTGGAACTCAAAGCCAGCGGCCCCGAAAAAGTGGTGCTGGCGATTTGCTTGCTGCATGCCCATCGCAATGACGCTCACGAGCGAATCGTCCAGCGAATGGCCCGCGAGGTCGGTTTCGACGACGTCATTTGCTCGACCGAGGTGGCGTCGCTTCCACGAATCGTGCCGCGAGCCGAGACGACGACGCTGGATGCCTACTTGATGCCCATACTCGAATCCTATGTTGCAAGAGTCTGGGAGCAATTTGGTGGCGAAACGACCTGTCATCTGAGATGGATGACCAGCGGTGGCAATCTTGTCGCCTCAGCCGGTTTCCGAGGCAAAGACAGCGTGCTGTCCGGCCCCGCCGGTGGTGTCGTTGCACTTGGTGAAGTTGCCAAACAGTGCGGTGTTTCCGGTGCCGTTGGATTGGACATGGGCGGCACCAGCACCGATGTCAGTCGTTTTGAAGGCTCGGTCGGACGACGACAAGAGAGCATGATCGGCGGCATCCGTGTGCTGACTCCGATGATGGACATTCACACGATCGCATCCGGCGGCGGCTCCATCTGTGCCATCCGCGACGGACGGCTGACGGTCGGCCCTGACAGTGCCGGAGCCTTCCCGGGCCCGGCCTGCTACGGCCACGGCGGCCCGCTGACGGTCACCGATGTCAATGTCTTGTTGGGTCGACTGCCGATCGATCGCTTCCCATTCCCATTGGATTTGGTGGCCGCTCAAACGGCACTGCAACAAGCACATCAACAGCTGGCAACCGACAGCACGCTTTCACCAGAACAACTCGCCGACGGTTTTCTGCAATTGGCAATCACGCAAATGGCCGAAGCGGTCCGGGTCGTCACGACCGCCGCCGGTAGTGATGCAAGACGAATGGCGTTGGTCGGATTTGGAGGTGCCGCGGGTGGTCACCTTTGCCAAATCGCTGACTCGCTAGAGATGACTCACGTGATCGACCATCCCGATTCGGGTTTGCTGTCGGCGGTCGGAATGGGTGCCGCGTCGATCGGCCGTATCGCGACCGAATCAGTGCAACTCACCGTCGCCCACTCAATTCCGGATGCCGCTGATACGACAACACGAACGTTCATTTCCGAGCAGATCCCGGCGCTGCAATCAGCCGCGAATCGGACACTCGACCAATGTGATCAACAACTTCGACAAGAAGAAAAAATCCCGCAGAACACTTCTCTGCAAGTCGTGCATCAATGCGACGCGAGACCACTGGGGACGCAGTCAACATTGACGATCGATTTGTTTCCGCTGGAGACACTTCCCGATCGTTTTGACGCGAAGCATCAGTCCACGTTTGGTTACGTCCGGTCATCCATGCCCATCGAAGTCGTGGCCATCCGCTGCGAAGCGACGATCGAGCGAAATCAAAACTCAAACGAGGCGGCACCCGAAACCTCAGCGAATTCCACTAAGACGGCCTCCACACCCGCGAAACCGGAAGCAATTTCGATGTGGGTTCAGGGAGCCTATCGGAAGGTCGATCTTTGGGACCGAGAGTCGATCTTCACAGGTCAGGAAATATCTGGACCATCAGTCGTGGCAGGCCCTTATTCTGTTTTGGTCGTCGAACCAGGTTGGGTGGCGACGATGTCCAGCGATGGGATCTTAGAAATCCGCAAAGAGTCCGCTCCTTCAGCTAAATCAAACTCGTCGGCGCTCGGAACGGGACAGCTGGACGACACCATCGCGATGGAAATCGCGGCGAGAAGAGTGCAGGGCATCGCGGAAGCGATGGGCGAAGTCATTCGCCGCACCAGTGTCAGCGTCAACGTCAAAGAGCGTCGCGATTACAGTTGCGCTGTGTTCCTGGGCGATGGATCTTTGGTTGCCAACGCACCACACGTGCCCGTGCATTTGGGTGCGATGAGCCACACGGTGCGCAGCCTAATTTCGGACTACCCGGAAATGTCTCCGGGCGATTCCTACATCAGCAATGATCCCTACGCCGGTGGTTCGCATCTGCCGGACATCACCGTCGTGACTCCTGTCTTTTGTGATGACGACACAACCACTTCGTCGCGTCCAAAGCATTGGCCCTGCGACTTCTTCGTCGCGTCGCGATGCCATCACGCTGAAATCGGTGGCATGGTCCCTGGATCGATGGCACCCGCGGCCACGTGTCTCGCAGAAGAAGGCGTCGTCCTGCACAACGAGTGTTTGGTTCGTAACGGGCAATCTCATCATGCTCACATTCGCAAACTACTTGGCAGTGCAACGTATCCTTCGCGAAATGTGGATGAGAACATGGCTGACATCGCGGCGGCGGAAGCGGCAGGGCAGGCCGGTGCGAATCGAATTCAAACGCTGGCAGGCTCGATGACCAAGACGCGTTTAACGCAACTGCTGAAACAGCTCCTGCATGTCGCTGGTGAAGCAACCGCTGCCTGGATCTCAACCCTGGGAACCGCGCCGCGAAACTTTGAAGATTCACTCGACGACGGAACGCCGATCCGAGTCTCACTGCAACCGGACCAATCCACCGGTCGCTTGCGAATTGATTTTGCGGGCACCGGCCCCGTGCACGCCAACGGATTCAATGCCACTCCATCCATCGTGACCGCAGCCGTGCTGTACGTGCTCCGCTGTGTCGTGCCGGGTGAATTGCCTCTTTGCGATGGAGTGCTCAAACGAATCGAGCTGATCATCCCGGACGGATTGCTGTCGCCTCCTGCCGGCTCAACACCGGAGACCAGCCCCGCGGTGGTCGCAGGAAATGTCGAAACCAGCAATCGCGTGGTGGATGTGTTGCTGGGAGCACTGGGCGTCGCGGCCGCATCTCAGGGCACGATGAACAACCTGCTGCTCGGCGACTCAACCTTTGGCTACTACGAAACCATCGGCGGCGGAGCCGGTGCGACGGCAAATGCATCGGGTGCGGACGCGGTCCACACACACATGACCAACACCCGAATCACCGACCCTGAAATTTTGGAGTCACGATTGCCGGTTCGCCTTTGGCGTTTTGCGATCCGTCGTGGCAGTGGTGGAGCAGGGCAGAACCGAGGCGGTGACGGAATGATTCGTGAAATGGAATTCCTTCGCCCGTTGACGCTTTCGCTCATCACCTCGCGACGAACCACGCGCGCGTACGGAATGCACGGTGGAGAATCTGGTCGATCGGGACGTCAAACCTTAGTGCATCAGTCTCAGCGGACGGAGCTTCCTTTCGCGACCAGCCAAGAAGTTGATGCCGGCGATCGGTTGATCATGGAAACTCCCGGCGGCGGTGGTTATGGCAAAGAACCATCCGCCGAATGACTTGAGTTCCCTTGAATTAGATCACTCCGGCACTATCTCTTTTGTCCTGTCCAACTCATCGACTTCATCCGTTTTGGGATCCGCTTCAGAATCCACATCGTCGTCGGACCCTTCTTCCTTGAACGTATAAGTCAGCAGCTCCAATTGAATCTCAGCCAACATCGTGTTGCGATGCGGAATCAATTTCACCCGACTTTCGATGACGTTCGTGTTGCTGCTTGTTTCTTTGCGATCGATTTCATGCAGCGTTTCGCCATCAACCGTGCTGATTCCCATCACATCCATTTGCCGACGCCGCACGCCGTTGCCCGGAACGGTCAGGTGAGCTCGCACGAGGAGTAACATCGGCGTGACCCAAGGTTGCTCCACGGTGCAACCCCAAGCATCATCGAATGAACGACTCCAACGAATCGATCCATCCACCGTCGAGATCGCGTGCATCGCGGTGATTGGTTGGACCGTCGCCCCACCCGAG
>NZ_ANMO01000254.1 GCF_000338295.1 Rhodopirellula europaea 6C
TGCAGCTGTATCAGAACTACCTGAGCCTTTTAGCGCAGGCTCTTCTAGATCGGCGACCGCGAGATTGCGTATTACACTTCATCCAAAGATGGCGAGGTCATCTATCGTGAACGGGTGATCAACCTAGAAAGCGGACGGCCCGTCGACGCCTCCCCCATTCTGATCGGTGACCACATCTATGTCGTCACTCGCCGAAGCGGAACCTTGGTCTATCGACCGGGCGATTCGTTCAAGCCGATCGCACAAAACAAGGTCGAATCCGATGACTCGGACTTCAACGCGTCTCCCGCCGTCTCCGATGGCGAACTCCATCTACGAAGCGACCAAGCACTCTATTGCGTTTCGAAAAACGACTAGCTTCTCTTCCGGTCGTCGCACTTCGTTTGACCGCATCCGCTCAAAAACCCTGATCCCCCTCAACGTATTCCCGCGTCGGCCTTCCGAATAGAACGTTGCTGAATCGAAAGACGTATGTACGGAATACACAAACTGGTAGCATGAGCATAGGCACGATCATTCGTCGCCTGCGTCGCGAACGACGTAGATTGATTGCATGCAAAATGAGAGTCAAAATGGTGGAAGATCGATCCACAATACTCATCGCCGAAAGCAATGTTGAGCGACGAGAGCACCTGGTCCAGGTCCTCGGTCGCCGGCATAACCTGGCTGCGGTCGAGGATGGAAAATCGGCTTGGGCACAACTGACTCAAGGAAGCTTTGACGCCGTCGTTGCCGGTTTCGATCTTCGCGAAGTTTCCGGTGTGAATCTGCTCGCCCAGACTCGTGCCCACGCGGAACTTCGCGGCGTTCCGTTTGTCTTGGTCGTTGGTGAAGCCACCCCGATTGATCCGACGACCTGGCAGCACGTTTTCGAGTTCGAGCGGAGTGACATTCAGTGCTGTCCGATCAACGAACACGAACTTTTGGCTCGCGTAGACTCGATCATCCGACGAGCAAGGGTGAAGAACGAATCCGCCGACATGCTGCGGCGTCAGAAGTCACGCTTGCAAATGGCGTTGCTGGCTTCGCGAATGGTCGCCGTCGAATGGGATATCTCCGCTGACACCGTTCTCTATTCTGAAAACGCAATTGAGATCTTCGGAATCAAGTCATTGTCCGATCACGCGACTGGGCGAACCGCCCGAGAACTCGTGCACC
This sequence comes from Rhodopirellula europaea 6C, assembly GCF_000338295.1. Lineage (GTDB taxonomy): Bacteria > Planctomycetota > Planctomycetia > Pirellulales > Pirellulaceae > Rhodopirellula > Rhodopirellula europaea. Next base: position 1,159 of record NZ_ANMO01000254.1, read on the forward strand.
CGGACGATGTCGATACGGTGGAGAAAACGATTCAAAGCACGTTGCAAGGATCCCGCGAATTTCACACTCAGTTTCGTATCATTCGACCCGACAACGGTGAGATCGTTTGGATTGAGGAACGCGGCTATGTTGCGGCAGACGCCTCCGGGAAGCCATCCAAATTGGTTGCGGTCGCCGTTGACATCACCGCGAGACGAAATGCCGAACAAGCTATCCAGGAACGAGAGCACTACCTGCAAGCGATCTTCGACACGACACCTGAATGTATCAAGGTTGTGAGGTCAGACGGCACGCTGACGCAAATGAATGCCGCCGGCCTGAAGATGATCGAAGCGTCACCGTCGACAAGTGTCGCCGGCAGCTCGGTTTACGGGTTGATTGCACCCGAGTTTCTTGATTCTTTTCGCGAGTTCAATCAACGCGTATGCGATGGGCACAGCGGAGTGATGGAATTTGACATCATTGGTCTGCAAGGCAGTCGCCGGCACATGGAAACCCATGCGGTGCCGCTGTCGCTGACCAATGGCGAAACCGTTCAGTTGGCGGTCACGCGCGACATCACCGAACGCAAACGATCCGAAGCCACCCTTCGCGAGAACGAACGACGCTTCCGAGCCCTGACGCAGGCGACATCCGACATCGTATTTCGAATGAACGCCGATTGGAGTGAGATGGGAATGCTGGAAGGGCGCACCTTCATCGACAGCACCACTGAACCCAGTCGCTCATGGCTGGATCACTACATTCATCCAGACGACCAAATCGAGGTTCGAAAAGCGATTCAAGACTCGGTCGAGAAGCGATCGCTCTACGAACTGGAACACCGAGTCATTCGGATCGATGGAACGCTTGGATGGATACACAGTCGCGCGGTTCCCATTTTTGACGACGCCGGAAACGTTGTCGAATGGTTTGGTGCCGGCACCGATGTGACCGAAAAAAAACAGATCGAAGAGTATCAGCATCGTGCCACCCAAACGCTTTTGACCGTGATCGAGCAATCCCCGTTGGGAATCTACTTGGTCGACGGCGACTTCAAAATCGCACAAGTGAGCTTGGGAGCGGGTCCGGCATTTCAGAACGTCCAACCCGTCATCGGTCGCGATTTCGAGGAAGTCATGCACACGATCTGGCCTTCCGGATTCGCGAATGAAGCGGTGCGAATTTTCCGGCAAACGTTGGCATCCGGCGAACCGTACATTTCGCCCGGACTGACCGAAAAACGCAAAGACCTGGGTGAAACGGAATCTTACGAATGGCAAGTCAATCGCATCACATTGGCCGACGGTAGCTACGGCTTAGTGTGCTATTTCTTCGATTCCACCCGGCTACAACAAGCCGCGGACGCTTTGCGAGAGAGCGAGGTTCGTTTCCGAATGCTCGCCGACAACATGTCGCAACTGGCATGGACCTGTTGCAATCTTGGCGAATGCAATTGGTACAACCAACGCTGGTACGAATACACCGGCTGCACTTTCGAAGAAATGCAAGCTTGGGGATGGCGAAAGGTCCACCATCCCGATCACGTCGATCGAGTGGTCGACAGGATCCAGCGAGCCGCAGCCGCCGGAGAGGTTTGGGAAGACACTTTCCCACTCAGAGGAAAAGACGGGCAATACCGTTGGTTCCTATCCCGCGCCGTACCAATCCGTGATGAACAAGGCAGCATCGTGCGTTGGTTTGGAACCAACACTGACATCAACGAATTGCGCGAGACACAGCAATTGCTCCATGACGCCGATCGTCGCAAGGACGAATTTCTAGCCATGCTTGCTCATGAGTTGCGTAATCCCTTAGCTCCAATTCGAAGTGGATTGGACCTCCTCGCCCTCGCAGATGACGACGAACACCGCGATGTTGTTCGAGTGATGCAGGAACAGGTAACCCACGTCGTTCGGTTGGTCGATGATCTTCTCGATGTTTCGCGAATTATGCGTGGCAAAGTCGAACTTCGCAAAGAACGCATCGAGTTTCAATCGACAGTTCAAAAGGCAATCGATGCGGTCCAAGATACGATTGCATCTCACGGGCATTCGCTCACGACAACCCTGCCGGAAGAAACAATTTGGTTGGAAGCGGATCCGATTCGCATCGTCCAAGTGCTCGAAAACCTTCTCAGCAATGCGACGAAGTACATGGACGGAAGCGGGACAATCGAGTTATCCGCCTGCGTGAAGAATGACTCGTTGCTCATTCAGATCCAAGACGAAGGGATTGGAATCGACCAGGAGTTCCTACCAAAAGTCTTTGATCTATTTGCCCAATCCGATCGTTCGCTCGACCGTTCCAAGGGCGGCCTTGGCATCGGTCTGACCCTCGTCAAACAACTGCTTGAGATGCACGGCGGCAACATTCATGCCGAAAGCGACGGGCTTGGCAAAGGCACCAGTTTTCACATCGAACTTCCAATCGCCTCGTCGACCGTACCCAGGCAAGACGCTCCGTTGAAACGGCAAAGTGATGGACAAGCTCGCCGAATCGCGGTGATTGATGACAATCGGGGCGCGGTCTTACTTCTCTCGAAACTGTTTGAAAAACTTGGTGCTCACGAGGTTCACACCGCCAACGATGGCGAAGCAGCACTGAAACTGATTCGCAAAGTCCATCCTGAGATCGTCCTGTTGGACATCGGACTGCCAGGATTGAACGGATACGAAGTCGCCTCTGCGATCCGGGAAGAATCACGGTTCGATGACATCTTGATGGTCGCCCTGACCGGCTATGGACAGGATCAAGATCGTTTGAAAAGCGAAGCTGCTGGCTTCGACGAGCATTTGGTCAAACCTCCTTCCATCGACCAAATGCGGTTTGTTTTGGCTCATCCCAAACTCAAACACTCGCCCTAAGTCTTCGGTGGCTAAACAAGCGTGAATAGACTCAAAGAACCTATCTCGCCTGGACGAACATTCGATGACATAGAGATCGTCAAGAAGCGGGTGGCGATAGCGATTTCTGATCTACCCACGCTTTGATCTTCATTTCCATGACACACCATCGAGTGATTGATGGTTCATGCGTCTGCAGTAGACGACGCAAAAACGTTTGAGCGTCGATCACGACGCCTCTTCTTCAGCCCACCTCGACTTCGACTTCTGCGACAGAACGCAGCGGTTTCTCGTCGTTCCTCGACACAGGTTCGATCGCGACTAGCCCACGGCTTGAACTCGCGATTCCAGCCCCAGCAACGCACAAAACAAACATAAAAACGCTCACTGTGAACACACAGGGTGTGCGGTATGTGAACACTGTTTTTGCCTGGTATTTGCTCGTTTTGATCAGTCTCGAATTCGTCCCAAATCAGAGCAATTGGTCGTCGTGCTCATAACCTGAACAAAACTATCTACGAAATCGTTCACAGCTCGCGATTCGCAATATTCTTCCCGACCCATACCGCTTTCGCAGGCTACATAGCTGATGCCACGCTTCTCCACAACAAGCTCCGGATCTCCAGCATCGACTGATCTTTCCGATTAGTCCACTGACACATCTACCAGGATCAAATCAGTACCGTGAATAACGAAGACGCAGAGCTAATCAATGAATTTGTCATTGAGTCGCAGGAGCATCTCTCTGATGTTGAAAATCAGTTGCTGTCCTTGGAGTCGCAGGGCGACTCGATGGACATCGCATTGGTCAACACCGTCTTTCGTGCGGTGCATTCGATCAAAGGTGCGGCGGGCTTCCTCGGCCTCGATGTCCTGCAAGGACTGGCCCATCGAGAAGAAGAAATTCTCGACAAACTTCGAGCGAACGAACTTCGCCCCACACCAGTTGTAATTGACACCCTCCTGAAGGCAACCGATCGGCTCAAGGGCCTTTTGGCCGATGTATACACCTCCAACGAACAAGACATCACCGACCACTTGGATGCTCTTGAACGCATCTTGAACGGAGAAACTGCTGCAGAAGTCGCATCTGCTATTCCTGAACCAATCGCCCAAGTCGAGGCTACTCAACCAGTCGCCAATGAAGGCCTCTCTGGCGAAGCGTTGCGAGAATTCTTAATCGAGAGTCACGACAACTTGGAGCAACTCGAGCGAGACTTGATGTCATTGGAAGAAGATCCAACCTCGGAAATGTTGGTCAACGGTGTCTTCCGAAGCATCCACACAATCAAGGGAACCGCCGGTTTCCTCGGATTCGCGAAACTGGAAAAGTTGTCTCACGTCGCTGAAACTCTGCTCGGAGATGTGCGTGCGGGCAAATTGATGATGGGCCCAGAAATCGCCAGTGCACTCCTTCTCACCGTCGACAAGGTCAGGGATTTACTGGCGTCGATTGAGCAAACTGGCGCGGAGTCAGACTGTGAAAGCGAAGCCCTCGCGGAGTCGCTCACCAAACTGCACGAGATCCTTCTACCCGAGTCCACTGAGGCTCCCGCGAAGTCGACCGTTACTCCGAAAGCTCCCGCCAAAAAGACGACGCCCAAGAAATCTGGCCGAGGACGAACGACCAAAACATCCACCAAACGAACCGCGCGAGCCACCAGCACCAAAGCAGCAACACCTCGAAAGACTACCAAGCCAAAGGCGAAGGCTGAACCGGCTCCACCTGCGCATGCGAAATCGTCGGATTGCAGCACGGAAGCAACCACTCCCGTGAGCAAAGCGACAGACACAGCCCCCCCGCCCAGCCAACCCATTTCCGTGTCGCCAGCCGCTGCCAAACCGAACGTCGCCCATCCCGACACGTCTGCGGCAGAAAGCACCATCCGCGTTGATGTTGCCCTCCTTGAAAACTTGATGACTTGCGTTGGTGAATTGGTTTTGGCTCGGAACCAAATCATGCAATTCGCAAACGACCATGCTGACCCGATCTTTCAAAAGACATCACAACGGCTGAACTTGATAACGAGCGAGCTGCAAGAAAGTGTCATGAAGACACGGATGCAACCCATCGGAAACGTTTGGAGCAAGTTTCCGCGTCTGGTTCGAGACCTCGCCGGAATCTGCAACAAACAAGTTCGCATCGAGATGGAAGGCAAGGATACCGAACTGGATAAAACCATCATCGAAGCAATCAAAGATCCGCTCACTCACATCGTCCGCAATACGGTGGACCATGGAATCGAAAACGCAGAGACGCGTCGAAAGAACGGCAAACCAGATGAAGGTTGTCTCACACTCCGAGCCTACCATGAAGGTGGTCAGGTCAACATCGAGATCAGCGATGACGGAGGTGGTATCAATCCCGAACTCATTAAAGCGAAGGCTCTTGAAAAGGGTCTGCTTAATCAAGACCAGCTTTCAAAGCTGTGTGACCGCGACGTTGGCAACCTGATCTTCCTGCCAGGTTTCTCAACCGCCGCAAAAGTGTCGAACGTTTCGGGACGCGGAGTCGGCATGGACGTGGTGAAGACCAACATCGAAAAAATTGGTGGGACGGTTGACCTGCAAAGCGAACTAGGCGTCGGAACCACCATCAAAATCAAGATCCCTTTAACGCTCGCAATCATCCCGGCGTTGATCGTCACATGCGACAACGCTCGCTATGCAATTCCTCAGGTCAACTTGCAGGAACTCTTGCGGCTCGATGGCGAAGCATTGGAGAAAAATATTGAATGGATTCAATCGGCGCCAGTGTACCGGTTAAGAGGACGACTTCTTCCGTTGGTTGACCTGCGAGATCAGCTGAACATTGACAAATCAAACGATAGGGATGCGATGAATATCGTCGTCCTTCGAGCGGACGATCGACAATTC
>NZ_ANMO01000255.1 GCF_000338295.1 Rhodopirellula europaea 6C
GACGACACCAATGTCCGTTCCGCCATCGGCGTCGGTGACCTGGTAAGTGAAGCTATCTATCCCGCTCCAATCTTCGTTGGGCGTGTAGGTAAAGGTGCCATTTGAAGCGAGTTGAACCGTGCCGTTGGCTGGGCCGTTCAAAACGCTGGCGGTCAAATTAGTCGTCGCGGTTTCTAGGTCCGTGTCGTTGGTCAACACGTTGCCCAGGGCGTCGTTGTCTTCATCAACCGCAGCGATGATGTCATCCGTTGCAACCGGAGCATCGTTGACCGACAGCACGTTGATGTTCACTGAGCCGGTGACCGGAGTGGTTCCGTCGGTGGTGGTGTAATCAAAGCTGACAGGGCCGTGGTAGTTCGTTGCAGGCGTGAAGACCATCGAACCGTTGGTGTCGGCCATTAACGAACCGAACGTCGTGGTGCCGTCCGTGACCGTGATCGCCGTACTGAAATCGGTGATCGGCGTGCCACCGTTGATCGTGACGCTGGCCAAGGTCAACGAATCGAATTCAGGATCGCTGTCGTTTCCGAGCACACTAAAGGAAACTGCGGTATCTTCCCCAGTGGTGATGAAGTCGTCATTGACAATCGGTGCATCGTTGGTCGGATTGACCGAGATGAACACAAGGCCATACGCGGTCGCCGACTGATCGTCCGTCACACTCACGATCAACGTGTAGTTGTTCTGAACATCGGCGTCGAGAACGCTCGGATTGGATACCGTGATTTCACCATCGCTATCGATGGCGAACGCGGGTGTACCAAAGCCGTCACCGCCAACAATGTTGTAAGTAAACACGGTGCTATCGGGATCAATTGTCTCAGCCAAACCATCCGCGACCGACGTTCCGATATTACCGACGATGGTATTTCCGGCTGCATTCTCGGCGACATTGAACGAAGCCGGGATCAGCGTCGGTGCATCATTTAGCCCCAGCACAGTGACGGTGACCGCAGCAGTCGAAGTCAGATTTCCATCACTGATTGTATAGGTGACAGTCGTATCTTCGCTTGCTCCCTGAGCCAGATCGTCAAAGTCCATGCCCGGATCGAATGCAATGTTGCCGTTGGCAAAAATTCGGAACGTACCACCGCTGGAACCGGCAACCGCTAAGCCCACATTGGCTGCCACGCCACCGACACTTGTCACCGTCAACGGACCACCGTTGGGATCACTGTCCAAATCAGGTGTAGTCGATGGATTCGCCAACAGCACATTGGCACCGGAGATCAACGAGTTCTCAAAGGTCGTAAACGCATCGTTCACGGCCGTTGGAGCCGCATTGTTGACTTTGATCGTAAACGTCTTTGTCGTGAACAATCCCGATTCATCCGTGGCCCGAATCGTAATGTCGTACAATCCGCCTGATGTTTCAAAATCAATCAGCGATGCATCAGCCACCTGGATTTTTCCATCGTCGGCGTTAGGGACACCGGCGGTGTCATCGTTGACGATCTTGAATCGACCGCCTGCGTTGTCATCCAAGCTATAGGTAATGTCGCTGCCATCGCGAGCTTCTGATTCGGCTTGCAGACCGACATAGTCGTCGTTCACGGCAGAGCCTTCGGTCACTTCGCCATTGAAGTCCGGTGCCGAACCGTTGCTGGCGGCGTCAGCATCTTCAATTTCTGTCGGAGGCAATCCGTCGAGCGATTCGATGTCGCCGTAGGTGATGTTCTGGAATGCACCGGCGAATTCATAAACACCAGACTCAGGAGTCAGCGATGCAGAAGTAATTGTGGCTTCCGCAGCATCCACATCGACACTGAGCGTGTCAAAGTCACCCAGGTCAGTGCCGACATTTAGATCACCCTCGACCGTGAACTCTGTGCCAACGCTCGGTTCGATGATGAAAATGTCATCGCCATCGCCACCGGTAACCAACGTTCCCGCCCCAGCGACCAGACTTGCCACGAATCTCCGCCATGCCTGGCGAATTATCCTGACCAACCTTGATGTCAATCGTGTCGGCGCCGGCATCCAACA